>DATCRK010000015.1:0-61090 GCA_036569005.1 Rhizomicrobium sp. | reverse complement strand
GGGGCGCGTCGGCAGCGGATTGCCGCCGCGTGCGGCACGGATGGCTTGCAGGCTTTCGCTGAGCATCAAGCCGCCGACCGTGCCCAGCAGGATCACATAACCGGCGGACACGGTGAGTTCGGATTGGCCCGCCTCGCGCAGCAATTTGAAGAGATAGACGCCGAAGCTGGTGCCCATCAGGCCGCCGGCCAGCAGCACGCCTGCCATCGCGAAGTCCACCGAGCGCCGTTTCCATTGCGCGATGGCGCCGGCCATGGAGGAGGCGGTGATGTGGCTGGCGGTGGTGGCCACCGCGACTTCGGAGGGAATGCCGTAGAAGATCAGAAGCGGGGTCAGCAGGAATCCCCCGCCGACACCGAACATGCCGGAGAGAAACCCGACAGCGCCACCCATCGCAAGAACGATCAGCCAATGGACCGACATTTCCGCGATGGGCAGATAGATTTCCATCCGTTCAGACGCGCGCGAATGCTGGAGACGCGCGTCCGGCGAACGCGCTGATCACGAAGCAGAAGAAAGTTTGCGCGCGGCTATCCCGCGGGTCAACCACCGACGAGGTCGGCTGCCGTCGGCGCCGTGTTGGCGGAAGGATTGAGCGGCTTGGGGTGGAAGTTCTGCACGGCGGCCTGTGCGGCGGATTTGTCCGCGGGCGTGAGCTGCGTGGCGAGTGCATCGACGCGTGTCTTGGATTCCGCATCGCCCTGCGCCGCAGCGATCGAGTACCATTTGAATGCTTCGGTGAGGCTCTGCTTCACGCCCATGCCGCGCTCATAGAGCACGGCGAGATTGAACTGCGAGTCCTTCAGGCCGAGCTCGGAGGCTTTCGTGAACCAGTCCGCGGCCTGCTGCATGTTCTTCGGGACACCGGAGCCTTCCGCGAACGCCACGGCGAGATTGTGCATCGCCTTGCGGTTGCCCTGCTTCGCCGCGATCCCGTAGAGCTCATCGGCCTTCTTCGCGTTCGTCGGCACGCCATGGCCGCGCTCGTAGAGCGTGCCCAGGCGATAGGCGGCCATCGCATCGCCGCTGTTGGCGGCACGTTCCAGCCAGCGCGCGCCTTCGGCTTCGTTCACCGTGAAGCCGTTGGTGCCGTCGAGATAAGAGAAGCCCAGAACCGCTTGCGCTTTCACGTTGCCGCCATTGGCGAGGCCGGTGAGTTTCTGCGCCGATGTGGCGGGCTTCGTCTGTTCCGCGGGCTTGGTGACGTCCGGAACCGGCTTGACCGCCGCCGGCGCGACATTGACGGGTTGCGATGAAGCGGCAGCCGGCGGTGCGGGCGGCGGCGTCACCGTCTCGCTCTCGCCGAGCGGCGGCGTGTAGGTGGTGACCGGCGGTGTTGCCGGTTTCTGGTTGAGAATCTGATTGATATTCGCGGGCTTGCGGATTTCCTTCGGCGCGCTGCCCAGACGGCTGAGATAGGTTCCGGCGGCGACGGCGAGCACCGCGAAGATCGCGATGCCCGCGATCAGCGCATAGCGCGTTTTGGATTTCGGCTCCTCGTCGGCACTGGCCGCGTCCTTGTCGCGCCGCAAGCCCCAGGAGAACCCGCTCGAAGTTTGCTCCACTGCATCGGCATTCGCGGCGCGCGCGGAACGGCGCGCAGCGGCGATGAAGGATTCGCTGGAGGGCGCCGATTGCGCGACCGATGCGAATGTATCGGTGCCGAATGCGCTCGCGCCGTTGAACGCCGGAGTGGGCTCGAGCGTGCTGGTTTCGAACGGCGGCGGCGCGAACGGGTCCTGCGCGGGCGGCTGATAACCGGGCGCGTCGGGGAAGGGCGGAAGATCGAGGATCGGCGCACCGGCGCTCTGCGGGCCGCTGGCGGCGTAAGGCGAGGGCTGCGGCGCGGGTTGCTGGAAGCTCGCTTCGGCGATGCTGCCATTGGCGCTCTTCACGGCGCTGCGCAGTTCGGTCAGCGCATCGCGATGGCGCTTGTCGGCGGCATCCACGCGCTGCGCGAGGTTGCGCATGGTCTCTTCGATGTTGCCGTTGCTTCCCGAAGCCGTGCTGCGCTCGGTGGTCTCGAGGCGCGCGGCGATATCGGACAGCGCGTGTTCGATGCCGAGCAGACGGCGGTCGAGCAGGGCGTCCTGCCCCTTCGCTTCCAGCCGCGCGACATTCTCTTCCAGGCGCGCCATCGCGCCGGAGGTCTGGGATTCGCTCGCCGACAGTCGCGCGTTCAGGCGATCGAGCGTGTCGCTCAATTGCGCCAGCGTCGCGGCCTGCCGCTGCATCTCTGACGTAGAGACGTTCCGTTCGGCCTGTGTCTTTTCGATGTTGGCGATGGTGCGTTCCATCGCGTCGGCGCTGGAATGCGCGGCGCGATCGACCGCGCGCACGCGCTCGTCGATCATCGCGATGCGCTGTTCCAGCGTGCGCGAGGTGCTTTCCGCTTCGGCGCGGGATTCGGTGACGCGGCCCGCGACGTTCTCGACGTTTCCCGCGAGCGTCGCCAGCTGATCGGCGGACTGGTTCGCCGTCTGCGCGATCTGGTCGGCCATGCGCGACAGGCCCTGATGCAGGGCGCGCACCGCATCTTTCAACCCATCCTGCGCGGATTGCTGTTCCACGCGGCTTAAACGGTCGCCGAGGCTCACCACATGTGCGCCGAGCTGATCGAACGCCTGCGCCTGTTCGCGCGTGGCGATGTTGATTTCCGTCGCGGTCTTGCTCATCGCGCGGTTGTTTTCGGTCTGGCTGCGCTCGGCCGCTTCCAGGCGGCGGCTGACGCTGCGCAACTGTTCTTCGATACGCTTGTAGGCGTTCTGCGCTTCGGACTCGCTGCGGGACACGCTGTCGAGCATCGCGGCGCTGTCGCGCGCGGATTGGGTCACCGGCGCGGCCTCGCGCATCGGCGTCATGTCGGCCACTTCCGCGAAGGTGCGCATGATGCGCCGGGTCAGCCACTCGCCGACCGACAGGCCTTCACGCCTCGCCGCTGCACGCGCCGCTTCCCGAGCCTCGGGCGGTATTCCGGCGACGTTCCACGGGAGATCGGGCTGCATTTCTTGATTCGCCATCTGCCGTACCCCCAATGAAGGTATCGGCGCCTACATATTGTGTAAAGAAAACAGGCCCGTCCGAGGGACGGTATGTCCCCCTTTGACCCATTCACTCACAGCTATCGTTGGCCCTGCAGCGTTAATTCGGGGTTAGCGAGGTCGTTCAATTCCCGCGCGCGCCAGTTCCGGGCCGAGTCGGCCGGTCGCCCAGGTCCACGCCATCCGGAAGTCCGAGAACAGGGACCACAGCGGGTAGGTGAAGGTCGCGGGTCTGTTCTTCTCGATGAAGAAGTGACCGAACCACGCAAAGCCATAGCCGCCGAAAAGGGCCGCAAGTCCGAACAGGCCGTTGCCGGTGACGATCAGCGCCAGGAGCGAAGCGAGGGCGACGGCAGTTCCAGCGTAATGGATGGCGCGCGTCTGCGGCCTGGAATGCTCGCGCAAATAATAGGGCCAGAAGTCCGAATAGTTTTCGATCGGCTGGTTGGTCTGCATCGCACACCTACCTCTTCCTGGTCTTGTGCCTCGGCTTTGCCGGTTGGACGAGTGTAGCGCCGGGCGGCGGCGGTGTGGAGGCGGCGCTTGCGGACTTGGCGCTGTCATAGCTCTGCACGGAGCGCTGCGACGTCTGCTGGTCCGGCGGCGGCAGGCCCATGTCGGTGGCGAAGAGTTGGGTGACATACACGGTGTCGCCATTCACCGCCGCGCCAACGCCCGTGCGGTTATAGGAGGGATAGGCGAGATTGTCCTTGTGCGCCGCGCTGGCGAGCCAGCCGTCGACGAACTCGCGGGCGAATTTGTCAGGATCGACGCCGATCTGCGGCGTGTAGTGCTCCGCGGCGATGTTCTCGCCGAGCAGGCCCTGGAAATTCGCATCCTTGTCCATGACGATGCTGGCCGTCGTCGAGCCATCGGGGGCGGCGTGCGCGAGATAATTCTTCGTCGCCATGTCCTCGCTCTTCTGCCGCGCGACGCCGACGAGTTCGGAATCGAGCGACAACGGCTTGGCGTTCGGATCGATCTTCAGCCGCTCGGCTTCGACCAGCGTATTGATGCGCGCTTCCAGCGCCGCCATCTGCGTGTGCGGATCGGGCGGTGGCGGAAGCGGCTTGCGGAGCGGCGCGTTCAATTCCGCGCAGCCCGCCAGCACAAGCAGCGAAAGAGTCAGAGCGAGAAAGCGCATCCGGTTACTGCAGGATCTCGAACAGGCCCGCCGCACCCATGCCGCCGCCGATGCACATGGTGACGACGCCGAGTTTCGCCTTGCGGCGACGGCCTTCGATGAGCAGGTGCCCCGTCATGCGCGCGCCCGACATGCCGTAGGGATGGCCGATGGAGATCGCGCCGCCGTCCACGTTCAGCTTGTCATGCGGAATGCCCAGCTTGTCGGCGCAATAGAGCGTCTGGCTTGCGAAGGCCTCGTTGAGTTCCCAGATGTCGATGTCGGAAACCTTCAGACCGTGCCGTTCCAGCAAGCGCGGCACCGCGAAGACCGGGCCGATGCCCATTTCATCGGGCTCGCAGCCGCACACCGCGAAGCCGCGGAAAATGCCGAGCGGCTTGATGCCGCGCTTGGCGGCGGCCGCGCCGTCCATCACGACACACGCCGATGCGCCGTCGGAGAACTGCGAAGCGTTGCCCGCGGTGATGTATTTGCCGACCTTCACTTCCTGTCCGCCCTGGAACACCGGCTGCAGCGCCTTGAGGCCTTCCAGCGTCGTGTCCGGGCGATTGCACTCGTCGCGATCCACTGTGTAATCGACCACCGACTCCTGCTTCGTCGCCTTGTCGACGTGCTTCATTTTCGTCTTCATCGGCACGATCTCGTCGGCGAATTTCTGCGCCTGTTGCGCCGCGGCCGTGCGGCGCTGGCTTTCCAGCGCGTATTCGTCCTGACGCTCGCGGGAGATGCCATAGCGTTCGGCCACGATCTCCGCTGTTTCGATCATCGACATCCACAGCGCGGGCTTCACCTGCATCAGATGTTCTTCGGTGATGTTCTTGGTGTTCATGCCGCCCATCTGCACGAGCGAGATGGATTCGACGCCCGATCCGATCGCGACGGGCGTGGCTTCCGTCATCACCTGCTGCGCTGCCATCGCGATGGCCTGCAAGCCGGACGAGCAGAAGCGGTTGATCGTCGTGCCGCCGGTCGTCACCGGGCATCCGGCCCAGATCGCCGAGAGACGCGCGACGTTCATGCCGGTCGCGCCTTCCGGTTGCGCGCAGCCCATATAGACGTCTTCCACTTCCTTGGGATCGATGCCTGCCTTGGCGATGGCATGCTTGACCGCGTGGCCGCCCATCGCGGCGCCGTGTGTCATGTTGAAGCCGCCGCGAACCGACTTGGCGAGGCCCGTGCGGGCGGTGGAAACGATGACGGCTTCTCTCATGGGATGTCCTTCCGGATTTGGCCGGCGCGGACGGTAGCCTGAGGCGCGCGCGGGCGCAAAACCGGCTATTCGAGGACGCCATCCCCCGCATGGCGATCCGGGTCGTGCTTCCAATAAACATAGGACGCGACGATGCCGGCCAGCGCCCCGCCAACTGTTCCGACGATCATGACAAAGATCGCCACATCGAAGGGCCCCGAGACCAGCGCTACAAGCACCGCGAACCCGGTCAGCACCATGAGCCATCCGGTGATCCGATTGCTTTTCTCCCACGCAAGATCGCTGCTCAGGGACCAGGGCGTGCGGACGCCGACGAAGAAATTCGCGCGCGACTTGCCCAGGAAGTTTCCCAGCACGATCAGCAGGACCGAAACGGTGGTGAGTGTCGCGCTGCGGACATCGATCATCTTTCCGAGCGCTTCCATGACGACGATGACGTGCACGGCGGCGAGAACGCCCACCGCGCCAATCCAGCCTGCCGTATAGGGATAGCGGCTTGCAGCCAGATTGACGCGGCGAGGTTCAACGCGGGGCCACAACACAAAAAGTGCCGTAAGCACCAGCGCCAAGAGGGGAGCGAAGCCGAGCGCTATGGGCTTGGACGCAAATCCGTTGACGTGGCCGTGGATATCCCAATGCATCGCAATGCGCGCGCCGGGCGCGATCGCGCTCCACGCCCAGGCGCTGAGCGCAACCATCAGGGCGATGAGCATCATGCTCGCGATCAGCGGACTACGCGTTCTCATGACTTGCGTCCTTTCGGTTCGGTCCCCGCAATATCCATGAGCGCCGACATGGTTTGCTCCAGCACGCTCATGTTGAGGCGATAAAGAATTGTCGTGCCTTTGCGCTCCGCGGTGACGAGACCGGCGGATTTCAGCACGGCGAAGTGTCCCGACAGCGTGGGCTTGGCGAGATCGAATTTCTCTGCGATCTCGCCCGCGCTCATCGGCTGGCGGCGCAAAAGCTTGAGAATTTTCCGCCGCACGGGATTGGCCAGCGCATCGAAGGTATCGCTCATATTTTGGTATTTAGCAAAATAACGAAATAAAGGCAAGCCGGGAACCAGCGAAGAATGCCGATCCGGCGGTTCAGATATGCGCGCCCATATCGGCCCATTCCGGGGCCGCAAGCTTGCGCGAGCGATGGGTGATCATCTCGTCATGCAGATGGCGCACGGTCGTCGACCCGGTGCGCACGAAGAGGAACGGAAAGACACCGTGCAGCACGCAGGCGCCGCCCGCCGCAACCATGCGCGCGCCGAACGAGCAGGCCGTCGCGAGATGCTGGGAGTAGGTTTCGCCGACCGAGCGGGGATGATCGGTGAACAGATTTTCGAGAGACATCGAGGATCGCTCCGTTGCGCGGCGAGTATCGCGCAAAACGGCGGCGGTTTCACGCCTGTCGTGAGGCCAGGATGTGCGACGGATAGCGCGCGGTGAAAACCACCGCTGCAGCCAATGCGACGAGCCCGATCGCCACGTCGAGCGAAAACGACAGGCGATGCTCGAACGTGGTCAGCCCATCGGCCACGCCCATCACAAGGAACGCGATGGCCCAGACGCCGCTCAATATATAGCAGGCGCGCGCGAAAGTGGGCGTGTCCCACAATCGCTCCGGCATCTCGTCGCGCAGATATTGTTCGAGGAACGGGATCTTCCGCGCCATCGAAATGAGCGCCAGCAGAAGCAGGACGATGTCCGCGATCATGCGCACCGCCTGTACCGGCAGGCTCGGCTGAATGAAGCCGGTGTAGAGCGCCAGCATCGCAAACAGCATCAGGCAGGTGATGTCGAGCAGGCGGATCATCTTGGCATGCAGGAAATCGCGGATGCCGATGGCGAACGCCGCCGCGAAGGCGAGCCACAGCGCGAGGCTGATCGAAATGCCGCTCAGCAAGGCGAACACGATGAATGGCACGAAACCGAGCAAAATGCCCATCAGCCGGTCCTGCGAATAAGAAAAGGGGCGCCGCGCGGCGCCCCTTTTTACAAATAATCAGTGTGCTGCGGGTGCCGCGCCCTTGGCCTTCACCTGGGCATAGAGCGCCCACAGATGCGCGCCGCGCGTGCGGGCTTCGCCGCCGCTTGTCACACCGCCAAGCGTAGCCTGGGCTTCGGCGGACTTGCCCTGCATCGCCTGCGCCATGCCGAGAAGCATGGTGGCTTCGCCCGGATCCTTCAGGCCGCCTTTGGTGGAGGCGAGACGCGCCATGGCTTCGACATCCGCGTAGCGCCCATAACCCCAATAGTCTTCGGCCAGCGCGAGCGCGGCCTGGCCGTTCTTGGAGCTGTTCGCGACCGAGGCCACGGAGTTCAGCACGCCCGCGTCCTGGGCCGCGCCCTTGCGCGCGGCGGCAAGGCCGGTGGCCTGGCCCGAGGTGAGCTTGCCGCTGTTGATCCCGTCTTCGAGAACGGTGGCGGCTTCCTTGTCGAGATGTTGCTGCGAGGCGAGGCCTGCCTGCATCGTCAGATCGTCGCCTTTCGACGCGCCGACCGCGTTGCGCAGGCGGAACAGGAACAAGGCATCGATCGCCTTGGTGCCCTTGTGGCTCAGCGCATCGTCGATGAGCTTGCCCCAGTCGTCGGGATTGTTGCTCGACAGGATCAGGCTCTCGATCGCGCGGCGCGCCGCGTCCGGATTGGTCTTGCCCTCGACATTGCCGATGATGATCGTCGCGTTCGGCTGCGGTTCCTTGCCTGCGGCCTTCGCGGCGTCGATCGCCATCTGCGCGTATTTCTGCGCGTTGGCATTGTCCTTCAACTGATAATAGGCGATGGCGATCATCGTTTCGGTAAGATCGTCGAGCCCCTGCATCGCTTCCAGCTTCTGGCCGTATTCGATGACCTTCTGCCAGTGCTGCGCGTTCTGGCTGACGATCGTGGCGTCGTGATACGCCGCCTTCTGCTCTTCCGGCTTCAGGTCGTTGAAGTATGTCGTCCCGATGAAGGCGTCATAAGCCGTGGCGGCGGTGGGGTAGTCCTGCTGCTGCGCGGCGACCGCAGAAAGGAAGCGGTTGATCGTGAAATCGTCATAAGGCGTGCGATCGGACAGCGCCTGCGCAGCCTTGATCTGGGCCATCGCAGTCGCGCCGTCCTTATTGGTGATCGCGTCCTGCGCGGCCTTGAGGTCCGTCGCGACGTCCTTGCTCAAATGGTCGGCGGCCAGCGCCGACGTCGTCGCCATCGTGATGGCGGCGGTGGACATGAGCGCAGCAACGAACGCGGCGCGGAGAAAATTCTTTTTCATGGGATTCCTCATGCTTACGGGCGCGCCGGTGATTCCGCCGCCTGATGCCCCCTCGTTATCGGGTGGCAGTCTAGTGTGGCGATTTCGTGTTTCCAATGCGAAGGACCTGCGCCGGAAGCGCCAAAACCGCGCACGATCACGCAATGTTGCGCTGCAACCGGAAAGTTCTTATCACCGGAGCGACACGCAATCATTTGGCAGCCATGGCGAATCCACCCGCGGGCATTCCGCAAGATGCCGAAATCGCCTCCACCGGCGGCTTCAACAAGTTTGTGGGACCGCTCTACCGGTTGAAAGACACCGAAGACGGCGCGGTGAAGCGTTTCGCCTTCGCCGCCGCCGAGCAGCATATGAATGGTTCCGGCACCGTGCATGGCGGCATGCTGATGACGTTCATGGACACCTCGATGAGCCGCACCTCGCGTCTCATCTCTGATGCGCCAGCCACGGCCACGGTCTCGCTCACCTGCGATTTCGTGGCGCCCGCAAAGCTCGGCGACATCATCGAAAGCCGCGTGCGCGTCACGCGCCGCACGCGCACCATCGTGTTCCTGTCCTGCGAGCTTGTCTGCGGCGAGCGGGTGCTGATGGTGGGCAGCGGCGTGTGGAAGATCAGCGGCGCTGAAGGATGAGCGCGCTGCCAGCCAAACTCGCGGGTTACCGCGAGACCAAGCTCATCGACCCCTTCGAGAATTTCGTCGGCCCGCTTTACGAGATCGGCGAGAAACTGGAGCGCCGCTATGCCTTCGTCGTGGACGAACGGCATGTGAACCTGCGCGGCGTCATACATGGCGGCATGTTGATGACGCTGGCCGACATGACCATGGGGCAGGCCGCCTGGGATGCCTGCGATTACGCCAATGTCGTGACGCTCAACATGCAGAGCCAGTTCATCCGCGGCGCGCGGCTGGGCGAGATCGTCGAGGTGAAGCCAGCGCTCACCCGCCGGACCCGGTCTGTCATCTTCCTGCGGGGCGATTTCATGGTGGAGGACGAGATCATCTTTTCCTGCGCCAGCCTCTGGAAAATCATCGGCCAAGATTGAGCCGGAGTTCCCAAAGTAACCGCTCATTTACCATACGGGCCTAGGGTGCAGGCGGGGACAAAGGCTTTTCGCAATGCGCGGCGCTCCGGCTGAACTGGTGCTGGGATCGGTTCAATTGGGCCAGCCTTACGGCGCGGCCAATCGCACCGGCATGCCTTCGCACAGCGCGGCTCTGAACATCGTCCATCGCGCTGCCGACGCGGGCATCACCAAATTCGACACCGCGCGGGCCTATGGTGAGAGCGAGAACCGGCTCGGCGAAGCGCTGGAATTGCGCAAGGGCATCCGCACGGTCACCAAGCTGTCGCCGCTGAGCGAGCTTTCACACGATGCGTCGCGAGACGATGTGCGCGAAGCGGTGGATCGCAGCATCTGGGCTTCGCTGCTGGCGCTGCGCCGCGCGCGTCTGGATTGCCTCCTGCTCCATCGCGCGTCGCACATCTCCGCCTTTAACGGCTGGGTTTGGGAGCGCCTCCTCGAACATCTGGAAGACGGCAGCGTTCTGTCCCTCGGCGTGTCCGTTCAGACACCGGAAGAAGCTTTGACCGCCGTGAGCTGCGCCGATGTCAGCCACATCCAGCTTCCGTTCAACATCCTGGACTGGCGCTGGCGCAAGGCGGGCGTGATCGATCGTATTCGCGACCGCGAGCATCTCACCGTGCATGCGCGCAGCGTTTTCCTGCAGGGCATTCTCGCCGCGGACGATCCGTCCCTATGGCCGAAGGTCGAAGGCGTGAACGCGCCCGACCTCGTGACCTTCCTCACGGAGCTTGCGCGCCGTTACGACCGCAAGAACACCGCCGATCTCTGTCTCGCTTATGCGCGCGGGCAGGATTGGATCGACGGCGTGGTGATCGGCATGGAGACCGAAGACCAGCTTGAGCAGAATCTCCGCCTCGCCACGCACGCGCCATTGTCCTATTGGGACTGCGCCGAGATGGAAGCCGACATTCCACGCGTCCCCGCGCAGCTTCTCAATCCGGCGGAATGGCCGAAATGACGGCTCGTCTTTTCGATCTCAGCGGCCGGATCGCCTTCTTGACCGGCGCAGCCGGTCATCTCGGCAAGCCGATGGTCCATGCACTGTGCGGGGCCGGTGCGCACGTGATCCTGAACGGCCGCAACGACGCGAAGCTGAAGGATTTCGAGAGCGATCTGAAAGAGCAGGGCTTTTCGGTCGAACGCGCGGCGTTCGATGTCGCCGATTTCGCGCGCGCGCGGGACTTCATGGCATCACGTCCGCGCCTGGATATTCTCGTCAACAACGCCATTTCCATGACGCCTGCGCCCTTCGCCGCGCTGACGCTTGAAGCGTTCGAGCAGACCTATCGCTCCTCCGTCGTCGCCGCGTTCGAGCTTGTGCGTGCCGCGTTGCCCGCGTTGCGCGCGGCAGTCGCCGCGACGGGCGACGCCAGCGTCGTGAACATCGCGTCCATGTATGGGAACGTCGCGCCCGACTCGCGCATCTATTCCAAGCCGGAGCAATCGAGTCCGCTTCATTATGGTCCCGCAAAGGCCGCGCTGCTGCAGCTCACCCGCCATCTCGCCGCCGAGTTGGGCCCGGAGAAGATTCGCGTGAATGCGCTCGTTCCGGGGGCTTTCCCACAGGCTTCGGTCGCGCAGAACGATCCGGCCTTCGCTGCTCGGCTCGCCGCCAAGACCATGCTGGGCCGGACCGGTTCAGCACCAGAGATTGCTGGTCCCTTGCTTTTCCTGGCCAGCCCCGCCGCCAGCTATGTCACCGGGTCCGAACTTGCCGTCGATGGCGGTTGGACCGCCTGGTGAGGTAGAAGGATGGCCGGTGCTGTGAACATGGCTTTCATCTCCTCCTTCAAGGTCGGCCGCGAAACCGTCTATCCGGATTCCCTGCGCGAGCGCCTGCACGGCTTTCCGCTGCTCGCCGACGTGGGCGACGCGGCGCTGCGCCGCCTTCTGTCGGAAGCCAACTGGTTCGGCCTGCCCGGCGGCATGCTGCTGAAGCGCGATGGTGAAAACGATCGCGCGTTGTTTCTGGTCGTCACCGGATTGCTCGGCGTCTTCGTGGATGACGAGAAGGGCGGCAAGCGCCTCGTCGCGCATATCCCGGCCGGCGAGACCGTCGGCGAGATGTCGCTGATCTCCGGCGAGGAATCCCATTCCGCACAGCTCGTTGCGCTGCGCGACACCGAGTTGCTGCGCATCAGCCCGGACGGCTTTGAATCCCTCATCCAGCGCTACCCGCTGGTGATGATGAATCTCATGCGCGTGCTGGTGAAGCGCCTGCAGGAGACGACCCAGCGTCCCAGCGATCCGGTGCGTCCCAAGACATTCGCGCTCGTCCCCCTGCAGGACGGGCTGGGCGACGAGCCGATCGCACGGCGCATCGCCAGCGTTCTGGTGCAGATGGGATCGAAGGCTGCGGTGCTCGATGCGAACTCCGCCGAGCAATCGGCGGAATGGTTCAACGCCTTCGAAGCGGCACACGATGTCGTGTTCTATCGCGGCGACGCGCCGGACAGCGCGTGGACGCAGCTTTGCCTCCGGCAAGCCGATCGCATCCTGCTACTTGCGGATTCCGGCAAGCCATTGCCCTTGCGCCCGCTCGATCTGCCGGCGTTCAAGGAACGGGCAACCGGGTTGCCGGAACTGCTGCTGCTGCACCGTTCCGGCCGCGCGGACGAGTTGCCGGAGCATTTCGCACTGCGCAGCGGACTGTTCGAATCCCATCACCACGTCCGCGCACACAACATGGACGATATCCGCCGTCTGGCACGTTTCATCTCCGGCCGTGCCATCGGGCTTGTGCTGGCCGGCGGCGGCGCGCGCGGTTTCGCGCATATCGGCGTCATCAAGGCGTTGATGGAGGCGGGCGTGCCATTCGACAATCTCGGCGGCACGAGCATGGGTGGCATCATCGCCGCCGGCCTCGCATTGGAGTGGAGCCTCGACGAACTTATCGCGCGCACCCGTGAAGTGTTCGTGAAATCCAACCCGTTGTCCGACTACACCATCCCGCTGATCGCTTTGGTGCGCGGCAAGAAAGTGTCGGAGCTTTTGCGCGAGCATTTCGGCGACATCCGCATCGAGGAAATGCCGCGCCCGTTTTTCTGTGTTTCGTCCGATCTCACGTCCGGCCGCATCCATGTGCATCGTGCCGGACCGCTATGGCGCGCGTTGCGTGCCAGCGTGGCGCTGCCGGGAATTCTTCCGCCGGTTACACATCACGGCCACTTGTTGGTCGACGGCGGCGTGATGAACAACTTGCCGGTCGATGTGATGGCACAGCGCCAGTCCGGCCCGATCATCGGTTCCGACGTCACCGGCGAACTCGACATCCGCGTGACGGACGAGCGTTATGGCGAGCGTCCGTGGTGGTGGCTGCTGTGGCAGCGCATGCGCGGCTCGCCGTCGATCCTTTCCATCCTGATGCGCTCCGGCACCGTCGGCTCCGAAGCGCAGCGCCGCCTCGTGCGTGAGCAGGTGAATTATCTGTTCGAGCCGCCGCTGCCGGACATCGGCTTGCGCGACTGGAAGAAGTTCGATCAAGCCGTTGCAGAAGGCTACGAGCACGCGCAAGGCGTGATCGAGAAGCACGGCGTGCCGCTCACCGATGTCTGGGCGGAAGGTCCCGCGGTCATGCTGCCGCACCGTGAAGTGGTCGCGCGCTAAGCGCGAAATCGAATAAGCAAGTATCGGGTTTGCGTTTCACGCAATTCCATTCACAACGCGGCGATGCCACATTGTGAATCTGCCATGACCGATTTCACGCCGCTTGAGAATCCCGTCTGGTCGTCCCTGACATCCGGACACCGTGCGATGGCACGCATGCACGGCGCAGCCGCGCGCTATCCGAGCGACATCTCGCCATTGTCGGCAATCTGCGAATCCTCCCCGCAAGCCTTCGCCGACCTGCGCGCGCTGACAAAGCCTGGAGAGATCGTGGGATTGGCGACCGGCTTCGAAGTCTCGGTGCCGGACGATTGGGAAATCGTGCTCTCCCGCTTCATCGACCAGATGGTGTGCGAGGACTTCCGTCCCGGCGCCGATATCGAACCGTTGCTGCTGTCCGAAAAGGACGTGCCGGAGATGATCGCGCTGACCAAGCTCACGCAGCCGGGCCCGTTCGAGCATGGCACCATCGGCATGGGGAAATATCTGGGCCTGCGCGCCGTTAACGGCACGCTGATGGCGATGGCGGGGCAACGCATGTCGCTTACCGATTTTCGCGAGATCAGCGCGGTATGCACGCACCCTGATCACCAAGGCAACGGTTATGCCGGCAAGCTGATGACGATCCTCGCGCGCGAGATCATCGCCGACGGCAAGATACCGATCCTGCATGTGAAGACGGAGAACGCCTCCGCCAAGCACCTCTACGCCAAGCTCGGCTTTCGCGTGCGCAAGCCGATGCATTTCAACGTGATCAAGCCACGTTAAGCCGCGCCCAATCCTTTGCGCTGCGGGAGCAGGTCGCCGAATTTCGCCACGCGTTTCTCCGCTTTCGCGACGAAGCTCTCGCGCATGTCGGTTTCCGGGTTGTACATGCCCGCCTGCCAGGTCGCGATGTAGTCCAGACCATCCGCCGTGGAATGATCGCGCGCATAGTTGATCATTACCTTGGAGCCATGCACCGCCAGCGGCGATTTCTCCGAGATGTCCTTCGCCAGCGCCATGACATGCTTCAACATCTCGTCCTGCGTCGCGAATACGTCGTTCACGAGACCGAACTGCATCGCCTTCTTTGCGGGCAGGCGGCGGCCGGCATAGGCCAGCTCCTTCACCATGCCTTCGGGCATCAGCTTGCACAGGCGCGGGAAGGTGCCGACATCCGCTGTCATGCCGATGTTGATCTCCTGGATGACGAAGAACGCGTCTTCCGTCGCGTAGCGGCAATCGCAGGCGCTGGCGAAATCCACCGCGCCGCCGACGCAGCCGCCCTGGATCGCCATCAGCACCGGCATCCGCGCGCGTTCCAGGCAGTTGAACGTCTCCTGAATGTCGAGGATGGAAAGCCGCAAATTCGCGCGCACGCGGCCGCGCTCGTCCTTTGACGCAGCGGCAGAGGTGCCTGCGCTGTTGCCGCTGGTGAACACCGAAAGGTCCATGCCGCCGGAGAAATGCTTGCCGGTCGAGGAGATGACGATCACGCGCGCCTTGGCGCCTGCGTCGATATCTTTCACGATCTCCGGCAATTCGCGCCAGAATTCCGGCACCATGGTGTTGAGCTCGTCGCCACGCTTGAGTTGGATGTGGGCGATGCCGTCCGCGATCTCGACGTTGAAGCAGCGATAGGCCATGGCGTTCCTCCGGTTTCCGTGACGTATTCTTATCATGCGCGCACGCTTGCGGGGAACGGGCTTCAAGGCTCTACTCCCGCTAGGGAAACATCAGGAAAGACGGATATGGCGATCAATTACGACGAACTCATGCAGGCCACGTCCACCGGCAACGAAGCCAGCTACACCGATCGGGACACGATGCTCTATGCGCTCGGCATCGGCTTCATGCGCGATCCCATGAACACCAACGAGCTTCCCTTCGTGTATGAGAACGGCCTGAAGACCGTGCCCACCATGGCGTCGGTGATCGGCTGGGGCGGTGGCAACATCATGGCGCGTTCGGGCATCAACTATCTGATGGTCGTGGATGGTGAGCGCCGCATCACGCTGCACAAGCAGCTTCCGATTTCCGCCAAGGTGGTGATCGATCAGCGCGTGCTGGGTGTGTTCGACAAGGGCAAGGATAAAGGTGCCGTGCTCGTCACTGAAAGCGTGGCACGCGACAAGGTTTCCGGCGAAAAGCTCTATACGATGGTGGGCTCGACTTTCGCGCGCGGCGATGGCGGCTTTGGCGGTCCGAAAGACGGCGCACCGGAGCCGCATGTGCTCCCCACGCGTGCCCCCGATGTCGTGCACGCGGCGGACACGCGCCCCGACCAGGCATTCCTCTATGCGATGTCGGGCGACCGCAACCCGCTGCACCGCGATCCGAACGTGGCGAAGATGGCGGGCTTCCCGCGCCCCATCCTGCACGGGCTTTGCACCTATGGCACCGCTTGCCGCTCTGTGATCTCGACGGTGTGCAAATACGATCCGACGAAGATCACCGGCTTCGATGTGCGCTTCTCGGCGCCGGTTTTCCCCGGCGAAACCATCGTGACCGAGATGTGGGTGGACGGAAACGTCGTCTCCTATCGCTCGAAATCGAAAGAGCGGGATATCGTCGTTCTCAACAACGGCAAATGCACGCTTGCAAGCTGACGGCAACCCGCTCGACACCGCCGAAGACCTGATCGCGCAAGGCCGCGCCAAGGAAGCCGCCACGCTGCTCTTCGATCTGATCGAGGAGGGGCGCGGCGGATTGCTCGCACGCTTCACGCTCGCGCGTGCGTTGCTTTCGGCAAACGATGCGGGCGAGGCGGTGCGCGTGGCGCGAGAAACGGCGATGCTCAATCCGTCCGTCGCGATGGCGGCCGTGTCGCTCGGCGAAGCCTTGCGTGCGGCCGGAACGTTGCCCACCGCCATCGGCGAATTTCAGCGCGCCTTGCGTCTCGATCCATCGCTGGATGACGCGCGGTTCGGTCTCGGCCGCGCATGGCTCGATGCCGGCGAGCCGGACAAGGCGCTGGAAGCGTTCGCGCAGATCGAAGTTGTGTCAGAAGAATTGCAGGCCGCCGTCACGCAGGCCGAAGCCGCGAAAGGGCAGGCCCGTTCGGATGCGCGCTATGTGCGCCACCTCTTCGACCAGTTCTCCATCGATTACGACGCGCGCATGCGCGGCCAGCTCGGCTACCGCGCACCGGAGATATTGCGCGAACTGGCGTCGTTCGTCCTGCCGAAACAGAGCGGCCTCGCCATCCTCGATCTCGGCTGCGGCACCGGATTGGCCGGCGTCGTGTTCAAGGACATGAGCGCGTGGCTCGATGGTGTCGATCTCTCGCCTGCGATGATCGAGAAGGCGCATGCGCTCGGCATATATAATGCGCTTGTCGTGGGCGACATCGAAACCGGTCTGGCGGCGTTCGAGCGCCGCTACGATCTCATTCTCGCCGCCGACACGGTGGTCTATCTCGGCGATCTCGAAAAACTGTTCGCCGGTGTTGCCGCGCATCTGGCGGAAGACGGCATGTTCCTCTTCACGACCGAGAAGGCGGCTGACGGTTTCGAACTCGGTCCCAAGCGCCGCTGGCGGCATTCGGAATCCTATCTGCGCACGCAAGCCGAACGCGCAGGGCTGGATGTGGCGGGCCTGATGCCCGCTTCGCCCCGCACGGAAGCCGGTGTTCCCGTGGAAGGCTATGCAGTCGCGCTGCGATTGGCGGAAAAAGTGGGCTGATTGTCATTTCCGCCATGCCGGCGGAAGCCTACATTCCCGGGTATGGAAAAGCCCCGTCCCAAAACCGTCGTCATGCTGGCTTTCGCCGATGCGCAGGTGCTCGACGTTGTGGGCCCGCTGCAGATGCTGGCCGGCGTCAACGATGAGTGCCCGAAGGACAAGCCCGCTTATGCCTTGACGCTGCTGGCGGAGAAGAAAGGCCCGTTCCGCACCTCCGGCGGCATCCGCATCGACGCCGACGGAAGCTATCGCGACCTGCCGCAGAAGATCGACACGCTGATGATCGCGGGCGGCAATATCCGCGCCGCGCTCGAAGACGCGGTGCTGCTTGAAACACTGCGCGCAGCAGCGAAGCGCGCGCGCCGCGTCGTCTCCATCTGTTCGGGCGCGTTCTTCCTCGCTTCCATCGGCTTGCTGAAAGGCCGCCGCGCCACGACGCATTGGCGCTCCGTCGAGCTTCTCGCGCGCCTCTATCCCGACACCACCGTCGAATCCGATGCGCTCTATGTGCGTGACGGCAAGGTATGGACGTCGGCCGGCGTCACCGCGGGCATGGATCTCGCATTGGCGCTGGTGCGCGAGGATCACGGCGAAGACATGGCGCTGACGATCGCGCGCCGCCATGTGCTCTTCCTCATGCGCCCGGGCGGGCAGTCGCAATTCAGCGCGCATCTGAAAACCGAAGCCGCGGCCACCGGCAAGCTGTCCGGCCTGTTGCGCTGGATTCCGGAGCATGTTTCCGGCGATCTCGACGTCGCGACGTTGGCCGCGCGCGCCAACATGAGCGAGCGCAGCTTCGCGCGCATCTTTCTGCGCGAAACCGGCAAGACGCCCGCGGTCTATGTCGAAGATATTCGTCTCGACGAGGCGCGCCGTCTGCTCACCGCCTCGGACCTTCCCGTCGTCGAAGTCGCCGCCCGCTCCGGCTTCGGCTCGGAAGAACGGATGCGCCGCGCCTTCCATCGCCGCCTCAAGATCAATCCCGCCGCGTTCCGCGCGCGCTTCCAGCAGAAGGACCTCAAGCCATGACGCTTCGCACCGGCTTTCTTCTTTTCAACGATGCCGAGGAACTGGATTTCGCCGGTCCCTGGGAAGTGTTCACCATGGCCAACGAGGTCGCGGGTTATTCGGGCGGCGAAAAGCCGTTCGAAACGCTGATGATTGCGGAGAAGAACGAGCCGGTGCTTTGCCGCAAAGGCATGCGCGTTCTTCCCGATGCGACCATCGACAATTGCGGCAAGCTCGACATCATCCTGATCCCCGGCGGGCAGGGAACGCGCGTCGAAGTGAATAACGAAAAGCTGCTCGCATGGATCGCGAAGACCGCGCCGGGCTGCACCTGGATCACAAGCGTGTGTACCGGCGCGCTGCTGCTCAGCGCCGCCGGTCCCGCGAAGGGAAAGCGCGTCACCACCCATTGGGGGTACATCGAACAATTGCGCGCGCGTAATGAAGCCGCCGAGGTTCTGGAAAAGGTCCGCTATGTCCGCGACGGGAACGTCGTCACGGCCGCCGGTGTATCGGCCGGGATCGACATGGCGCTGTGGCTGGTGGGCCAGATCAAAAGCCCGGATTTCGCCCGCAACGTGCAGCGTTTCATGGAATACGATCCCGCGCCGCCTTACGCCGCGGCGGTTTAACCGCAGCGCGCTCTCAGCCTTTATTCCGCCGCATCAGATGTGCTTGTATCCGCGCGGCGAGGGTAAACCCATTCAGGGGAGTGAGAGCATGCTTGGTAAATTCGGTCTGGCCGTTGCTGCGGTCGTGATTTCGGCGGCGCCGGCTTTGGCGGCGGATGCCTGTGGCGGAGCGCCGTTCGCGCCTGCCGCGCTCGATGGTTCCAAGGCCACCGAAGCGCAGATGAAGGATGCGCATGACGACGTCATGAACTTCATGAAGGCGTCGGACGATTATCAAAGCTGTGTGCTGGCCGATCTCGATCGCCAGAAGGCCGCGGCCGCGAAGGCGAAAGATCCCAAGCCGCTGGACCAGAGCATCATCGACGGTGCGAACGGCAAGGTCGCCGCCAACCAGCGCGAGAAGGAAAAGGTCGGCGCGGAATTCAACGCCGCCGTTCACGCTTACAAGGCCGCGCACCCGAAGGGTTGAGCCGCTTTTCGATTCGTTTGGAACCGCCGCCCCGAAACGGGCGGCGGTTTTTTTGCACGCTGGAGAATCGCGTATCGTCGAGCGCGATGAGTCTCGTCGAGCAGCAGCGTGAAACCCGCCGCAGCCGCACCCATGCGGCGACGCGCGCCGCGATTCTCAATGCCGCCCGCCGCGTCGCGGCCCGTGACGGCGCCCGCGATCTGTCGCTGCGCGCCGTCGCCGCCGAAGCCGGGTACGCGCCTGCCGCGCTCTACGGCTATTTCGCGAGCAAGGACGCGCTGCTTCTGGCGCTCGCCGCCGAAGACCTGTCCGCGCTCACGCGCGCCATGCGCGATGAGATGCAGATTCACGAAGACGGCAAGCTGCGGGCCGCAGCTGCCGTCGCGCTCGATCATCTGGAGAATACGGAAACCTTCGCGGCGGTTTCTTCCGCCTTGCCGTCCCATGCCGGATCGGGCGAAGCGGAGCGCGTGTTCAACGGACGTCTGATCGCTGCTCTGACGGCGCTGTCAGAAGCGCTCGGCGGCGGCAGGAGCCGCGAAGAGCAGGGCGATGTCGTGTTGATCGGCGCCGCGCTGGCCGGGCTGGCGCTGCTCGCGCGATCGGGGCGGCTCGATGCGCTGGGCTTCAGCCACGAAGAATTGCTGGCATGTCTGGACAGCCGGTTCGCGCGGTGATCAGCGCGGCGCGCGATGCGCCATCCGCGCGATCTCTTTCTGCACCACGCTCAGATATTCCATGGGCAGGAAGTGCGTCGCCTTTTCGATGAAGACGCGCCGCGTGTGGCGGTGGTTCTTCACGAAGCGAAGCGCTTCGGTCTCGGGGCAGGTGCTGTTCTGTCCCGCATGAATAAGCGTCACCGGGCATTTCAATCCGCGCACCGCCTGCGTCACGCCACGCGGCGCCATGCGGAAGGTTTGCGACTCCCATGCCGGCGCGCAGGCGAGACGCACCTGTCCGTCTTCCGTGGGCAGCAATCCGCCTTTCAGGTAGTCATGCACCATCTGGTCGGGCCAGCTCTTGAACGCGCCGCGCCCGCGATAGCCGCGCTCCACGAACTCGAAGGACTCGAACGTGTCGCGCCGCTTGGCCGCGCGCTCGGCAAGATCGGGATCGCCGCGCTTGGCCATGCGCCAGCGCGCGAGCAGCCAGTGGAAGCGCGAGCCGGGCATGAACACCGGCTCGATCAGAACAAGACCGCGCACCAGATCGGGCCGCAGCAGCGCCGCCATCAAGCTCACGGTCGCGCCCATCGAGTGTCCGGCCAGGATCATCGGCCGGCCATCGAGGCCGTCGAGAAAGCGCACCATGTCGTCGCGATAGATGATCCAGTCCTTGGCGAGATTTTCTTCCGTCGGCAGCGAGGTGAAGCCGTGGCCGCGCTGGTCGATCGCATAGACATGAAAACGATCGGACAAAGGCTGCAGCAGCATCCGGTACGTCTCGGCATTGAAGCCGGTGGCGTGCGCGAACAGCAGGGATGGGCCGGCGCCGATCCATTCCAGATAGGACACCTCGCCGTCCCATAGCTTCATAGTCTCGCGCTGGGGCTGGCTCATCGACGCTTTCGCTGACGCAACGGAAGGGCTGGACATGCCGCAGTTTGCGGGGGCGGAGTCATTTCGTAAAGTCGCCTCAATAAATATCGAGGAAACGCCGTGCACCCTTCCGTTTACGCGCAAACCACGCCGGACAAGACCGCGCTTGTCATGGCGGCGACGGGCGAAAGCCTCACTTACCGGCAGTTGGACGAGCGTTCCAACCAGGCGGCGCAGCTTTTTCGCGCGCTGGGCCTCAAGGTCGGCGACGCCATCGCCATCTTCATGGAGAACAATCTCGACTTCCTGCCGATCTGCTGGGGCGCGCAGCGCGCCGGACTCTATTACACCTGCATCTCTTCGCGGCTGACCGCGGGCGAAGTCGAATACATCGTCGGCGATTGCAACGCGAAGGTGCTGATCGTCTCCAGCGGCCTTACGAAAGTCGCCGGCGAGTTGGTGCGGATTCTGAAAAACGTGAAGCTGTTGATGGTGGGCGGCCACGCCGCCGGCTATCAGAACTATGCCGAAGCCACGGAGTCCATGCCGAAGTCGCGCATCGCCGACGAAACCGCGGGCACCGACATGCTTTATTCCTCCGGCACGACCGGGCGGCCGAAAGGCGTGCGCGTGCCGCTGTCGGGCCAGCCGATCGATGCGGCCAATCCGCTGCTGGCGATCGTGCAGGGCCTGTTCGGCTTCAGCAAGGATTCCATCTATCTGTCGCCCGCGCCGCTCTATCACGCAGCGCCCTTGCGCTATTGCATGACGGTGCATCGCATGGGCGGCACCGTCATCGTCATGGAGCATTTCGATGCCGAGCAGGCGCTGAAGGACATCCAGACCTACAAGGCGAATGCCAGCCAGTGGGTGCCGACCATGTTCGTGCGCATGCTGAAGCTGCCGGAAGATGTGCGCCTGAAATACGACGTCTCATCGATGAAATCCGCGATCCACGCCGCCGCGCCATGCCCCGTCGAAGTGAAGCGCAAGATGATCGAGTGGTGGGGGCCGGTGATCCACGAATATTACGCGGGCACCGAAGGCAACGGTTTCTGCTATGTCGGCAGCGCCGACTGGCTGAAGCATCCCGGGACGGTGGGAAAATCGTTGCTTGGTCCCGTCCACATCTGCGGCGAACATGGTGAGGAAGTGCCGGTGGGTGAGGAAGGCACGATCTATTTCGAGTCCGCTCAGCCCGAGGCGATGTTCCAGTATCACAACGACGAAAAGAAGACGAAAGACTCGCGCCATCCCGAACATGCCAACTGGTCCACGCTGGGCGATGTCGGCAAGCTGGATGCGGACGGCTATCTCTATCTCACCGACCGCAAGGCGTTCATGATCATCTCCGGCGGCGTGAACATCTATCCGCAGGAAGCCGAGAACCTCCTCATCGGCCATCCCAAGGTGGCGGACGTCGCGGTCATCGGCGTGCCGAACGAGGATTTCGGCGAAGAGGTGAAAGCCGTCGTGCAGCCCGCGAATTGGGCCGATGCCGGTCCCGCGCTGGCCGACGAGTTGATGGCTTATGCGCGCGCCAATCTTTCGGCGATCAAGTGCCCGCGCTCCATCGATTTCGACAAAGAGTTGCCGCGTCATCCCACCGGCAAGCTCTACAAGCGCCTCATCCGCGACCGCTATTGGGGCAAGCGCGATTCCAAGATCGTCTAACACCGGAGAACACACATGACCAAGACCGTGACATTCGACGACCTGCCCAAGATGGTGGGACAGGAGACCGGCGTTTCCGATTGGCTGGAGATCACGCAGGAGCGCGTCAACCAGTTCGCGGACGCCACCGGCGATCATCAGTGGATCCACTTGGACGTGGAGCGCGCGAAGAAGGAGATGCCCGGTGGCAAGACCATCGCGCACGGCTATCTCACCCTGTCGCTGATCCCGTTCCTCACCGGCAAGATGATGCGCATCGAGGGCGTCACGCGCGGCATCAACTATGGCTCCAACAAAGTGCGCTTCACCAACATGGTGCCGGTCGGCAGCAAGGTTCGCGCGCGCTCCAAGCTGATGTCGGCAGAACTCAATCCGAAATCCGGCGGCATGCAACTCATCAGCGAAGTGACGATCGAGATCGAAGGCCAGGACCGCCCGGCCTGCGTCGCCGAAACCATCGGCATCGTCTTCAAATAAAGCGGTGGCTTGCGCGCGTCCTGCGTGCTATCCCCGCGCCTCCTTTGGGGAGTAGCCGCCCGGCGTGACCGGGCCGCGTGTCAACACAATCGGCAGCGATGCCGTGGCGCGCGGGGCCTGAAAAGGCATGGCGAGACCAACGGTGTTTTCCTCCGCGCCGAACGGAGGAAGAGCGCCGTTGTCTGTCTCGCTTTCGGCCGGACCGTTCCATGGAAGCCTTTCTCGTTTCGCTTTCCACCGTCGCCGTCGCGGAGATGGGCGACCGCACGCAGCTTCTGGCGCTGGTGCTGGCGGCGAAATTCCGCAAGCCGGTGCCGATCGTGGCGGCCATTCTCGTGGCCACGCTCGCCAATCACGCCATCGCCGGTTATCTCGGCGTGTGGCTGGGCAAATATCTCACGCCGCAGATTCTCGACATCGTGGTCGGCATATCGATGCTCGGCATGGCGGCATGGACGCTTATCCCCGACAAGCTCGACGGCGACGACGCAAAGACCAGCGGTCACGGTCCGTTCATCGCCACGCTGATCGCGTTTTTCATTGCCGAGATCGGCGACAAGACACAGATCGCCACGGCGGCGTTGGCGGCAGGCTATTCGAACCTTCTCGCGGTCGTCGCGGGCAGCACCATGGGCATGCTCATCGCCAACGTGCCGGTCGTGTTCATGGGCAGCAAATTCGCCGAGCGTCTGCCGATGGCCCTGATCCACAAAGGCGCGTCGGTGCTGTTCGCGGTGCTGGGTATCTATTTCATTGCGCGCGGCGTTCTCTAGCCGATGCGCTTGAACGCGATGCTGTTCTTGCCGCGCAGATAGATGAAACCGGTGATCTTGCCGCTGTCGTCGCGCTGAAAGACCTTTGGCGTGTTGCCGTGGCCTTCCGTGAACAGAATGTCGCGCGCCTGCGCTTTCTGTTCGCTCGCCGCGCCACCATTGATCGCTGCCATTAGCATGTTGCCCTGGCGGGTAAAGACGAACGTGGTGCCGGACGCGGCTTTGTAAGTTCCGGCATATTGATCCAGCGTTTTGCTGTCCAACGCGAGGGCATCCGGATCTTGCAGCAAGGTCAGCGTCTCGCTGCCGATCATCCTCCAGCCGGTCTTTTCCTTTTTCCAGCTTTCGACGGAGCGGAATTTCATCTCGTCCGGTTTTCCCATCTGCAGCACGTCGATGAAGCTTGTCACCGCGACATCGCCGTGCAGCTTGCAGTCCCAGTTGGTGGTCGTGATCGCGCGAATGGGCATTCCCGCCGGTGGCGGCGTGCTGCCGGCCATGTCCGCGCGTGTCGCGCGTTCGCCCGTTTCATTGAAGAAGATCACATCCGGATCAAGAGCTGCCGCCATCGCGGCACCATCGCCCCGCTGGCCCGCATCGGAAAAGGCCTGCGTCTGCTTTTCGAGCGAAGCACAAGCATCATCGGCGAACGCCGGCGCTGACGCCACGGCGGCAAGCAACACGGCGGAAAGCATCAGGCGCATGGAAAATCTCCTCGATGATCGCGGCGACGCTATCCGCAAAGCGCGTGCGTCGGCGATCAAGCCGCCGTGAACGTCCTGTCGTTTTGGAAATGTGGTATTACGGAACGGTTTTGAGATGGCCGCGCATGAAGGCGGCTATCTTTTCGATGGACGCGCGGGCTTCCGGCAGCATGTCCGCCATCACCTGCCAGACGTGAAATACGTTCGGCCACACTTCGATCTGCGTGGAAACGCCGGCGGCGTTCAGTTTCTCCGCCATCTTCACGCCGTCGTCGCGCAGCATCTCCGCGCCCGAGCAATGAATCAGCGTGGGCGGGAATCCTGTGACGTCGCCGCGATAAGGAGAAACGAAAGGATGAGCGCCATCCCCGTCGGGGCAATAGAGCGGCTCCAGCGTCTTGAACATCGGCGCGGTGAACATCGCATCCGACGCGGCATTGCTGGTGCGGGATTCGAACCCATCACCTTCGATATCCGTCGCCGGCGACAGCGCAACCAGCGCCGCCGGAAGTTCGACACCGAGCGATTTCAGTTTCAGCGCCGTCGTGAGCGTGAGATTTCCGCCGGCGCTGTCGCCCGCGATGACAATGTTCTTCGCTGCGATTCCCTTGTCGAGCAATCCGCGATAGGCGGCGACGCAATCGTCGAGCCCGGCGGGGAAGGGATGCTCCGGCGCCAGCCGGTAGTCCACTGCATAGACCGGAACGTTCACCTTGTCCGCCAACCGCCAGGTGAGCGGACGATGATTGCCCGGAACGCCGGCTACGAACCCGCCGCCATGGATATAGAGAATCGCCTTGCTCTCGTCGGCATTGGCCGTGTGCAGCCGTTCCGTCTTGATCCCGCCGATGGTGACCAGATCCACCGTCACATGCGCCGGCGCCGGGCGCAGCGGCATCTCCGACATCAGCGCGCGCAGCTCCATGACATCGGGGTTGCGGCGAAAGCGCCGCTTCACCGTCAGGCGGATCAGTTTGTCGACGAAGAAAAGCTGGATGGACATGTGTGGGACCCCTCTGCATTCCGAATATACGGAAAGCTGGCTGGGGCGGAAGGATTCGAACCTTCGAATGCCGGAATCAAAATCCGGTGCCTTACCACTTGGCGACGCCCCAATATGCTGTGAGGCAGCACAAAAGGTGGCGGACCATACTGGGTGGCATATCGCGATTCAACGCCGCCACACCGGATCGGATGTGGCGGCGTTGCAAGGAATTTTCGGCTTTACCTGTGGCGGATCGCCCTAGTGGTGGTGCCCGCCGCCGTGGTGTCCGCCACCGCCGTGATGTCCACCGCCACCATGATGGCCGCCACCGCCGTGGTGACCGCCGCTGCCGTGATGGCCGCTCCACCCGCCATGATGTCCGCCATGCCAACTGCTGTGGTGTCCGCCGCCATGCCAGCCACCGTGATATCCACCATGGTAGCTGCCGCGATAGCCGCCGTGATGATAACCGCCGCGATAGCCGCGGTGATATCCGCCATGACGGTACCAGCCGTGCCAGCCATAACCGCCGCCCCATCCGTAACCGCGGCGCCAGCGATAGCCGCACCAGTACCAGCCCGCTCCGTGCCAGCCATAGTCGTACCAGCAATAGTGATGGCCGAGATAAAGGAAGAACTGCACCGGACTTGCCGACGCCGGATCGATGCCCGGCCGGTAAACCCCGTCATTGAAGGATGAAGCGTTGAATGTCGTCACAGGTTGCGCTTCGCCTGTCGCGACGGACGCGCCTGTCACAAGCGCCGCCGCGGCGGCGCCAAGAAGGAGTTTTCGCATGGGCGATCTCCGGTTTGGATGTCCCTTCCACAACCGGAATGCTCCATGCGCGCGGTTCGTTCCGCAATTGTATCAAACTGTCAGCTTGCTTTCGGCACCGCGTAATCGGAAAAGCGCGTCGCCTGGAATTCCGTGCGTGCGCGCAGTCTGTTCGTCAGGATTTCGAGGTTGGGATAACGCCCCTCTGGCGCCAATTGCAGCGCGGTCACCTGGATGTAATCGAACGCACAAGCCGTCGTGATCTGCGCCTGGTCGACCGGCGCATCCGCTTTCCAGTCCAGCGCATCCAGCGCCGCGAGAGCGCCGAGTCCTTGCGTCGTGCAGCGCGCGATCCATTCCGGCCAGCGATATTGCGAGGGGCGGATCATTGTTTCGTAATTCACGCCGCCGCCGATCTTGTCCACCGCGCCATTGGCCAATGCGATGCGCTGCAACGCTTCGCGCCGCGCCTTCCCCGATGGCGGCAAAAGCGCGCGCTCCGGTCCTACCGTTTCATCGATGTGATCGAGAATGGCGGCGCTGTCGATCAGTGTTTCGCCATTGTCGAGGATGAGAGATGGAATGCGTCCCAGTGGATTGGTCTTCCGCATGGAGTCGAAATCGCCGAACACCGAGCGGGTGTCGTGTTCGAAAGGAATGCCGAGCACCATGAGCGAGATCGCGACACGGCGGGTGTAGGGCGAGTCATATTGGCCGACGAGGATCATGCCGCTGACTAGCACGCCGTTTGGCGCGCCGCCGTTGGCGCGACGGTATTGCGAGCATGCGAAATCCGCATTCACGACGGGCGTTGTGTCGGGTGCCCGATTTTGCGGCGATCCGCCGCCCGTTGCCCGGATTGGGTGCAGAAAACCCGGCGAAAACCCCGGTTGCGGCCCCGGAAACCCCTCTATATAAGGGCGCCCTTCCCGGGACTTCGGAGAGTAGCTCAGCCTGGTAGAGCACCACGTTCGGGACGTGGGGGCCGGAGGTTCGAATCCTCTCTCTCCGACCATTTGCGGACGGTTTCGCCCGCGCTATAGGACATCCCGGGGTGTTCTCGAAAATCGGTTGGAACCATTAGCGATTCAGTGCGTTCCACGTCTGGTGGCACAGGGGTAGGGCTCATCTTGAGGGCCAATAGAGCAATTTTCCTCGGCGGGATTCCCGTCGTTATCATTCTTGCTGTCATGGCTTTCGCTCTCACCCGTTTCGCGGCGGCGGAGCGCGATCAGCAGCAATGGGTCACGCATACCTATCAGGTGATCGACACGTTGCGGGCCGTCCTGAACGACGCCCTCGATGCCGAAACAGGCCAGCGCGGCTATCTGCTCACGCGCAAGCCCGCCTATCTCAAGCCCTTTCACGATGCCGAAGCGCGGCTCGACAAGCATATCGATCAGTTCGCGGCGCTCACCCGTGACAATCCCGAACAGCAGAAGCGGGCCGACGAACTGCGCGCGTTGTTCGCGGCACGGTTCAAGGCGCTGAACGGCGGGATCGTTCTCAGCGGATCGATGCCCAAGCTGCCGGCGGAGCTTTTGAACCTTCTCGATCAGGGCAAGGCGACGATGGATGCCACGCGCACCGTCATCGCCATCGGCATGTCCGAAGAGCGGCGTCTGCTTGATGATCGCATCGCCGCGCGCCGGGCGGTCGAGCGAAACGAAATCCTGACCGCGGTGCTCGTCGCGGTGCTGGCGCTTCTGGTCTTGCTGATCGCCGCCTTCCTCATCGTCCGCAACAATGTCCGCCTGGCGTTGAGCGAGGCGCTGCGAGCGCGGCAAGCGCGGGTTCTTCAGGCCACGCTGGACAATATCCGCGACGGCATCCTCGTGTTCGACGAGGAGGCGAAAGTCGCGGCCTTCAACGAGATATTCTTCCGCCTCATGGATTTTCCCACGTCGCTGGCCGCGATGGGCACCGCGCTCAAGGCTTTCAACGACGTGGACGAGCAGCTTGCGCGCGAAACGTTGGGGAAGCTTCCCGAAACCGCTTATGGCGCGCAGGACTACACCCGCCTCAAGCGGAAGGACCGCGACCTCGACGTCTATAAGGCCGACGTTCCGAAGGAAGGCTTCCTCGTCGCCGCCGCCGATGTCACCGAGCGCGTGCGCGCGGAAGCCAGCTTGCGCAACGCGCAGAAGATGGAATCCATCGGCCAGCTCACAGGCGGCATGGCGCATGACTTCAACAACCTTTTGCAGATCATCAGCGCCAATCTGGATCTTCTGGTGAAGAACGAAGGCGATGCGTCCAAGCGCGCGGCGCGGCTGCAATCGGCCGTCGCCGCCGTGGAACGCGGTGCGCGCCTCACCGGCCAGCTTCTGGCCTTTGCCCGCCGCCAGGCGCTCGATCCGCGCTCGACCAATCTCGGCCGCCTGGTGCACGAGATGACCGATCTTTTGCGCCGCACGCTGGGCGAGCGGATCGAGGTGGAATCGATGGTCGCCGGCGGTTTGTGGAACACGATGGTGGACCGCTCCCAGGTGGAGAACGCGATCCTCAATCTCGCCATCAATGCGCGCGATGCGATGCCGGATGGCGGCAAGCTCACCATCGAAGTCGCCAACGCCTTCCTGGACGACACCTACGCCGCGGCGCACAGCGAAGTGACGGCCGGGCAATATGTGATGCTGGCAATCAGCGATACCGGCACCGGCATGCCTCCGGAGGTGATCGCGAAAGCCTTCGATCCGTTCTTCACCACCAAACCCGAAGGGCAGGGAACGGGCCTCGGCCTCAGCCAGGTGTTCGGCTTCGTGAAACAGTCCGGCGGGCATGTGAAGATTTACAGCGAGCTCGGCGAGGGCACGACGCTCAAGATCTATCTGCCGCGCTCCAAGAAGCCGCAGGAAACTCAGCAATCGCTCTACGAGCAGCCGGTCATCGGCGGCACCGAAACGATTCTCGTGGTGGAAGACGACGACGGCGTGCGCGCCGCGGTGACCGATCTTTTGAGCGAGCTTGGCTATACGGTGCTCAAGGCCGCAAACGCGGAAGAGGCGCTCACCATCCTCAAGGCCGGCGCGCATGTCGATCTGCTGTTCACCGACGTGGTGATGCCCGGCAACATCCCGACCCGCGAACTTGCCCGGCGCGCGAAAGACAGCCGCCCGAATCTGCGGGTGCTGTTCACCTCCGGCTATACGCAGAATGCCATCGTCCACAACGGCAAGCTGGACGACGATGTCTTCCTGCTTTCAAAGCCTTACCGGAAAGACGATCTGGCCCGGAAGCTGCGCAGCATGCTGGATATGTCCGATATCGTACAAAGCCAGCCGTCCGACCATATCGAAGAAACTCCTGCGCAGATCGAATCCGCTGTATCATCACCGCTCAAGGTTGAGGGCCGGGTGTTGAAGGTTTTGGTTGTCGAAGATGTGGCGCTGATCCGCATGACCACGGTGGACATGGTGGAATCGCTTGGCCATTCGGTTCTCGAAGCCGGCGATGGCCCGCAGGCGCTGGCGGCCATCGAGGGAAATCCGGATATCGACGTGATGCTGACCGACCTTGGCTTGCCCGGCATGAGCGGCGTGGAGCTGGTGAAGCAGGCCCGCGTGAAACGCCCGGGGCTCAAGATCATCATCGCCAGCGGTTATTCCACGGAAGCGGCGGACAATGCCGAGCTGCCGAATGACGTGATCTACCTGCCCAAGCCCTACAACGATTCCCAGCTCAAGCGCGTATTGAGCGAAGGGTGATCTTCCGCCCGAACTGGCCGGCGCTTCGAAAGCGCCGGCCTTCACGGTTCAGCGGCGATGATAGTGGACGACGTTGCCTTCGTTGCCGATCTGGCGCGTGGTGAAGCCGTCATAATCGCGGTCGACATAGAACCGATTGGGTCCTACGCGCAGAACCCCATCTCGAAACCGGCCATAGCTGCGCGCGTCATTCACGGTGGCGACGACGTTGCCATCGGGCGAGATATCGAGCGATACGCGTGCGCCGAACGCCCGATTGTAGCCACGGAAATTGCCCACGGCCCAGCGCGGGACATCGCGGTCGCCATAATGATCTCCGCCGCCCGGTGGCGGGCCGTAGTGATCGTCATGATCGGGCCTGCCGCCGAAGCCGCCGCGATCGGCATCGCGGCAACGGTCGGTCTTGAAGTTTTTGGCGCGGCTGATGTTGCGCCCCTTCTCGGTGATGCCCGCGCACTCGCCGGTGCGGCGGTTGAACCACATCTTCCACTCGTTATCGAAGTCGCTGTAGGTGCCCACATAGCGGAAGCCGTGTGCGTCCAATTGGGCGCGCGCAGAATCGGCACGCGTGTCGCGCAGCGTCGTGACGTCGTAAGCGTAGGCGGATGTGGCGGCCAGGCCCGCGAGCGCGAGCATGGATGCGGCAAGAATTCCAGATTTCATGGTTGGCACTCCCCGTTTGTGCCCATTCTGTCTGCCGCAGTTTCGCCGGACTGACAACCCGTTGACAGCTGATCGCGGGAACACGGCGTGATGCCGGAGACTCCGATTCCGCCGGATTCCGCATGGATGGACGACATGCCGGCTATGCGGATGGATTGCCGTCACATGGACCGCCTGCGCCGCCGCATGATGCTAGGGTGCGCTGAACGAGGAGCGCACCCATGCCGAAATCGAAAGCCGCGAAAACATCCGCCACCAAAGCCATCGGCGAATGTTCTTGCGGCGCGGTCCACATAGAAGTCGCCGTGCCGGTGTTCTGGGCCTGGCACGATCACGGCCGCGCCACGCAACGCGCGCAAGGCTGCGCTTACGCGACCTATATCGGTTGCTGGAAAAGCAAGCTTCGCATCGCCAAGGGCACGAAAAGCATCACGACATTCGAAGATCCAAAGACGCGCGCCATGCGCAGCTTCTGCGCAAAATGCGGCACGCCGCTCCTGTATGAGCGGGCCGGACGCGGCAAGATGATCAACGTGCCGCGCGCCTTGTTCGACACGCGCACGGGCCGCGAGCCGATCTATCATCTCAATTTCGCCGAAAGCGCCGAGTGGGAATATCGCGGCGAAGCGCTCAAGCCGTTGAAAGCCTATCCCGGCGTGTCGTGGACGGGCGCGAAGCGGAAAAAGGCGGTGCCGGCCGTGCCTTTTTGAAAGGCATGAGAGATGTGCCACCCTTCGGACGGGGGCGCATCATGAAAAAGACGATTTTGGCCGCACTGGCCTTTTCCTGTGTCGTTCTGCCTGCATGGGCGGCGGACGATCCGCTGGTGACGCGCATGTTGCTTTGCCAGGAATCCTGGCTCGACTGGCAGAAAAGCGCGCCAACGAAGCTGGCGGCCTTCGGCAATCGCTTCCGCACCGAATTCGCGCACAAGGATAGCGATGCCTTCATGACTCCGAAGACGCCGATCTCGTTTCTCGGTCTTCGCACCGCGCAGGTCTTCCCCGACAGCGTCGGCATGGGCGTCGGCTTTTCCGCCACCATCGATGCGCCGTTCGATCCGGTCCGCAAAGCCGTGGAGAAAGCGCTCGGTAAAAAGCTCGTTCACTGCGAGAAAAGTGACGGCATGAACGCGTGCGAGCTGCCCATCGCGGAAAAGCGCACGGTGACGCTGATGGCGGAGGACAGTCCGAAAGCCACGCAGACGCTGGTCGGCTGCTATTACTATTACGAAAAATGAACCCTGCGCATCGCAAGGATGCGCAGGGCCTGTCGCCTAACGGGTGACCACCACTTCCAGATATTCGCCGGGCGCGACAAGCGTCCCATCACGCGCGACATTGATCTTGTCGAGAAGCGCGTAGAGATCGGCTTCCAGCGCCTTTTGCGCCTTGGGATCGAGCGCGGCGAACGCCTTCAACACGGGCCCGTAATAGCTGCGGAAGATTTCCATCCAGTGTTGCGGAGATTTGTAGCGGAAGGCGAAGTGTCGTCTTTGCACGGCCACGGCATCGGCGTCCGCGAACAGCGTGTCCAGATGCGCCTCGTTGCCCCATAGAGAGGGGGGCTTCACGCCGGGCGCCGGCGGGACGTATTTGCCGATCGTCTTGAACAGCTGGCCGATGAAGCCTTCCGGGGTCCAGTTCGCCAGGCCGATCTTTCCGCCGCGCCGGCATACGCGCAGCAATTCGCTTGCGGCCTTCTCGTGGTTCGGCGTGAACATGACCCCGAAGGTTGAGAGCACGACATCGAAGCTGCCATCCGCGAAAGGAAGCGCCTCGGCGTCCGCCTCCTGGAAGGTCGCGGCGAGGCGTTCCGCTTTCGCGCGCTCGCGGCCGCGCTCCAGAAGCGTGCCGACATAGTCGGTGGACACGACATTTGCGAAGCGCCGCGCAGCGGCGAGCGTGGCGTTGCCGTTGCCCGCGGCGACGTCGAGAACGCGTTGGTTGCTGCGCAGATCGACAGCTTCGCAAAGCGTTTCGCCGACGATCTGCAGCGTGGTGCCGACGATCGCGTAATCGCCGGAGCCCCATGCGACTTGCTGGCGGCTTTTGATGGTGGCGAGATCCATGGTTGCGGTGGCTGCAGTCATTGAAGTTTCTCCTTTGAGAAGAGACAAGCCGTCTCAGCAGAAGCCAGGTGCGGCGAGGGCCAGGACGTCGCGCTTGGCGGCGCTGAGCTTGGCCATGGTTTCGATGAAGTTCGGATGCGTCATGCCGGTGCCCAGATAGGTCCAGCGGTTCGCCTGGTGCTGCACCGTCATGAACCGTTCGCGCTCTGCGGGCGCCAGCGTGCGGCGCGATACGGCCTCGAAGGCTTCGAGATCGAACGCGGTCTGCTGTTTCAGCCCGTCGTCGAGGAAACCGCCAATGGCAAAATAGCCGTCGATGGCGTCCTCGATCCCGGCTTGCGTCAACCCTTCGGCGATGGTCTCGACCATCAGTGTGTCCAGCTGCGCATGCTGCATCTCTTCCATCCAGTGATGCTTGAGCAGGCTCTTGAACTGCGGATCGAGCGTATCGTCGTCGTGGATGGATTCCTGGAAATGCCGCTGGCTCATCCATTCGATGTGCAGGATCGCTAGCGCCACCGAGAGCGGATGGTGCGAAAGGATGTGCTTGGCGATTGCGTCAGCCGGGCCGATAACCTTGCAGGCAACCGGAAAGCTCTTGTCGAACTCTTTCCGGAACCGGCGGAAGAGATGGATGTGCTTGGCTTCCTCGCCGGCGAATTCCAGGAAAGCGCGGGCGCGATAGTCCTCGCCGTTGATGTAGGGCCGCGCGTGATCGAGCACGAACGGCAGGATGAATTCCTCCACCAGCCCGAAGATCGAAAGATAAGTGTGTCCGCGAACATGATTGAGGATCAGCTTTTCGCCGGGCGCGAGGAAATCCATCTCCTTCATCCGCGCCAGGTTCTCCGGCATAAACGGCCTGTTGAAGTCGAGCGTCTTGCCGTTGCCGATCAGGTCTTCGACACGCCAGGTGATGCGTTCCGAGCGGCCGAGCACGTCTTTGAAATTGTACTGATACGCCATCTGCGTTCTTCCCCGTTCAGTAGGTTTCCACGTCGACCGACACCGGCACGGAGCGCGACACGGTGTCGAACACCGGCGACATCGCGGTGAGGGCCTTGATCGTCGCCGGACTGGCTTTCGTCTTCACGCGCATGCGCACGCGGATGGCGCTGTAGCCTTTGCGCACGTCTTCGCTCAGGCCGAGGAAGCCGCGCAGGTCGATGTCGCCGTCGATCCTGGAATCGATGGCTTCCACCGCGATGTTGCGCGCAGCGGCATGATAGGCCGTTGTCGTCGTCATGCAGCCGATCAGCGCGTGCAGCAGCCATTCGACGGGATTGGGCGCCTTGTCTTCGCCCAGCAGAACCGGCGCTTCGCCGTTGTCGAAGACGAAGGGCTGGCCGTCTGCGCGATGCTCGGAAAGCGCGCCGGTGAATTCCTTGATCTTCGAACGGTTCTTCTCGCCGCCGAGCCAGGTGTTCGTGACCCGGAAGTTGAACTTCGCGATCGCGGCATCGCCCTTGACGGCTTCGATTGTGTCGAACAGCGCAGCGACGTTCACGCCGTTCAGATTCTTCGGTTGCGTTGCAGTGGTCATGGTTTCTTCCTTTCGTGTTTTGGTCAGTGCGTGAATCTGGCTTTGAGAGCGGCGAGGCCGGAGTCGTAGACGCCGGCAAACGCCGCATCGGCTTCTGCATCCTTGCCCTCAAGCGGCGTGTAGGTGCCCGTCCACAACACGGTCGATGTGCCGTCGGTGTTGGACACCACCCAGATCGTCCCGATGTAGTGCGTCACGGGAAACGGGCTGGATTTGAAGGTGTAGGAGTAGAAGCGCTCGTGTTCGTTGCGCGCGACCTGCGGCTCGACGAACGTCGTGCGTCCATCTTTTGTCACAAGCGTGCGCGTCGGCGGATTTACGCCGTTCAGCGAACAGGCGCCGATGGCCGGATGCCAGTCCTTGATGGCGCAAAATGGGCCAACAACCGACCAAACCTGCGAGGGCGTTGCGTCAACGCTGACGGTGCGCGACAGGGAAGCTGCCGACGCATCGCTGTCATGCATCAAGGGAAGGGCGAAGAAAAAACCCAATGCGATGTTGATGCACTGTCGTCGCGACCAAATTCGCGCGCTCTGGCTAACTCGATGATTCATAAGTCTCTCCTGAACAATGTCGTTCGCACCGCTTGGTGCTTGGCATTGGCTATGTAGGAAAGACGGCGGCGCGCGCGAATGATTGGGCGTCCGCGATGCTTGACAGCGCGTCGGGAATGCTTACCTCCCGTGCCCGAACGTCCGGATTCGATGCCCGGACGTCCGGCGGGGACCATATGGCAGCCGATCCACTCTCAGATGTTTTGAAAACCGTGCGGTTGACCGGCGCGACGTTTTTCGACGTCTCCGCGCGCGCGCCATGGGTTGCCGAACAACCGACGCCGCAAACGATCCTGCCGATGATCCTGCCCGGCGCGGGACATCTGATCTCGTATCATGTGATCCTCGAAGGCTGTTGTTTCGCCAATCTGGTCGGCGAAGATCCGATTCCGGTCGAGGCCGGCGAGATCATCGTCTTCACGCGCGGCGATCCGCATGTCTTGTCGAGCAAGGCGGGCATGCGCGCCGAGAAACCGAACCCGGCAAGCATGTATGCCGAAGGCATCGCCTATCAGCCGTTCTTCGCGAACATCGGGCAAGAGGGACCGGTCTCGGCCAAATTCGTCTGCGGATTTCTGGCGTGCGATGCGCAGCCATTCAATCCGCTGCTGGACAACCTTCCGCCCATCATAAAGGTCGCCGCCGGAACGGGCAGCGAAACCCGCTGGCTCAGCCAGTTCATCCATGTCGCCACGCACGAGACGGCGGACAAGCGCGCGGGCGGTGAAAGCGTGCTCGCGCGGCTCAGCGAATTGATGTTCATTGAAGTGGTGCGCCGCCATCTCGAAAGCCTGCCGTCCACGCAGATTGGGTGGCTGGCGGGCTTGCGCGATCCCTTCGTCGGCAAGGCGCTCTCGTTGATGCACGCCAAGCCCGCGCACAACTGGACGATCGACGATCTGGCGCGCGATGTCGGGCTCTCGCGTTCGGTATTGGCTGAACGCTTCAACGACATGGTCGGCGTGCCGCCGATTCAATATCTCGCCAAATGGCGCATGCAGATTGCGGCCGGTCTTTTGAGCGGGGGAAACACGAACATCGCCAACATCGCGGCGGAAACCGGCTACAGCTCCGAAGCTGCGTTCAGCCGCGCGTTCAAGCGGATGGTCGGTATCTCGCCGTCCGAACATCGCCGCCAGGGTTGCCCGAACTGATCGGGCGTTATTTGATGCGCGTATCCGTGGCGATCCAGTTCACGTCCCATAGATCTTGCCTGCCTCACGCGCGCCAAAACGAAAGCCCGCGCCTCTGACCCGAGAGGCGCGGGCTTCCAGCCAATCCCAGGAGAGATTTGGCCTAGAACACGATGCCGGTTTCCAGCAGCGCCCGGAACTGATCGGACTTCGTGCCGGTCTTGCCGAAGCCTGCGCCCACGCCGCCGAATTTGAAGTAATCGCCGACGGTCGTGTAGGACGCCTCGCCGCGGATGAAGAAGATGCCCTTCTTCCAGGTCGGCGTGACGGTGAAGGACCAGGCGTTGCTGCCCGGGCCGTAGATGAAGGCAGAGCCGTCGCCGGAGGAATCTTCATACTCCGCACGCATGCCAAGGCTCCAGCTGTCGCTGATCGTGTAGTTCGCCAGCACACCCAGGCCCCAATCGCTGGCGCTGGGTGCGACGGTCAGCCCGCCCGCCTTGATCGCGTCGTAGTGCTGATATTGCAGATACGGGCCGAAGAACCACGAACCGGACGTCACGCTGTACATCAGATCGTAGATCTGCGACGCCGCCACGAAATCGCGGCCCGGCGTGATCGACGCATCGAACGCCAGCGTGCCCGCGTCGCCCATCGAATAGGAGGCGAGGCCGGAGAATGTGTTCCACACATTGGTGTAGCCACCGTCATTCCACGACAGCGACAGCGAGAACGCGCCGCTGGCATAGTTCACCTGCACGCCGCGGCTCACCAGCGGTTCCTGGAACCAGAGCAGGCCGCGCTCGATGTTGATGTTCTGCACCGTGGTCGGCAGCTCCGCGCCCACCAGCGTCGGCAGCTTGCCGGCCTGGATCGAGAAGCTGTCGGACAGTTGCAGCTTCAGATAGGCGATCGGCACATAGCCGAACGTGTCCTGGGTGATGTCTTCCGATTTCTCGTAAGGCGAGCCCACGGTCGGGAAGGAATAGAGGCCGGCCTGCACATAGAACTGCACAAGGCCCGTGCTCTTCTGGATCGCGACCCATGCGTTGCTGAGGTCCAGCGTGCTCGAACCGTCGCCGGATGCAAGATGCGTCGCATTGCTCTGGTATTGCGCCAGCCCGCTCACCGCGCCGGTGACATTGATGTCGCCAAATCCGGAATCGAAGGAAAGCGGCGTGGGATTGTTCGTGATCGAACCTCCCATCGCTGGCGTCGCCACCGGGTCGGCGTGCGCTGCGCCGATTCCGAAAGCGGCGGCCAGAAGCAGCCCCGAAACAAGTTTCTTCATTTTCTGGTTCCCCTGTTGGTCTGGGGAGACCGTCGCGAATAACCCGATAGCGGCTCAATGCCGTTCGGCAGCTTTCGACATATAGAAACCGTAGTATTCGCAGGAATATTACCGAGCGTTGTTGCAATGCAACATAAACTTGCGCGACTTTTGGGCAGCCGCTGCCTCTTTGGGCAATCCCGACTCGGATTGGTCCTACCGCTTGGTGCCGGTCATGTTGAGGTGCATGCCGCTGTCGATCAGCAGGAATTCGCCGGAGATGTTCTTCGATTCCGGCCCGGCCAGGAACAGAACCGAATCCGCGATGTCCTCCGCATAGGCCACGCGCTTGAGCGGATTGGCATCGGCCTGCTGGTCGGCGATGCGCTTGGAATTCTCCTCGCCGAACCGTCCGCTGAACCACGGCGTCGCCACGTAGCCGGGGCACACCGCATTCACGCGGATCTCCGGCGCATAGGCACGCGCCAGCGAAAGCGTCAGCGTGTTGAGTGCGCCTTTCGATGCCGCATAAGCGATCGAAGAGCCGACGCCCATCACACCAGCAACGGACGACACATTCACGACAGCGCCGTCGCCATGGGCTTTGAGCGCATCCACACAGGCGCGCATCATCTGGAACGGGCCGATGACGTTCACGCCATAGATCGTCTGCCAATCATCTGCGGACAGCGCGGCCAGATCGGTGTGCGCCGCGAATTTCGTGGTGCCCGCATTGTTGACGAGGATGTCGATGCGGCCCCAGGCGTCCAGCGCCGCTTTCGCGAGCTTCTGGCAATCCGAATCCTTCGCAACATCGCCCTGCACGCACAGCGCGCGTCCGCCCAGCCCGGCGATCTCATCGGCGACGGCCTTCGCGTCCTTTTCATTCTTCGAGTAGTTCACCACCACATCGGCGCCGCGTCTGGCGAGACCCAATGCCACAGCCGCGCCGATTCCCGACGCCGAGCCGGTGACGATGGCCACTTTGCCCTTGAGTCCCTGTTCCATTTCCCGCCTTCGCTTCCTACCTGATTATATGTGTGCAACGCCCCGCAATGGGGCGCGTTTTGGTGCGAAGGATCGTAGAATACTGGGATGACGCCGCAAGCATCCGTTCTGGCAGTTGAGGGCGATTTGCCCGCCGCCACCGGCGCGAAAGCCGACGCGCGGCCGCTGCGCATCGTCCTCATCCGTCACGGCCGTCCCGCCATCGCCACCGCGCCCGTCGCGCGCCATCACGAATTCCGCGCCTATATCGACGACTATGAAGACGCCGGCCTCGATCCCACCGATGCGCCGCCTGCGGAATTGCGCGATCTGGTCGGCGAGATCGCCGCGATCTTCACCAGCGGCAAAAAGCGCGCGGAGCAAAGCGCCAAAGCGCTCGCGCCGAATGCCGAACTGATCGTCGATCCGCTGTTCGCCGAAAGCCCGCTCGCGAGCCCGCGCATTCCGCTTCTGAAGATGAAGGTCACGAAGTGGGCGGTGATCTCGCGGCTGATGTGGTATGCGGGTTTCTCGCCGAAGATCGAGGGCTACCGCAAATCCAAGCGCCGCGCGCGCGAGGCCGCGGACATCCTCATCAAGCGCGCGATGAAAGAAGGCGGCGCCGCGCTCGTCGCGCACGGCTACTTCAACTACCTCATCGGCATCGAACTGCGCCGCCGCGGCTTCGCGCAAACCGGTCGCCACAAGGCGAAGTACTGGAATGATGTGGTGTATGAGCGCGCTGCTTAAAGCATCGCCGGAATGACGCGGTCCGGCGGCTTATGCCCGTCGGCGAAGGTCTTTATGTTCACGATGACCTTCTCACCCATGTCCACGCGGCCTTCGATGGTGGCCGATCCCATGTGCGGCAGCAGCACCACGTTCTTGAGCTTGAGCAGTTTCGGATTGACCGCGGGCTCGTGCTCGAACACGTCCAGCCCCGCGCCGGACAACTCGCCCGCCGCCAGCATGCGCGTCAGCGCGTTCTCGTCGATCACTTCGCCGCGTGCCGTGTTCACGATGTAAGCCGACGGCTTCATCATCTTCAGCCTGCGCGCGGAGAGCAGGTGGTAGGTCGCAGGCGTGTGCGGGCAGTTCACACTCACGATGTCCATGCGTGCCAGCATCTGGTCGAGGCTTTCCCAATAGGTCGCCTCGAGCTCCTGCTCGATCGATTTCGCGACGGGCTTGCGGTTGTGATAGTGGATCTGCAATCCGAACGCTTTCGCGCGCCGCGCAACGGCCTGTCCGATGCGGCCCATGCCCACGATGCCAAGGCGCTTGCCCCAGATGCGGTTGCCCAGCATCCACAGCGGCGACCAGCCCTGGAATTTGTCGCCCTGCAATTCCTCCACGCCCGCCACCAGCCGGCGCGGCACCGCAAGGATCAGCGCCATCGTCATGTCGGCGGTGTCTTCGGTCAGAACGCCCGGCGTGTTGGTGACGGTGATGCCCCGCTCCAGCGCGGTCTTCACGTCGATATTGTCTACGCCTGCGCCGAAATTCGCGATCAGCTTCAGGTTCGGGCCCGCGCGCACGATCACTTTGGAATCGATGCGGTCGGTGATGGTGGGCACCAGCACGTCCGCGGTCTGGACCGCCTCGATCAGCTGCGCCTGCGTCATGGGCACGTCGTCATGGTTCAGGCGCGTGTCGAACAGCTCCTTCATCCGCGTTTCGATCGCGTCGGGAAGCTTGCGCGTGACGATCACGAGCGGCTTGTTGGCAGGCATTTCCTCGGCTCCGGTCGGAGCACTGAAGCGGCCCCTCCCTTTTGCTATTACCAGAAGGTTGCAACGCAGCAAATGCGGCGGGGCGCGTCTTCCGCAAAGCTTTGCCAACGATTAGAACGAAATCCGATGATTCTTGCCGCGCGCGTAAAGTCTCTGGCTCTGGCGGTTGCCGTGTGTTCGGCATTTCCGGCACTGGCCGCTGAGCCCCTTCCGCCCTTCGGCAGCCTCGCGAGCGACAAGGTCTATCTGCGCGAAGGGCCATCCTATCAACACAAGGTGCTCTGGGTTTACCGGCGCAAGGGCCTGCCCGTTCAGATCCTCCACAAATACGACATCTGGTATCGGGTGAAGGACAGCGACGGTACCGTCGGCTGGATCAGCAATGTGATGGTTTCAACCCGGCGGCGCACCGTTGTCGTTACGTCAAAACGCGCCGCGCCCATTCGCAACGGCGCGGATGTGAACGCTGCCGCCATCGCTTATGCCCAGCATGGAGTTGTCGCGAGGCTGGAAGCCTGTAAGGCTCAGGTCTGCGAGGTCTCGGTCGACGGCACCGATGGCTGGATACAAAAACACGACATCTGGGGAGTAGGCGTAGGTGAGGTCTTCAAATGACGGACTTGGTCCCAAAGAACCCGACGCCACACCACCCCTTTCTCCCGTAGCAGACGCCACCGGCCTCGCTGGCTGGCTCCACAACCGGCAAGATGTTTCCACCACCGGCGAATTGCAGGCGAGCCGGCTCGGCCAGATCTCGTGGGCCGTCTATGAAGGTGCGCGCGATCCGTTCGTCCTTCTGATCACGATCTATTTGTTCGCGCCCTATTTCGCGAACCATGTGGTGGGCGACGGCGTGCGCGGGCAGGCCATCGCCGGCTCCATCCAGTCCTACAGCGGATTGATCATCGCACTGCTGGCGCCATTCCTGGGCGCCATTGCCGACAGCGGCGGACGCCGCAAGCCGTGGGTGGCGCTCTATACTTTGATCCTCATCGCGGCAATGGCGCCGCTCTGGTTCGCCATGCCCCACCAGACGGGATGGAATCTGTTTTTGATCGGCGCGTTGTGGGCGACCGCGAACGTCTCGTTCGAGTTCTCCGCGGTATTCCACAATTCACTGTTGCCGAGCATCGCATCGCACAAGCGGCTCGCGGGACTTTCGGGGCTTGCACTCTCATTGGGGAATTTCGCGGGCATCATCCTGCTGCTCTTCATGCTCATCGCGTTCTCGCTGCCGGGCGTCGTGCCGTGGAGTTTCATTCCCGCCCACCCGCTGTTCGGCATCGATCAGGCGCTGCATGAGCCCGAGCGCCTGTCCGGCCCGGTCTCCGCGATCTGGTTGCTGGTGTTCTGCGTCCCGTTCTTTTTGTTCACGCCGGATCGCCCGTCGTCCAACATCCCGCTCGGCAAGGCGATGATGGCGGGCGTGCGCAGCGTCATCTCCACCATCCGCAGCCTCAAGCATTATCGCAACGTCGGCACCTATCTGCTCGCGCGCCTGTTCTTCAATGACGGCATGACGGCGGTGCTGGTGTTCGGCGGCATCTATGCATCGAGCACCTTCCACTGGGGCCCGATCCAGATGCTGATCTATGGCTGCGAGCTTTCCATCTTCGCGGTGCTGGGCGGCTTCGTCGGCGGCTGGCTGGACAACCATCTCGGCTCGAAGCGCGCGATCTTCGTCTCCATCGGCGGAACGACGATCGCGGTGCTCGTCACGCTTACCATCGCGCCGGACCGCATCTTCTGGTTCATCCCATACGACGTGCATGCCGCACCGGTCTGGTCGCTGCCGTTCTTCAACACCTGGCCGGAACTGATCTTCCTGATCGTGGTGAACTTCATCGCGGTGCTGATCACGGCAGGTTATGCGAACAGCCGCACCATGCTCGCGCGCATCGCGCCGCCGGAGAAGATGACCGAGTTCTTCGGGCTCTATTCGCTGTCGGGCCAGTCGACAAGCTTCCTCGCCACCGGTCTGGTGAGTTGGCTGACATTGGTATCCGACAGCCAGCGCATCGGGCTTCTCGGCGAGGTCGCCTTCCTCACCGTCGGCCTGCTGCTGATGTTCCTGGTGAAGGAAGAGCGCACGGAAGCGCTTTAGAGAATCCACCCTCCCCTTGAGGGAGGGTCGACAAATTCGAAGCGCAGCGAAGAATTTTCGGGGAGGGGTCAGAGCACAGTTCGTGCGAACGACCCCTCCCCGGATCGCTTCGCTCTCCGACCCTCCCTCAAGGGGAGGGTGGAATCTCAATGATGCCCGTCATGCCAGCGGCCGTCGAAACCGTCGTCGTGCCAGTCATTGTTGTGCCAGTAGCGCCAGCGGTTGTTCTCCTGCCGCCATTCGTAATCGGCGTATTCGCGGTGGCGGAAGAACCAGTGGCCGTTCTCCTCGCGCCATTCGCCCATGGCGTCGTGCCACTCGTGCATGTCCTCATGCCATTTGTCGAGCTGATGATCGTATTCGTGCAGGCGGTCCGCCCATTCGCGATTCATATCCCAGGGCCGCGGGCCGCAATTGCGCTCGCAGCGCCAATCGCCGCGGTCGTAGTCGCGGCAGTCGTGATCGCAGCGCCAACCGTCGCGCCATCCGCCGCTGCGCCAGCCATAGCGGCGGCAACCGTCATAACAATGGCGGCGATATCCGCAGTTTTCGTAACAGCTCCGGTCTTCGCAACGGTCGTAACAATCGCTGAACCGGATCTGCGGCACAGGATCGAACGGATCGAGAAGGGCGGCGTTGCCCGCGGCGAACTCGTCCGCATGCGCCTTCTGCGCGCCGAAGCCCATCATCAACAGAAGCGCGGCGCAGAAGATCATCGCACCGCGGCTCAAGGATTTGCTGCGTGTCATGTCGCGCTCCTTCAGTGATGACCTTCGCGATGGGGACCGGCGTCCGCCGTCGAAAGCAGTTGCGCAAGCTGGTTCATCGTCGGGCGATAACCGGCCAAGGCCGATGCGGTGAAGAGATTGTCCGCGCGCGCCAGATCCTGCTTGATGCCTGAGGGGCCGGCTTTGTAGAGCACGCCCAGATGATAGATCGCCGCGGCATAACGCTGATCGGCCGCTTTCTGGAACCAATAGGCCGAGCGCACATAATTCGTCGGCACGCCGACACCTTTCGCATACATCACGCCCAGCGTGTTCTGCGATGACGCGTCGCCCTTGCGCGCCGCCATCTCGATGGCGAGCACCGCTTCGCCGTTCGTCAGCCGTCCGCTGGGTTCATGTCCAACGGCGGCCTGGAAGCGCTGCACGGCGCGAAGATCGATCGGTCCCGGCCGCGCAACGACACCAGGGCGCGGCGTCGTGCTCCAACCGAGGAACCATAACGCTTGCGACGTCGCGCCCGCGGGCAGCGCGACGGAGACTTTCGCCAGCGCCGCCTGCCGATCGAGATTGATGTAGCATTCGTCGCTATAGGGAACGCCGCTGTCATTGTCGCCGAGCGGGTAATACTCATAAGGCGGCGCCCAGTAGCGCGCCTTCTCGTTGGCTTCCTGCGAGATGCGCGGCCCCAGCCAGCGCGAGCCGCGCACGGCCGGATCGAGCCCGCGCAGATATTCGTTCGCAAGCGGATGGCCCATATTGGCGGCGATGTGGAAATACATCAGCGCCTCGCCATCGTTCGGCACGATCACGGAATCGTTGGGAATGCCCATCATGCGCCGTGCATTGGCGGCATCGCCGCGATTGTATTCGGCGCGCGCGCCGCGGCGGAAATTGTATTGCGAGTTCCACATGCCGCCGAGGCCACGATAGGTGTCGGGGCTATCGCCATAATCGCGCCAGCGCCCGTCGTCATAGCTGGCGTTCGTGGCGTGGATCTGCCCAAGTTTCACGAAACCATCCGCGCCGCGGCAGGAGAGGATGTAGACGATGCGGTTGCGCGCGTCCTCGCGCTGCGCAGCCGTCATCAGCAACATGAACTTCTGCTGCTGATCGAGCGCGCGATGGAAATTGTTCGAGATGGCGCGGCGCGCATAGCGGTCGGAGATATTCTCGTCCATGCGCGAACTGTTGCTGGCGAGGAAGTACCAGACATAGGACTCGACCGGATCGTAATATTTGCTGTCGCCGCGCTCGTCGCCATAAACATCGCCGAGTTTGATCTCGGACAGGAAATCGTCGTCCTGCCAGGCCGCCTTGCGCCAGATGCGGATGCCCGCCTGCGGGCTGATCCGGTTCCAGGCGACAGCGCCGTCGGTGTAGTCGGCATGCGCCAGGTTTCCGGAGAGAAAGATTCCGGCGGCCAAAAGTGCGCCGGCCGCGAAGACCAGCCCGTTACGCTTCCCACCCACGGCCATCCCCCAGCCGAAACCCTTTCGGGTCGAGGTGCGAACCCCACGCCAAAACGCCGCCCGGCCAGCACACGGCCGGTAACCTTTCTTAACGGCAATTTACCACTCGGGTTCCCTCGCCCGGAACTCCGGGAAGATGAAATTTTCGGGAAACTCCCAGTCTTTTAGTGGCGGAAATGGCGGATTCCCGTGAACGCCATGGCCAGACCCTTCTCGTCGGCCGCCTTGATGACCTCGTCGTCGCGAATCGAGCCGCCCGGCTGGATCACCGCCGTGGCGCCGGCTTCGGCCACCACCAGGAGCCCGTCCGCGAAGGGGAAGAACGCGTCGGACGCCGCCGCCGAACCGACCGTGAGCGGTTGCGCCCAGCCCGCGGTCTCCGCCGCCTCGCGCGCCTTGATGGCGGCGATGCGCGCCGAGTCCACGCGGCTCATCTGCCCCGCGCCGATGCCGGCGGTCTGTCCGTCCTTGGCATAGACGATGGTGTTGGACTTCACATGCTTGGCCACCGTGAAGGCGAACAGCATGTCGGTCATTTCCTGCGGCGTGGGCTGGCGCTTGGTGACGACTTTCAGATCGGCTTTGACCAGCGTGATGTTATCGCGCGTCTGCACCAGGAAACCGCCCGCAACCTGCTTGAACATCAGGCCCCGCGCTTTGGGATCGGGCAATCCGCCGGTGATCAGCAGGCGCAAATTCTTCTTCGCGGCAAGGATCTTGCGGGCGTCCTCGTCCGCATCCGGCGCGATGATGACTTCGGTAAGCAGCTTGCCGATGGCTTCCGCCGCCGCGCCGTCGAGCTTCCTGTTGAACGCGAGAATGCCGCCGAACGCGCTGACCGGATCGCAGGCCAGCGCCTTCTTGTAGGCATCCGCCAGATCGGTGCCGGTGGCGACGCCGCAGGGATTGGCATGCTTGATGATCGCGCAGGCGGGCGTGGACGGATCGAACTCCGCCACCAGCTCAAACGCCGCATCGGTGTCGTTGATGTTGTTGTAGGAGAGTTCCTTGCCCTGAAGCTGCTGCGCGGTGGCGACGCCATAGCGCTTCTCGCCGGTGACATAGAACGCCGCGTCCTGATGCGGGTTCTCGCCATAACGCAGCGACTGGCGCAGTTCGCCCGCAAACGCGCGGCGGCGCGGCGGTTCTTTTACGCCGTCCTTTTCCAGTTCGCCCGCGAACCAGTTGGACACGGCGGCGTCGTAAGCGGCGGTGCGGGCGTAAGCGCGCTGCGCCAGCGTGCGGCGAAGCGCTTGCGTGGTCGCGCCATTGTTCGCGGCCATTTCGTCCAGCACCGCTTTGTAGTCTTCCACGTCCACCACAACCGTCACCCAGTCATGGTTCTTCGCGGCGGAGCGCGTCATCGCCGGGCCGCCGATATCGATGTTCTCGATGGTCTCGTCGAAACCCGCGCCACGCGCGACGGTGGCTTCGAACGGATAGAGATTGCAGACGAGCAGGTCGATGCCTTCGATCTCGTGCAGCCGCATCGCTTCGGCGTGATCCGCCTTGTCGCGCAACGAGAGCAGCCCGCCATGCACCATCGGATGCAAGGTCTTCACCCGGCCATCCATCATCTCCGGAAATTTGGTGATCTCGGAGACATCTGAAACCTTCAGCCCCGCATCGCGCAGCGCCTTGGCCGTGCCGCCGGTGGAGATGAGCATCGTGCCGTGGCTCGCCAATCCCTTGGCGAAATCGATCAGGCCGGTCTTGTCGGAAACCGAAAGCAGCGCGCGGCGGATGGGGCGGAGCGTCATGGCGACTCGTGAGGATGGCGGGTTTCGGCTGCTCATATCGCCCGGACCGTCAAAAGAGAAGTGTCACGCTGACGCTGCGAAAACAGCCCGGTTTCCGGGCATTTCCGGGTGCTTCCTGTTGCAGGAAAGAACCATCATCCGGGCGGTTCGAGCGAGAAGGGAACAAGCCGTGACCAGCGGCATTGTCCAATTACAAGAAGCATTCTGGATATGGGTTGTGCGATGGGCAGGATTTCGGGACCGCTGGCGTTTCTCTCGGGCATCTTTCTTCTGCTGCCCGGTGTACTGGCGATGTTGAATGTCGGCGGCGCGGAAATGCCCGGCTGGCTCATCCGCGATCTTCTGATCACCAGCCTGTGCGGCGGCGCCCTGATGGTGTGGGGCGGCGCGCTTATCCGTCACCGCGAGCTGGCGCTGAACGATCTGGAACCGATCCGCATCCGCGCAAGGCGATAATAATTTTCCAAAAAATCACCTCCCCCTTGTGGGGAGGTCGACAAAATTCGTAGGTCCGAGAGCGACAGCGAACGGACGCGAAGAATTTTTCGGGTAGGGGGTAAGCCACGCAGCGTCCCCCTACCCGGATCGCTTCGCTCTCCGACCTCCCCACAAGGGGGAGGTGATTAGAAAGCGCCTCTCTCGACAACGCGAACAATCGCATCCGTCAGCGTTTTCAAATCCGCTCCGTCAATCGTCAGCGCAGGCGTGAGATAGACGATATTGCGGAACGGGCGCACCCACACGCCTTCGGCCACCAGCGCCGCCTTCAGCGCGTTCATGTTCCCGATCTTCTCCAGTTCCACCACGCCGATGGCGCCTTTGACGCGCACATCCTTTACGCCTTTCATGCCGATGCAGCGGCCCAGCTGCTTGCCCATCGCCTTGCCGATCTCCGCCGCCTGAAGCAGCCGCGGCTCGCGCTCGAACAGGTCGAGAGACGCATTGGCGGCAGCGCAGGCGAGCGCATTGCCCATGAAGGTCGGCCCATGCGCCAGCGCGTGTTGCGGATCGTCGGACCAGAACGCATCGAAAATTTTCTGCGACGCGACGGTCGCCGCCAGCGGCAGCGTTCCGCCGGTCAGTCCCTTGCCGAGTGTGGCGATGTCCGGCGCAATCTCCGCCGCTTCCAGTGCGAACATCGGCCCAGTGCGGCCGAAGCCGGTGAAGATCTCGTCGAAGATCAGCAGCAGGTCGTATTTGTTCGCGGCTTTGCGCAGATGCTGCAGCACGCGCGGATCGTGAAACAGCATCCCGCCCGCGCCCTGCACCAGCGGCTCGACCAATATGGCCGCGATGCTGTCCGCATGACGCTCGAGAAACGCATCGAACGCCTTGATGTTCTCTTCATCGCGCGGGAGATCCACAACGTGATGCTCGGCAAGAAGTCCGGTGAAGAGATTGTGCATCCCTTCTTCCGGGTCGCACACCGCCATCGTGGCGATGGTGTCGCCGTGATAGCCGCCCTTGAACGCCAGCATCTTCGTGCGGCCGCGCACGCCTTTGTTGAGCCAGTATTGCACCGCCATCTTCATCGCCACTTCCACGGCGACGGAACCGGAGTCGGAGAAGAACACGCGTGTCAGGTTTTCCGGCAGCAGATCGCAAAGGCGTTTCGCCAGCGTCAGCGCCTGCGCATGCACCAGCCCGCCCAGCATCACATGCGGCAGTGTTTCGAGCTGATGCTGCACCACTTCACGGATATGCGGATGGTTGTAGCCATGACACGCCGTCCACCAGCTTGCGATGCCATCCACCAACTGCGTGCCGTCGGCCAGCGTGATGCGCGTGCCTTGCGTGCGCACTGCCGCCAGCGGCGGATTTGCCGTCTTCATCTGCGTATAAGGCAGCCAGATGTGCGGCAGGCCGGTTTGGTACCAATCGGAATTGCTCATCCCAAACTCACTTGTCATGGCTCGCAAAAGCCGGTCACCCAGTTGGTCTTGCACTCCTTATAGAACGAATCCGTCATGGCCGCCCTTGTGGCGGCCATCCATTTTCCAGAGGCCGGACGATCCTGCACCGCTTCTGGAAAGTGGATGGCCCGGACAAGCCGGGCCATGACGGGTTTGGTCTGGAGGAAGGCGTCACCTGGGTGGCCCGCTTTTGCGGGCCATGACACCTAATGAGAGAGCGCCATCGGCTTCATGCCGAGGCGCGCCAGCAGCTTCATGTCGCTGCTTTCTTCCGGGTTCGGCGTGGTGAGCAGTTTGTCGCCATAGAAAATGGAGTTCGCGCCGGCCAGGAAACACAGCGCCTGCGTCTCGTCGCTCATCTCGCCGCGTCCCGCGCTCAATCGCACAAAACTTTTCGGCATGGTGATGCGCGCGACCGCGATCATCTTCACGAAATCGATGCCGTCGATCGGCGGGCTGTCGCCCAGCCGCGTGCCTTTCACCTGCACCAGCGCATTGATCGGCACGCTTTCCGGATGCGCGGGCAGGGTGGCGAGCGCGTGGATCATGCCGGCGCGGTCGCTCTCCGCTTCGCCCATGCCCACGATGCCGCCGCAGCAGACGTTGATGCCCGCGTCGCGCACGCATTCCAGCGTGTCGAGGCGGTCCTGATAGGTGCGCGTGGTGATCACGGTGCCGTAATATTCCGGCGAGGTGTCGATGTTGTGGTTGTAGTAGTCGAGGCCCGCGCCTTTCAGCCGCGTCGCCTGATCCGGCGTCAGCATGCCGAGCGTCACGCAGGTCTCCATGCCCATCGCTTTGACGCCTTCGACCATCTCGCACACCTTGTCGAGGTCGCGGTCCTTGGGCGAGCGCCACGCCGCGCCCATGCAGAAGCGCGTCGCGCCCGCCGCCTTCGCCGCGCGCGCATCGGTGAGCACCTTCTCGATCTCCATGAGCTTGGAGGCCTTCAGCCCCGTCTCGTGCGACGCGCTCTGCGAGCAGTAGCCGCAATCCTCCGGGCAGCCGCCGGTTTTGATGGAGAGCAGGGTCGAGATCTGCACTTCGTCGGACGCGAAATTCTGGCGATGCACCTGCGCCGCGCGGAACACCAGTTCGGTGAACGGCAGATCGAACAGCGCCGCGACCTCCGCCTTGGTCCAGTCGTTCCGGACCGTGCCGTCATGCAGGTTCTTGGCGGGAGCGTTCATCGCGGGGCGTCCTTTATCCAGGCTGGGGAAGGGATTATAGCCACCCCGCAGGAGGCGCAAGTCGCGCAAGATGACCTCGTTAGACCATTACGCCCAATCGAAGCTGGATGCGCTGGACGCCGCGCATTTACGGCGTTCGCTTGTGGATTCCTTTCGCGAGGATGGTGTCTGGATCGAACGCAACGGAAGACGGCTGCTGTCCTTCTCCTGCAACGATTATCTGAACCTCACGCATCATCCCAGGGTTAAGGCTGCGGCCGTCGCGGCTATCGAGAAGCATGGCGTAGGCGCGGGCGCGTCGCGGCTCATCACCGGCAATCATCCGCTGTTCGCGGAACTGGAAGCGCGGCTCGCCAAGTTCAAGCAGACGGAAGCGGCTTGCGTGTTCGGTTCCGGCTACCTCGCCAATGCCGGGATCATTCCGACCTTGGTAGGCGAAGGCGATCTGCTGCTGATCGACGAACTTTCGCATTCCTGCCTGTGGGCCGGATCGCAGCTTTCGCACGCGCAGGTGCAAACCTTCCGGCACAACGATCTTGCCCATGTCGAAGAATTGCTCACGCAGCATCGCGGCGAATATCGCCACGCACTGATCGTCACCGACGGCGTGTTCTCTATGGATGGCGATCTCGCGCCGCTCGCAGACCTCGGCGCGCTGGCACAGACGCATGATGCCTGGCTGATGAGCGATGACGCGCATGGCCTTGGCGTCGTCGCGAACGGCAAGGGCTCGGTGTTCGCGGGCGGCAGCAAAGCGCCGGTCGATCTGCAGATGGGCACGCTGTCCAAAGCCATCGGATCATATGGCGGTTATCTCTGTGCTTCGCAGCCCGTGATCGATCTCATCAAAACGCGCGCACGCACCTTCGTCTATTCCACGGGCCTTCCGCCCGCCAGCGTTGCCGCCGCCATCGCCGCGCTCGACATTATAGAGTCCGACACCGCGCTCACCGTCCGCCCGCTCGCCAACGCACAAGCCTTCACGCGCGCGCTCAACTTGCCGCTCGCGCAAAGCCCCATCGTGCCGGTGATTCTGAACGACGAGATGCGCGCGCTGGAAGCGCAGCAGCTTCTGGAGCGCGAAGGCTTCCTCGTCACCGCCATTCGTCCGCCCACGGTGCCCAAGGGAACCGCGCGCCTGCGCCTGGCTTTCACCGCTGCGCACCCCGAAAGCGAGGTTGCGCGTTTGGCTCAAGTGATCCGCGAAAGAATCCTATGAGCGCGTACTTCGTCACATCCACCGGCACCGATATCGGCAAGACTTTCGTCACCGCCGGCCTCATTCGTCATTTGCGCGCGGCGGGTGAGAAAGTGGACGCGTTCAAACCCGTGGTCAGCGGCTTCGATATCGCCACCGCCGCGCTATCCGATCCCGGCGTGCTGCTCGGCGCGATGGACGAGGTCGTCACCTCGCAAACGCTGGCGCGCATATCGCCCTGGCGTTTCGCCGCGCCGCTGTCGCCCGACATGGCGGCCGCCCGCGAAGGCCAGAGTCTCGATTTCGACGCCATCGTCTCGAACTGCAAAAAGCGCATTGCCCAATCCGAAGGCACCCTCTTCATCGAAGGGGTGGGCGGCGTGATGGTGCCGCTGGACGATACGCGAACCGTTCTGGACTGGATGGCGGCGCTGGGCTTGCCGCTCATCGTGGTGGCGGGCAGCTATCTGGGCACCATCAGCCATACCCTCACGGCGCTGGATGTGCTGGCCCGCAAGGGGCTCACAGTGAAGATGCTTGTCATAAACGACAGCGGCGATGGCGCCGTGCCGCTGGATGAGACCGTCAAAGCCATCCATCGCTTTGCTCCCGGCGTCACCATCGGAACATTGCCGCGGGTCAAGCGCCCCACCGATGCCACCGATAATTTTGCAGCTTTATGGCGCGCGATGGTTTAGAGCATCGGCCTTCGATTCAAAGAGCGTGTTCATGGCGTCGTATGACTGTTCCAAGTGCCCGGGCTATTGCTGCTCCTATCCCCTGATCGAGATCACCAAGCGGGACGTGCAGCGTCTGGCCGATCATTTCGGCCTGAGCTTCGCCAAGGCGCGCAAGAAGTTCACCTACAAGGACCCGGAAGCCGAATACGCCCTGCGCCGCAAGGCCGATGAGCATTTCGGCCGCATCTGCCGCTTCTTCGATACCGATGCGCGCCGCTGCACCGTTTATGAAGCGCGCCCGTCCACCTGCCGGAAATATCCGACGACGAACCGCTGCGGATACTACGACTTCCTGAAGTTCGAGCGCTGGCAGCAGGACGACAAGGACCACATCGCGTCCACGGACAATCGCTAACCTCATCACCTCCCCCTTGTGGGGAGGTCGGAGAGCGAAGCGATCCGGGTGGGGGGATCGCAAGCACCGCTCCCCCCGCCCGAAAAATTCTTCGCTGCGCTACGAATTTTATCGACCTCCCCACGAGGGGGAGGTGATTAGGCAGAAGCGCTCGGTCTCGCCGAAACTCTTTCATGCCACGCGCGCAGATGTTTCGCATCTTCCGGCATGTCCATGTTGACGAACTTCGCGAAGTCGATGCCGCACAGAAGAACGATGTCGGCGATCGAATAGTTCTCGCCCGCGAGCCATGCGCGGCCATCCGCGAGTTCGCCGTCCAGCCATTTCATCGCATTCGCCACGATCTTGCGGTTGCGCGCGCCGTATTCCGGAAACTGGTTGGGGTTCACCATCGCCGTGCGCGGATCGTCATTGATCCACACTTGCCCGGCGGGATTCCACAGCCGGAATTCCGCGCGGCGCATCCACATCTCCACAAAGGCCTGCTCGCGCGCGTCGCGGCCGAAAAGCGGCGGCTCAGGATGCAGCACTTCGAAATAGCGGCAGATGGCGATGGACTCCGAAAGATACGTCCCGTCATCCAGTTCCAGCACCGGCACCTGGCCCAGCGTGTTCTTTGCCATGAACTCCGGCGCCTTGTGCTCGCGCTTCATCATCCGCACGCGCTCAGTCGGCACGGTGATACCCTTCTCGGCGAGGTAGATGCGCACCTTGCGCGGGTTCGGCGCGGGCATGTTTTCGTCGTAGAGCTTCATGGTTTCCCCCAAATATTCCGGCCCAAACGATAAGGGTTGGCGAATGCCATCCGCAACGCTATAGAAGCCGCCGACGCGGGCGTGGTGGAACTGGTAGACGCGCCAGACTCAAAATCTGGTTCCGCAAGGAGTGTCGGTTCGATTCCGACCGCCCGCACCACCCTACGCTGCGCAGCAGCGGAGGGTGATCTCCCGAAGCTCCGCAGGAGCGTAGGGAGACAACCTGATACCGCGCAGCTTCGGGTGGCAGACCACCCTTCGCGAGAGAGTCACCATGCCCCTCGAAATGCGCCCCATCTGCGAGAAATGCGCAAAGCCTCTCGCCATGGACAGCGCCGAGGCGCGCATCTGCTCGTATGAATGCACGTTCTGCGCCGATTGCGCCGATGCGATGGGCAAGTGCCCGAACTGCGGCGGCGAACTTCAGCCGCGCCCGCGCCGGACGAAAAAGTGAACTACCGCCATTCGTTTCATGCCGGCAATTTCGCGGATGTCGCCAAGCATCTGGCGCTCGTCTCGGCCATTTCGCATCTGAAGAAGAAGGACAAAGGCTTCGTCGTCATCGACACGCATGGCGGCCGCGGGCTTTACGATCTTGCCAGCCACGAAGCCAAGCGCACCGGCGAGCATGAGAACGGCGTCGCGAAGCTGAAGAGCGGCGAAGGCGTGGTTGGCGAATACCTGTCTCTCGCGCGCTCTGTGCCGGATCTCTATCCGGGCTCGCCGCTCCTCGCGGTGAAGATGCTGCGCCCGCAGGATCGCCTCGTCGCCATCGAGATGCACACCGAAGAATTCAACGAACTGCGCCACAATCTGCGTCCCTATGAACGCGCGCGCGTGATCGGCGGCGACGGCTACAAGGAATTGCTGGCGCTGTTGCCGCCGCCGGAACGGCGCGGCCTCGTGCTGATCGATCCGCCTTACGAGAGCGACAAGGAATTCGAACACGCGGCCCAGACGCTCATCGCCGCGCATCGCCGCTTTGCCACGGGCGTTTACATGCTGTGGTTTCCGATCAAGTCCGAAGCGGCGGCGGATGCCTTCTGCGGCGAGATCGCCAATCACGGCATCGACAAGCTCTTGCGCATCGACATCGCCATCAAGCCTCCACCGGCCAAACCCGGCCGCGGCGAACCAATGGCGGCAGCAGGATTGCTGATCGTCAATCCGCCGTTCGGCATGGACGACGACATGCGCGAAGCGGCGAAGACCGTTGGACCTGCGCTGGGTGCGAAGATGCGTGTGGAGTGGTTGGCGAACACCTAATCACCTTCCCCTTGTGGGGAGGTCGAAATTTGCACTTCGCAAATTTCGGGTGGGGGGATCGCGTGCGTGGCACCCCCCAACCCGGATCGCTTCGCTCTCCGACCTCCCCACAAGGGGGGAGGTGATGGGAGCAGCTAAGCCTTCGCCGTCTCGATATAGCGGTTGATCGCGCTGTCCAGCACGTCCAGCGGCACGCGGCCGATGCTGAGGCCGGCGTCGTGGAAGTCCTTGATCGAGTATTTCGCGCCCAGCGCCTTCTTCGTGCGTTCGCGCGCGTTCACCCACACCGTGTGGCCGATCTTGTAGGAGCAGGCCTGTCCCGGCGACACGCAATAACGCTCCACTTCGCGCGCGGCAAAGCCCGGTGCTTCGCCTTCGCCGTCCACGAATTGCTGGATCGCCTGCTCGCGCGTCCATTTCATCGCGTGGATGCCGGTGTCGGCGATGCAGCGATTGGCGCGGAAGAGCTGGAACTTAAGGTAGCCGATCTGACTCAGCGGATCGTTCTCATACATGCCGATCTCATCCGCGAGCTGTTCGGCATACAGCGCCCAGCCTTCGCCGTAACCGGAGAAGTAGATTGTCTTGCGGATCAGCGGCAGCTCTTTGTTCGACAGCGCCAGCCCGCCTTCCATCTGATGGCCCGGCAAGCCTTCGTGGAAGATCACGCTGGAAAGCGTGAAGCGCGGCCACTCCGCCGTGTCGTGCAGGTTGATATAAACGATGCCGGGGCGCGAGCCATCCAGCGACGGCGTCTGGCTGAAGGCCGATGCCGCGCCGGCTTCGGTTTGCGGCGGCACGCGCCGCACCTCGAACGTATAAGGCGGCACGCGGTTGAACACCGTCGGCAGCTTCGGCTTGATCGCGTTGAGCTGGTGATTGCAGAACGCGATCGCTTCGGCCTTGCCCGCGTCCGTGTTGGCGTAAAGCTGTGACGGGTCCTTGTAGAGCGCCGCGATGCGTTCGCCCACCGTGCCTTTCGTCATGCCCTGCTTCTTCAGGATGCCGTCGATGCGGGCAGAGATTTCCTTGCCCTGATCGATGCCCAGCTTGTGGATCTCGGCCGCGGACATGTTGGTCGTGGTCGAGAAGTGCAGGGCGGCGGCGTAATAGGCATCGCCGTCCTTGATCTTCCACACGCCTGCGTCATGCGTCGCATCGGCGCGCAAGGTCTTGGCTTCCGCGATCTGCCGGTCCAGCGCCGGCGCGATCTTGTCGGAATAGATCTTCGCTGCGTTCGCCGCGTAGCTGTCCGGCAATCCTTTCTCCTTCGCGCGCCGCGCGATGGAGGTGACGAGCAGGGATTTGTCGGGGTCGACGCGCAGTGCCGCAAGCTGCGTCAGCGTGAGGTCCAGGATGAAGTCCGGCGGCTGGATGGCCATGCCCTTGTCGTGCTTCATCCGCTCGGTGTTGTTGTCGATCTGCACCGCGAAGGCTTCGAGGCGCGAGATATAGGCATCCGCATCCGCCGCGGTCTCGATGCGGTGCTTGGTGTCCAGGAAGTCCGGCACCTGCTGATAGACGCCGGTGAGCTGGCTCACCGCGTAGGGCGACGGCCCGAACGCAGATCCGCCGAAATCGAACGCCGCCACGCGCGCGCGGCTGTCGCCGACATAGACCAGCGTGTCGTAGTTCACCTTGTCCATGCCGGTGAGCGCGCTGGCGTCCAGCGCCTTCAGGCGATTGAACTGGCTTTCGTTCAGCGCCTTGTGCGCCGCGATGCCCGCCGCCGATTCATCGGAGAGCTTGCCCTTCAGGTCCGCGTTCGCGCCCTTGTCGAGGCCCAGGATCGTCGCCTGCTCGGGGCCTTCGCGCAGGTTCTCCTGGAAGAAGGTGTCCATCAGCCCGTTCAGCTTTGCGGCGGTCGGATTCGCGGCATCGGCGAAAGCGATCTTGGGCAGCGCGAAAGCGGCGGCGGTCGCGGCGGTAGAGGCGAGCAATTGGCGGCGGTCGAGCATGATTTCCCCTTTTGTTTTTGAGGCCGCGAGACTAGGCGGGCCAAAACGGGGGCGGCAAGAAAAACGCCGTCAAAATGGCCTTGCGGCGAAACTTTGAGACAATTCTTGCCTTCGTGGGCCGGGTTCGGGTAGTCATCCGCCTCCGCGGACAGGTGGTCGAGTGGTTGATGGCACCGCACTCGAAATGCGGAGACCCTTTACGGGGTTCGTGAGTTCGAATCTCACCCTGTCCGCCAACCTACGCTGCGCAGCAGCGGAGGTTGACCTCCCGAAGCTCCGTTAGGAGCGTAGGGAGGCTTCATTCGTCCCGCGCAGCTTCGGTTGGCAGGCCACTCTTCATAGCAAAACCCGCAAGTGATGCTTGCACAGCGCAAGCCGCTCTCAATCGCAACTGGCTTAACTATACCAATCGCCAACCTCAAATCGTGTATCGTTGCGCAAGCTCTTCTCTTGCGGCAGGTTGCCGGAAACAAATCGGGGAAAAGGCATGGGATTCCGCATCGGTGTCGCTGCGTGCGCGGCGCTCATGGCGTCGTGTGTTGCGGCAAGCGCCAAATCCGACACTATCGAGCAGATCGGGCAGGCGCTTGCCATCGCCGAGCCGGTGTTCGCGGGCAGCGTTTCCATCGCCAAGAATGACTGGACCGGCCTCGCGCAGATGACCGTCACCACTGGCGCCACGGTGGGCACGGCCTATGGCCTGAAATACGTCGTCCACGAAGAGCGCCCCGATCATTCGGACGACAAGTCCTTCCCGTCCGACACCGCCGCGCTTGCTTTCGCGCCCGCGAACTTCATGTGGGACCGTTATGGCTGGCAGTGGGGCCTTCCCGCCTATCTCGTTGCGGGCTTCGTCGGCTATTCGCGTGTCGAGGCGAAGCAGCATCATTGGTGGGATGTGGCCGCCAGCGCCGGGCTTGCCTTCGGCTATTCGCGGATATTCACCACGCGCTACATCAAGCCGTACAACATCTACGGCGACGCCTATGTCACGCCGCATGGCGCCTTCGTGACGGTGAATTACCGCTTTTAGCTCAGGCTGGCTTCGAGCTGGTGCAGCTCGAACAATTCCTGGTGGCTGAACTTCAGGTGCGGCCACACGGTCAGCATCGCGGTGCGCCCGATCTTCCTTTCCATCGCGTGCAGTTCGCGGAAACTTTCCTTGCCCACTTTGCCGGGCGCGACTTTCTCGCCTTTTTCCTTCGCGAGCAGCAATTCCTCGGCACGCAGCACCAAGAGCGTGTGCAGCTTGATATAGGCGAACAGCAGCGCCGCCATCTCCGCGCTGAAACGCGCGGCCAACCGCTTGATCATCTGTCCCGCCTGGCTGTGCGCGAAGGCGCCGCTGTCGATGTCCGCCAGCAGATGCTCATGCGTCTCGTAGTCGTGGATCAGCCAGTTGTGGACTTCATGCTCGCTCTTATCGAAGGCGAGGAACAGGCCCAGCGGCAGGATGACGATCGTTCCCGCGGTGGAGGCGAGCGGCCACGCTTGGAACTGGTTGAAGATGGAATGGATGGACGCCGCGATGAGCAGGCCCGGAATGAAGATCATGATCCGCGAGTCCGGATCGCGGTCGCGCAGGGTCTGTGCCGTCACCGCGAAGATGGCCGAGACGCCGCCATGCATGATCGCCGTGCCGAGGCCGCGCACGATCCACATGCCCACATCGGCGTCGGGAAAGATGTAGGCGTAATAGATGTTCTCGGTGACGGAGAAGCCCGCGCCGGCGGCGACGCCAAGGATCGCGGCATCGATCAGAAAGCCGATGCGGTTGGTGCGGATCAGCTGCACGATCACCACCGCCTTCAGCGCTTCCTCAACGAACGGCGCGACGAAGCGGCTGTAGCGGGGAAAATCCACATGCAGCGCGTCCATGATCGGCCCCGCTGCCCAATAACTCACGATCGCTGCCAATCCGCCCGCCACCAGCACCGCGACGACGAGGCTCATCCGCACGAGCTTGAAGCTGTCCAGATAGATCAGCGTCGCCAGGAACAGCAACACGGGGGTAAGGCCCAGCAGGGCTTCGGTGGCGAATTGCGAAGGCATGGCCGGTTTATACGCGCGCGGCGCGCCAAGTTATAGGATTTTCAGGGACACCATGATTTCGTTCTGGTGCGCGCGCCCGCCGGAGAAGCCTACGGCATCGCCGATGGAGAGCACCATCGGCAGACGCACCGCGACGGTGAAATTGAAGTCGAGCTGGAAGCCCAGATCCTCCAACGTCTGATGGCCTTCATTGCCGGGGTTGGCGTACAGCACGCCGCCAAATGCCGCGCTGCGGATGGAGCTCAGATAGAAGCTTTCCGTGCCCATATCGTCGAAGCGAATCGGCGGGAAATTGAATTCGCCGGTCAGCTTGGCGAAACTGCGCGCGCTGATGTCGTCGATGCCGAAGCCGGGGAAGCTGTCGTAATCGCGGTAGCGCTTGATCTCGCGGTCGTCGACATAGTTGTTCCCGAACGCGCCGAAATAATAATAGTCGAGCGCATTGTTCGACGGCCCGCCCGCGATGCCGCCCGCGCCGTAGAACCACACCGACGCATGATCCCACGGCAATTCCCAGCCCACGCTCGCATCGGCATGGATCTTCGTGAAGGCATGATTGTCGGAGTATTGCTCCCACGCATAGATGCCCGCGGTGTAGCCCTCTTCGAAATCGATTGCGCCGAGCGACTTGTCCGCGTTCTGGAAGCTCCAGCCGATCTTGCCTTCGGCGATGTTGCGGTCGCGCGCGCCGGAGATGTTCTGCGCGCCGGGCAGCGTGTCGAGGCCGGTGTAGAAGTTGAGGTCCGCCGTGAAATCGAGGCGGCGCGGCGGATCGTAGATCGGGATGTCGTGATAGCCGATGAGCAATGCATCGCCCTTGCGCGCGCGCTCGGTGGGCCCGAAGAGGTCGTAGAAATCGGCCTTGTTGTGCCAGTAGGTGAGCTTCCACGACAGCGTCTGCCACGTCACATCGGCATGCCATTCCTGGCCGCTCTTCAGATTGCCCGTCGGCGAATAGGAGAGATTGGCCGACAGCATGTCGTATTCCAGCGGGTCTTCCCACTGCACGTGCCATCCGCCGGCGATGTGGCCTTTATAACCGGCGATGATGGGATAGGAGCCGTTGAACTGCAGTTCGTCCTCGGCGTGATAGGAGCCTTTGCTCTTCACCATGCCGTCGAAGTCCACCTTGTCCGGCGAACCCACCGCCCATGTCTTCACGATGGGATGCTCCTTGGCGATCTCGGTGCCGAGGAAGCGAACGCTGGAAAGATCGTCCAGCGGCCTGGGTTGGATGCGCACCGGCTGAAGGCCGTGTCCCGAATAGTCGAACACGATCATGGAGCCGTCCGCCATCGGCAGCGGATGGAAGAAGCCCGTCACCGCGTTGGTGAGCGCGTCCCACTTCCCGGTCGCGATGTTCAGGCGATAGACGTTGGAGATGCCGGTGTAATAGCTCGTGGCATAGACATACTTGCCGTCGTCCGAGAACACGCCGCTCTCCGGAATCGAGCCGGGCAGGTCGAGCGTCGCGACGGGCTTTGAGGCATCGCCCGCAAGCAGATCGCCGATCTTGAACACGCCGAGATGACATTTGCCGTCGATGCCGCAGATGGTGGCCAGCAGGTTCACGCCGTCATTGGAAACGTCGAGGTCCGTCCACATCGTGCCGTAGTCGAAGGTGATGACCTGGTTGGCTTCGTCATGCGCCGCGCGGATGCGCACCAGCGTGTCCAGGCCGTTCAGCCGCCGCACGCCCCAGATCGCTTTGTCCACCGGATCGAACGCGATGTCGCCGATGCGTGCGTCTTCCAGCAGCATCTTCGTCTCGCCGGTGTCGATGTTCACCTGCATCAGGTCGCGCATGGCGTTGTTGTCGGCGGTGAAGAAGGCGAGGCGGCTGTCCGGATCGAACGCGAGCGACGTCGCGCGGTAGAGCATCGGGCCCTTCAGCCGCGTCAGCGCATGCACGCTGCCATCCTTCAGCGAGATCGTGCCGATGTTGGCAAGCTGGCCGATGTTGCGGAAGCCCGCGATCAGGCGGTCTCCCTTCGCGTCATAGAACGCGCGCGACACCGAGCCCAGCGCGGTGGGCGTGACCGGCGTTTCCGCCGTCACCGGATATTTCTTCACCGCGGCCAGATTCTTGTCCTGCCATTGATGTTCCCACGCGATCCAGTCGTTCCACGCATCGGGAAGCGGTTTGCCGAACACCTTCTCGAATTGCGCGGTGTAATAGCCGTGCGAGTCCTTGCCGCGCTTGAGCCATTCGATGAGCTTCTCCGGACCATAGGTCAGCGCGAGATAGGAGTCGAAGCGCGTGCCGTAGAGATAGGAGTTGGCGCCGACCTGGAAGTCGGTCGCATTGCCTTCTGACTCCAGTCCAACGGCATCGAAGAAGCGGGCCTTGTCGCGCACCATGGCGCGGAAAACCATTTCGTCGTAACCGCCTTGCGCGCGGCCGAGGCCGCCGCCCATCCATGTCTCCATGAACACGGCGCTGCCTTCGAGATACCAGCGCGGCACCCAGGAACGGGGCTGCGAGAGATAGTTGTAGAGAATGGTTTCGGGATGGGCGGTATCGGGCGCCACCTTGCCGCCGAACAGATTGCGCCAGAACGCATCCTCGTCGTTCCACACATCGAGCGTGGCGACATGCACCATCTCGTGGTTCATCACGGTGAAGAAGCGTTCGCCCGGCGTCCACGTCTCGAAGGTGGTGTTGATCGGTCCGACATCGACGGTCACGCCGTTGAACGGCGTGGAGCGCATCGCCGCGCCGCCATTGTCGGAGAGATCCTGCAGGAGGATGACGGGCTTGTCCCAAGCCTTCCAGTCGAACATCCGCCGCTGGAACGCGAAGGAGTTTTCATAGGCCTTGCCGACATAAGGCGTGAGGTAGGTCTGGATCGGGTCGTAATAGACCAGCCGCAGATCGTCGGTCTGCATCTGCTTCAGGTAATCGTCGTCGGCCTTCGCCGCGCCAGCTGCCAAAGAAAGAAGAACCGTCAGCCCGAAAGCCGACGCAAGACGTGCCCCCACCAAGCCATGCCCCACGCGTATGCCCCGCCGTCACATTGGCAGGGCGGGGCATAAAAAAACAGCCGCCGGAGGTATCCGGCGGCTGCTGGTACGAGACTTTTTTGACGCTTAGTGGGCAGCACCCGCAGCGGCAGCCTTGGCGGCGCTGGACGCAGCCGACTTGGCGGCGCTGTCAGCCGCGGACTTCGCCGCGCTGGAAGCAGCCGACTTCGCCGCGCTCGACGCCGCAGACTTGGCAGCGCTGGACGCAGCGGACTTGGCGGCGCTTTCGGCAGCCGACCTGGCAGCCGATTCAGCGGCGGACTTGGCAGCCGAAGCAGCAGCGGCCTTCGCGGCGCTGTCGGCAGCGGACTTCGCGGCCGAGTCAGCAGCAGCTTTGGCAGCCGAAGCAGCAGCAGACTTCGCGGCGGATGCCGCAGCAGCCTTGGCAGCCGAGTCGGCAGCAGCCTTAGCGGCGCTGTCGGCAGCGGCCTTGGCGGCGGATGCCGCAGCAGCCTTGGCAGCCGAGTCAGCCGCAGCCTTCGCCGCGCTGTCGGCAGCCGACTTGGCGGCGCTCATCGCAGCAGACTTTGCGGCGCCCGCAGCAGCGGACTTCGCAGCGCTGTCAGCCGCAGACTTTGCAGCCGAAGCCGCAGCAGCCTTCGCCGCCGAGTCGGCAGCGGCCTTCGCGGCGCTATCCGCAGCAGCTTTTGCAGCCGAAGCCGCGGCAGCTTTCGCAGCGGAGTCAGCCGCCGCTTTCGCGGCGCTGTCCGCAGCAGCCTTCGCCGCCGAGTCCGCAGCGGACTTGGCAGCGCTGTCAGCCGCCGCTTTCGCAGCGGAGTCAGCAGCGGATTTCGCCGCGCTGTCCGCAGCAGATTTCGCGGCCGAAGCCGCAGCGGCCTTCGCAGCGGAGTCGGCAGCGGATTTCGCAGCCGAGTCGGCC
>DATCRK010000014.1:0-49503 GCA_036569005.1 Rhizomicrobium sp. | reverse complement strand
GCTTCGGAGGCTGCCAGACGTGTTCCCGGGATTCCGACAAGAGCCGCATCGCCGCCACATTTTGGCGGGCATGGCGGGGCTATTGGTCTTATTACCGGCCGTCGCGCTGGCCGATGACGCCGAGACTGTCACCATCGACGTATTCTCGGCATCCGGCGACAATCTCGGTAGTGCGACCAAGCCGAAAGTTGTGAAGACGGACGCACAATGGCGCGCGCAGCTCACGCCGTTGCAATATGCCATCGCGCGGCAGGCCGGCACCGAAGTGCCGTTCAAGAATCCCTATGACGAAAACCGCGCGGATGGACTCTATCGCTGCATCTGCTGCGACAACGCATTGTTCGATTCCCGAACGAAATTCGATTCCGGAACCGGGTGGCCGAGCTTTTATCGCGCGATCTCCAACCGCAATGTCGCGCGATCGACCGATCTCAGCATGAACATGCGCCGCACGGCCATTTCCTGCACCTTGTGCGACGCCCATCTTGGGCACGTCTTCAATGACGGGCCGCGCCCCACGGGCCTGCGCTACTGCATGAATTCCGCCGCGCTCAATTTCGTTCCGCGCGCAACCGCATAACAGGAAGATACGATGCGCCACGCTTTTCCCGCACTTTGCCTTCTCTCATCGCTGATTGCCTTTTCCGCTGTCGCGCGTGCCGATGAAGCGCCGCACGCCATTCCCGCGCCGGCATTCGACAATCCCCTCGCGGCGGGCGACGCACAGACCGCGACCTTGGCCGGCGGCTGCTACTGGGGCATGCAGGAAGTCTTCGAGCATGTGAAAGGCGTGAAGCAGGTCGTCGCCGGCTTCTCCGGCAAGACGCAGGACAGTTCGGATGCGAGCAGCATCGCAAGCCGCGAACCCAAGCCTGCTGAGTCGGTGCAGATCACCTTCGATCCCGCGCAGATTTCCTACGGACAAATTCTGCAGATCTATTTCTCCGCTGCGCACGATCCGACGCAGCGTGATCGCCAGACGCCGGATGTCGGCGAGGAATATCGCTCCAACATCTTCTATGCGGACGATCAGCAGCAGAAGATCGCGGAAGCTTACATCGCGCAGCTTGCGAAGGCGCATGCTTATTCCAGCGACATCGCCACGCTCGTCACCCCACTGCGCAAGTTCAAGCGCGTTCCGGACTCCCAGCAGGACTTCTATCTGAAGCACCCGGATCTGCCTTACATCGTCCAGGTGGACGGCCCGAAGATGAAGGCACTTAAGATTCTTTTCCCGCGCTTCTATCTGGATAGCCCGGTTACGATCTGACCCGTCTGCATTGTTGTTTCGCGCCTTGGGGCTGGCTATGACCGTTGGCCTTGGCCCTTGAGGGCCCTCGCGCCGATGGAGGCTCAAATGGCAGCAAAATCAAAGCCCGACGCCACGCCGGTGGACCAGCTTTCCTTCGAATCCGCACTGAAGGAGCTGGAAGACATCGTCGGCCGGCTGGAACAGGGCGAAGTCGATCTCGAGGACTCCATTGCGCTTTATGAACGCGGGCAGGTGCTCAAGGCCCATTGCGAGAAGAAGCTGAAGGCCGCCGAAGGGCGGCTGGAGAAGATCGTCCATGGGGCCAAGGGGCCGGAAGGTGTCGAGCCTGCCGATCTTGGCTGACGCCCGGTCATGAATTCACGCGTCTCTTTGTTTGAACCGGCCTTGGCCGATGCGGCGCTTCTGGCGGAGCAAAGCCTCGAAGCCTTGCTGCCATCCGTCGCCGGGCCGGAAGCGCGTGTGCTGGAAGCCATGCGTTATGCCGCTTTGGGCGGCGGCAAAAGATTGCGCGCTTTCCTTGTCATCCAGTCGGGCTCGCTGTTTGGCGTGGACCGACGCTCACTTGGCCGCGTCGCGGCGGCGGTGGAATGTGTCCACGCATACTCTCTCGTGCATGACGATTTGCCCGCCATGGATGACGACGATCTGCGGCGCGGCAAACCTACCGTCCACAAGGCTTTCGACGAAGCGACGGCGATCCTTGCCGGCGATGCGCTGCTCACGCATGCCTTCGCGCTGATCGGATCGCCCGAGGCGCATGGCGATCCTTTCGTGCGCTGCGAGCTCGTCATCCGTCTCGCGCAGGCTTCCGGCCATGCCGGCATGGTTGGCGGGCAGATGATGGACATGGCGTTCGAAGGCAAGGAACCTTCGCTCGCCGAGATCACGCGCATGCAGCGCATGAAGACGGCGGCGCTGATCAACTTCTCCTGCGAAGCGGGTGCGATCCTCGGCAAAGCATCGCAACCGATGCGCAACGCGTTGCTGGCTTACGGTCAGGAACTCGGATTGGCCTTCCAGATTGCGGACGATCTTCTGGACGCGGAAGGCGATGCGGGCGAAATGGGCAAAGCGGCGGGCAAGGATGCGGGCCGCGGCAAAACCACCGTGGTTTCGGTTCTCGGCGTGGAACGCGCCCGGATGCAGGCGAAAGCCTTGGCGGAACAAGCGGTTCGTCACCTTGATTTGTTCGGTGAGAAGGCCGATTTTCTGCGCGCCGCCGCCGAGTTCGTCGTGGAGAGGCGCGCATAGTCGCGAGTGGATTTTTTTATGGGTTTGCCCAGCAAATATACGCTTCTCGATCGCATCCATACGCCGTCCGATCTTCGCCAGCTTCCGCGCGAGGATTTGCGCAAGCTCGCCGACGAGTTGCGGCAGGAAACGATCGATGTGGTGTCGGTCACGGGCGGACACCTCGGCGCGGGCCTCGGTGTGGTCGAGCTCACCGTCGCGCTGCACTATGTTTTCGATACGCCGTATGACCGTTTGATCTGGGACGTCGGCCATCAGGCCTATCCGCATAAGATTCTCACCGGCCGCCGCGATCGCATGCGCACCCTGCGCCAGGGCGGGGGACTTTCCGGTTTCACCAAGCGCGCGGAGAGTGAATACGATCCATTCGGTGCCGCGCATTCTTCCACGTCGATCTCCGCCGGCCTCGGCATGGCGGTGGCGCGCGATCTGAAGGGCGAGAAGCGCAACGTCATCGCCGTGATCGGCGACGGCGCGATGAGCGCGGGTATGGCCTATGAAGCGATGAACAATGCCGGCGCGCGCAACGAGCGGCTCATCGTCATCCTGAACGACAACGACATGTCCATCGCGCCGCCGGTCGGCGCGATGAGCGCTTATCTGGCGCGCGTCGTATCGAGCAAGTCTTATCGCGGCTTCCGGCGTTTCTGGAAGTCGCTGATCGGCCGCTTCTCCGGCAACGCGGAGAAATTCGCCAAGCGCTGGGAAGAATATACGCGCGGCTTCTTCACCGGCGGCACGCTGTTCGAAGAGCTGGGCTTTTACTATGTCGGTCCCATCGACGGGCACAATCTCGATCACCTGATCCCGGTGCTCGAGAACGCGCGCAACGATGCGAACAGCGGCCCCATCCTCATCCATGTCGTGACGCAGAAGGGCAAGGGCTATGCGCCCGCCGAGGCCAGCGCCGACAAATATCATGGCGTGGTGAAGTTCAACGTCCTCACCGGCGAGCAGAGCAAATCTTCGACCAAGGCGCCGAGCTATACCAAGGTGTTTGCCGAAGCGCTGATCGCCGAAGCGGAGAAGGACAAGCGCGTCGTCGCCGTCACCGCTGCCATGCCGAGCGGCACAGGGCTCGATCTTTTCGCCAAGAAATTTCCGGATCGCTGTTTCGATGTCGGCATCGCCGAGCAGCATGGCGTAACGTTTGCGGCAGGGCTTGCATCGGAAGGCATGAAGCCGTTCTGCGCGATCTATTCCACCTTCCTGCAGCGCGCTTACGATCAGGTGGTGCACGATGTCGCGATCCAGTCGCTGCCCGTGCGTTTCGCCATGGACCGCGCAGGCCTTGTCGGCGCCGATGGCCCGACACATGCCGGTTCGTTCGATATCACTTATCTCGCCACGCTGCCGAATTTCGTCGTGATGGCGGCGGCGGATGAAGTCGAGCTGATGAACATGGTGGCGACGTCTGCGGCCATCGACGACCGCCCAAGCGCGTTCCGTTATCCGCGCGGCGAAGGCTGGGGGCTGGAGCGCCCGAAGGCCGGAACCATTCTGGAAATCGGCAAGGGCCGCGTGCTGCGCGAGGGCACGTCCATCGCGATCCTCAGCTTGGGCACGCGCCTGCAGGAATGCCTGATCGCCGCCGATAAATTGTCCGGCTACGGACTATCGGTCACCGTCGCCGACGCGCGCTTTGCCAAGCCGCTGGATGAAGACCTCATCCGCCGCCTGGCGCGCGAGCACGAAGTCCTCATCACCATCGAGGAAGGCGCTATCGGGGGTTTCGCTTCGCATGTGATGCAGTTTCTCGCGCTGGAAGGCGCGTTCGACAAGGGCCTGAAGATCCGCCCGATGACGCTTCCCGACCGTTTCCTCGATCAGGACACGCCCGAAAAGATGTATGCCGCCGCGCATCTCGATGCCCGTTCCATCGTCGCCACGGCGCTCAATGCGCTGGGCCGCGAGAAGGAAGCGCTCGCCGCGGGCGAGAGCGCCTGACGGCGGCGATGCCGTCTCCTTCCAATCGCGCGGATGTGTTTCTCGTCGAGCACGGTTACGCGCGCACGCGCGCCGAGGCACAGGAAGCGATCGAAGCGGGCAAGGTCTTCTTCGCCGGGCGGCGCGTAACGAAGCCGTCGCAGCTGATGAACGAAACTGGGCCGATCAAATATGAGCGCGCGCATCCCTATGTTTCGCGCGGCGCGTTGAAGCTCGGCGCCGCGATCAACCATTTCAAGCTCGATCCGCATGGCCTTGTCTGCCTCGACATCGGCGCATCCACCGGCGGGTTCACGGAAATCCTGCTCCTGCGCGGTGCGGTGAAGGTCTACGCCGTGGATGTCGGCCACGACCAGATGGTACCAAAGATTGCGAACGATCCACGAGTCATCTCGCTCGAAGGCGTGAACGCGCGGGATCTTTCCGCAAAGCAGATTCCCCAGAAGCCGCAAGCCATCGTTGCCGATGTCAGCTTCATCTCGCTCAAGCTTGCGTTGTCGAACGCGTTGGCGATGGCGGAGCAGGGGGCCTGGCTCATCGCGCTGGTGAAGCCGCAATTCGAAGTCGGCAAGGAGAAGGTCGGCAAGGGCGGCATCGTGAAGGATGAAGCCGCGCAGGACGCGGCGCTTGCCGAGATTTCGCGCTGGCTGTCGGAAGATCAGCGCTGGAACGTCATCGGCACGACGCCGAGTTCCATCGCGGGCGGCGACGGCAATCGCGAGTTTCTCATCGCGGCACGAAAGCCATGACTATCTGCTGCCATTTCGGCACCTGCGGCGGCTGTTCGTTCCAGGACATGCCGGACGACGCTTACCGCGCGCTGAAGCGCAGCTTCGTCGTCGATGCACTGGCGCAGCAGGGCCTCGAAAGCATCGAGGTCGACGGCGTCGTCGAAGTTAGCCCCGCCACGCGCCGCCGCGCGGTGTTCAAGATCGCCAAACGCAACGGTGCGGTGCTCGCCGGCTTCCACGCCGCGCAAAGCCACGCCATCGTCGACATGCGCGAATGTCTCGTCCTCACGCCGCGCCTGTTCGCGCTGGCGGGACAGTTGCGCGAATTGTTCGTGATATTGCTGAACGATGGCGAGGATGTCGAAGCGCATGCGACCGATACGGACACCGGGCCGGACATCGCCCTGCGCTGGTCTCGCAAGCTCACCACCGCGATCTCCGCCGAACTCGCGCGCTGGGCGCAGAAACACAAGATCGCGCGCGTCACGCTCAACGGCAACATCGCCGCAGAATTCGCAACGCCCGCGGTGACATTCGGCAAGGCGCAGGTCGCACTCCCGGCCGAGTCCTTCCTTCAGCCTACGCAAGAAGGAGAGATGGTGTTGCGCGGCAAAGTTCTCGCCGGCGTGAAGAACGCGAAGGCCGTCGCCGATCTCTTTGCCGGTTGCGGTACCTTCACGTTCCCGCTTGCGGAAAAGGCGAAGGTCCATGCCGTCGAGCTCGACAAACCGGCGCTCGCGTCCATCGCCACCGCCGCGCGCGCCACGCAAGGCCTGAAACCGATCACCACCGAGGCGCGCGACCTGTTCAAGGTTCCGCTCTCCGGCGACGAGCTCAAGCCGTTCGACGCGATCGTGCTCGATCCGCCGCGTGCGGGGGCGCTGGCGCAGGCGAGGGCGCTCGCTGCATCGTCCGTCCGCCGCATTGCCTATGTGTCATGCAACGCCGAGAGCTTCGCCCGCGATGCGCGCGCGCTTGTCGATGGCGGCTACAAGCTCGGCGCGGTCACGCCGGTGGACCAGTTCCTGTGGTCGTCGCATATTGAACTGGTGGCCGTCTTCGCGAGATGATGCGGCCGGGGGACCGGATGCGTCTTGTCGTTTTTCTGTTTGCGTTGCTGCTGGCCGTTCCGGCCGCCGCCGCGGATTTCTCGAACTGGGCCGCCATCGTCGTCGCGGGCGATCACCGCGCGCATGACGGCGGCGACAGCGAAGTCTTCGACAACGGGCGTCACGATATCGGCGCCGCGCTGCAACGGATCGGCTTCAAGCCGGAGAACATCCTGGAATTCTCCACCGAGCCGCAGAACTACCGCGGGCCCGCGCCGATCCATTCCGATCCGGACTCCGTTGCCGGCGCGTTGTGGGATCTCTCCAATCGCGCCACGGGCGGCTGCCTTCTTTATCTCACCTCGCACGGTTCGCCCGATGGAATCGTGCTGGGGAACGACATGCTGTCGCCCAAAGACCTGTCGCGCATGGTGAACAATTCCTGCGGCGACCGGCCGACCGCCATCGTCGTCTCGTCCTGCTTCTCCGGCGTGTTCATCCCCGCGCTCGCGGCTGCGGACCGCTTCGTGCTCACGGCGGCACGCCCGGATCGCACGTCGTTCGGTTGCGGCCAGGCGGATCGCTACACCTTCTTCGACGAATGCTTCCTCTCTTCCATCGCGATGACGCATGACTTCCGCGATCTTGCGATCGAAGCGCGCCGCTGCGTCGCCGCACGGGAGAAGAAGGAGAACGTGTCGCCGCCCTCCGATCCGCAGGCCGCGCTCGGCGACGACCTGCCAAGTTTTCCAACCTGGTGAGAGGCAGCAATGGGGGGCTGGCTTCAATCCTGGATACGGCGCAGCACCGGAAAAGATGACGAGTCAACCACGACGCTGGAGCCTTTGCCGCAAGATGCCTGGTCGCAGACAGGGCGATCGCTCCGAGTCATTGCCGTCGGCGTTATCGGATTCATGCTGCTCGCGGGCGCAAGCTGGTATGCGCTTTCGCATCGTCACTACAATTGGGCGGTGGTCGTTGTCGCGGGCGATTGGCATGCGCATGACGGCGGCCCCAGCGAAGCCTTCGACAATTCCCGCCGCGACGTTTCCGCCGAGCTTCGCCAGATCGGCTTCAACGACGCCTACATGATGCAGTTCTCGGTGCGTCCCGACCTCGACGCGACGACACATCCCATGCCGTCCACCGCGGACGGCATCTCGCAGGAACTATCGCTGCTCACCAGTGAAACGCCGGATGGCTGCATCGTCTATTTCAGTTCGCATGGCGCGCCGCAGGGCATGATTCTGGGCAACACGCTGCTCACGCCGAACAAGCTGGCCGGCATCGTGGACGGCACCTGCGGCAACCGGCCCACGGTCGTCATCATCTCCGCCTGTTTCTCCGGCGTGTTCGTTCCGGCGCTGGAAGGCGACAACCGCATGGTGCTCACCGCCGCGCGGGCGGACCGCACCTCGTTCGGCTGCACGCAGGATGCGCGCTATCCGTATTTCGACACCTGCGTGGTGCAGGACCTGCCCGGCGCGCACGACTTCCCCGATCTTGCGGACAAGGTGAAAGCCTGTGTCGAAAAGCGCGAGCAGGACACTGGCGTCTCGCCGCCGTCGGAACCGCAGATTTCCATCGGCAGCCGCGTGGCGGACAATCTCCCCACTTGGTAGCGGCGCAGGCCGGGCGCATAATCGCGCCATGGCCGCATCGCGCACCCAGCAACTCGCTTTCGCCGGATTGCAGACGGCGCGCGTCGCGTTTTACGGCGTGCATTATCTCGCCGCGCGGCTGGCGGCACGCGACAGTTTCGGCGCGCTGGAAAAGATCGAGCATCCGGTCCCGTCGCTGGCGTCCATGGCGCGGGCGATGGCGGAATTGTTCGCGCAGGACTGGCGCAATGTGGAAGCCGGGCTGTACCCCGCGCCGCTCAACATCCTGAAGGAAGCGCGCCGCGCGATGGCGAGCATCGATTATCTGCGCGACATCCCGAAAGTGGTGAACCGCCAGAAGAGGCATGGCCATAGCGAAGCGATGACGAAGGGCGAGGGCAAGCCGCGTTATTATCGCCAGAATTTCCACTACCAGACCGACGGCTATCTCAGCGAAGATTCCGCGAAGATTTACGACTTCCAGGTGGAAGCCCTGTTCGCCGGCACAGCGGAAGCCATGCGCCGCCGCGCCTATGTGCCGATCGCGAAATATCTGGAGAACCGCGATCCGGCGAAGACCGCGCTGCTCGATATCGGCGCCGGCACAGGCCGTTTCCTGTCTTTCGTGAAATCGGTGCAGCCGGACTTGAAGGTGACAGCACTCGATCTCTCCGAGCCTTATCTGGCGCGAGCCAAACGTGCGCTGCGCCATGCGAAAGGCGTGAAGTTTGTCGAAGCCGCCGCCGAAGGCATGCCGCTGAAAGATGCGAGCGTGGACATCGCCGTCAGCATCTATCTCTTCCATGAGCTGCCGCCAAAGGTACGCATCGCTGCCGCAAAGGAAATCGCGCGCGTCCTGAAACCGGGCGGCGTCTTCATCCTCGCAGACACGATCCAGTATGGCGACGCGCCGGAATTCGACGGCTTGATCGACGTATTTCCGGAACTGTTGCACGAGCCTTATTACAAGACTTACGCACAGACCGATCTTGCCAAACTCTTCATGCCGCTGAAGCACATCGGCGAGGATATCGCCTATCTCACAAAGATTTCGATCTTTGAGAAGACGAGACGCAAGAGCGGCTGATCGTCCGCTATTTCCTGTCTTTCGACTGCAGATTCAGCGCACGCAAGCGCTCGGCCGACCGCAGAAAAACCTGTCGAAGCCTTAGGAGCTCTGCGCGAACCACATCATCTCTGGAAAGGTTCGCCAGGCGAACGCATTCCTCCGCATGTTCTTCCTGGAGTTGTGGCATCGAAACCCGACACTAAATCCAGTTTACACATGCAGCATCGGGATGCCTGTGGAAATTGGGGGAAACCCGTATGCAGGTCAGCCCACCTGTCCGCGATGCATCAGCGCGTGATCGGCCAGCACGCAGGCCATCATCGCTTCGCCCACCGGCACCGCGCGGATGCCCACGCAAGGATCGTGACGGCCCTTTGTGAAAATCTCCGTCTCGTTGCCTTTGACGTCGATGGTCTTGCGCGGCGAAAGGATGGAAGAGGTCGGTTTCACGGCGAACCGCGCCACGATGGGCTGGCCCGTCGAGATGCCCCCCAAGATTCCGCCCGCGTGGTTGGAGAGGAATTTCGGTTTACCCTTCGTGCCTTTGCGCATCTCGTCGGCATTCTCCTCGCCGGACAGAAGCGCCGCCGCCATGCCGTCGCCGATCTCCACGCCCTTCACTGCATTGATGCTCATCATCGCGGAGGCGATGTCCTGATCGAGCTTGGCGTAGACCGGCGCACCCAATCCCGCGGGAATGCCTTCGGCCACCACTTCGATGATCGCGCCGATCGATGAGCCCTTCTTGCGAATGCCCTCCAGATATTCGGTCCACACCGGAACGGTCTTCGCATCCGGACAGAAGAAATCGTTCTTGCCGATCTCGTGCCACTTCCAGTTCTTGCGGTCGATCTTGCGGGCGCCGATCTGCACCAGCGCGCCGCGCACGCTCACCTTTTTGTAAAGACTGTCGAGAACCTTGCGCGCAATCGCGCCGGCCGCCACGCGGCTCGCCGTTTCGCGCGCGCTCTGCCGTCCGCCGCCGCGATAGTCGCGCACGCCATATTTCGCCCAGTATGTGTAGTCGGCATGTCCGGGCCGAAACTTGTCGCGGATGTCGCTGTAATCCTTGGAGCGGGCGTCAACATTTTCGATGAGCAGCGCAATCGGTGTGCCCGTGGTCACTTGCGCTTTCATCCGCTCATCCTGGAAAACGCCGGACAGGATGCGCACCGTATCCGGTTCGCGGCGCTGAGTGGTGAACCGGGATTGGCCAGGCCGCCGCCGGTCCAGATGCGCCTGGATGTCCGTTTCCGTCAGGGAAATCCCTGGGGGGCAGCCGTCGACAACGCATCCCAGCGCGGGGCCGTGGCTTTCGCCGAAGGTCGTGACCCGAAACGCATGACCAAAACTGTTGAAGGACATCTGCCGTAACCGTTCGTTCTGCAGCCAGTCTTGGGGCTGGCTACCGCCTAAATGGGCAATATTGGTCAAGAAAAGTTCAACAATTGTCCGTTATCCGGGATTGCGAATCCGTCGTCCCAAACCTAGCCTAGCGGTGTCTCGGACTCGCAAAGTCTATCGGAATTTTTGCGGCCTGTATCGACACACGCTGGGGTGTGTTCAGAGTAGTTTTGAAGGGGACTGACATGAAATCGGGTATTACGGGAATGCTGCTTGGCGCGGCACTTGTTCTGGCGCCTATCAGTGCGATGGCGGCGGATGCTGCCTCCAATCAATCTGCACCATTGGCGCCGGGCTCTGCCGCTGGCGTGAAGATGGCACAGGATTGGTCGTGGGATCACAACCAGACGGCCTATCTCATTGGCGGCGCGGCTGTGGTCGCTGCAGCGGTGATCATCGCCACCAACGACAACAATCACCATCACAACTCTTCTTCGACCGGCACGCACTAAGCGCGTCCTAGTCGCCGAACAGCGCTTCCGTCCCTGCCGAGAGTCTCAGGATTCCGGCGTGGGGCGGCTTGTGCTTTTTGATGTCTTCCACAGCAAGCCCGAGGTAGTGCGCCCGGATCATCCGAGCAGGGCCAAAATGGGTGACGATCACGGCATCACGCTTCAGGGTTGCCAGGAAGCGGCGAACCCGTTCATGCAAGCCCGCCCAGCTCTCGCCGTTCGGGCGCATGTAATTCCAGTCGTCCTTGTCATCGAGACCGGGCAGCGCGGGATCGAGCGCCGCGATCTCTTCCCGCGTCATCCACGTGTGATCGCCAAAATGGATTTCCATCAGCCGATGGTCCGCGCGATAGCCGGTGGCAGGAAGGCCCGCGGCTTCCCGAACCAATTCCATTGTGTTGCAGGTCCGGTGGATCGGGCTGGCGAAGAAATCGAAACCGGATAGATCGCCGGCGACCTCTTTCAACAACGCGCCATTGCTCCGCGCCTGCGCGCGGCCGGTCGTGGTGAGCGGCGAGTCATCCCAGGATGCCGCGCGCCCGGCGACGTTGTGCTCGCATTCGCCGTGGCGAATGACATAGAGCGTAAGGTCGCGAAAGTTCGTCATCGTGTTATCCCGGGGGATGCGGGCCCGCCGGCTTGGACAATTCCTCGGGTGGATCGTAGCGCTTGATTGTATTGCCGCGCACGCGAAAGAGCACCCCCTGTTTCTCGTCGAGGTTGGACATCGCCTTCCAATCCACGCCCATGAACAGCCCGCGCAAGATGCGCGTGAACGCGCCGTGCGAGACGGCGAAGGTATCCGCCGTCAGTCCATGGATCCAGCTTTCGGCGCGAGCGGCGACATCGGCATAGTTCTCGCCGCCGCCGGGCACGCGGACGTTCCATTTGTCGTTGCCCCGCTTTTCGAACATTGCCGGATCGAGCGCCTTGGCCTGTTCGTCCGTGAGGCCGTCCCAAGCGCCGAGATCGATCTCCTGCAGGCGCGCATCGGTGTTGTAGCCTTCCGCCGCAAGGCCGAGATCGGTACGGATGATGTCCATGGTCGTCCGCGCGCGCTGCAGCGGGCTGCAGACATAGGCGAGGGCAGAGGGATCGGGGACTGCTTCCATCAGGCTTTGTGCGATGGCATGGGCCTGTTCGCGGCCACGCGGCGTCAACGGCGTGTCGACGGTTCGGCCTTGAAAGCGTAGCTCGACATTGGCTTCGGTTTCGCCATGCCGGCAGAAATAGAGCGTGATGCCTTCGCGGAGCTGCAGCGCCATTACTTCGCGACGGCGATATCCGGCGCGTCCACCGCCTTCATGCCGACGACGTGATAGCCGGCATCGACGTGGATGTTCTCGCCGGTCACCGCGCTGCCGAGGTCGGAGAGAAGATAGAGGGCCGTGTTGCCCACTTCCTCGATCGACACCGCGCGGCGCAACGGCGAATTGAGCTCGTTCCACTTCAGGATGTAGCGCGAATCCGAAATGCCCGCGAAAGACAGCGTCTTGATCGGGCCGGCGCTGATGGAGTTCACGCGGATGCCCTGCTTGCCGAGGTCTTCGGCCATGTAGCGCGTGATCGCTTCCAGCGCCGCTTTCGCCACGCCCATCACGTTGTAGTGCGGCATGACCTTCTCGGCGCCGTAATAGGTCAGCGTCACCATCGATCCGCCGTTCGGCATCATCTTCTCGGCGCGCTGCGCCACTGCCGTGAACGAATAGGCCGAGATGTTCATGGTGTTCTGGAAATTCTCGGGCGTGGTGTCGATGTAGCGGCCCTGCAGCTGGTTCTTGTCGGAGAAGGCGATGGCGTGAACCAGGAAGTCGATCGTGTCCCACTTTTTCTTCAGTTCGGCGAAGGCGTTGTCGATGGAGCCCTGCTGCGTCACATCGCAATCCACGACGCAGGCCGGGTTCAGCGGCGCGACCAGCGGCTCGACGCGCTTCTTGAACGTCTCGCCAGCATAGGTGAACGCCAGCTCCGCGCCGGCCTTGTGCAGCGCCTCGGCGATCCCCCAGGCGATGGAGTGACCGTTGGCAACGCCCATGATCAGGCCGCGTTTGCCCTTCATCAGGCCGCTGGTGGACATGCGAATCTCCGGAAAATATGACGCTACGTCTAAAACATTCGGCTAAGGGGAATTTCGCCGGAAATCAAGCATTTCGACCATCGTGACAGGGCCGTCATCCAACCGTTGACGGCTGCCGCCCCGGCTTCCACTCTTGGGCCAGAGAAAACCGGAGGAACGCATGGACAAGCCCGCCACCCAAAAGGGATTCGACGACGCCAAACTCGCGGCCGAAACCGCCGCTATGCAGGGCGTGGTAGATGCGGGCGATCTGTCCGGCATCGTCTCGCTCGTCTGGCGCGACGGCGAGGAGGTGCAGCTCAACACGCTGGGCAAGCGCGACATCGAGGCGGGCAAGCCGATGACGCGCGACACGCTGTTCCGCATCGCCTCCATGACCAAGCCGATCACGTCGGTCGGGGCGCTGATGCTGATGGAAGAGGGCAAGCTGCGCCTCGACGATCCCATCACCAAATGGCTGCCGGAGTTCAAAGGCGCGGTGGTGTTGAAGGACCCGAAGGGTCCGCTGGAACACACCAGCAAATCCCCGCGCGACATCACCGTCGAAGACTTGATGACGCATCGCTCGGGCCTTGCTTACGGTTTCACCTCCAGCGGACCGATCGCGAAGGCATATGAGAAGGTGCTGGGCACGCCGCTCGATAATCCCAAGACGGCGGATGAATGGCTCAAGACCATCGCGTCGCTGCCGCTGTCCTATCCGCCGGGCGAGCGGATGCATTATTCGCATTCCACCGAGGTGCTGGGCTTCCTGCTCGGCCGCATCGAAGGCAAGCCTTATCGCGAGGTGATGAAGGAACGCATCCTCGATCCGCTCGGCATGAAGGACACGGACTTTTACGTGCCGAAGGAGAAGCGCGACCGCGCCGCGGTCGTCTATCAGCAGGATCAGGAGACGGGAAAGTTGAAGCCGGTGCCGTTCCCCAATTACGATTCACCGCCGGCCTACACCGCGGGCGGCGGCGGTATGATCTCCACGCTGGATGATTATCTCCTGTTCGCGCGCATGTTGCTGAACAAGGGCGAACTGAACGGCCGCCGCTATCTCACCCGCGACACCTTCGAGATGATGGCCACCAACCATCTCACCGAAGAACAGCGGCAGATTCCGTTCCTTGGCATGCCGATGTGGTCGGGCCGTGGCTTTGGTCTTGGTCTTTCCATGGTCACCGACGAGGCGAAGAACGAATGGATGGGCGCAGGCTCCGTCGGCTCGTTCGGATGGCCCGGGGCGTTCGGCACCTGGTGGCAGGCCGATCCGGTGAAGAACATGATCCTGATCTTCCTCATCCAGAACTACACGCCGCTGACGCCGGACATGGCGGGGCAGGCGGTGACCGGCGCCCGCATGGGCGCGCGCGTGGCGTGCCCGATGTTCCAGAAAATGGTCTATGGCGCGCTGACGAGGTGAAGCTTCACACTTCGGTGAAAGGCGAAGCATCGGCAGCCCTGCTGGTGCTAAGTTCTCTCACACCCAAGCGATGGAGATTTTCATGCCGAAGTTCCTGGCCGTTTATACCGGTTCCGCGCCGTCCGCGATGCCGAGCGAAGAAACCATCGCCAAAGGCATGGCCGCGTGGACGAAGTGGATGAGCGATCACGCCAAGTCCGTGGTTGAGACCGGCGGCCCGCTCGGCAAGACGCTGCGGGTTTCGAAGAGCGGCATCGCGAAAGCCAGCAACAACATGTCCGGTTACGTGATCGTCGAGGCCGCATCGCACGAAGACGCGGCGAAGATGTTCGAGAACCATCCCCATTTCGCCATCTTCCCCGGCGACGGGGTGGACGTCATGCCGGTGATGCCGATCCCGACCCGCTGATGAAGAGTCAGCCGTTCGTGCCGTCGAGGAAGCGCATGTCCGGCGCCGGCAAAGGCGCGGGCTCGGCGAACACCGTCTCCGGTGCGGGATCGGCGGGCGCGGGCACATGCGCTGGATGCTCGGGCTTGTAGGTGCGCAGCATGCCCAGCCGCGCATCGACCAGCGTATAGACATCCGGCGGAATCTGGGTGTCCGCGTTGATGAAGATTTTCTTCGCCTCGCTCACGCTGATCGGCTCGGCGTGGTGGCGGCCCTTGTTCATCAATTCGTCGACGACCTTTTCCTTGTCGTCCTTCGGCTGATGCTTCTCGTTCAGGATCGACATCGCGCGCTTCTTCGCGCTCGTCTTGTGCTGGTCCACGAGATAGGAGGTGAGCAGCACGCTGTCGCCGATGCGCTCTTTGGACTTGTCGAGCTTCAGCTTGTCGAACGCTTCCGCCGGGAAACCCGCATATTGCGTGTCGATCGGCCCGAGGAACGCATCCTTGCCCATGTGGATCACGTCTGTGGCGAGCGCGATCACCGTGCCGCCCGACATCGCGACATAAGGCACGCAGGATGCTTTCTTGCCCGGATGCTTCTTGATCGCATTGGCGATCATCTCACTGGGGAAGGAGTATCCGCCCAGCGTGTGCAGGATCAGCAGCAATTGCGATTTCTTGTTGCGCCGGATCTTCTCGCACAGCGAGAACGCTTCTTCATACGAGATGAACTGCCGCGCGCCGTCCTTTGCCTGCCACTCGTCGGAGAGGTCGTGGATGACATCGAGCACGCAATATTTCTGCTCAAGCGCGGTGAACGCCCTCGCATATTCTTTCGCATAATCGTTGTAGGTCATGCGCGCGCGCGCGGCGCGGGCCTTGATGGCTTTCTTCTGGTCACGCCGGTGGATGTGCTGCTGCCACAGCTTCATCGCGCCCCAGCCAACCAGCGCCAGAGCCGCGAGAACACCAACGATGTCGTAAACAGAATTCAAGCCACCACCCCTTATGGCGCGATTATCCCCGCATTTGCGACGATTTCCAGACGGGCTTGGTAAACATCCAATAGCTTTCCCTCTCCCCCTTTGAGGGGGGAGAGGGCAGGGTGAGGGGGCCTCTCCACCATCACGGAATCCCCAGAAAAGTTCAGCCTCACTCCTTTAGATCGCGCGCTGCACCACCCCCTCACCCAACCGCGCATACGCTGGCGCTATGCCCCCCTTAAAGGGGAGAGGGCTTTTAGAGCGCGGAACCCTCCCCGCCGCGAGGCATTGCCCAATGGGGGAGTGTTCAAAACAGAGAGTTTCCCCTCATGCACATTCGGTTCATCGCGGCAGCAGCCGCCAGCGTCCTTCTTGTTTCCGGCTGCACCACGGTCAGGACCACCAGTCCCTTGCGCAGCGCGCAGGAGGAACTCCTCATCTCCACCGCCGCTGACCGCGCCTCCGAAGCGTTGGCGCAGCAGATCCCGCCGAACATCACCGCCACTATCGACTGGTCCGGTTTCGCCGCGCAGGATCAGCAATACGGCATCGCATCGATCACCGACGCGCTCCTGCGCCATGGCGTGCGCATCGTGGCGGACAAGAAGGATGCGAACGCCGTCATCCTGCCGCGCACCGGCGTGCTGTCGACGGACGAACGCTCCACGGTGATCGGCATTCCGTCGATCCCGGCGCCATCGATTGTCGGCGCGGTGCAGTTGCCGTCGTTGTCGATCTATTCGAACAGCAAGGAAAAGGGCATCGCGAAATTCGCCGCGACGGTTTACGACCCCAGGACCGGCAAGCTCATCACCTCCACCAATCCCGCCTACGGCTTCAGCCGCGAAAGCGACGGCGTGGTCCTCTTCCTCTTCACCTGGAGCCACAACGACATGGGCGTGGATATGACAAGCGATCCGCCAAAAGTCGGCGACAATCGCTGACATTTTCGGCATCACTCGTCGACAAATGGCGCGCACCTTTTCCTCCCCCGTTTACGGGGGAGGAGGCTCACGCAGTGAGCCGGAGGGGGCCGTCATGCGCAGCGACTACAAAACCAGCCAACGCGCCCGCGATCTGCGTCAGCGCATGACGAGCGCAGAACTCGTGCTCTGGTCGCGCATCCGTCCGCGTGCGTGGCCGCTCCTCCGCTTTCGCCGCCAACACCCGATTGGCCCTTACATCGCAGACTTCGCCTGTCCACTTTCCCGCGTCGTCGTGGAGATCGACGGCGCAACACATTCGTCCGATGAAGAGCGCGCTTATGATCGCCGTCGCGACATGTACATGCGTGCGTGTGGCTGGCGGATCGTCCGGGTAACGAATGAGGACGTTTACAAGAGATTGCATGACGTCGTGGAGTATATCGCGCGGCTGACACCGCCCCCTCCACTTCGCTCGCGAAACGCTCGCTCAGCACCTCCCCCGTAAACGGGGGAGGAAAGAAAAGCGCTGAGTTTTTCTTCCCCCGTTTACGGGGGAAGAGGCCCGAAGGGCCGAAGGGGGCAGAGTTACTTCAACTTCGCCCGCGGATCGTACTTCACGCCCCACTTCGCGGCGAAGTCCTTCAGCGCCTCGTCCGCCTTGTCCGGCAGCGTCACCACCAGTTTCACATAGAGATCGCCCGCCGGATGGCCGCCGTCGCTGGTTGGACGTCCCGGGATGCCTTTGCCTTTCAGGCGCAGTGTCGTGCCGGTGTTGGCATTCGGCGGCACGTTCATTTCCACGGTGCCGGTCAGTGTCGGCACCGGCACCTTTCCGCCCAGCACCGCTTCCTGCAGCGTGATCGGAAGCTCCATGCGCAGGTTGTCGCCGTCGCGCGTCAGATACGGATGCGGCGACACCGTCACGGTGAGCAGAACATCGCCCGCCGGTCCGTTGTTCGCGCCGGGGCCGCCTTGTCCGCGCAGGCGGATCTGCTGGCCGTCTTTCAGGCCCACGGGAATCTTCACATCCAGATCGCGCCCATCGGGCAACACGATGCGCCGCGTGGCGCCGCGCGCGGCATCCTCGAAGCCGATGGTCAGCGCGAATTCGTAGCTCTCGCCCTTGCGCGGCTGGTTGCGCGCGCGCCGTCCGCCGCCGAAGAGATCGGAGAAGATGTCCCCAGCGTCGAAGCCCTGCGCGCCGCCTTGCTCGTCGCCGCCGAAACCGAAATGGAATTCGCGCGCACCGGGGCCTCCGCCGCCGCCAAACGGGCCGCCGCGGAATCCGCCGCCGCCCATGTTGGGATCGAAGCCGCGCGGATTGCCGTTCTCGTCGATCTCGCCGCGGTCGAATTTCGCGCGCTTGTCCTTGTCGCCCACGACGTCATAGGCGTTGGAGATTTCCTGAAACTTCTTCTTGGCGTCGTCGCCCTTCGCGGTATCGGGGTGATACTTCTTCGCGAGGCCCCGGAACGCCTTCTTGATCTCCGCTTCGGACGCGGTTTTGGAAACGCCAAGAACTTTGTACGGATCTGCCATGATTTCTCCGGCCGCCGGGGAAGTCTGAGTCGCGGCCAGCCCCCAATATAGGGAATAATCGCTGTCGTTTAAGGCTTTGCGGGCGCGGCGGGTTGCCCGGAAGCTGAAGATGGTGCGGCCTGTTGGCCGGTTTCATTCGGCCCCGGCGCATAAAGCTCCGCCGGAACGGTGGTCCAGCCCTTCAGTTCTTTCAGCCGTTGCAGCGCCGGGTCGTAGCCGCGCCGCGCCGCCGCCGCATAAAGAAGCTCCGCCACCTTCACGTCCTTGGGCACCGCTTCGCCTTCTTCATAGAGTTGGCCGAGTCGGTATTGCGCCAGCGGGTGTCCGGCGGATGCGGCCAGTTCCAGCCAGGGCAGGGCGGCTTCGCGATTGGGCGGGCCTGCCGCGCCGTCGAGCAGCATCGCACCCAGATCGTATTGCGCGGTGGGAAGACCGCGCTTGGCGGCTTCCTTCATCATCGCTTCGGCGCGTTCGGGATCTTTCTCGGTGCCAAGGCCGTCGCGCGTCATCAGCGCCACGTTACGCATCGCGGCGACGTCGTATTCGTCGGCCAGCTCGGTGAAGAGCTTGTAGGCCGTGTCGTAATCCTTCGCGTCGTAAGCGGCGGCGGCTTCGTCGAACTTTTTCTGATCCAGCGGCGTGGGCTTCACCATGACGGGCTCCGCCGGCAGCGGAAGCTTGTCCGGATTCTGGGCGGGGGCATTCTGCTCGGGAGCCGTGGGCGGCGTCTGCGCGTCTTGTGCAGAGGCGCTCGTGGCGAAAAGCACAGTCGCGAGAATGAGAATGGGACGCATGGGCGCTAGGCTAACAAAGCGGTTTGCCGCCGCAAAGAGCGACGGATAATAAAGAACCATGAGCGATATCGGCGGACCCATCGACGACGGCGGAATCACGCCCAAGGACGATCCTCTCGCGCTGTTCGAGGCGTGGATGGAGGAGGCCAGGAAGACCGAGCCCAACGAGGCCAACGCCATGGCCATCGCCACGGCGGATGCCGGCGGCAATCCGGATGTGCGCATGGTGCTCTTGAAGGAAGCCACGCATCAGGGTTTCGTCTTTTACACCAACACCGAAAGCGCCAAGGGCCGCGAGCTTTCCGCGAACCCGCGCATCGCGCTGCTGTTTCACTGGAAGACGCAGCGCCGCCAGATCCGCATCCGCGGCCCCGTCACGCCGGTGAGCGCGGAGGAGGCCGACGCCTATTTCGCCACCCGCGCGAAGGACAGCCAGATCGGCGCGTGGGCGAGCCAGCAATCGCGGCCGATGGAAGGGCGCTGGGCGTTCGAGAAAGAGATCGCCAAATACGCCGCGAAATACGCGCTGCAGAAAGTGCCGCGCCCGCCTTACTGGTCCGGCTATCGCGTGACGCCGCTGGAATATGAGTTCTGGCGCGACCGCCCGTTCCGCTTGCACGACCGTCTCGTCTATCGCCGCGCCGATGCCAGCGCCGCATGGGCGACGGAGCGTCTGTTTCCATGACGATGGCGGCGGGCATCCAGACCGCGACGCACGATCATCCGCGCCTGATGCGCAACGCGGCGATCGCGTCGCTGTCGGTGTCGATCTTCCTCGTGGCGATCAAGGCGCTGGCCTATTTCGGCAGCCATTCGGTGTCGGTGCTGGCGGCACTCACCGACAGCGCGCTCGACCTGTTCACCTCCACGCTCAACCTCATTGCGATCCGCAGCGCGCTCACGCCCGCGGATGCGGAGCATCGCTTCGGCCACGGCAAGGCGGAGCCGCTGGCGGGGCTGGCGCAGGGCGCGTTCATCGCCGGCAGCGCGAGCTTTCTCATCGTGCAGGCGATCAGCCGCTTCATCACGCCCGCGCCGGTGCAGCAGGGCAGCATCGCGCTCGCGATCATGCTGATCTCCGTCGCCGCCGCGACGGGGCTTGTGCTCTATCAGCGGTATGTCGTGGCGAAGACCGGCAGCATCGCCATCGCCGCCGACCGCATGCACTACCTCGCGGATGTGGCGACGAATGCGGGCGTGATCGTGGCGCTCATCCTTGCCGCCGGATTCAAGATGGAAGCGGCGGACCCGATCATCGCGCTGATCGTGGCGGGCGTTCTGGTGTGGAGCGCGCTCGGCGTCTTCCGCCAGTCCTACGACCAGCTCATGGACCGCGAATTGCCGGACGACGCGCGCGACGCCATCCGCGGCGTCGTCATGCGCCATCCCGAAGTGCGCAACCTGCACGATTTGCGCACGCGCGCGGCGGGCGTGCACACCTTCATCCAGTTTCACATCGAGCTGGACCCCGCGATCTCGCTGATGCGCGCGCATGAGGTGAGCGACCAGGTGGAAGCCGAAGTCTGCGCCGCCTTCCCGCATGCCGAGGTGATCATCCACCAGGATCCGGCGGGCGTGGAAATGCCGCCGGCGCTGGAGCGCACTTAATAGATCTCGATCCCGTCCGGAATCGTCAGCCAGCGGTGGCGGCGGTTGTCATAGACGGAATATTGCGGCTTCGGAAAATCCGGATCGCGGAACGTGCCGATGGCCACCGCGATCGTCTCCGGCTCCGTGCCTTCCACCACCGGCGCGATGTACCACACCATCGTTCCGCACACCGGGCAGAAGTGGAATTCGCCCACGCCGCCTTCATCGCCCGTGCGCCGCCACGCGGTGGAGTCGCCCTCGATGACCACCTTCTCGCGCGGCCAGCGCGCCTGCGCGGCGAACAAGCTGCCCGACCGTTGTTGGCAGTTGAGGCAATGGCAGATCGAAATCCGCACCGGCTCACCCGTCACCGTCACCCGCAACTGCCCGCAGGAGCAGGAGGCGGTTCGTGTTTTCTCGCTCATGGGATGAGGCTACACGCGCCGCACGCGACGGCAAGCAACCGGCGCGAGACTGCTGACAAGAATCCACCCTCCCCTTGAGGGAGGGTCGAATTGCGAAGCAATTCGGGGAGGGGTGCGCGATAGCGCCGGCGCCGCGCCATGACCCCTCCCCGAAAAATCCTTCGCGGAGTGCTCGAATTTTTCGACCCTCCCTCAAGGGGAGGGTGGAGTGCTGCGAAATCGGCTACTGTATCTCCATGCCCGACAACGAACCCCGCAAGACCCTCATCCTCACCGGCGCCTCGCGCGGCATTGGCCATGCGACGGTGAAGCGCTTTTCGAGCGCGGGCTGGCGCGTGATCACCTGTTCGCGCCACGCCTTTCCGGAGAACTGCCCCTGGGCCGCGGGGCCGGAGGATCACATCCAGGTCGATCTCGCCGATCCCAACGACACCGAGCGCGCCGTGAAAGAAATGCGCGAGCGCCTGACGGATGGAAAACTCCACGCCCTCGTCAACAACGCCGGCATTAGTCCAAAACTTTCCTCCGCGCCGTCACTTTCCTCCCCCGTTTACGGGGGAGGAGATGCGCGCAGCGCATCGGAGGGGGCCGCGCAAAGTGCGCACAGCACCCGCCTCAACACGCTCAACTCCTCGATGGACGTCTGGCGCAAGGTGTTCGAGGTGAACTTCTTCTCCACCATCTGGCTGGCGCGCGGATTGGTGGACGAGCTGGCCGCCGCGCAAGGCGCCATCGTGAACGTGACGAGCATCGCCGGATCGCGCGTGCATCCCTTCGCGGGCAGCGCCTATGGAACGAGCAAAGCCGCGCTCGCCGCGCTGACGCGCGAGATGGCGGCGGATTTCGGCCCGCTGGGCGTGCGCGTGAACGCCATCGCGCCGGGCGAGATCGACACCGCGATCCTCTCCCCCGGCACCGAACAGATCGTGGAGCATCTCCCCCTGCGCCGCTTAGGCCGCACGGAAGAAGTCGCCAAGGCGATCTATTATCTGTGCACGGACCAATCGAGCTATGTGACGGGGGCTGAACTCCATATCAATGGAGGTCAGCACGTGTAAGGGGCATTCGCGCACTTAGTCCATAGCGACAGCGTATGGACGCGCGAAAGCCGATGAACTGCATATTAATAGCGGGCAGCGTGTTTGGTGCTGTTGCTCAAAATAGTGCTTCAAGCGCTAAGCCTTGAGTTCAGTTAGCATCCTCGCGCTTGCCTCCAGAGACCTTTCACGAGGCAGCGATATACCAAAGTCGAGCCAGTGGATCACATTGTAGTACCGGAACCCTCCAGAATTGATATAGGTCGTCAGGAGCTTTCTCATTTTCTTTTTTGAAAATGTCGAAACAGCTTTTATTGCTGTGGTTTTTCTTACGTCATCGTTGGTAGACCTAAGAAGCTCAAGGATCATGTTGTCTCCAAGCGCCTTGTAATCTTGAGCGGAAAACAGAGACAAAAACACTGACATAAGTCTGTTGTGAGGTAACAATGGGATGACATCCGCCAATCGTTTGCGCCCAATATGATATATCGCTTGGGCCGTAATTCTGTATTTCTCATTAGAGAGGCCTATCATCAGCAAAGATGCTGATCCTCCGTCAAAGCGTTCAACAAGTTTTATGATTGTTGGTATGTCTTCCCATCCGCCAAATTTTTTCAAGAATTCAACATCTAGGACGGAACAGGTATCAACGGCATCATTTCCAAGGGTCTCTCTGTAAAGTTCGAGGTCGTTTGCATCGCCCTTCCGAGCCAGAATATCTAATGCTCCTCTCGTAAATTTCTTTGTTAAATGGGCTTCAACGCCTTTCAGCATATCTTCCAAGTTCGTTGAATATTTTTTTCCGAACTCAGCTACACGCTCGGAAAAATCATTCTTGAAACGATCCCGGATCAATGTTCGAATTTCGTCTCCATGCTTTGCAAAGTTTTTTTCTGCAATAACAAATTGGACAGTTCTGTCGAAGATCTGGTCGGTTGAAATCTTTTCGAGTGCCTTCTCTGGCATCGCTCGGAATTTTTTCAATTTATATGCTTGAAATAAACTTTCATCAGGGTTGCCAGGGCTGAGACCGCTATTCTGGGCCTTCACGAGTAATTTTTTTGCCTCGTCGTCCGACCATGCGCGCCCTTTATCGCCAAGGTGCAGCATTATTTCGTAGCGAACATCAACGCTGATGTCGGCAAGAAGGGTGTCAGCCATTTCTGGAGCGAGTGCTCCTCGTTTGATCAAAATCCTTGCGATGATAGTTCGTACCTTAGGGCTTCGGTGAAATGCTCCCTTTATCAATAGCTCGGTTGGCAGTGAGCTTTCTTTTTCGAATAGTGAGCCAAGTAAATCCTCATTTACAGTTTCCGACTGAAGTTCAAATAGCGTTTCAATTGCTGCTCGGCGACTTTCGCGAAGTCTGATCCTGATGAGAGCTTCATAGGCCGTGCTGGCAGTTTGATAGTTCGCGCGTTCGAACTCGGCTTTTATGATTGGAATATCTGCGGGCGTCCCGCACCTGCCTAAATATCGCAGGGCGGCTACTTTTATGTCTGCTGGGACTTCAGACTCAAACCACAAATTCACGAGATCGGCTCTGCTCGAGTCGTCAGACTCGATGATAGGTTCTGAAATCAAAGTCATCGCACTCAGCGCGCCAACACGCTTAGGCGTCGAATTTCCAAAGAGGCTCTCGCGCATCAGGACTTCAACGTCTTTTTCAGTGGCGAGGGTATACCAGTGCCAGAGGGGCACGTTCCCAGATGAAAAAAAGCGAAGCCCCGCTTCTACCATTCCGCCGATTTCTTGCGGTCCTAGCGTGATGTCGTCTCTATTCGTAAAAATAATATTGGCGTCGTGAGCCCCGATGAAATCCTCATCATTGCCCGGCCGCCATGCCAGCGCTGATAATAACCGAAATCTTGCGACCTCTGTTGTAGTGATCGGATCTTCCGAAGTTTCATTTTCCAACTTTGAGGCCAGCGATTTTATGAAGTTTGCGCCCAAGTTCGATAACGGTTCGACGGTTAAATCTTGGCCACGATCACGCGGAATTGCCTCTTTCTTGGAATTCGCTGAAGAATTTCTCTCTTCGTCGCGCTGAAGAGTTTGAATGTACTTCGTTATTCGTCTGCGGAATTTTCGCTCAAATTCACGCATGCCCTCGAAAGTTTCGAAATAGACCTTCTTTTCCGCAATTATTTTTTCCCGAAAAGAAATTACTCTTTTAAGTTCTTCGCCGGGGTCGCTGAGTTGATCGGATGCTACTGCTTTAAAAAATAGGCTGATTTCCGGCCTTCCAGTTGTTTCTTTGCTATTCACCGAAATCGAATATTCTTCTTCGAACCCGGACGTATAAGTTCCGGTCAAATCTGGAGGTGTCCCCCATTTTTTCCACATCATTCCAACGAATAGCTCGCAACGAGCCAATTCTTGATTGATAGTTGCCTGCGGGCGGGCAAATACAGAAACCGTGTCTTCCCATCCCACTAACTCGACGTGATAGCCTAGATTGTCAGCCCATTCGCTGTTGAACTCATCTACTATTAGCTTCGCAGACGCACGCTCATCACGGAGGTCTCCGGGCGAAGCGAGAAATACTTTCACTATCTTTCGAGTGTCTGACATTTCGCTCCTCCCCCTGATTCTAGCCTTTAGTGTAAATGCAGACGTTCGGGATATCTCAATGGGAAAACTTTTCTCTGCCTCCTGCTTTTGCGGTGCCGTGCAGTTTTCGCTCGCGGCCAACCCTATGTTTATCCACGCCTGTCACTGCCGGGATTGTCAGGTCCAGGTGGGTGGGCCGTTTGCGATCAATGGGATCATCGAGGCGGAGCATGTCGTGCAGACGAAGGGGCCGAAGCCCAAGCGTTTCACCATGCCCACCGAGTCCGGCCGCCCGCATGACATCTATCGCTGTCCCAAATGTGCGACCGCGCTGTGGAGCGACTATGGCCGCCGCAAGGTGATGCTGTTCGTGCGGATGACTACGCTGAAGGACGCGCGCCGCTTCTCGCCCGATGTGCACATCTTCACGAAGTCCAAGCTGCCTTGCGATGAGCTTGCGCTGTTGGAGGAGAAGCCCGCGCCGAAAACGCGCGGGAAGAAGAGCGGCGGCCAGTGGTCAAAGGATGCGCCCATCGCGCACACCACGGTGAAAGGCGCCACCACGAAGAAGCCCGCCGGGGTCTTCTCCGTCTATTACGACATGAAAACCGAATGGCCCGCCGCGAGCCTGAAGCGGCGTGAGGCGTGTCTCAAATAATTTTCCTCCCCCGTTTACGGGGGAGGAGGCGGAACGAAGTGGAGCCGGAGGGGGCGGTCCCGCGCGAAGGCCCCCTCCGCTTCGTTCGCTAGGCTCACTCAGCTCCTCCCCCGTAAACGGGGGAGGAAAAGTTCGGCGCTGAAACGCAAATAGCGAGCAGGTTTCCCTACGCGCTATTCGCTATTCGCTCTTACTGCGGCTGCTGCGGCTGGTCGCTGTTGTTCGGCGACTGGTCCGTCTTCATCTGCTGCTCGTTCATTGGCGGCACCGCGCCATTGCCGGTGGTGGCGTTGTCCATCGGCGCGGCGTCCGGCTTGGGCTGCGGCTGCGTGTAGCTCGTGTCCATCGCGCGGTGCTGATCGGCCGGCGCGCTGGTCTGGTCGCTGGCTTCCTGCTGGCCCGCATAGACCACGTTCACTTCGCGCTGGCCGCGCGCGGGCGCGGTGAAGGCCACGGTCTTCGCCGGATGGCCGGGCAGGTTCACCGTCGCGTGATAGGCGCCGGGCTGCAGCTTCATCAGAACCCACGGCGCGTTGCAGGTCATCTGCGCGACCTGCTGGCCGTCGCTGCCGGTGATGCTCACGGTTTCGCCCGCGAAGAACTGATGCCCGGTGCCGGACACCACGACCTTCACCGGATAGGCGCTCCAGCGCGCGCTGTTCTCCTGCTGGTCGCCCACGCCGGTGCACGCGGCCTGGATACCGTTCACGCTGGTTTCCTGATCGATCGGCATGCCGCCATTGCTGCTTTGGCGCGGGTCCATGCCGACATTCTGCATCGTGCCGCTCTGCTGCTGCATCTGCTGATCGTTCGGCGGCTGGTTCATCTGATCGTTCGCCGGCTGCGATTGATCCTGTGCGAACGCTGCCGTGCCGAGCATCAGGCTCGCCGCCAGCGGTATAAGAAGCGTGGTCTTTTTCATCGTCGTTTTCCCTTGGGTTGCCCGTTCCGGGCCTTGTCGCGGGAAGAACGCGCGAAGCCGTCCAGCCGTGCCGTGAATTTGCGGTCAGGCTGTGACTTGCTTTTCGAGAATGTTCACTATATGTTCTTATCCGGCTCCCCGCAACCCCGCCCGGAAAAGAGGGGAAGAGGGGGAGGGGGTGTTCGAAAACGTGAATTCAATTCTCAAGCCCTTGTGGTTTTCGGCAAAGCAGACCGAGGGAAGGAGGGAGGGGGTGTGACAAACGTGAAAACGACTGCTCCGCGTCCCGCGAACCACAAGATGTAGGAGAACGCGCAAAACCGGATTCAAAAAATCGACATTCAATTCCTCCGGCAAGTTCCCTGATCGCAGCGCAGCGATTCCTTTGCGCGGGTTCCTTCCGGTTCCCGGAACTGGCTTCGCGGAACCGTGTTGAACCCGTGGAGAAGGGCGCTCGATGAGGAGAATTGCGATGAACAAGTTGATGATGTCCGCGGCGGCGATTGCGCTCTGCCTCGGCACCGCGTCCGCCTATGCGCAGGACGAGAAGACCACGACGACGACCTCCGTCCAGAACCCGGACGGCTCGACCGACGTGACCAAGCAGACCACCACCACCACGAACGACGGCTTCGCGACCTATCGCAAGACCGTGACGTCGAAGAAGCGCTACAACGCCGCCGCCTTCGTGGCGCCGTCGGGCTTCACCTATCGCCGCTTCTCGGTGGGCGAGCATGTGCCGAGCATGCTGCTGTCCGACAGCGTGGTGCTGAACGACTATCAGAACTATGCGCTGGAGAGCCCGCCGAGCGGCCTCACCTGGATCCGCGACGGGCAGGATGCGCTCCTGATCGACATGCGCACCGGCGAAGTCGTCCAGGCCGACTACGACGTGTTTAACGGCTGATCGTTTCAGGCCGTTAGGCGGCGGCGTCTTCGAGCGGGTACTCGGGCGCCGCCGTCACTCTTTTGTTTCGGTTTTTTGTTTCTTCGGTTTTTTAATGCCGAGCTGCTCGCGCCAGATGCGCGGCGCGATCTCTTCCACCGCGTTGTCGGCAAGCTGGCCCAGATGGAACGGCCCGTACTGCACGCGGATGAGCCGCGCCACTTTCAGGCCCAGCGACTCCATCAGCCGCTTCACCTCGCGGTTCTTGCCTTCGGTGAGCGTGACATTCGCCCAGGCATACATGCCCTTGGCGCGCTCCAACTCCGCTTTCACCGGCGCATATTTCACGCGATCGACCGTGCGTCCCTTCGCAAGCTTGTCGAGATCGTGTTGTGTCACCTTGCCGAACAGCCGCACGCGGTATTTGCGGACCCAACCTGCCGCCGGAAGTTCAAGCTGCCTTGCCAGCGCGCCATCATTGGTGAGCAGCAGCAAGCCTTCGGAATTCACGTCCAGACGCCCGACGCTGACAACGCGCGGCATGGTCTTCGGCAGGTTGGCGAAAACGGTCGGCCGTCCTTTTTCGTCGCGATGGGTGGTCACCAGTCCGGCCGGCTTGTTGTAGCGCCAGAGCCGCGACGGCTCCGGCTCCAGAACCGGATGGCCGTCCACGGTGATCAGGTCTTCGCCGGTCGCCTTGGTGCCCTGTTCGCGCACCACGTCGCCGTTCAGCGCCACCCGGCCGTCCGCGATCAGCTTCTCCGCATCGCGTCGCGAGCACACGCCCGCGCGCGCCAGCATCTTGGAAATGCGTTCCGCCGCTTGTGTTGTATCGTCTGGCAATGGATAAGCCGCGCATGGATGACGCCGAAGCCATAGCACTCGCGATTGGGGAAGCCAAAGCCGCCGGCGAACGGGGCGAAGTCCCCGTAGGCGCTGCGCTTCTGGCAGCCGACGGAACGTTGCTGGCGAAAGACGGCAACCGCATCGTGGAGCGCCACGATCCCACCGCCCATGCCGAGATGGTGGTGATGCGCGCAGCCGCGGCGGCGCTGGGCAATGAGCGGCTGACCGGCACCACGCTTTATGTCTCGCTTGAGCCTTGCGCGATGTGCGCCGGTGCGATGAGTCTCGCCCGCGTGGCCCGCGTGGTGTTTGCGGCAGAAGATCCGAAAGGCGGCGCGGTGTTGCACGGTCCGCGCTTCTTCGAGCAGCCCACCTGCCATCACCGCCCGCAAATCGCGCGTGCCGGCGATCCCGAGGCCGCGGGGCTGATGCTGAAGGATTTCTTCCGCGCCCGCCGCTAGGGCAGAGATGTCTTCTCGATCTCGTTGCTGTGTCCGGGCAAGTGGATCAGTGTGCCATCGCGCCCCAGCATCCAGCCGCCATGCCGCGCTTCCGCGACACCGTTGAGAAACGCGCGCTCCGCGATACCGTTCGGCAGCGGCGGATTGATGTGGGTGAACACCAGCAGCTTCGCATCCGCCTCATTGGCGATCTCAGCCGCCTGCACGGGGGTGGTATGATAGGTTGGGATGTCGTGCATGATCTTGGCGGGGCGCGGACGGTTTGCCTTGCGCAGGACATCCTCCAGAATGCCCACCATCGCATTGGATTGCGCTTCATGGACCAGCACGTCGCTGCCATGCGCGGCCTCAGCGAGCGGCTTGTAAGGCGAGGTGTCGCCGCTGATCGTCACGCTGCGGCCGGCATAATCGAAGCGATAGCCATAAGCCGGCCTCACCGGCCCATGATCCACGCGGATCGCTGTCACCTTCAGCCCATTCGCATCGAGCGCCTGCGCTGTCGCGCCGTTCATCGGAACGACAATAGGAACCAGGTCCACATCCTCGCGCGGGAACATCTTCTCGCCGTGATGCGCCGTGCGGTAATCGGCATCGTGCGAATAGGCTTCGTTGAAACCTTTGACGATGTCTTCGACGCCAGGCGGCCCATAGACCTTCAACGGCGTATGCCGACCCGCGACCCATGTCTGCAAACGCAACTCGCCCAGATCGCCAATGTGATCGGAATGGAAATGGGTGAAGAACACGCCCTTGATCTTCTCCAGCGGCACGCGCCACACCATCAGATTGCGCACCGAGCCCATGCCGGTATCGACGACGTAGAGGTCGTCACCCGCGGCGATCAGCGCGCAGCCGCCGGCGCGATTAGGGTCGGGCAGCGGTGCATTGGTACCGCAAAGAAGAACCGAGAGTTCACTCGGCTTCGAAAGCTGTACATCGGGCCCGCCGATACGCGCCGTGGCGGCATGGCGGTAAAGCCAGAGATCGACGGCATCGAATCGCGTCGCGATCCATGCGGCAACGATCAAGACGACAACGATGCTGACGAGAGCAAGAGCGATGCGTTTCATCGGGCTTTCAATCCGTTTTGCTTGAGACGCCACAACAGGACATCGAGGCGGTCCTGACCGAAGAAGGGCTCGCCCTGAAACGCCATCGTCGGAACGCCCCAGTGGCCGCTGTCAGCATGGGCTTTCTGGTTCGCCTGGATGATGGCTTCGTACTTGTCGGGATCGGCATTGATCTTCGTATCGAGCGCTGTGAGATCCAGGCCAGCGCGTGCGGCGGCCTGCGCGAGATGATCGCCTTCATGCCAGTTCACGATCTCCCCGCACCAGATCACGCGGCTCACTTCGTTCAGGAAGTCGAGGCCATGCGGCGTTTCCGCTGCCGCACAGCCAAGGCGTGTAAGGCGATGAATGTAGGGCTGGTTCGGGGTTGCCGCGCGCGTTGATGGGTCGACAACCACCGGATCAGGACGCGGCCAGCGATAGGGCAGGCCCAGCATCTGCGAGATGCGGAAGGTGTCGCGCATCAAATAGGGAATCCACATCGGATTCACCTGTCCGAAAAACTCGCCGGAGCGCACCGCGAGCGGATAGACAGGCCGTACATTGATAGTGAGATCGTAGTCACGCTGCATCTCCACCAGCCGTGGCGTCGCCAGATAGGAATAGGGGCTACGGAACGACCAGAAGAGATCGATGCTGAGCGTCATGGCTCGCTCTCCGAATGAAGATAGGCGATGCAAGCGTCCGCGAGCGCGTTCACGGCGCGGGCGTCATTGATCTGCGTCGGCGCTTCCTTGTTCAGGATGCCGACGATCAGGAAGCCATAGATCATCTGCGTCATGGCGCGGATATTGATCCGGCTGTCGTCATCGATCTGGAGCGCCCTCTCCAGGGTGGTTGCGAAGCGGTCGCGGAATCCGAAGATCGCCTTCATAGCCAGCGGATGATCGAAGCCGCGCTCCACGATCGCGCGGAAAAGGCCGCGATGCTTGCGGAAATTGGCGGTGGAGCGTTCAACGAAGCTGCGCACGATCTGTTCGCGGCGCATGTTCGCTGAGAACACGTCTTCCAGACCCGAGCGCGAATCCTCAATGAATTCTTCCGCGATCGCGAAGAACAGGGCGTCCTTGTCCTTGAAGCGGAAATAGACCGCGCCGACCGAACAGCCTGCTTCTTCGGCGATGTCTGAGATCTTCGCGCCGTTGTAGCCCTTGGCTGCGAACACGGCCTCTGCCGCGTCCAGCAGCTTTTCCCGGGTGGCGCGGCTGCGTTCCTGCGTGGCAGGCAAGGACCAGCGTTCGGAAGGCTTTTTCTTCGTGATGCTTGCTCTGACCATCGCCCGGTGCTAAATCTGAATACGTATTCAGATTATAATGGCGGCACGCGAACCGTCAATGCGCCCATGGAGGAATAGATGTCCGTAGTCCCCACGCCGCAACAGATTCAGACCATGGTGACGGACGGACCGACTGGTCCGATGGTCATGGTCAACCTCCTCAAATATCGGAAGACGGCCGCGTACGAAGCCGGTCATGCCGAGGCGAAGGAGAGCCTTAGCGGCCGCGAGGCATATCAACGTTACGGCATGGTCGCGATGCAACATGTGATGAAGCGCGGCGGCAGCGTGGTGTGGGGCGGGCCGCAAAAGTTCGTGATGATCGGTGATGCTTCGCCGAACGATTGGGACGACGTGGTCTGCGTGCGCTATCCCTCGCGTGAAGCATTCCTGGAGATGACCCAGGACCCGGATTATCTCGCCGCGCATTATCACCGCGAAGCCGGGCTCGAGCGCACGGTGTTGCTGTGTTGCGGCGCGGGGATGGCCGCATGAGCGTCTATACCATTTATGGTGGGCTCGGCTCGCCCTATTCGATGAAGATGCGCGCAATCCTGCGCTATCGCCAGCTTCCCTATGTGTGGAAGCAGGCCGATGGCGGCGCGGACATTTTCCAGCACGTGAAGGCGCCGGTCATTCCGGTGATCCAATATCCCGACGGTACATGGCACAACGATTCCACGCCGATGATTTTCGAACTGGAGCGCCGGCACAAAGAGCGCTCCATCGTCCCTATCGATCCAGCGCAAGCATTTCTCGCCTACCTGCTGGAGGATTTCGCGGATGAGTGGGGCACAAAGGCAATGTTCCACTACCGCTGGTTTCGGGAACGCGATCAGAAACAGATGTCCGAATGGCTCGCTTTCGATCGCTTGAAGGGCAAAGGTCGCGATACGATCCTGAACGCAGCGAAGGCGTTCCGGGACCGGCAGGTGGGACGAATGCCGATCGTCGGCTGCACGCCGGAAAACGCGCCGGTCATCGAGCAAAGCGCTCGCCATATCATGGCGTTGTTCGAAGCGTTCGTGACCGAAGAATTGTTCCTGTTTGGCTGGCGACCGTCGCTCGCCGATTTCGGATGGCTGGGTCAGCTCTCGCAGCTTGCCGTCGATCCAACGCCGCAGGATCTTATGCGTGCGGACTATCCCTTCACCTACCGCTGGCTGGCCAATCTGGATGATGCGTCCGGCCTCAAAGGCGAATGGCGCGATCCGGATGCGCCACTCACATCGGCCGTTTCAGGATTGTTGAAGCACGCGGGCGATGTCTACTTTCCCTTCCTGCTCGCCAACGCCAACGCCGTGGCCAAGGGTGCGGAGACATTCTCGGTCTCCTTGCTGGGACAGATCTATACTCAAGGCAGTTTCAAATATCAGGCGAAGTGCCTGAAAGAGCTGCGCGCTGCGTTTGCCCAGCTGGATACCGAGGCAAAAGGAAAAATCACACCCCTTCTCGACGAAGCGGGTTGCCTGAAACCGCTGGGAGGCTGAGTTGGGCCGCAAAATCCTTTTCATCACCACCGATCAGCAGCGTTTCGATTCGCTCGGCGTCAACGGCAACAAGTTCTGCCGCACGCCCAACATCGACGGGCTGGCCAAAAGCGGCATCAATTACACGCGCGCCTACAACCAGAACACCGTCTGCATGCCGGCGCGCTCGACGATGCTCACAGGTCAGTATGTGCGCACACACGGCGTGTTCTCCAATGGCGTGCCGCTACCGGAAGACGCGCCGAGCATCGCGCAATTCCTGAAAGACAAAGCCGGTTACAAGACGGCGCTTGTCGGCAAGGCGCATTTCGAACCGGCGTTCGATCTTGCGGGCAAATGGGCGGAGAACCGCCGCCAGATGACGGGCGACTTCGGTCCGTGGCGTGGCTTCGATTACGCGATCCACGCGATGCACATCTACAATTTCCGTGGAAATCCAGCCGGCCATTATGGCCGCTGGGTCAAGCAGAACTATCCGGAGTTCTTCGACAAGGCGGCGCCGCTGTTGAACGCGGCAGGTGGCGGTGACACCGGGGCACCGGAGACGCAGAACAATCCGCTGCCGCGTGAGGCATATCACACCGATTGGCTGACCGGCCTTGCGGTGGATTGGTTGAAGAAGCTCGACAGCGATGACGACTGGTTCCTGTGGCTGAGCTTTCCCGATCCGCATCATCCCTGGGATCCACCGGCGTCGGAGAACAGGCGTTGCGACTGGCGCGACCTGCCGTTGCCGGATGGTCATCCCGGCTCGCCGGACGCGATCCGCAAGGTGCTGTCGCAGAAGCCAGCGCACTGGCTTGCCTACTACGACGGCAAGTTCGCGAACATCGAAGGCGGCCCGATGAATTTCACGCCGCAGCAGCTCTCCGACGACAATATCCGCGAGATCAACGCCAAGACGCATGTCATGAACGAGTTGATCGACGAATCGATCGGCAAGGTGATGGCGGAGATCAAGGCGCGCGGCTGGGACAACGACACCGATGTCATCTTCACGACGGATCATGGCGAGATGCAGGGCGATTTCGGTTTCGTTTACAAGGGGCCTTGGCATGTCGATGCGCTGATGCGCCTGCCGTTCATCTGGCGGCCCGCGCCGAACGCGAAGGTAAAACCGGCCACCGTCAGGCAGCCGGTGGAGCAGGTGGACATCGCCGCAACATGCGCGGCCATCGCGGGCGCGCCGCAGCCGGAGTGGATGCAGGGCAAACCGCTGCCGATATCGGATGACGGCTCGCGCCAGCGCGCATTCTGCGAATGGGACAGCCAATTCCCCGGCTATGGTTTTCACTTCCGCTCAACTTATCGTGACGGTTTTGTGCTTACGAAGTACGAGCCATCCACGCCGGGCCAGCCGAACGGGCTGGAAGAAAACTGGCCGCAATTCGCCGGGATCACCACGCCGATCCGCTACGAAGGCACGGAAGGCGAACTCTACAATCTCGACGACGATCCCCATCAATGGGAGAATCTCTGGGATAATCCCCGCTATCGCACGCTCAAGAGCGACATGATCGCGGACATGTACGACAACATGGCTCCGGAGCGCGACCCCAAGCTGAAAGTCGAAGCGCCCGCTTGATCCGTCTCCCCAAAGTCTGACAAGCTGTCAGCAGCCGCCGGAAAGACGCGGCAATTCAAGGGAGAAGACGGATGGCTCTGATCGTCTACGGCGCGTCCTTGTCGCCTTTCGTGCGCAAGGTGCAGGTGGTGCTGGCCGAGAAGGGGCTCGACTACAAGCTGGAGCAGGTCAATCCGTTCGCGCCGCCGCCGGAATTTTCGTCCATCAGTCCGCTCAAGCGCGTGCCGGTGTTCCGCGACACCGATGTGCCCGAACCGAACACGCTCCCAGACTCTTCCATCATCTGCGATTATCTCGAGCACAAACTCCCTGCGCCCGCGCTCTATCCCGCCGATCCGTTCCAGCGTGCCCGCGCGCTGTGGTTCGAAGAATACGCGGACTCCCAGATGGCGCAGAATCTCGTGCGCGCGTTCTTTTTCGAGCGCATCGTCAAGAAAATGATGCGGCAGGAGACGGATGAAGAAATCTGTGCCAAGGCGAAAGGCAAAACCATGCCCGCCGTGTTCGACTATCTGGAAAAGGAAATCGGCAACAACGATTTCCTCATTGGTGGCAAATTCAGCATCGCCGACATTTCCATTTGTACGATGCTTGTGAACCTCGAGCACGCGGGCGAACCCGTCGATGCCGCGAAATGGCCTCGTCTGGCGGCCTATGCGCAGCGGGTTCACGACAGACCCTCTTTCAAGAGCTTGATCGATATCGAGCGTCCTATCGTCCAAAACTTCCGCGCGGCTTAAGTCATGCTGCGCCCCGATCGTGTAGAAGGTTCCGCCGGCCGCGTTGGCCTGTTTCAGCTCATCTCGTTCGTGCTGCCCGCTGTCGGGATTGCCGCCGTCGGCATGCCGCTCGTCGTGCATCTCCCGCAGTTCTATGCCTCGAAAGAGGTGGGCCTCAGCCTGGTGGTGACGGGCTCCGTGTTCACGCTCATGCGATTGCTCGATGTCATCATCGATCCTATCGCAGGATATGTGAGCGACCGGTGGACGACCCGCTGGGGCCGCCGCCGGCCGATGCTGCTGATCGGCGCGCCGCTTCTTGCGATTGGTGCCTGGCAGGTCTTCGTGCCAGGCGGTCCCGTTAGCGCGGTTCATCTCGGCTTCTGGCTGTTCGTGATGTATCTGGGTTATTCCATGTGCGTTATTCCCCACCTGTCATGGGGATCGGAAATCTCGCCGGATTATCATGAGCGCAGCCGCGTTTTCGGCTGGATGCAGGCGTTCACGGTCGCCGGCATGATGGGCGTGCTGCTTCTGCCGGCTATCCTGGAGGCCAACGGCGTTCAGCGGCATTCCACGCAGATCATGGCGATGGCGATCTTCACCATCGTCACGCTGGTGATCGGTGTCGGTCTTTGCGTCGCCGTGGTGCCCGAGCCGGAGATCAAACTCAAAACCTCCGCGCCGTTCTGGCCGACGCTGAAGTTTATGCTGCGCAATCGTGCGATGCTGACGGTGATGGCTGTCGATTTTCTGGAGTCGGTCAACCAGGGCGCGCGGGGCGCCACCTTCTTTTTCTTCGCCAGCATCGCCATCGGCCTGCCGAAAGCGGCGAACTCTATTTTGCTTCTCTATTTCCTGGTCGGTGTTGCCTGCATTCCGCTCTGGATGGCGGTTTCGCGCCGCATCGGTAAGCACAAGACGCTGATTGCCTCATTCGTTTACGGCCTGTGTGTGGCGCCGCTGCTCCTGATCATTCCGTCGGGAAATCTTTGGATCGCGGGCACTGTGCTCCTGCTTTCGGGCGTTCCTTACGGCGCGCCAGCTTTTCTCATACGCTCCATGATGGCGGACGTCGCCGACGCCGATACCGCCGAGAACAACGCGGAACGGGCAGGGCTGATGTATTCCTTCCTGTCTCTGACCAGCAAATTCGGCATTGGCCTGTCCGTCTTTGTGACGTTCACAGCGCTGTCGCTGATCGGCTTCGATCCCAAGGCCGCCCATTTTGCCCCCGATCTTCCGATGCACCTGCGCATCGTCTATGTCGCCATCCCGATGATCTTCAACGTCGTCAGCCTGATAGCCGTGCTGGGCTATCCGATTGACGAGCGCAAGCAGCGGGAATTGCGTGACGAGATCGAGCGTCGCCGCCTTGGCGAGCCGCCGGGCATTCTGGAAGGCGATGGCGTCGTTGAAACCGCAGCGTCGGAAACGGCGTTGGCAGCGGAGCGCACCGCGCAATAGCCGGCATTAAGGCTTGCGGCCCTTGCGCTTCTTCTTCCCGCGCGAGGCGAACTGATTGGCCGCTTCGACCAGCGCCGAGAACGCCACCGCGAAGTAGAGATAACCGCGCGGAATGTGGAAATGCGCCGCATCCGCCAGCAGGGCGATACCGATCAGGAGCAGGAAACTCAGTCCCAGCATCTTAACGGTAGGGTTTTCCTCGATGAATTTGGAAACCGGGCCCGACGCCACGAACATCAGGATCATCGCCAGCACGATGGCGGCGATCATCACATAGAGATGCTCGGCCATGCCGACGGCGGTGATGACGGAGTCCAGCGAGAAGACGAGATCGAACAGGCCGATTTGGATGATCACGGCCATGAACGATTTCACTGCCTTGTGCTCGAACTCCTCTTCGCCGTTCACCAGATTGTGGATTTCGGTCGTGCCTTTGTAGATCAGGAACAGCCCGCCCAGCCCCAGGATCACGTCGCGCCAGGAAATGGGTTCGCCGAGGATCGCGACGAACGGCGTCGACAGCGACATCACCCAGGCGATGGCCGTCAACAGCACGATGCGCATGACCAGCGCGAGCGTAAGCCCGATGCCCCGGGCGCGGGGCTGCTGCGCTTTCGGCAATTGTCCTGAAACGATCGAAAGGAAGAGGACATTGTCGATGCCCAGAACGATTTCCAGCACGGTCAGCGTCGCAAGGCTTTCCCATGTGCGGGGATCGGCAAGCAGTTCGTACATATCCTAGAACCAGGCCTGGAAGAGAGTTGGAAAGAGATAAAACACGGTCTCGCGCGCGGTGAGAAGCCCGATCGCAGAACCGATCAGAACATCGCTGAGAAAATGCGCATTGAGGAAGACCCGTGTCAGCGCCAGATAAAGCGCAATTGTGAACCATAGCGGCGCGAGCACCGGCGCGACAGCGGAGGCGATCACAGCAACGCAAAAAATCGTCAATGCATGTCCGGATGGAAAGGAATCGTATTGCAGGTCGAAGTGGAACGGCCGGAAGCCGAACAACTTCAACTCCAGTTCGTCCCGTGGACGCCGGCGGCCGAGGAGTGTCTTGATGCTATGCAGGATAGCGCTCCCGATCGCGAGGCTGGCGAGATAGGCAAGCGATGTCCGCGCCCACGATTCGAGCAGCGGCGTTGCGCCCCAAAACCAAATCGCGACTTGTGACACCACGAAGACGGTGACGGACAATGCCAGCCAATAAGCGCCCTTGGCCCAGTCGGTTGTCCGGGCAATGCGACGATGCAGCGACGCCGGGATATGGTCGTGGAAATAGTGCGCGATCCGCCGATCCACGGCGAAACTGGCAAGTCCCGCCGCGAGCAGGAATATCCCGAACCAAAGGAGCATGGGCGCTGCTTGCCGCTTGGGAAGGCGGCTGTCAAATGGCCGCCCCATCCCGCCTAGCCGGGGCCAAAACCCGCCGCTAGAGTCTTGTCACAACTATCGGAAACGGAAGGGCCGGAAGGCCCGGTTTGGAGGACACAATGGATTTCGATTATTCGCCCAAGCAACGGGAATGGATGAAGCGTGTCGGCGACTTCATGGAGGCCCATATCTATCCGGCGGAAGCGACCTACAGCGCGCAGATGGACGAAGCCCGCAAGAAGGGCAATCCGTGGATCGTCGTTCCTGTCGTCGAGGAGCTGAAGGAAAAGGCCAAGAAGCAGGGCCTGTGGAATTTCTTTCTCAACGAGAGCCCGCATGGCGCCGGCCTGAGCAATCTCGAATATGCGCCGCTCGCCGAGATCATGGGCCGCGTCGGCTTCGCGTCGGAAGTGTTCAACTGCTCCGCGCCGGATACGGGCAACATGGAAGTTCTGGAGCGTTATGGCTCGCCCTATCAGCAGGACAAGTGGCTGAAGCCGCTGCTCGCGGGCGAAATTCGTTCGGCGTTCCTGATGACGGAGCCTGCGGTAGCGTCTTCGGACGCGACGAACATCGAAACCCGTATCGAACGCCAGGGTGATCATTATGTGATCAACGGCACCAAGTGGTGGTCGTCGGGCGTGGGCGATCCGCGCTGCAAGATCATGATCGTCATGGGCAAGAACACGCAGGATGGCGATCGCCACAGCCAGCAATCGCAGATTCTCGTTGAGCGTGACGCGCCTGGTGTCACCGTGAAGCGCATGCTGCCGGTGTTCGGTTATGACGACGCGCCGCACGGCCATGGCGAAGTCGAGCTCAAGAACGTGAAGGTGCCGGTCGAGAACATGGTCCTGGGTGAAGGCCGTGGTTTCGAGATCGCACAAGGCCGCCTCGGACCGGGCCGCATCCATCACTGCATGCGTACCATTGGCACCGCCGAACGCGCACTGGAGAGCATGGTGAAGCGCTTGCATTCGCGCGTCGCTTTCGGCAAACGCATCGCCGAGCATTCGGTGTGGGAACAGCGCGTGGCCGAAGCCCGCATCAACATCGACATGTGCCGCCTGCTCACGCTGAAGGCTGCCGACATGATGGACAAGGTTGGTAACAAGGTCGCCCGCCTCGAAATCGCGGAGATCAAGGTGGCTGCGCCGCGCATGGCGCTGCAGGTGATCGACGATGCGATCCAGGCGTGGGGCGGCGGCGGCGTGACCTCGGATCCGGGCTTGGCCCGCATGTATGCCGGCCAACGCACGTTGCGTCTGGCGGACGGTCCTGATGAAGTCCATTGCCGCACCATCGCACGCTTGGAATACGGCAAGCATTTCCAGCGCCCGCCGAAGCTGGCGGCTGCCGAGTAATCGCTTCAATTATCGAAAGTTTGATGGCGGGCAGGGAAACCTGCCCGCCTTTTTTTCAGGCCGCTTCGGCCTCGGCGGCCGGTGGCACGCGCGCGAGCGTCACGGTCACGATTGTGCCTTCGCTCTCGACGCTCTGAATATCCATCTCGCCGCCATGCTTCTTCGCCAGGGCGCTGACGAGCGCGAGCCCCAGGCCGGTGCCGTTCTTGCTCAGCATCGGATCGGTGGAGACCTGCTCGAACGCGCGCCCGAGGCGGGGCAGGGACTCTGCGGGAATGCCGATGCCGTCGTCTCGAATGGACAGGGTGACTTTCGTGTCGTCGCAATCGGCCTTTATCCAGATGTGGCCGCCGCGTTGGGTAAACTTCAGGGCGTTGGACAAAAGATTCAGCACGATCTGTTTAATGGCGCGCGGATCGGCGGTGAGCGGGATGCCGGTTTCCGGCACTTCCATGATCATCTGGATACCGGCATCGCGGGCTTTCTGCGCGAGCATGCGTCCGCAATCCTCGACGATGGCGGACAGATCGATGTCGTCGAAGTTCAACTCCATCTTGCCGGCTTCGATCTTGGCCGTGTCCAGGATGTCGGAAATCAGATCGAGCAGAAGCTGGCCGGAATCCCGGATCAGTCCCGCATATTCGTTGTAGCGGGCGTTTCCGATTGGGCCGAACATCTCGTCGCGCATGATGTCGGAGAAGCCGATGATCGCGTTCAGGGGCGTGCGCAACTCGTGGCTCATGCTTGCGAGGAACGCGGATTTGGCGCGGCTGGCGGCTTCGGCTTCTTCCTGCGCCGCCTTCATGCGCAACTCATCGGCTTTGCGCGCAGTGACGTCGCGCGAAACACTGATGATGTTTTTGGGTTCGCTTGAACCGGGTGCGAAGACGCCGCGGACACTGCTTTCCAGCCAGAGATAATGGCCATCGCGATGGCGCACGCGGTAGGTCGCCACACGCACTTCGCCGGGGCGCAATTTCGTGCGCAGCGTCTGCGCGTGCGCGAGGTCGTCCGGATGGGTTAATTCCAGGAAATGCCCGGTTTCGATCTCCTCCGGTGTGCGTCCCAGGATGTTCTGCAATGCATGGGACGCAAACAGGATATGCCCGTGCCGGTCGTAGAACATGATGATGTCCGAGGCTTCCTCGGCCATTACGCGATAACGCTCTTCGGCGGCCGTGCGTGCGGCTTCCGCCAACACTTGCTCTGTCACGTCGTGACAGACACCGACCACGGTGATGACGCGTCCGTCCGGGCCGACATCGACCTCGCCATGCGTGTCGACGAAACGCGCCGGGTTCGACGGGTCCTTGGGACGCGAGCGATAGTAGAAAGGCGTGCGTGTCTTGATCGCGTGGGAAATGATCCGCGCGATCTCCGCCGCGTCCTCGTCCACGATTTGCGACAGGAGCCACGCCATGTCCGGCCTCTGGCTTTCATCGATGTTCAGCAGGCGATACATGCCGGGCGACCACATCGTATGGCCGTCAGCGAGGCGCTGGCGCCAATAGCCGAACTTCGCGGCACGCTCCGCCAAGCCGAACTGCGCGCGCTCCGCCGCAAATTCGGCTTCAAGCACGGATTCGTGCGGTAGGCTCTTTTGTGTGCCGCCTGGCGTCATCCAGCCCTGTTTCAGAAGGGAAATGCCCCTCGTAACCATAGGCAAGCGGCGTTAAGCAACGCTTTCAAAACGCTGGAGTCGCCATGACGGTTTATTGCCGTTAAGCGCTGTTTAACCAGCAAGTCTTGGAAAAGTCGGCGTTTTATTATCCCGGCGCACCAGCGCGCTTGGCGTACTCCCAGGCACGTTCTGCCAAAGGCCGCACACCGGACGCATTTTGCGCGGCATGTGCCGAGTTGGCGGTGCCGTCGCGCACGCGGCCGACGATGCCCTGCAGGATGCCGGCGAGGCGGAAGAAGTTGTAGGCCGCGTAGTAATCCATATTCGGGATCGCATCGCGGTGTGTCCGCTTGCAGTACATCGCGGTGTAGGTGTCCTTGTCCGGGATTCCGAGCGCCTTGAAATCCGCATCCAGCAGACTTCCACCGCTGGAGACGCCGCCGGGCATCTGCCATTGCATCAGGTGATAGGTGAAGTCGGCCATCGGGTCGCCGATGGTGCAGAGTTCCCAGTCCAGGACCGCGATCACCTTCGGCTCGGTCGGATGCAGGATCATATTGTCGAGGCGATAGTCGCCGTGGACGATGGAGTCGCGCGCATCGGTGGGCAGATGCTGCGGCAGCCATTCGATGAGCTTTTCCATTTCGGGAATAAGCTCAGTTTCCGATGCCTTGTACTGCTTCGTCCAGCGCGCGACCTGGCGGCCGACGTAATTACCCGGCTTGCCGTAATCCTGCAGGCCCAGCTTTTCCCAATCGATATTGTGCAGGCGCGCGAAGGTCTCGTTCATCGCATCGTAGATTTCACCGCGTTGTTTGGGGGTCTGGTCGGGCAACATCGGCCCCCAATAGATGCGCCCTTCCACGCAATCCATCACATAAAACATCGTGCCGATGATGCTCTCGTCTTCACAGAGCAGATAAGGCTTGGCGACCGGAAAGCCGGTCGGATGCAGCGCCGCGATGATGCGGTATTCGCGGTCCACCGCATGCGCGCTCGGCAACAGCTTTCCCGGCGGCTTGCGGCGCAGCACATAATTGCGGTTCGGCGTGATGAGCTTGTAGGTCGGGTTGGACTGGCCGCCCTTGAACTGGCGCACCTCCATCGGCGTCTGGAAGCCGTCTATGCGCTCCGCGAGATACGCCTCGAGTTTCTTCTCGTCGAAGCGATGGCTCTCAACCACTTCCTTGGTCCCGGAGAATTTCTCCTGACGGTCGTCTTGGGCTCCGGCGGCACTCATGGGCTATTTCCTCAAGGCTTTTGGCGATGTTGGCCTCTCAGAACCGCCGATACAAGCGTTACGGAACGGAAGGTCCGACCGGTTGCGTCTCGAAGGAACGGGCAGCGCGGATCGCCTCTTCAAACGCCGCGGTTATGTTTGCATAAGCCCGGCTTTCGTAAGCGGGCCGCATCCTGTTGTTGAGCAGCAACTTGGCGGCGCCGTGCCCTGCCGGGCCGGGAATGACGAGATAGGCGGGAAATTGCGCGGCAATCATATTGTCGATGGTGGAGAGCAATTCTCGCCGGTCGCTCTCCTTCAACGGCCCAATGAGATTGATGTCGATGCCCGGCACGCCGTTGGTGTTCGCCAGCCGCAGAAAGATGTTGGAGCGATCGGGTCGCCAGTTGTCGCCGAGATTCGGCATCAACCGCCAACCGCAGAAGAATGTCCGGCAGGGCGACGGCCGTGTCTCATAGATCGTGCAGCCTTCTTTCCAATGCTCGCAGAGAACATTCGGGGCTTTGTGAAAATCCGGCGCGTCGATCTTCAGATATTGGCAACACGCACGACACTCGCCGCATTCGCGGCCCGGCACGGGCGGGGGCAAACCGTTCATGTGTCCTATATACGCGAAATCGCCCGCCAGCCGATATCGCGGCGGTAGAACCCGCCCGGCCAATCGATGAGATCGACGGCCTTGTAGGCGCGCGCCTGCGCTTCGGCCACGTCTTTGCCCAGCGCGGTGATGTTCAGAACACGCCCGCCGACGGCCAGCAATTTTCCATCGCGGCGCTCGGTGCCGGCGTGGAAAATCTGCACGCCTTCGACCCGGGACGCTTCATCCAGATTCCGGATCTCGGTGCCCCTGGCGTAATCGCCCGGATAGCCTTTGGACGCCATCACCACCGTCAACGCCGTCTCGTCGCTCCAGCGCAGATCGAGATTGTGCAACTGGCCATCGCGCATGGCGATAAGCGTCGTCAGCAAATCCGATTTCAATCGCGGCATCAGCACCTGGCATTCCGGATCGCCGAAGCGGCAATTGTATTCGACAAGCTTGGGACCGTCCTTCGTGATCATCAGGCCCAGATACATCACGCCCTGATATCTGCGCCCACGCTCCGCCAACGCGGCGACGGTCGGCCTGATGAATTTGTCCATCGCAACTTGCTGCAAGGATGCCGGCAGAACGGGAGCAGGGGAGTACGCACCCATGCCGCCGGTGTTCGGCCCCTTGTCGCCATCGAAAGCGCGTTTGTGATCCTGCGCGCCGGTCAGTGGGATCGCCGTCTCGCCATCGCTGAGCGCGAAGAAGCTTGCTTCCTCGCCCTGCATGAATTCTTCGACCACGACTTCGCTGCTGCTTTCCCCGAAGCCGCCTTCGAACATGAAGTCGATGGCCTTGTCGGTGTCGGCTTTCGTCTCCGCGATGATGACGCCTTTGCCGAGCGCCAGACCATCGGCTTTGATAACAACAGGCAATCCCAGCGTGTCTGCGAACGCTTTCGCAGACGCTGCATCGCGGAAGCGTTGATAGGCCGCCGTCGGAATCCCGATCTCGCGGCAGAGATCTTTCACAAAGCCCTTGGAGCCTTCGAGGACCGCGCCTTTCGCGCTCGGTCCCGACGCGCGGACCCCTTCAGCCTCGAACCGATCCCACAGCCCGCCCACCAGCGGGTTGTCGGGCGCGATGACGACGAAATCGATCTTCTTTTCTTTGGCAAAGCCGACCAGCTTGTCGAAATCCATGGCCGCGATGGGGGCACACTCGGCCACCTCCGCGATTCCGGCATTTCCCGGCGCGCAATAGAGCTTGGTCAGCAGCGGGCTGGCCGACAGCGCCCAGGCCAGCGCGTGCTCGCGGCCGCCGGAGCCGATCAGAAGGACTTTCATGGGCCGAACTTCCCGAAAGGTAGGGGTGGATTCAAGCGGGCTTCCTATATCATCTGTGAATCATGTCCGAAGCCGCCGCCAAGCCCAATCTGCCCGAATACAGCGTCAGCGAGATCGCCAGCGCGCTGAAGCGCACGGTCGAGGATTCGTTCCCCTTCGTGCGGGTGCGCGGCGAGATCAGCGGCCTGAAGGCGGCAGCCTCCGGGCACACCTATTTCGACCTGAAGGACGACAAGGCCGTCCTCAACGCCATCATCTGGAAGCAGCAGAGCCGCCTCATCAAGCTGCGCCCGGAATCGGGGCTTGAGGTCGTCTGCACCGGCCGCATCACCACTTATCCGGGCTCCTCCCGCTACCAGATCATCGTCGAGCAGATGGAGCTGGCCGGGGCCGGCGCGCTCATGGCCATGCTGGACGAGCGCAAGAAGAAGCTCGCCGCCGAAGGCCTGTTCGCCGCCGAGCGCAAGAAGCCGCTGCCGTTCCTGCCGGACGTGATCGGTGTCATCACATCGCCGACCGGCGCGGTGATCCGCGACATCATGCACCGGCTCACGGAACGTTTCCCGCGCCGCGTGTTGCTGTGGTCTGTGGCGGTGCAGGGCGAGCGCGCCGCCGCCGAAGTCGCCTCTGCCATTCGCGGGTTCAATGCGCTCGGCATCGGCGGTGTGGTTCCGCGTCCCGATCTGCTCATCGTCGCGCGCGGCGGCGGTTCGATCGAAGATCTGATGGCGTTCAACGAAGAGATCGTCGTCCGCGCTGCCGCTGAAAGCCTGATCCCACTTATTTCCGCCGTCGGTCACGAAACGGACACGACGCTAATTGACTTCGCATCGGATCGCCGCGCGCCGACGCCCACCGCTGCCGCCGAGATCGCGGTGCCGGTGCGGGCCGAGCTCCTGTCGCAAACGCTGGATTTCGAGCGGCGCGTGTTGAATTGCTTCACGCGCGGAATTTCGACACGCCGCACGCAACTGACACAGCTCGCGCGCATCCTGCCGCGCGCTGATCAATTGTTCGCACAGCCGCAACAAAGGCTTGACGTCGCGTCGGACAAACTGGGCAGCGCGCTGCGCCGCAATTTGCAGGAACATCGCCGCACCTTCGCCGAGGCAGCGGCGCTTCTGCGTCCGCGCCCCATCCGTCATCACATCACCGTCTGCGGGGAGCGCACCGGCGTTCTCGGCAATCGCATGGTGCGGGCACAGCGCAATCGTCTCTCCAAGCTGCGCGCTGAACTCGAACACGCGTCTCGCGTCCTGGAAAGTCTCTCCTACAAAGGCGTGCTGGAGCGCGGCTTCGTGCTGGTGCGCGGCGCCGATGGCGGCATCCGCCGCAGGGCGGAGGCCGTGAAATTCGGCGAGCGGCTCTCTCTCACATTCGCGGATGGCGCACGCGAGGCCGTTGCGGGCGGCACGCCGGCAGCAGTTCCGGCGGCAAAGCCGCGTGTGACAAAACCGTCAGGCAATCAGGGCGACTTGTTCTAGCCGCCCGCGAATATGTTATGTTGAGACATGAACAAGATGGACCGTGATTTCCGCGCCGAAGGGCAAGCCGAGCTCGAATATCTGGACGGCGAATACCACGTCGTCAAACCGGGTTCTTTCGTATTGTGCGCCGTCACGGGGACGCAGATCCCGCTTGACGCGCTGCGCTACTGGAGCGTCGATCTCCAGGAAGCTTATGCCTCCGCTGCCATCGCGCTGAAGCGTTTTCAGGAAACCGGCGGCACGCCGAAATGATCCATCGCCGCGCGTTCGTCTTCAGCGCCGCCGCGGCAACGCTAGCACCTTCGTTTGTGCGAGCCTCCGCATCCCGTCTTTCCGTGTCCGGTTCGCAAGAGCAGGGCGGCCTCGTCGTTGTGAAAGCCGAGCCCGGCGCGCAGGCGAGCGTGGACGGGAAGAGCGTTCTGGTTTCGCCCGAAGGTGTGTTTGCGTTCGGTATCGCCTACGATCGCACGGATGGTCTGAATGTGCGCGTCGATTTCGCCGACGGCACGTCCGAAACGCGCGCGATCATGCCAGTCGCCCGCCACTATGAGGTGCAAAGCATCACTGGCCTGCCACAGAAATTCGTGACCCCTGCGCCGGAAGAACTGCAACGCATCAAGGATGAGCACGCCCGGCTGGCTGTCGCGCGAAAGATCGCTTCGCCCGAAACCTGGTTCGATGCGCCGTTCGATTGGCCGTTTCCCGGCATCGTCAGCGGTGTTTATGGCAGCCAGCGCATCCTCAACGGCACGCCGATGGCGCCTCATTTGGGTGTGGACATCGCCGCGCCCGCGGGCACGCCGATCCATGCACCGGCGGGCGCACGCGTGGCGATCGCCGCGCCGTGGTTTCTGGAGGGCAATTTCACCATGCTCGATCATGGCCATGGCGTGTTCACCGAATATCTTCACCAGAGCGAGTTTCGCGTGAAGGAAGGCGACATCGTCGCGCGCGGACAGGTGATCGGTCTGGTTGGCGCAACCGGCCGCGCGACGGGGCCGCATTCGCACTGGGGCATGAACTGGTTCGAGCTTAAGCTCGATCCGTCGCTCTACACGCGCACGCCCGCGCCGGAAAAATCCTAGGCTTCCTTCTGCGCCGCGAGTGCCTTGGCGCGCTTGCTGCGAAGCTTGTCGCCCGGCTTGGGCCAGCGGCGGTGAATCCACAGCCATTGCGACGGGCGCTTGCGCACCATCTCCTCGATGCGCTCGGTGATCCTGATCGTAAGCTGGTGGATGTCCTGATCGTGATCGTCGCTGTGCGTGAACGCGATAGGCTCCTCGACGGTCATGCGGAAGCGTGCGCCGCCCAGCCGCTCGTTGCGCGTCGGCAGGATAATGCAATCCAGCTTCAGCGCCAGCGCGGCAGGCGCCGGTGTCGTCATCGCATCGCGGCCGAAGAACGGCGCGGGCAATCCCTCATTCGTCTTCTGATCCACCAGCATGAAGATCGCCTTGTTGGAGCGCAGAAGCGTGAAGATGCGCCGCGTGCCCTGCGCGCCTTTCGCGATCTGGTCTTTCGGGCCGTTATTCATGCGCTGGCGCACCATCCAGCGGTCGACGTATGGATTGTTGAGCGGGCGATAGACCTCACCGCCCTTCACGCCATATTGCGCGGCGGCGAAGGGCATCGTCTCCCAGTTGGCGAAGTGGCCGGAGACGAACATCACGCCCTTGCCGCTGGCCAATGCCTCCTCGGCCACATCGATGCCGACGGCTTGCAGCCGCGGGTCGTCGCCATACATCGACAGCTTGTCGAGATGCGCATACTCCGCGATCGTGCGGCCGAGATTGTCCCAGACTTCGAGCAGGATCGCCTCGATCTCCGCGTCGTTCTTTTCGGGATAGGCTTTCTTCAGATTGTCTCGCCCGCGCTGCGAGGTGCGCGTGCGATAGAGGATGTTGCGTCCGATCCAGCCGCCGACGGCGGATGCGCCGTCCAGGCCGAACAGCCGGAAAAACCCGATGGCGGTGAAGAAGCCTGCCGCCTCCGCGCGATAGCGCAGCATGGTGGCGAAGGGCATCTTGGGGATCGGCGCGATCTCGGTCATTGGCCGCGCTATGGGGTGCGGGGGGCGACCCTGTCAAGCAGCGCATCCAGCGCCCCCGGGTCGTCGAACGCCGCGCGCACGGGAATGAAGCGCACATCCTCGCGTTCCGCCGGTGTCAGCCGCACGAAATCTTTCTCCGTTGTCACCAGCGAGGCATCGTGCGCTTTCGCCCGCGCCCGTAGCCGCGCGAACTCCGCTGCGGTGTAGGCGTGATGGTCTTCATAGGCGCGTTCTTCCGCGATCTCCGCACCCAGCGCGCGAAGCGTCGCGAAGAATTTTTCCGGCCGTCCGATGCCGGCGAAGGCGACCACGCGCTGGCCGGCCACGCCGGGCGCATCGACGGGAACGAGGTTCGCGCGCAGCACTGGGCCGTTGAAGCCAGGCAGTTTCGGCGTTCCTTCGCCGACCAGAACGACGGCATCAGCGCGCGCCAGCCCGAGGGCGATGTTCTCCCGCAGGGGACCGGCAGGAAGGATACGGCCATTGCCGAATCCCGTCTGCGCATCCACCACGACGATGGACAGGTCCTTTGTCAGCGAAAAATTCTGATGCCCGTCGTCCATCACGATGACGTCGGCCCGCTCGTTTTCCGCGAGCTTCGCGCCGGCGTTGCGATCCCGCGACACGATCACCGGCGCGGCGCCAGCGAGCAGCAGCGCTTCGTCACCGGTTTCCTCGAAGGTGTCATGCGCAAGATCGACGACACCCGGTCCTTGCATTTTGCCGCCATAGCCGCGCGTGAGGATGAATGTCCGCCGTTTTCGTTCAATCAGCGCCCGCGCGATGGCGATAGCGATCGGGGTCTTGCCCGACCCGCCTGCGGTCAGATTGCCGACGCAGATCACTTTCGCCGCCGCCCGATAAGGCCGCGCATTGGAAGCCTTCCATGCGACAGTCGCGCCATAAGCCCACCCCAGCGGGGTCAGAGCCGCCACTGCAAGCTTCGCGGTGTAGTCCTTTTCCTGCCAGAACTCAGGCGCGCGCATCGAGCAGCGCCTCTGTCGCGGCAATCGTCTTCTCCACAGCTCCACCCAGCGAGATCGCCGCCATGCGTGCCGCTTCGCCCATGGCTTTCGCTTCGGATGGATTGGCCAGAAGCCGCCCCGCTTTTGCGGCGATCTCCAGCGCGGTCCCGACAAGGCCGGAACCCTGCGCCGAGAGGATCGCGTCGTATACCTGCCGGAAGTTTTCGGTGTGCGGTCCGGTGAGCACCGCACATCCCAGCCGTGCCGGTTCGAGCGGGTTCTGTCCGCCATGCGGAATGAGGCTGCCGCCGATGAAGGCGAAAGGCGCGAGGCGATAAAAAAGCCCCAGCTCGCCGATCGTGTCAGCGATGTAAACCTGTGTGTCCTGCGCCGGAAGCGCGCCGCTTGAACGGAGCAGGGAAGGACGCGGCCCGCACAGCATCGCGATATCGGCGCCGCGCTCGGGATGGCGCGGCGCAATGATGGTCAGCAGATCGGGATATTCACCTCTCAGCTTGTCCTGCGCGGGAAGAATGGTTTCGTCTTCGCCGGGATGCGTGCTGGATGCGAGCAATACGGGACGGTTGCCGATAGCGGTTCTCAGCGCCGCAAGCTTGGTTTCATTCGCCGGCAGGGGCGGCGCGTCGGCCTTCAGGCTTCCGGTGATCTGAACATTGCGTGCACCGAGCGCGGTAAGGCGCTTCGCAGTTTCCGAATCCTGCGCGAGGCAGATGTCGAACAGCGACAGCAACGCATCAGCCACACGCCGCGCGCGCCGCCAGCCGCGAAAGGACCGCTCCGACATGCGTCCGTTCACCAGAGCGAGTTTCACACCCTGTCCCGCTGCGCGATGCAGAAGATTCGGCCACAATTCAGATTCCACGAACAGCGCGGCATCCGGCTTCCAATGCATGAGGAAGCGCGATGTCGCGGCCGGTGTGTCGACCGGCGCATATTGATGGATGGCTCCGGCGGGCAGGCGCTCGGCCATAAGTTTCGCGCTTGTCACCGTGCCGCTTGTCACCAGCACGGGATGGCCCGATCTCAGGAACGCGTCCATCAGCGGTAAGGCTGAAACGCTTTCGCCGACACTGGCGCCGTGGATCCAGATCAGCTTGCCTTCGGGACGCGCGGCGCTGGCGTAACCCAGCCGCTCGCGCATGCGCGCGGTGTCTTCCTTGCCGCGCAGCGCGCGCTGGCGCAGGAAGAACGGCACTGCGGGTGCAAGCGCCATCGTGGCCAGCCGATAGGCCGCGAGCCCCAGCGGCGCGGCCATTTACGCAGACTCCCGGTCGTCGAGGCCGCGATGATAGAGGCGCGCATAAAGGCCGTTCTGCGCCATCAGCTCGGCATGCGTGCCGGATTCCACGATACGTCCGTGATCCATCACGTAGATGCGATCGGCATCCAGAACGGTGGACAGGCGATGCGCGATGACGATGGTGGTGCGGCCCTCCATCAGATGCGACAGCGCCTCCTGCACCTGCCGTTCGCTTTCGGTGTCGAGCGCGGAGGTCGCTTCATCCAGCAGAAGGATCGGCGCGTTGCGCAGCATGGCGCGTGCGATAGCGATGCGCTGGCGCTGCCCGCCGGACAATTTCAGGCCGCCTTCGCCGACCTGTGTCTCGTAGCCGTCTGGCTG
>DATCRK010000013.1:0-20335 GCA_036569005.1 Rhizomicrobium sp. | reverse complement strand
ATCTTGCGCGCCGTAGAGCCAATCGACCGTCGCCATGTCCCATTTGCCGACGCCCACGCCGTAAGCATCGGAAAGATCGGGCTTGCCGTCGATGAGGCTGATTCGCGGCGCCGGATAATCCATCACCGAGGCGCGATCCTGCGTGCTGGCGGCGAAGTTGTGCGCGAAACCGAGCGTGTGGCCGACTTCATGCGCGCCAAGCTGACGCAAGCGGGCGAGAGCAACCTGCACCGGATCGTTCGGCCCGCCGCTGTTTACCTTGTCCGCGCCGACGAGACCCTTGAAGATCTCGATATCCTGGCGCGCGCGCAGCGAGCCCAGCACCACCATGCCCTTTACGACCTCGCCGGTACGTGGATCGACGATTTCCTGCCCGTAAGACCAGCCACGCGTGGCACGATCATCCCAGTTCACAATGTTATAGCGCACGTCCATCGGATCGACGTCCGGCGGGAGCACCTTCACTTCGAAAGCGTCGATGTATCCCGCGGCTTCGAAGGCCTTCTTCCACCAGCTCACGCCCTCGATCAGCGCGTCGCGGATGGGCTGCGGCGCGCGGCTGTCGATATAATAGACGATCGGCTTTTTTACGCGCGACGGTGCGGGCCCCGGATTGATCTTTTCCAGCCGGAAGCGATTGGCGTAGTCACGCACCACATCGCTGCCCAGCGGCGCGGCGAAATCCACCACCTGCGTCGCGAAGCCACCGATGCGCGGATCGAACGCGCGCGGCACGAAGCCGGGCGCGGGCAGCTTCACAAAGCTGGAATGGATGGTGAAGCTGACCTGATGCGGATCGGGGGCAATGTTCGCCACCTCGTCGCCTGGTTCATCAGATTTGTAAGTCTGTACCGCGTCAATCTCGATGTTCTCGGGGAACACCTTCACTGACCCCGGGACAGCCGCGCTCAGCTTGTCGTCGAGCTTGAATCCTTTGCCGGCGCCCTGGGCACCGCCGCCGGTTCCGAAGGTATCGCCGCTTTGGTTGAGGGCGTCCGCGATGCCGAGGTCCTGCGTGGCGAGGAAGCTTGAAATGTCGATCGTGAGGACGCCGTTCGGAAGCGACGATGCGATGTCACCCATCCAGACGGTGGAAATCGCGAAATCGCCGCTGCCGCGCGGATCGGAGGGATCGGCGCCATTGGCCCGGAAGCGTGGATTCTCAAACTGGATGGCAAGCTTCTTGCCGATCCGGCGGAAGGCGATGATCTGCGTGGCGCCGACGCGGCCCCGATCGAGGAATGTCGGCGCTGAGCCAAGGCCCGTGCGCAACGATGTGGTGTAGAGGAAGCGTGCCGATACCCCGTCAGCGCCGGGCTTCGGCAGCGTGAAGAGAATTTGGCCCTGCACCTGGCTCGCGCGGACAGGGAGAAGGCCCGCGAAGGTTTTGCCATCGATCGCATGCACATGCTTTGGCGCATTGGGTGCCGCGGCCAGCGCGGGCGTGGTGAGAAGCAATCCGAGTGCTATCGCCGGAAAATATCGCATCTGTCCCCCTGTCGCACCGATCATGGGTGACGATTCCGCGCGCCGCAAGTTGCGCGCTTCCGACGCAGCCGATGGAATCTTGTCAAAGTGTAATGGCGCGCTGGAAGGCGGGGCGGGCGCGAAGGCGGCTGTAATAAGCTTCGGTGTTCGGCTTGAAGCCGCCGCGCAGACCGAGTGTTTCCGCGAGATAAAGCGCATAGCCGACCGCGATGTCCGCGATCGTTAGGCGTCCGGCGCACAGGTACTCGCGATCCGCGGTAGCCTGCTCGACGCTGCGCAGGCGCGCGAAGAACCATTGGGTGTAATCGTCGGCGACCTGTTTCAGGCGGCGCTCTTCCGGCTCGAGCTGCGTGTAGCGCAGCACGATGGTCTGCGGAAATGTCAGCGTGGCATCGCTTCGATGCAGCCAGTTTAGGTAAGCGCCGTATTCTGCGTCTGTCGGCTTCAGGCCGAGATCGGATGGGCCGTAGCGGTCGACAAGATATTGGCAGATGCCGGCGGACTCCGTCATCGTCAGAGCGCCATCCACGAGCGTTGGCACGGTGCCGAGCGGATTGATGTCGAGATAACCTTCACGGAAGAAACGCGGCGGGAAAGGCATCGACTCCAGCTCGTAACGAAGGCCCATCTCCTCCAGCGTCCACAGCGGGCGCACCGAGCGCGCCTTTGCAATGATAGAGCTTGAGCGTCACGAGGGCCTCAACGATAGGGAAATTTCGGCGGACGCTTTTCCAGGAAGGCCGTACGGCCTTCGCGAAAATCGGCCTGACCGGCAGCATCGTCGCCTGTTTCGCGGGCTTCTTTCGCACCGGAGAGGATGAGGCGGACCATTTCCTTCGCGCCGCGGATCGACCATTGGGAATTGTTCGCGAGAAGCGCGCATTTCGCGGCGACGGCCTTTTCCAGCGCGTCGGGCGCGTGCACTTCGTCCACCAGGCCGATGGACTGCGCTTCCGAAGCGTCCATGATGCGACCGGTGAAAAGGATATCTTTGGCTTTCGAAGGGCCCACGACGTCAACGAGTCGCTTGGTATCACCGAAGCTGTAAACGATGCCGAGCTTGGCGGGGGTGATGCCGCATTTTGCCGTCCCGGACGCCATGCGCAGGTCGCAAGCCAATGCGATGGCCATGCCCCCGCCGATGCAGGAGCCTTCGATCATGGCGATGGCGGGCTTGGTGGCGTCGGTGATGGCGCGCGCACCATTTTCCACCGCGCGGCGATACTGTGTGCCGCGTTCGCGCGAGGCATAGACGGTCTCGAATTCGGAGATATCTGCGCCCGCCGCGAAATGGCCGCCGCCACCGCGAATGACGATGATCTTGGCGTCGGGCAGGGCGTCGGCGCGTTTGACGGCTTCCGCCAGACCCAACCACATCGCCTCGTTCAGGGCGTTGCGCTTGTCCGAGCGGTTGAGCGTGATGGTCGCCACGTCATTGGCGCAGGCGAACAGGATTGGTGCTTCCGTGGGCATGGCGAATCTATGCGCTCTTGCTGGTAGCGATGTCTACGAGGGCCCAGCGCAGCACTTTGCCGCTTTCATTACGTGGCAGCTGCGGAAGCTTCAGGAAATGCTGCGGCGCCTGCGTACCGAAACGGGCTGTGCAGAAGCGTTGGAGCTTCTCCATGTCGAGATCGTCCGACCCTGTCACGGCCAGCCAGATGTCGTCCAATCCGCTCTCACCGCGCACACCGAAGGCTGCTGCGTCGCTGACGCCTTCACATTCGCCTGCTGCCAGGTCGATTGTCCGCGGATTCAAATTCCCTTGCGCCGTGACGATAAGATCGGCGAGCCGGCCGCCCATGAGCAGGCCTCCTTCCGACGTGATGGCGCCCACGTCGCCCGGATAGAACCAGCCATGTTTGAATTGCGCAGCCGTGGCTTGCGGATTGCCGAGATAGCCGCTGGCCATGCCGGGTGTGCGGAATCGCAGTTGCCCCTCGGTGCCTGGCGGCAGCGGATTATCGTTGTGATCCACCGCCTGCGCCTCCGCCCAGGGCAGAAGAAAGCCGACGCGCTGCGGCTGATGGCTCATGCGGTCCACACGGCCTACGGCGATCTGTCCGGTTTCGTTTGTGCCAAACGCGGTGACGAGATTGCGACAAAGCTTTTCGCAGACGCGGCGTGAGAACGCTTCCGGCAGAACATCGCCGCCGCTGTAGATGATGCGCAGATCGGGGTATTGCGGCTGCTTTTCGAAATTCGCCATCTGCTTCATAAGCAGCGGCGGCGTGCTGACCAGACGGTTTATTCGTTCCTGCACGAGCAGCCCCGCGACATGCTCCGGCGGCCAGCCGCCATAGATGCACCCACCGGCATAGAGCGTTCCGAACATAGTGAGAAAGCTCAGCATCGAAGCGGCACTGAGCATGATGTAGGTCTTTTCGCCGGGATGCGTCGTCTGCTCCTCGAAGGCGCGCCATGCGATGCGCCGCTCTAGCTGCGCGGCGGTGAAAGCGATCGGCTTGGATTTGCTCACGGTGCCGCTGGAGATGGCGATGAGGCAATGCGCAACAGACTCGAAAGGCTTCGATGGCGGCAGGCCATCGAGCGCTTCCCGCTCGACGAGCCAGTTCAAATCGACGTCGACCCTTTGCTCTTTTGTTGCGGGATCGAGCGCGCTGTCGCTCAGAAACCAGTCGAAAGCGACAGCTTCGAGCGCCGCGGCCCGGCGGGATTCCCATTGCGGCAGGATACAACCGCACAGGCCAAGCCTATTGATGGCGACAAGCAATGTGCATTGCAGCGCCGGGTTGAGCACAAAGATCGCTGCTGTCTGTCCCCGCTTCATGCCCAGCCGATGCAATCGCGCGGCAATGGCGAGGGACGCGTCGTAAAGCTGGGCGAATGTCAGCCGCACGCGCGGCGTGGCGATCGCCAGCTCCGCGGGGCGCATCGAGGCGTGAAATCGCAGCCAGTCCGCGAAAGGTATCATGGCGTCCCCGAAGCTCCCTGGCGGATATTGCGCGGATTGGGCGACGCCGCAAGTTCAGCGGCTTGTGCTAGGAAAGAACGGGAAGGCGCGGAGACGACGGCGTGAAACTCGATGGCATAAAGGTTCTGGACCTCTCGCAATTCCTGCCCGGCCCGCATCTAACCATGACGATGGCCGATCACGGGGCTACGGTCATCATGGTCGAGCCGAAGAACGGCGTGGGCGAGCCGGTGCGGGCGATGGGTGCGCGGACACCGGACGGTACCGCTGTGTGGTTCCGCAACATCGCCCGCGGCAAGCGCAGCATCGCGCTCGATCTGAAGGATGCGGATGGCAAGGCGGCATTTCTGAAATTGGCCGGCGAGGCCGACGTAATCGTGGAAGCTTTTCGCCCCGGCGTGGTGAAAAGGCTGGGCATCGATTACGATGCGATCTTGGCTGCTAATCCGCGTATCGTTTACTGCTCGATCAGCGCTTTCGGACAGGAAGGGCCGATGCGCGACAAGCCATCGCACGATCTTGGCGTACAGGCCTTGGCGGGGACGTTGGAACTGTCGCGCGGGTTTTCGGACAACAAGCCGAACATGCCCAATCTCGTCGCAGCAGATATGGCTTCGTCGCTGACAGCACTTTCCGCAATCCTAATGGCTCTGCTGGCGCGGGAGCGAACGGGGAAGGGCGATTACATCGACATCGCGATGTATGACAGCCTGCTTGCCTGGACGCCCAATATCACCGGCTCGGTCTTCGCGCAGGATCGCGCGCCGGTGCCGCACGAAATGCGCAACTATGGCGGTCAGGCAATGAACCGCATCTATGAGACGAAGGATGGGCAATACGTCGTGCTCGCCGGATCGGAAGCGAAGTTCTGCGAGAGCCTTTTGCACGCTTTGGGGCGCCTTGATTTACTCGATCTGGCGAAAGGCGAGCCGGGACCATCGCAAACGCCGTTGATTGCTTATTTCACGGACACGTTCCGGCAAAAGACGCGTGTCGAATGGGAAGTGTTCCTTGCGCCCATCGATCTATGCTGGGCGGCGGTGCGCAATCTGAAAGATGCGTTCGGCGATTCCCAGGCGCTTGCGCGCGGGATGCGGCTGAAAGACGAAGCAGGCAACAGCCACATCGGTCCCGCCATCAAATTCCGCCATGAACCGGCGAAACCCGATCTGCACTTGCCGGCCTACAAGGACGGCACCGGCCTCACATGGGCTAAAGCTTCCTCGAAATCCTAAAGCTCATCGCGCCGCATTTGTACCGGCTTCGCCGCGGGCGGCCCTGTCGAGCGCGCGCACGGGTTCGTCATAGGTGCGCATCGTACGTGTGGGCGTGCTTTCCTTGACTGCTTCGTTGCGCCGGCGGGGCAGGGATTCGGGATGTTCGGCCTGCAGGAACGCCAACATCTTCTCCCGGATTTCGCAGCGCAGGTCCCAGACCTGGGATGCATTGCGAGCCGTCGCGAGCGCGCGCACTTCGATGGAATATTCTGTCGTTTCGCTGACCTGAAGGTTGACGACGTTTCCATCCCAGAGCTTCGATGCCTTCACAATTTCCTCCAGCTTGGCGCGCAAGGCAGGAATGGGCGTGCGATGGTCAAGATGGAAGTAGACGCTCCCGATGAGAGCCGCAGATGTCCGGGTCCAGTTCTGGAACGGATTTTCCAGAAAATAGCTCAATGGCACGACCATTCTCCGCCAATCCCACAACCGGACCACGACATAGGTGGACGTGAACTCTTCGATCCAGCCGAATTCGTTCTGGACGATGACGACATCGTCGATGCGAATAGGCTGCGTGACGGCGATCTGAACGCCTGCGATGAGATTGCCCAGCACCGGCTTGGCGGCGAGTCCCAGCGCGATGCCGGCGACGCCCGCTGACGCGAAGATGCTGACGCCATATTCGCGCACGGCGTCGAAGCTCATCAGCGCGAAGCCCAGCGTCAGGAAGCCGATGACGACGCCCGCGGTGCGCTTGAGAACGCGCATCTGCGTGACGGCCTTGCGCGCGAGAAGATTGTCATCGGTATCCAGCCGGAAGCGCCGCATGTAGCGGTCCGCCGCGAGATTGCTGGCCTCTATGGCGATCCAGCCCAGAAGGACGATGAAGGATGCAATGAGAATGCGATGAAGCGTCTGCGACGTGTTTGTGCCGAAAGGCAGTGCCGGCACCACCAATGTCACGGCGAACAGCACCACCGCGAACCGCAGCAGCGATTCCGCGCGCAGCATCAAGGCATGCAGGATCGGATGACGCGCTTCCAGGAAGCGACGGATCACCGCCCGCAGAATTTGGAACACCCCGAGCGCGACCGCGGCTGTCAGGAATAGAAGGATCAGGCCGATGAGCCAATTGGGAACATAGCCGATGAGCTCAGCGAGATAGGGGAGGTTCATCCGTCACCTTCACCCCCCCTCTTGAATCTGCGGAAAGCGCGTTCAGGAACGTCTGGCAATAAGACGTTGCCGTCAGTCGCAATACGTTCTCGAACAAACGCGCATGCCGTAGCCGGCGTTCCGGCAGCGGCATGGTGAGCGCCGTGTGCATGGCCTCGGCGATCTCGTCTGGATCGTTCGGATTGACGATCAGCGCGTCCTGGAAATAGCTCGCGGCACCGGCGAAACGTGACAGCACGAGCACGCCAGGATCCTCAGGATTCTGCGCGGCGATATATTCGTGGGCGACGAGGTTCATGCCGTCGCGCAGCGGCGTTACGAGGCCAACGCGGGAAATCCGGTGAAAGCCCGCCAGCGTACCGCGCGATACGCCCTGGCTCATGTAGCGCAGCGGCACCCAGTCGAACGTGCCGTGGCGGCCGTTGATGTCGCCGGCCATGCGGTTCAGCACCGGGCGCAGCGAAGCATACTCGCCTACGTCCTCCCGCGATGGCACCGCGACCTGAAGATAGCTCACATGCTGGCTGTGTTCCGGAAAACGGGTGAGCAAGCGGTTAAAGGCCTCGAAGCGGTTCGGCAGGCCCTTGGAATAGTCCAGGCGGTCAACGCCGATCATCAGATAGCGTCCTGCCAGGCTGTCCGTAAGACGCTTGTTGTTCTTGCTTCCGGCCGCTCGAACGGCTTGCCGCCCGAAGGCGAGGGCGTCAATGCCGACCGGCGCGACGATGGTCTGAACCGGGCGGCCCGGCACCTGTATCACGCCATCTTCGGTGATTTCGTGTCCGAGCGATTGGCGCACGGTGTCGAGAAAATCGTTGCGGTGCTCTTCCGTTTGAAATCCGACCACGTCGTATTCGCACAGGTCCTTAAGCAGCAGATCGCCCTGCGGCAGCGCGCTGTAGACGGAGTGTGGAACGAACGGAATGTGAAGATAAAAGCCGATGCGGCCGCGCATGCCCATGCGCCGCAACATCCCCCCGAAGGGGATGAGATGATAATCGTGGACCCAGATCAGATCGTCGGGCTGCAGCAATTTCAGCAGCGTGTCCGCGTAGAGCTTGTTGACTGCGCGATAGCCCTCCAGATCCTCGCGGCGGAATTCCAGCAGCCCGAGGCGGAAGTGCAACAGCGGCCAGAGCGTGCTGTTGGCGAAGCCGACATAGAATTTCTGATATTCGTCTTCGGACAGATCGATCGTCGCGTATTCCGTTCCGCGGTGTGTGACCGTCTGAACTTCGTTTTCTCCATCGGGCGCGGTTTTGCCGCTCCAGCCGAACCACAGACCGACAGAATCCATCACGTCCTGCAGAACAATCGCCAGTCCGCCCGCGCGCTGACTCTCGCCCGGAAGCGGAACGCGGTTCGATACGACTACGAGGCGTGCCATAAGCCCTGTTCCCAGGTGCGGCTAAGCCGGTACGCGGACAGGATGAGCCCGACCAGCGAGTAGGCCTGCGGGAAATTGCCCCACAGCTCGCCGGTCTGCGGGTGAAGATCTTCGGAAAGAAGGCCGGCTGCGTTGCGGCGCGACAGCAGGTTCTCATAAAGCGCGCGCGCTTCATCGACACGGCCAACGGCGGCGAGTGAGTCGATGTACCAGAAGGTACAGATGATGAAGGACGTTTCCGGCAGGCCGAAATCGTCAGGTTCGTCATATCGCAGAAGAAAGCCGTTGCGCAGAAGCCGCTTCTCGATCACCGCAAGAGTTTTCAGAAAACGGTCGTCTTTCGCGTCAATCAGGCCGAGCTGCGGCAACAGAAGCGAGGAGGCGTCGACCATATCCTCTCCGAATGCGCCGGAAATCCAGCCCTCCTTCGTGACCGCTTTTTCGAGAATGATGTCGCGCAGCTTGGAGGCTTTGACCTTCCAGTCGGCAGCTTCCTGGTCTTCGCCAACGCGTTGCGCGATGAGCCCCATCCGGTGCGCGGCAGCCCAGCACATCGCGACGGAATAGGTATGGACGCGCGTTTTTCCACGAAATTCCCACACGCCGGAATCCGGCTCCAGCGCGACGGCCAGCGCCGCTTCGCCGACCGGCTTCAGCCGCTTATAGAGATCGGGCCCGCCGGAGAGATTGACACGCTCGTCCCAGAAGAGCTGGGCCGCGGAGAGAACGACGGAGCCATAGACGTCGGTCTGCTTCTGCGTGGCCGCGGCGTTACCCACGCGCACTGGGCCCATACCGCGAAAGCCGGCAAGCGACGTCGCATTTGCTTCGGTGAGGTCGGTGCTGGTGACGATGGGATAGAGCGGGTTGAGATTCTCCGCCTTCTCGTTCAACACCGTGTTCACCATGAAGCGGACGAAATGCTCCATGGTCCGCGTGACGCCGAGTTGGTTCAGCGCATTCACGGTGAAATAGGCATCGCGCAGCCAGCAATAGCGATAGTCCCAGTTGCGAGCCGTGTTCGGCGCTTCAGGAATGGATGTGGTGAGCGCCGCAACGATGGCGCCTGTTTCCTCGTAGCTGCAGAGCTTGAGCGTGATGGCGGCGCGTATGACGGCCTTCTGCCATTCGAAGGGAATGGCAAGCTTGCGCGACCATTCGCACCAATAGTTCGTGGTTTCGTGCAGGAAATTCTTCGCCAGACCGTCCGGACTCTGGGACAGACTTTCATCGGTTCCGATGAAGAGGTTGACGGGCCGATCAAGGATGAACGCCGCCTCGTCTTGAATGAATGTCGGACCGAGATCCGAAGTCACGCGCAGGACTCGGTCGTCGCCGATGAAGCGCAGGTGATTGCTGCCGATGCTGACGCGCGGCTTGGTCTTGCCGTAGTCGAAAGTCGGACGGATGCGCACCTTGATCCGCGCAGTACCGGTGACGGGCTCGATACGGCGCACGATTCCGGGCGGGCGGAAATTGCGTTCATAAAGAACGAAACGCGGCGCGAAATCGAGGACGCGCAGCGTTTCGCCGACTTTTGTCTCGTAGATGGTCTCGAGGATCGCGGTGTTGCGGATATAGGACTGATGGGTTGTCGCGAGGTTCTCCACGACAATGTCCATGAAACCAGTTTCGGGATTGTCGCCGTTCACCAGTGCATTGAACACTGGATCGCCGTCTAGGCGCGGGAAGCAGAACCAGCGGTGAACGCCTTGCGCATCCACCAGGCTGGAGACGGCGCAATTGCCGATCGGGGAGAGGTCGAGTTGCGCCATGGTCAAACCGCCCCTTCCGCATGAAACTGTTCCAGCCATGCCCGCACGGCGGACGGCTGGCCGTCGAAAGCTATGCCAACGTCGAGTGCGATGCCGCCTTTTTCTTCGGCGGCGCGGAATCCATCGTGATCCGTTACATCGTCGCCCACGAAAACGGGGACGCGGCCCTTGAACGGGGCTTGCGCCATCAGGCTGCGAACGATCACAGCCTTTGTGAGTGCGCGATTGCGGATTTCGAACGCCATACGCGCGGGTAGCACTTCGAAAGCTTCTTTATCCTGCGCGGCAAGGCGCGTGACGAGATTCTCGACTTCTTCTTTGTGACCGGGCGCAGCGCGATAGTGCACGGCGACACAATGGGCCTTATCCTCGACCGCCACCCCTGGCCAAAGCTTTGCAGCGTTGCGCAGCAATGTCGTCCATTCGGCGGGAACGGCAAGCGAGGTACTCGCGGATTCGATCTGCCCATCGGGCTTGCGGATATACGCGCCGTGGCCCGCGCCGCCCGGAAGGCGCAAAGGCGCGAAGAGCTTGTCGATCTGCGCGAACGGGCGACCGCTGACGATGGCGAGCGCGCCGCCCAGCCATGCGCTCGCACGCGACAGTGCCCGGATCAATGTCTCAGGAACATGCACGTCTTCCGGCGTGGGCGCGATATCGAGGAGCGTGCCGTCAATATCGAGGAAAAGGGCCCAGTCTGGATTCGGTGCAGGCGCGTGCACCGCGGATGTTTTAGGCTTCAAAAACGCCATGCCCTGCATGACCATGCCATAGGCATGCCGTCAACCCTCGATATTACTAGATCAATACGGCAACCGGCGCGAATAAGTTCCACTCTGACCTGCCGCTGACGGAAAGATGAAATTAGCGGAAGAACGGAACCGTATCTGGATGCGCGCGTTTCACCGTCCGGCAGCGCGCGCGGCGAGCGACATCGCTATCAGCGACGATCCGCCGAACAACATATCCACGCCGACAATGATCCCGATGGCCCATGCCGCGGACGCAGGCAGGCCGATGAAGATAATCGCCGCCAGGAACAGGTCGATCACGCCATTCACCAGCAGCCAAACCCATCGCCCATGAAGTGCGCGACGGTATTCCAGAGACAGCATGATGGTGAGGATGCCATCTGCCGCCAGAAAGCCGGTCAGAATAACCGTAAGCGACAGCACACCGCCCGCCGGCCAGCCGAACAGTAGGACTCCGGCGACAATCGCGACGAGCGAGGAGAGGATTGACCACCAGAATCCGGGTGCATGACGCCCGACGAGCGTCGTGACGAGGCCGAACACGCCACCGAGAAAAAGCACCCAGCCGAACAATATGGCGACGGCGATGCTGGCCAGCGGCGGCAGGATCAACGCAATGATCCCGAGAACCACGAGCACGATGCCTTCGAAGAAGAACAAGCGCCAATGCGCTTCGAACGTGTGTTCGGCTTTCAGAGGCAATCCAGTGTCCGTCATGCAAGGCTCCCGCGCTGTTCCCGCTACGGCAAGATAATAGGGAAGGTTCGGTCCTACGGCGATCCCAAAACGGCGTCACGAATCTGCTAAAGACGACACAGGGATATCGGGGAGCGGCTGACGGGCGGAGGCACGGACGGCCGGTCGGGTGTGGACGACATCTATGCCGGCGCGGAAAGCGCTGAAGAGCGCGAATTGGCCTACGAGGCGTTCGTAGCCAGGCATCTGCCGCGCAATTTCGCCGGTCATTTCGTCCACGGCACGCTCGGCATGACAGGTTTTCGCCTCGTGAATGCACCGACTTTTGTGCCCGCTTATCTCCACATGCTGTCGGGTTCAGATGTCCTGACCGGTCTGGGGCTGGCGTTGCAGCAGTTCGGCAGCACGATTTCTCCCATTGCCGGCGCCGCTGCCATTGAGCACCGGAAATACGTCCTGCCGGTGACGATGATTCTCGGCACGCTGATGCGCCTGCAGATACTGTTTCTGGCGCTGGCCGGCTGGCTCCTCAGCGGCCAGACACTGCTCGTCGCGTCCATCGCTTTTCTGTTTCTTCTTGGATTGTTTTCGGGATGGCAGGGTGTGGCGTTTCAGTATCTGTTGGCAAAGGTCATCCCGATTTCGCGCCGTGGGCGCCTGCAGGGATTGCGCAACATGGCGGGCGGACTGATCGCCGCGCTGCTTTCCTATTTCGCGGGGCGCTATTTCGTCGGCCCGAACCTTTGGCACAACGGCTATGGCGTGACGTTTCTCACGGCCTTTATCCTCACGAGTCTGGGCCTGGCCTCGATCCGCATCCTGATGAAAGAACCGGAACTGCCGACATTGCGGCCGCGCATGCGCATGGCGGATCGCTTTCGCGAGTTTCCCGTCCTGCTGCGAAAGGAAAAAGCCTTCCGCGAATTCATGATTGCCAGAACGCTCGCGATTTCGGGGCGTGTGGCGTCGCCATTCTACATCATCTACGCGGCACACACGATCTCAATGAGCGGAAAGACCATCGGCTTGTTGTCATTCGCCTATCTGATCGCGGACACGCTCACCAATCTCGGCTGGGGCTACCTCGCCGACCGCAGCGGTTTCCGCTCGTCGTTTGTCGGCGCCTTGATCATCTGGGTTGCGGCGACAGCTCTTCTTCTCTCGGCGCACAGCGAGCCAATGTTTTTTGTCGCCTTTTTTGGGCTTGGCGCTGCGAATTCCGGCTATCAGATGAGCGCGCAAAATATTGTTTTCGAGTTCGGTCATCGAGATGAGATGGCGATGCGCCTTGCGCTGTCGAACACGGCGGAGAGCGCCATGGCCGCATTGGGACCCCTCGCAGGAGGGTTGATCGCGGCGGCAGTAGGCTATCAAGCCGTATTCGGCATTTCGATGCTGTTTCTGGCCTCCGGGCTTGTTTTGATGCTCACCCGCGTGGAAGAGCCGCGCAAACGCAAGCCGCCAAGCTAGACCAGAAGATCGCTCGCTTCCGGGTGTCGGCGAAACCATGCGACGGCGTAAGGGCAGGTCGGCTTGATTTTATAATGCTGATCGCGCGCGATTGCGGCGATGCCTTCCATCAACCTTCCCGCCGTGCCTTTGCCGCGCAATGGCAGCGCTGCTTCGACATGGGGGATGGTGAACACATCGCCGTTCCGGCGGTAACTCGCAAATGCAAGTTCGCCATTTTCTTCCAACTCGAAACGGTTCCGGCTTTCGTTGTTTATAACGCTCACAGCTTCACCATCAGCTTGCCTTTGTTCTTGCCCGCGAACATGCCAGCGAGCGCGGAGGGCATCTTCTCGAAACCTTCCACCACATCGACCGGCGCCTTCAACTTGCCCTGTTCGAGCAGTCGCGCCAACGCAGCTTCCGCCTGCGTTCGGCGATTGTAAAAATCCATGACCACGAAGCCTTCCATGCGAATGCGTTTGGTGACGAGGAAGCCGGGCACACCGGCCGGACCGGGCGATGGTGTCGTGGTGTTGTATTGCGAGACCGCGCCGCAGCAGACGACTCGGCCGAACAGATTCATGCGGCGCAGCGCGGCGGTGAGAACGTCCCCGCCGGTGTTGTCGAAATAGACATCGATGCCATTGGGGCAATGCGCTTTCAGCGCCTTGTCGAGATTGTCGGTGGTGTAGTCGACGCAGGCATCGAAGCCGAGGTCGTCGACGACCCATTTCACCTTGTCGCCGCGCGTGGTGCCGATGACGCGGCAACCGGCGATCTTCGCCAACTGGCCGGCGATCGAACCGACCGCACCCGCGGCACCCGATACAAGCACGGTCTCGCCTGCACGCGGATGGCCGACATCGAGCAGTCCGAAATAAGCGGTGAGACCAGTAATGCCGAGAACGCCGAGGATATGCTCTGGCTTGTGCCTCTTGTCGTGCTTTGTGAGCATGCGCGCTGGGGATGCGGAAAATTCCTGCCAGCCGAATTCACCGCTGACGAGATCGCCCACCGCGAATTTATCGGAATTGGATTTCACCACCTCGCCCAAGCCCCATCCGGCCATGACGTCGCCAGGATTGAGCTGCGAGCGATAGGTTGCGCCTTGCATCCAGGCACGGCTTGCGGGATCCAGCGACAGATACGTCGAGCGCACGAGCACTTCGCCCGCGCCTTTTTCCGGCATCGGCGCTTCGCGCAGATCGAAATTCTCCGGTCCCACCTCGGCATTCGGCTTGCGCGCGTAAATCCACTGACGGTTAGCGGCCATGACATGTCCTCCCTGCGCCGACGGCAGATTGACTTTATTTCCGGGCAATTTCTAATCCTGTTTCAGCCGGGGAGGGCGACATGGCATCGGTTCGGCGCGCGTTTGGCGCGATGTTTCTTCTTTTCCTCAGTGTTTTCGCCTTTCCGGCCATGGCGGCGGATCGCACGGTGGTCGTTGTGCTGTTCGACGGTTTCTCGCCGGCGATGATCGACGCTTCGCAGCCGACGCCTCACTTCAATGAGATCAAACGCCAGGGCGTATGGTCGCGCCATCTGGTGCCCGTCTTCCCCACACTCTCGCTCGCCAATCACACCAGCTTCGCCACCGGATGCTGGCCGGAGCATCACGGCGTGATCTCCAACACGTTCCTCGACCCGAAGATGGGGATGTTCGGCCTGCACTCCACGCCGCAGGACGATGATGCCGACTGGCACACGGGCTGCCAATCCATGTGGCAAGCTGCGAAGGCGCAAGGCGTTAGTGCGGCCGTCTATAACTGGGCGGGCCGTTGGTCGGGTAAGCACGGAATGCTCGCGGCATTCGCCAATCCGATCGTGCCGTGGAAGGTGCGCCCCAGTGACGACTGGGTGATCGCTCAGGGCATCAAGGAATTGCGCGACGCGAGCGCCAGTCATCCGCGCCTGATCGCACTTTATATGTCCGGGCCTGACGACGCTGCGCACTATCACGGCGTGCACTCGCCGGAGACGGTCGCTGCGGTGCGCAAGGCGGACGCCTATGTCGGAAAGCTGATGGATGCGATCCGTGCACTGCCGCCGAGCCGCGAGGCGACGCTCATTGTGGGCACCGATCACGGGATGATCGATGTGGGGCCGATGGTGAACATGACCCGGCTGATGAACATGTACGACATCAAGGGCCGGGTTGCCGCCGATGGCGCGACGGCCTTCCTCTATCTCGACAAAGGTGAAAGCGCAGATCGCGTGGCGCACGCGCTGGCGAAATACAAATACGCCTTCGATGTCTACAAGCGGGGCCAGTTTCCGTCCTTTGCCCACTTGGGAACGGGACCACGGGTCGGGGATCTCATGGTGCTCGCGCATCCGCCTTATTGGGTCGTTGACGACACGGTATTCCCCGCATGGGCCTTTGCGCTCGGCGTCAACCACTTCTGGCCGCCGATATTTACGCCGTTTGCGGGAGGGCTGAAGGCGACGCACGGATATGATCCGCATATCGTTCAGATGCACGGCATTTTCTATGCGTGGGGCTCGGGTATCGCAAAAGGCCATGAGGTAAAGCGGCTGGACATGGTCGATATTCACCCGACCGTCATGTCCCTGTTGGGGCTGAAGCCGGGCCAGCCGGTGGACGGAAAGGTCGTCACTGACGCTTTGTCGGCAAAATAATCGTTTTCACAGGTTTGTGCATGTAACGAAGTCTCTTTGGGGCTCGTAATGACCTTCGAACACGCGCTTGGGACCGTCGGTCCGGCGCCGGTGCGGTATTTCGCACCTGCGGGAGCGCAATCCGGAGGATTCCATGTCTCGTATTCTAATTGTCACGGCCGCCGCGGCGATGCTGATAGGCGGTCAGGCTTTTGCGCAGGGCAACGCAATGTCGAGCAATTCCATGTCCAGCAACACGATGTCGAGCGGCAATGCGATGCACCACAATGCCATGAGCGCCACGCACAACTGCACCAAGGCGGCGACGAACGCCATGTCGGGCAACACGATGGCGGGCAACACCATGTCGTCCAGCAACTCGATGTCTTCGTCGAACGCGATGGCGGAGAAGCCGAAGAACTGTGACAAGCCGGCGATGAACAGCATGAGCAGCCCGAATAACAGCATGGGCCACTAAGCGGTCCCGCATACCTGAAATAGCTCCGGTCCCGAGCGCGGCTGGAGCTATTTTGGTTTCGGGGCTTCGCGATTCATCCAGGGCAGCATCAGCCCGATGGGTATGATCCAGACCGTTCCCGCGATCGCATAATACAGGAACGTCACCAGGCCGTTTGCATGCGGCAGGATATGCACGCCGAAGCCCATGGCCACAACGGCGTAAACCGGAATCCAGATCAGCAGAACGAAAGTGCCGATCAGCTTCTTGATGCGTGGCGACATGAAAACCTTCAGAAGCGTGACGCTGTGAGTTTGACGTCCGCCATTTTCCAGACTTTGGCAAATTCCGCGCGCGTGGCTGCTGCTTCCTCTTTCTTGCCTTGCGCGTCAAGAGCCTGCGCCAAGCCATAGAGTGCCCAGCCGTCGATGCGGTGTACATTCAGGCTTTCGCGATAAACGGCCTCCGCTTGCGCCGGCTTGTGTGCCTGCAGCAGCGCGGCGCCGTAGATATGGCTCACCGGCTGATGCCAGTAATCCGGCTCGGTATAGGGCAGCGCGTTGTAGAGATCGTTCGCGAATTTGAAGTTGTCCAGCGCGACATCGAGTTTGCCTTGCTGCCGCGCGATCTCGCCGTCGAGCAGGGCCAGACCCAGTTGCGCCATGGGTGTTCCGGGAACGCCGGCGGCATCTATGGCGGCAAATTCATTTTTCGCGATCATTGCCGCGAGCGTCGCGCGTTCCTGCGCGGCGTGCTTCAAATCGTGCTTGTTGGCATAAGCGAAGCCGCGCGCGTAATGAGACACGGCAACGGTGAGCTTCAGGTCCGGCGACGGCAACTTTTCCGCCAGCGCGGCATCCCATTTGCCGAAGCGAACGTCCGTCACCACGGGGACAAAATAATATTCCTGCATCAGCGGCTGGCTGGCGGCGAGGGGCATGCCCGCGGCTGTCGCCTTAGAGAGACGCTGCGCCGAGTCATGCGCCAGCTTGTACTGCCCTAACATCTCCGACGACGTCCAAAGGAAGTGGATGTTGTGGGCATAATACGCGAGAGGATAGAAGCCCTGCGCTTTGCAGGCCGCGATATATTCTTCGTCCTTCGTCGCGGCGAGCTCGTTGACCCTCACCGCATCTTCATAACGGCCGACGCGGAAATAGATGTGAGACGGCATGTGGACGACGTGCCCCGCCGACGGCATCAACGGCTCCAGCTTGTCGGCGGCGGCTTCGGCGCGCTCCGGCGTGGTGGAGGCTTCGACGGCGTGGATGTAGAGATGCAATGCTCCCGGATGCAGCGGTTCTTTCTTCAGAACGGTCTCCAGAGTCGAGATGATCTCGGCGCCATGGTCCTTCGGCGTCTTTCCGTCCACCTGCCAATAGTCCCAGGGCTGTGTGTCCATCATTGCTTCGGCGTAAAAGACGCCGGCATCCAGATCGTTGGGATAATCGTGCCAGAGCTTGCCCATGGCCTGGGCGAAGGCTTCGTCCATCGTGTGCTGATCGGCTTTTGGATCGGTCGAATAGCGTTTGGCGAGGGCCTCGATCCATGCCGCTTCTTCGGGCGAAGCTTTGGCCTCGAGAGATTGTGCGCGCTGCACGGCGGCGACGGCCGGACCCGGCGCGTCCGGCTGGATCGGAAGATTGATATTGCTGCCGAGCGCGAACGCCACACCCCACCAGCACATCGCGCAGTCCGGATCGAGCCGCGCGGCTTCGCGGAAGGAGCGGATCGCTTCCGCATGATTGAAGCCGAACATCAGCCTTATGCCCTGATCGAAGAAGGCCTGCGTCTGTGGGTTTTTCGTGGTGATGGCGTGATGGTGATCGCCATAACCGGTGAGGACCGGCGCGCCTTTCTTGTCGGCCTCGCCGGCGTAAACGGCTGGCATGGGTGGCAGCGTCATCGGCGGCATGCCGGCCATGTTGTCCGCGGTGCCCATGTTCATGCCGGACATGTCGTCGGCATGTGCGGCGGCAATGGCGAAGATGCCCCCGACGGCGGCAAGAAATGGCGTGAGCTTCATGGGCGGCTTCCCCGAAAGACCGCAAAAGGATGCGACGGACGCCGCGCGCCGACAAGGCCGTTCGCCGCATGGATTTTGGGCACAAAGCACACTAAACGGCGTGCATGACCCTTTCCTCTTTCGAAAGCCGCCGCGCGGTCGGTATCTGGCTGTTGGCCATCGCCGCGATCATCGCATTCATGGTGGTGATCGGCGGGCTGACGCGGCTGACGGGCTCGGGTCTTTCCATCACCGAATGGGACCCGATCATAGGCGCGATCCCTCCGCTCAATCACGCTGAATGGATGGATGCTTTTCACAAATACCAACAGATCCCGCAATACACCCGCGAGAACGCGGGCATGACGCTGGAAGGGTTCAAGGGAATCTTCTGGTGGGAATGGACGCACCGTTTGCTGGGACGGTTGCTCGGCGTGGTGTTCTTCGTGCCGTTCGTCTGGTTTGCCTGGCGCGGTGCGATTACGCGCAAAGAGATTCCGCGGATGATTGTTCTGTTTCTACTGGGTGGGCTGCAAGGGTTCATCGGCTGGTGGATGGTGGAGAGCGGGCTTGAGGTGCGCGTCTCCGTCTCGCAGTACCGGCTGGCGATTCATCTCGGCACCGCGCTGATCCTGTTCGGTGCCATCTTGTGGACGGCGCTCGACTATCTGCGCCCGAAGATAGCGACCACGGCTGCGCCGTTCGCGAAAGGGGCGTTGGCGTTTGCGGGACTCGTCTATTTCCAGATGCTTCTCGGCGCTGTTGTGGCCGGGCTGCACGCAGGCCTCATCTACAACACCTGGCCGAGCATGGACGGCCAGTTTGTTCCCGACGGCGCGTTCTTCTTCAAGCCGTGGTGGACCAACTTCACGGAGAATCCGAGCCTGGCGCAGTTCGACCATCGCATGATCGCCTATTGCGTCGGCGTCGGCGCATTCGCGCTGTGGCTGCGCGGGAGGCGCGCGCATCTGGCGGGGCAGGCACGCACCAGCGGCGATCTGGTGCTCGGCATCACCGGGCTGCAGATCGTTCTGGGCATTCTGACATTGCTGCATCAGGTGCCGGAGGCGCTCGCCGCCTTGCACCAGTTCACGGCTCTGGCTTTGCTCACGAGCGCGCTGTGGCACGCTTACGAGCTGCGCCATCAATCGCCGGCCGCGGCCATCGCCTGATCGAGATCCTTGACGATGTCTTCGGCGTTCTCGATGCCGATCGACAAACGGATCACATCATTGCCTGCGCCGGCTTTGGCGCGATCTTCATCGTTCAACTGGCGATGTGTGGTGGACGCCGGATGGATAATCAGGCTGCGTGTGTCGCCGATGTTCGCAAGATGGCTGATGATGCGGACGTTGTTCACGATCGCCATGCCCGCCTCGAAGCCGCCTTTCACACCGAAGGTAAAGACAGAACCGGCGCCCTTCGGACAATAGGTGCGATGCAGGTTGTAGCACTCGTTATCTTCGAGGCCCGCGTAGTTCACCCACGACACTTTCGGATTCTGCTGCAGCCACCGCGCGATCTGAAGCGCGTTGTCGCAATGCCGTTGCATGCGCAGCGGCAAGGTCTCGATGCCGTTGATCACCATAAACGCGTTGAACGGCGACAGCGCGGGACCAAGGTCGCGCAGGCCGAGCACGCGGCATGCCGTGGCATAGGCGAGATCGCCGAACGTCTCCCACAAGCGCATGCCATGATAGGACGGGCAGGGCTCGCTGAGTGTCGGATATTTTCCGCTGCCCCAGTCGAATTTGCCGGAGTCCACGATCAGGCCGCACATGGAATTGCCGTGACCGCCAAGAAACTTCGTGCCGGAGTGCAGCACGATATCTGCACCCCATTCGATGGGGCGGATGAGATAAGGCGACGCCAGCGTGTTGTCGACGATCAGCGGCACGCCGGCGGCGTGCGCGATACCCGCGATGGCTTCGATGTCAGTGATGATGCCGCCCGGATTGGCGATGCTTTCGATGAACACCGCCTTGGTGCGGCCGTCGATGGCTTTGCGGAAGGTTTCCGGATCGCGGGCGTCGGCGAAGTGGCAGTGCCAGTCGAACTTGGCAAAGCCCTGCGTGAGCTGGTTGATCGAGCCGCCGTAAAGCTGGCGCGCGGCAACTATATTGTCGCCCGGGCCCATCAGGGTGTGGAAAGCGATGAGTTGCGCAGCGTGGCCCGACGCCACAGCAAGGCCGGTGCGGCCGTTCTCCAATGCCGCGATGCGCTCTTCGAGCACCGCATTGGTCGGATTCATGATGCGCGAATAGATGTTGCCGAAGACCTGCAGGTTGAACAGGGCCGCCGCATGGTCGGCGTCTTCGAACACGAAGGCCGTGGTCTGATAGATGGGCGTGGCACGCGCGCCGGTGGCGG
>DATCRK010000012.1:0-61145 GCA_036569005.1 Rhizomicrobium sp. | reverse complement strand
CGTAAGCGCAACCGAAGCTCGTCCATGCGGCGTCACGCTGGATCTTGTAGGTTGGCACGCCGGCCCCCGCCGATAGCCAGCACACCGCCGTCGGTGCGCTCACCACCGCATCCAGCGCCGATATCAAGGCGCAGGCGCGATCGAGTTCATTCTTCTGGTCGATGCCATCCGGCACCACGACGGTCTTGCCGGAGATTTCGCCGAGCATGTCTATTTCATGCTGTTTTGCATCGTATTGCACGCAGACTGGCGTGCCCGGCATATCGCGCAGGAACACCGCCCAATCGCGCAACGAAGCGAAACCCAAAGAGCGACTCGAGGTGAGCTTGCCGCTGCGCCAGCAGATGCCGATGAATGGGCCTTCCGTGACGCTCGACAATGTGCGCTGCCAGTTCAGGGTTTCAATTTCGTCGGCATCCAGGAACGCATTCGGTTTTTGAAATTTCGTAAGATCGTCGCGCAGGTGGAGCGGCAGGCTTCCCATCTCGATGGCGAAATCGGCGCCGTCCACTTCGCCAAGCCAATCGTAATGGGCGAGGATGTCTTCACCGCGCTTCTCCGTACGGCTGGCGTGAACAACTGCATCTTCGAAAGAGCGTTCGAACAACGATACCAGCCGCGGCTCGCATTCCAGAACGACGCTGCCGCCTTCGGCATCGGCGCGCGCCATGAGATCGCGGAACATGCTGGCGAACATCAGATGGTCGCCCACGCCCTGCTCGGCCGTGACCAGCAGGCGTTTGCCGGCGAGAGATTGGCCAGTCCAGGGCTTCAGCCCGTGATCGCATTTGGGCGCCTTGCCGGGAATACGAAGCCGGGCGGAATAATCCTGCCATCCCTGTTTCAGATTGCCGTTCAGCAGATGCAGAATCGCACGATTGAGCCTGGCCTGCGCATTGTCGGGCTCCGCGCGCAAGGCACGATCATAGAGCGGCAGCGCTTCGTCGAAAGCGCCTTTCCCGGCCAACATGTCTGCAAGATTGCCCAGCGCCGCGGGATAGCCGGGCTTCAATTCCAGCGCGTGGGCATAGTGCCGCTCGGCGTCCGCCGCATGGCCGGCATCACGGAAAGCCGAGCCCAAGGTGAGCCAAAGCTCCGCGCTTCGCGGATGGCGCGTCAGTGCCGGCGCGAGAAGATCGCGCGCCGCATCGGCCTGCCCGTTCGCTCTTAAGAGATTGGCAAGATTGATTAACGCCTCGACGCGCTCCGGCGCGACGGACAGGACCTGGCGATAGAACACTTCCGCAGGCTTGGGCATGCCGAGCGCTCTTGCGGTGTTGCCCAGCGCAAAGAGCACGTGCGGATCGGACGGTGCCATCGCGAGCGCTTGCTGATAGCAATCGATGGCTTCGGCGTGACGTCCCGCTTTGGTGAAGCGAAGGCCCTGCTCGTAATGCGCGCTGCTTGCGGTCATGCGGGCTTGTCGCATGCGTGCCGTTAAGGACGCGTTAAGCACACAAGTACCGGTTTAGCATGGCTTTAACGCATTGCGGCCGAAAATCCGCGCCTTCGCGATCGAGGGCCGTGGTGGCTATTACGAGTTTCGATTCTTCGCTGCTGGTGAGTTATTTCAACTCCCAGATCACGAATGCGACGCAGCAATCTGCGAACGCATCGGCGATGCTGTCTGCGACGGCCGCGAAGAAAGCCGCCAACAGCGCCACCGCGAACGACGATCCGCCGTGGGAAGACTTCACGCAGCCGGCGCAGGAACAGCGCGATGCGCAGGTTCTTGGCATCACGAATTTTCTCGACACCACCAACGTGCCGCTGTCGGCCGGATCGACCACCGACGCGAAGACAGAGCAGGACAACCAGAAACTCTTCTCGCTCTACACCGCGGTCAACAACCTGTCTTATCTCGCCCAGATGGCGCAACGCAGCGGCATGACGGCCGGACAGATCGACGGCTTCAACACCCGCTTCCAGACCGGCCTGCAGCAGATCGAGTCCTACATCTCGTCCACCAGCTTCAACAATTTTACGCTACAGGCGGCTGCGACGAGCTCGTCGGTGACGAGCACGGCCACGCTTCCGCTGCCGGCTTTCTCCTACACGACGAAGACGCTGACCAACGACGCGAACATCAACAATCCGCTGTCCGGCGTAAGCACGAGCCAGAGCTTCACCATCGCGGTGAAGAAAGGTGGCACGACCACACAAGTGCCGATCGACCTTTCGCAGGTTCAAGGGCCGCTGACGCTCAACAACATCATCATCTACGCCAACCAGCAGCTTTCCACCGACGGATTCAAGACGCGCCTGCAGAAAGCCGTCACCGATTCCTCGACCACGACGTCCACCGACGGGACCAACACGACAACCACCAAGAATTCTTACGGTCTCACCGTTTCGCCGGGCGCGGGCGAAACGATCTCGTTCTCCGCGCCGACCACGCAACCGGCGCTCTATCTCGTCGGCTCGACCGGCAACCCGACAACGACCGCAACCACATCCAAGGGCGAAGCCGCCACCGCGGCTGCAGACCAGCAAGGCCGCATCATCAAGCTGACCGGATTGAGCAGCTCCCCCCAGGCGACGTTCAACGTGAATGCCAACCCCACGAACGGCACGACGACCGCACAGGCCAGCGCCGTAGATGCGAGCGGAAATATCTATGTATTGGGCAATGCGACCGGCGATTTCGGAAGCCAGCTCAATCAGGGCACGCAGGACGTCTATCTGACCAAATACGACTCTGCCGGCAATGTGCAGTGGACGCAGATGGTCGGTGCAGCGGACAGCGCGTCCGGCTATGGCCTCGCTGTGGATCAGAATGGCAATGCCTACGTCACCGGAGGCACCACGTCCGACCTGACCACGACGGCGATCGCCAACGGCAACAACGACAGCTTCGTCGCCAAATACGACACGAACGGAACGCCGGTCTGGACGCAGCAGGTCCAGACGCTGAACCAGAATCAGTCGAATGCGATTACGGTGGATTCATCGGGCAACGTGTTCATCGGCGGCCAGGTGACGGGCGTAATCGGCAAAGGACAGACCAGCGCGGGCAAGCAGGACGGCTATGTCGCGGAGCTGAATTCCAAGGGCAAGATCGTCTACGAGCAGCAGCTCGGCACCGCTGGAACCGATCAGGTGTCAGCGATGACCACCGCTTCCGACGGAAGCTTGTACGTCGCCAGCGTCCAGAACGGCCACGCCGTGCTTTCCAAATACGCGAACGGCGACGCAACGCAGCCCGCCGTTTGGACACAGGACCTGGGCGACTTGCAGAACGGCGGCACGATCAGCAGCATCGCGGTCTCGGGAAACCAGGTCTACCTTTCCGGTTCAACAACCAACACCAATCTCAATGGCGGCGGCACCGCCACCATCGTTGCGCCAAGCTCCGGGTCGGGCGATGCGTATGTGATGGGCATCACCGACAATGGCAGCTCGGCCACGGCAAACACCGTAAGCTATGTCGGAACGAGCGCGACCGACAAAGGCGGCGCCCTCACCGTCGGCGCCGACGGGACCGTTTATCTGTCCGGCACGACATCCGGCACGTTCGCCGGCCAGACGCGCAGCGCGCAGAACACCACCAATGCGTTCGTCGCCTCTATCGCGCCGGGCGGCGCGGTGAACTGGGTGCGCCAATATGGCGGCATGGACGGACAATCGACCGGCGCCTCCGTCGCGATCGACCCCAGCGGCGGCAGCGTTCTGGATGCACTCGGCCTTCCCAAGGGCACGATCAATCTCAATCAGTCTCTCGATCTCACCACCGCGACAACCCTCAGGCCCGGCGATTCCTTCCAGATCAAGATCGCGACAGCATCATCGACGCGCACGGCCACCATCACCATCGACGCCGGCGAGACGCTCAATTCGCTGACCAACAAGATCAACGCGGAATTCGTCGGAGGCGGAAAAGCCACCGTCAATTATGGCAACGGTTCAGAGGGGCTGAAGATCGCTGTCAACTCGGGTGTCACGGCCACGCTCATAGCAGGCCCCGACGAATCCGATGCACTCGGCCGCCTGGGCATTGCGCCGGGTGTGATCACCAACACCACGAAGAGCTCGTCATCATCTTCGTCTTCCTCGCCGCCCACCGCCATCGCGGCCGATGGAACGCAGGCTTTCGGTCTGGGACTGACGAACAATCTCTCGCTGTCTGACAGTGCCAGCGCCGGCGCGGTGCGCGCGCAGCTCCTCAACGTGCTGTCAGCAATCCGCAATATCTATCAGACGACGAATGCGCCGCCGTCCACGACGACCACAAAAGGCAACACGTCTTCCGGCCCCGCGCCGAGCTATCTCACCGCCAATCTGGCGAGCTACAATCTGGCGCTGAACATGCTGACGGGCTCGACGAGTTCGGGAAGTTCCTCGCTGGCCTGACGCCGCGGGCGCGACGGCCCGTTCTCTTTCTCAGATAACGCTGTTGTAGACCATCGCGCCCGACGGCTGCGGCCGGCCTGCGGGAATGCGCGCATAGCTGCGCTGCGAGGTCTGACGGCGTTCCACTTCCTTCGCGATGGCCTGGATCATGCCCTCGCTGGCGTTACGCACGCGGGTGACGAGGCGCTGATGACGCGCCAGAAGATCGTTCATCGCCTTGACGGACAGCAGGAGCTTCTGGCGCACATCCGGCGAAAGTGTCTTCAGTACCGCGGCGTTCGTGCTCACAGCTTCGCGCGAATAGCTGAGCATCAATTGCTGGAACGATGTCTCCACGCTGCGCAGCGCCTTGGCGTTTCCACCTTCCAGCGACTTGATGTCGTCCGTCAGCATCTCGGAAAGCCGGTCGGTGAGCAGGATCAGGCGCTCGACCTTGGCCTTGGCGCCGTCGCTCATGAGCGTATTTCCTGATGGGCGAGCAGCTGCTTGGTCATCGCGGCCGCGAGCCCAAAGCCGCCATGGCTTTCGATCTGCTTGGAATATTGATCGAGCATCATCGAGCGATACATCGCCTCGCCCTGTCCGCCGCCGAATGGACCGTCCGTCGAGATGCCGGAGAACATGGAGCCCATGAACTCGGAGATGAAGACGCTCTCATATTCCTTCGCGGCTTTGGTCGCGGCGGCGAGGTTGGCCGCGCTGACGGGCGCTTTCGGCTTTGCCGATTGCGCGATGGACATGGCGCCCTGGATCGCGGCGTCCGCGCTCATCCGATCACCTCGATGTCGGCCTGAAGCGCGCCGGCGGCCTTGATCGCCTGCAGGATCGAGATGATGTCGCGGGGGCCCACGCCCAGCGCATTCAAGCCGTCGACCAGTTTCTGCAGCGACACGCCGTCATGCAGCACGGCCATCTTGTTGCCCTTGCCGTCGTCGACCTGGATTTGCGTGCGCGGAACCACTTCGGTCGTGCCGGTCTTGGAGAACGGTGCGGGCTGACTGACGACCGGTGTCTCAGTGACCTTGATCGTGAGGTTGCCCTGCGCGATGGCCACGGTGGAGATGCGCACATCCGAACCCATGACGATCACGCCCGACTGCTCGTCGATGATGACCTTCGCCGGCTCATCGGGATCGACCTTCAACTGTTCGACATCGGTCAGAAGCCCGACGACGCCGTTCGGATAGGCGGCCGGTACGCTCAGACGCACCGTCGCCGGATCGTTGGCGGTCGCGATGGCACCGCCGAGATAGTGATTGACAGCGGCAGCGATGCGCGTGGCCGTGGTGAGATCGGGATTGTGCAGCGACAGGCGCAGCGTCGTCTCGTTTGCGAGCACGAAGCCGGTCTCGCGTTCGATGATGGCACCGTTGGCGATGCGGCCAGCCGTCGGCACGCCGCGCGTGACGCTGGCGCCCTGGCCTTGCGCGGAGAAGCCGCCGATTGCGACCGGGCCCTGGCCCAGCGCATAGATCTGTCCGTCGGCGCCGAAGAGCGGCGTGACCAGAAGTGTGCCGCCCTGAAGACTCTTGGCATCACCGAGCGCGCTCACCGACACGTCGATGCGCGAGCCTTGTCCCGTGAACGCGGGAAGATTCGCGGTCACCATCACCGCGGCAGTGTTCTTGGTCTGCATTTGGGCGCCGCGCGTGTTAACGCCCATGCGCTCCAGCATCGTCTGGATGGAAAGCTGCGTGAACGGCGCGTTGCGGAGCGAGTCGCCGGTGCCGTTGAGGCCCACCACGATGCCGTAGCCGACCAGCATGTTGTCGCGAACGCCCTCGATATCGACGAGGTCCTTCACACGGCTGAACGCGTAGGCCTGCAGAGGCGCGAAAGCGAGCACCGCAGCCGTGAGGGCTGCAAGCGCGCGGACAAGGATCGGGCGACGACGGGCCATGAGCGGGTTCTGCTCTTGCTATTTTCCGGGGAAACACTTGCCAGAAGCGTGCCGGAGGAGGCGGAGAAATAGCGCAACAAAATCAATGGACTACATGCTTACCAAAAGGTAAATTACGTCAACCCGGCAGGTTTTTCCCGGCAGGAAGGGGCCGTCGTCACGTCGCGTGGACAGGGCAAAACCCCGCCCCTATGGTCCAAAAATTCCGCAAGAATCGGGTGAACACCTTGTCCAAGACCATTGGCCGTCTCGTCATCGTCCGCCACGGCGAGAGCGAGTGGAATAAGAAGAATCTGTTCACCGGCTGGCGCGACGTCCGCCTGACCGAACAGGGCATCGCGGAAGCGCGCGCCGCCGGACGGCTGATGGCGAAGGAAGGCTTCCAGTTCGATCTCACCTACACCTCGCTGCTGCGCCGCGCGATCCACACGCTGGGCTTGGCGCTCGAAGAGATGGATCAGATGTGGTTGCCGGTGGAGAAGGATTGGCGCCTGAACGAACGCCATTACGGCGCGCTGCAAGGCAAGGACAAGAAAGAAGCCGTGCAGAAATTCGGCGAGGAACAGGTCCTGATCTGGCGCCGCTCCTACGCCACGCCACCGCCGCCGGTGGACGTGACGTCCGAGGACTACCCAAAAGCGGATCGCCGTTATGCCGATCTCAGCGATGCGGAACTTCCGCGCAGCGAAAGCCTCAAGGACGTTTTGGAGCGTGTGCTTCCCTATTGGGACAAGACCATCGTTCCGCAACTCGCCAAGGGAAAGAACGTGCTGATCGCCGCGCATGGCAATTCCTTGCGCGCGCTGATGAAGCATCTGGAGAACATCAGCGACGAAGCGATCACCAAGCTCGATCTGCCCACCGGCGAACCGCGCGCCTATAAGCTGAACGATCAGTTCAAGGCGGCAGAGGCGCGTTACCTGAACGATCCGGCGGAAATCGAGCGCAAAGCACAGGCCGTCAAGAACCAGACGGGGAAAGCCTGAGCGCGCGGCGCCTCTCTTATATATGTGCGGCTGCGCTTCTGGTGCTGGGCATTGGCGCGGGCGCGAAGCCGCGCCACACGGAAAAGCCCGTCGCTGCGAAGCCAAATCATCAGGCCGCCGCCCATGCGGTGGCGAAACATGCGCCGGTCGCGGTGAAACCGGACGCGCCGCAGGACGCGCCACTCGATCTCAGCCATGCCGTGCCGCTCGATCAATATGGAAAGCTGCCCAGCACCGGCGAACGCTATCGCAACCTGCAAAGCGAGATCCAAAAGACCAAGCCGGCTGTCGAAAGCGCGAAATCCAAGAGCGAGCACCTGGCGACGGAAGCCGCGACACTCCGCCGAAAGCTCGTCGATACCGCGGCACGCGTGCAGCAACTGGAAGCCGAGAAAGGCTCGCTCGATTCCGCGATCGCCGAACTCACGATCGAAGAGCGCCAGATGGAAGTGAGCTTCCAGCGCGATCGCGTGAAGGTCGGACGCCTGCTCGCCGTGCTGGAACGGCTGCAGCACGACATGCCGCCGGTGATTGTGCTGAAAGCCGACGACGCCTTGGGTGCGACGCATGGCGCGATGCTTCTGGGCGCATCGTTGCCGCGCATCTATGAGGCCGCCGCGTCGCTGTCGCGCCGGCTTCAGGCGCTGCGCAAGACGCGCGCGGAGCTTCAGCAACGGCGCATCGACAGCGCACGCAACGCGATTAAACTTTCGAAAGCCCGCATCGAGCTGGATCAACTTCTCGCGATCAAGGAGCGCGAAGCGCAGGCCGCGCAAAATGTGTACGGCGATCTGCAATCCCAACTCGACACCGTCGCGGGCGAAGCCGCCGATCTCGGAACCCTGCTCGCCAAGGTGGCATCGCTGCGCAGCTCCGTGCCGGGAACACAGGATGTCGTGGTTGTGGGACCTGAGGATTTGGGCGGCGCGTCCGGCCTGAATCGTGGCGCGTTGCGACGGCCCGCCGTCGGCCCGATGCTGGATTCCCGGGATCCGCGTGCGGCGAACATGTCGCCCGGCGTAACCTTCCTCACGGGTCCCGGCGCCTCGGTGATCGCACCGGCAGACTCTCAGGTCCTTTTCGCAGGCCGTTACCATAAAACCGGCGAAGCCTTGATCCTGGAAATGCCGAACGGCTACGATCTTGTCCTTGCGGGCATGGATCGTTTTGCGGTGAGGACCGGCGATCAGCTTCTTGCCGGAGAGCCGGTCGGCGCGATGCCGCTTGGCAGCAATGGACGGCTTTATTTCGAAGTGCGGCAGAATGGAAAAAGCTTCAGCCCCGCGCCCTGGCTGGAACCCGATTTGAAGCCCGATCTGAGGAAAGCGAAGAAGTCATGAAGCGTTACGCGTTTGTCGGTGTTGGAATGGTCGCCGGGTTCGCGGCGGCCGTGATGCTGTTTCCAGCCGCGCACAGCGCGTCCGACAATTCCGCGTACAAGCAACTCGATCTTTTCGGCGATGCGTTCGAGCGCGTGCGTGCCAATTATGTGCGGCCCGTCTCCGAAAACGAACTCGTCAACGCCGCCATCGAAGGCATGGTGTCCTCGCTCGATCCGCATTCGAGCTACATGGACGCCAAAGAATATGCGGACATGAAGATCCAGACGAAAGGCGAATTCGCCGGCGTCGGCCTCGAAGTGACGATGGAAGACGGTCTCGTGAAAGTGATCTCGCCGATCGACGACACGCCCGCCGCCAAAGCCGGCATCAAGCCGGGCGACTACATCGCCGCGATCGACAACACGCCGGTGCAGGGCCTTTCTCTCGGCGACGCCGTGGATCGCATGCGCGGTGCGTCCGGCACGAAGATCAAGCTCACAGTGTTGCGCAAGGGCGAGAAGAAGCCGTTCGACGTGTCGCTGGTGCGCGCCGTCGTGCATGTGGCGACGGTGAAGTTCCACCGCGAAGGCGACGTCGGCTATATCCGCCTCACATCGTTCAACCAGGAAGCGGCGCCGGGCATCGAGCGTGCGGTGAAGGCGCTGCAGCAGCAGATTGGCTCCAACATCAAGGGCTACATTCTGGACCTGCGCAACAATCCCGGCGGTCTGCTCGATCAGGCCGTCGACGTGTCAGACGATTTCCTGCAAGGCGGCACGATCGTCTCGACCAAGGGCCGCCACTCCGACGACAATGCGACCTACAGTGCGCACGGCGGTGACATCACCGATGGCAAGCCGGTGATCGTGCTGATCAATGCGGGCACGGCAAGCGCATCGGAGATCGTTGCGGGCGCGTTGCAGGACGACAAGCGCGCCAAGATCATCGGCATGACGTCGTTCGGCAAAGGCTCGGTGCAGACAATCATTCCGCTCAGCGAGGGCGGCGGTGCGCTGCGCCTGACGACGGCGCGCTACTACACCCCGTCCGGCCATTCGATCCAGGCGCTGGGCATCACGCCGGACATCGCCGTGGCGCAGGGCGACGAGTCCGCAGTGAAACTGGCCGCGCAAAGCGAAGCCAATCTTCCGGGCCATCTGGCGGGCGATAGCGCTGCCAAGAAGGCGACGCAGGTGATCAAGCCGGCGCCCGGCAAGAAATACGACGACTTCCAGCTTTCCTACGCTCTCGATCTGCTGAACGGCCGGACGACGGTGGCCTTCGTCAAGAGCGCGGCGGCCGATCCGTCTGCACAATAGAACATGAGCGTTCGAGACCATCTGATGAACAAGCGCATACCGCTCACACTCGCCGGCGCGGCCTTCGGCTTCTGCATCGCCGGCACCTTCCTGCACTTCGCCAACGCGGCCCAAGAAACGCCGTCGCCTTACAGCGAACTGGATCGCTTCGGACAGGCTTTCGCCAAGGTGCGCGCGAACTATGTCGAGCCGCCGGACGACAAGCTGCTGGTCGAAAACGCGATCGGCGGCATGCTGACCAACCTCGACGCCCATTCGAGCTATTTCGATCCCAAAACCTTCGCCGACATGACGGTGAAGACCGAAGGCGAATATGGCGGCGTCGGCATTGTCATCCAGTCCGACAAGGGATCGATCAAGGCCGTCGCCGTGATCGACGATGCCCCGGCGCAGAAAGCAGGCGTGAAGGCGAACGACACGATCCTGCAGATCGACGGCACGCCGATCACCGGCTTCAAGCTCGACGACGTGCAGAAGAAGATGCGCGGCCCGAGCGGCACCAAGGTGACGCTGACGGTTTCGCGTACGGGCGTGAAGGATCCCATCGACATCAAGCTCGTGCGCGCGCAGGTGCCGGTGGAACCGGTGACCTCCAAGCGCCAGGGCAATGTCGGTTACATCAAGATTCCCGCCTTCAACGATCACACGGCCAGCGGCCTCGAAGCCGCCGTGACCAAGCTGAAGAAAGAGATCGGTCCCGGCATCAAAGGCTACATCATCGATCTGCGCGATGACGGCGGCGGCGTGCTGGATCAGGCCATCCAGGTATCCGACGATCTCCTGGAAGGCGGCGAAATCCTCTCCATGCGCGGACGCCGGCCGGAAGACACCGAGCGCTTCGATGCGCATCCGGGCGACATCACCGGCGGCAAGCCCATTCTGGTTCTCATCAATGGCGGCACCGCGAGCGCTTCGGAAATCGTCGCGGGGGCGTTGCAGGATCACAAGCGAGCGCGGATTGTCGGCACCACCTCGTTCGGCAAGGGCTCGGTGCAGACAATCATCCCGCTCAACAATGGCGAGGACGGCGCACTGCACATGACAACCGCGCGCTATTACACGCCATCCGGCCGCACCATCCAGGCGGAGGGCATCGTCCCCGACGTGGTGGTTTCGCAAGGCGACGATGCGAACGATCCCTATGCGGAGTTCGACGAGCGCGAAGCCAATCTTCCGCATCATCTCGATGCTGAAGGTCCGAAGCCGGCGCCGGCGGCCAAGCCGATCCTCCCGCCGGCGGGCAAGAAGTTCGACGACTTCCAGCTCTCCTACGCGGTCAGCATGCTGCAAGGCGGCCCCGTTGTGGCGGACGCCGACACGGCAAAGCCGGCCAAGCCGGGCGCCAAGAAGGGCTCGAATTAACCCACTGGTACCGCAATCCGCGCTATGAAGCGCGGCATGGCGGCGGCGGAATTAACCGATCATGAAGGCAGAACGCGCGGATTTCCGCGCGCGCTGCTGTTCGCCTGGCTGGTGCTCGCTGTCCTGCTGATCGCCGCGGCCGGCTGGACCGCCCTGTTCGGCAAGAAGTCCGACAGCGAACCCTCGATCGCGTTCGAAATCAGCGTTCCTGCCAAACAGGTTGCCGCGCGCAAGCCGGCACCGCGCAGCAATGACGACGTCAATCGGATCGGCGCCGGTCCGCAGCCCACCGCACCGATGCCTGGCGCAGCGCTGCCGCCATCGCTGGTGCCCGCGCATATCGCCAAGCCGATCTATGCGGGTGCGAGCCTCGTCGCCGATCCCGACCTGATCGAATCCACGCCGGCCGGTCCGTTGCCGCGTATCGCCGATGACGGCCGCAGCCCGATGACGGCCTATGCGCCGCCGGTGCCGAATGTGCAGGGGCCGAAGATCGCCATCGTTGTCACGGGGCTCGGAGTCAGCGCAAAGGCCACGCAAGCGGCCATCGCCAATCTCCCGCCGGCGATCACCCTGGCGTTCCTTCCCTATGCGGACGATGTGCAGCGCTGGGTGGGCGAGGCGCGCAAGCGCGGCCACGAAGTTCTGCTCGAAGTACCGATGGAGCCTTACGATTTTCCGGACAGCGATCCGGGGCCGCACACGCTGCGCGCTGGCAGCGGCGAGGATTCGAATATTGATCGCCTCACCTGGTCGCTGACGCGCTTCACCGGCTACGCCGGCGTGATGAATCTGCTCGGCGGACGCTTCATGGCCGATCCCAACGCGCTGGAACCGGTGATGACATTCCTCGCACGGCGAGGACTGGTATTCTTCGATGCTGGCCCCGCGAATCGCTCGGCAGCACCCGATGTCGCCAAACGCACCGGTGCGCCTTATGTGCAAAGCGCGGCCAATGTGGACGCCATCCAGACCGGCATGGAGATCGACCAGCGGCTTTCGGAACTGGAAGCGCGCGCGCGCCTCAACGGTTCCGCCGCCGGAACGGCGTTCGTCTATCCGGTGACCATCGAGCGGCTTTCCGCGTGGGCGCAAGGGCTTTCCGGACGGGGCTTTGTTCTGGTGCCCGCTTCCGCCATAGTTCCGGCCAGCAGCAACAAATAATTCCGAATTCGAGCGATGTCGCGTCACACTCATCTGCGCCACGAAGATCTACCCTACCGTCCCTGCGTGGGCGTGATGCTGTTCAATCGCGACGGCCTCGTGTTCGTCGGCAAGCGCATCGACCAGACGGTGGAGGGCTGGCAGATGCCGCAGGGCGGCATCGACGGCAATGAGACGCCGAAGGAAGCGGCGCTGCGCGAGCTCAAGGAAGAGATCGGCACCGACAAGGCGGATTATCTGCGCGAGATGGACGAGTGGCTGGCATACGACCTGCCGCAGCATCTTCTGGGTGTGGCGTTGCACGGCAAATATCGCGGGCAGCGGCAGAAGTGGATTGCGATGCGATTCACCGGCGAAGACGCGGACATCAATGTCGCGACGCCGGAACCGGAATTCGCGCACTGGAAATGGCTCGCGATCGAAGCCCTGCCGCGGCTGATCGTGCCGTTCAAGCGCGACACTTACACCCGCGTGATCGGCGAATTCCGCGATCTTGCTTTCACCGCATGATGCACGGCGCATGACTGCCAAGCGGCCACCCGTCGTCATGATCCATGGCGCGTTTTGCGGCGGCTGGGCATTTGCGCTATGGCGCGAACTGTTCGAAGCACGCGGGTTCGCGGTGCATACGCCGACCTTGCGCTATCACGATTGCGGGCGGCATCCGCCAAAGGAGCTCGGCACCACCAGCCTGCTCGACTACGCGGACGATCTGGAAACGCTGCTCGATGAGATCGGCGAGCCGGCCTATCTCATCGGCCATTCGATGGGCGGCTTGCTGGCGCAGATGCTGGCGGCGCGATGCGATGTGCGCGGCGTAACGTGCCTGGCGCCGAGCCCGCCTTACGGCATTTTGCCGTCGACGCCGTTTGAGATCGCATCGGCGCAGGCGCTGTATGCCATCGGCGAATTCTGGAACAAGCCGCTGAAGCCCGAGCGCTGGATTGCGATGACCAATGCGCTCGACCGGCTGGATGAAGCTGAACGCGAGACGGTGTTCGCACAGTTCGTGCCGGAGTCCGGCCTTGCCACCTTCGAGATCATGCAATGGGCGCTCGATCCGAAGCGGGCGAGCAGCGTGGATGCGGCGCGGGTGAAATGTCCCGTTCTATGCCTTGTCGGCACGCGAGATCGCGTGAACCCGCCGGCGACCGTACGCGGCGTCGCGCGGCGCTATCGCGCATTCGGTACGTTCGAGGAGATTGCGCATCACAGCCATTGGCTGATCGGCGAGCCGGGGTGGGAGAAGATCGCAGATCAGGTTCTGGAATTCTTCGCGACGGCGCCGGCGAAGGCGAACACGTTCTAGTTCGCAGCATTGGTGCGATTTCGTGGATTCATGTAGTGTATCGCTCAGCTGCCGTTGCGACGAAAAGCGCCAACGAATGAAAGTTCTACTCATTTGCGGCCCCTATGGCAGCGGCACGAGCGCGGTCGCAGGCATGCTCGCGAATCTGGGAGCCACAGGGTTGGGTCCTTACTGGCAGACGAACGATCCGCGCACGCCGAATTCCCACGAGCTGATCGCCCTTAAAGACATGCTGCTCGAACTCGTTTCCGAAGACACGAGCCTGCTGAAGCCCGACGCACCGGTCGATCGGGCGCTGGCAGATTTCAAAACGCTGCTTGCCGCACGGGTGCCGGACGGGCGGCCGGTGTTTCTGAAGCATCCGGCGGCGGCGCTTATCCTTCCCCAGTTCTGCCGGGTCTTCGACACCCAGCTCATCTATGTGCTGCGTTCCATGCAGGAGATCGAAGCCACGCGACAGCGGCGGAACTGGCGTGTCGGCGGCGCGCAAGCCGCGCAGATTATCTATTCGCGCATGTTCGAGTATCTTGTGAACGGCAGCACGCCGACCATGATCCTGCGCTATCGCAACCTGATCGATCAGCCACTGGATCATGCGAGGTCTCTCGCAGCATATGCGAATCTGCCGCGCGATGAGCGTGCACTGCAGCACGCGGCGAGCATCATCGTTCCGCGATAACAGGACCGCGGCGCATAACAACAATATCTGGGAGTAACGAGCACACAGAGCAGAGTCGGCGCGCGCTAGTTCACCGCGTTATTCTCATATCGCCGTTTGAAGTCCTTCATGAAGGCTTCGAGCGTGTCGATGGAGGCGACTTGCCCCGCCTGATCGCGGAAGGCGGCGCCCTGGGCGCTGATGTTCTGTGTGACGACCGTGAAAGCCGAAGCGTCCTTGCTGGCTTTCATCTTCGCCATGAAATGATCGCGCAGGCGATCGAGGCTCGGCTCGTCGTTCGCCAGCGAATAGGCGATGGCGGCGCGCATGACTTCGGTGCGGTCGTCGTCCGACAGCGCGTCCTTGCCGTTCCATTCGTCGCCCAGAAGCTCTTCGGCCTTCTGGCCGGCGACGGCCCAGTTGCCGCTTTCCCAATAGATGTCGGCGCGCAGGCGCTGCGAATCCGGGGCTTCGTCAATGGCGATGACGTCCAGCGCCATGTCCCATTGCTTGAGCGCGGCCAGCGCGCGCGCTTCCAGGATCATGCGCTGATGGTTCACATCGTCCGGCAGACCGGCGATGCGCGTGTCGCGGATCGCCGCGAGCGCGTCTTTCGGCTTGTGGTCGAGAAGCTCGATCATCGCCAGCTTGGCGGCCACCTGCGCGCGCGCCACGCCGTCGAGGCGCTTGTTCACCTGATAGTCGAGCAGCTTGGCCGCGGGGCCGAGCAGATCTACCGCCATCAAACGGTCCGACATGCGGCGGATCATTTCGTCGCCGTCCGGGCCGATGGGGGTGAGATCGATGAAATCGTAGAACAGCGCCAGCGCCTGCACCGGCGACATCTTGTCGGCGGCGCCTTTCAGATAAAGCTCTACGAAGGCGGCGCGCATGTCGTCATTCGCGCGGCGCGCGGATTCGTCTTCGGGGAACGCCTGCGCGGCGGTGCGCAGGGTCTGCAAGCCGTCGCGCCAGCGCTGCGTCTGGAAATAAAGCGCGCCGAGCTTGCGCAGCGTTTTCAATTCCAGCGCGTCGCCGCGCCAGCGATAGCGCAGGCCTTCCAGCATACTGATCGCGGTGGTGACCGGCATGGTCTTGGTCTGCAAACCGGCTTCGACATGCGCATAGATCGCCTGCGCCGCGGCGCGTTCGTCGCCGCTGTTCTCCACGGCGTTGAACAGCGCGAAGGCATCGCGCTTGCGGTTCTCGCGCGCATAGAGTTTCGCGCGCGCGATTTCAGAATCCAGCAGCAAGGGCTTGGGCAGATCGCGCGGCAGGCGCGACAGCGCGGCATCGGCGCTTTCGAGGCTTCCGGCGGCGAGCGCGGCTTCCGCTTCCGCGATGCGCGCGCGACTCTGCCAGTCCATCGGATAATGCGACAGCACCGGATCGGCGACGGCAAGCGCCTGGCGCGCGCCGGGCTCATCGCCCAAGGCAGAAGCCGTCAAGCCGCGCCAGAAGGCGGCATGCGGATCGTTGTCGAAGGCGCTGGCGGCGAGGATGTTGTGCGCGTCGTTATAGCGGCCCATCATGAAGTCGGACGCGGCGCGGATGATCTGAAGCTGCGCGTCACCCTGCAGCGTGGGATCGGTCGCCTGCATGAGGTCGACGAGACCCAGCGCTTCGGCGCCGAACTGATTGGCGACATAGAAGCGCGCCAGCACCAGACGCGCGTGATTGACGTCTTGCGGTTTCTGCTTGGTGATCATCGCACGCAGGCGGCGCTCGGAATCGAGAAATCCTTTGCCGGGCGCCTTCGCCCATTTCACGAAATCGACGAAGGTTGGCCCGTCGCCGGGGCGCGTTAGGTCCGACGGCGTTTCCACGGTGGCGGCGATGTTGGCGTTGAGCACAAGGCCGTTCGGGCGGCCGATGCGGATGCGCGACTGGTTGACGGCGACGGCGAGATCATCCGCCAGCGGCGCGATGACGAGACCGGCGGCGGTGGGAATGGCGTTGAAATCGACGAAGCTTTTTTGCGTAACCATGCCGCGGCCGGGGATCGCGGGAATGATAACGAGGGAATCGCCGACGGCAGGATCGTCCATCGTAATGGCGCGCAACGCGCCAGGAACGAGCGTGGTGAGATAGGCGCCGTTGGGCGCGTCGTCATTGCGCACAAAGCCGATGGCGATGGGCTGCTTGCCGATCTGCGGCGCGATGGTGACTTTCAGGTTTCCGGCAACCGCATCGGCGGCGACGGCTTCCGGCTGCTTGAGCGTGACGCGAACGACGCTGGTGCCGTTCGCGGACGAAACATCGAGCGCGGTGGGGAAATCGCCGAGCTGGGTGCGCAGCTTCTCGATATCGACCGGCGGCGCGCCGTCGAGCACGATCCACACCGTCGCGCCGCGTTCGAACACGGCTGTGGGGTGATAGGCGGCATTGGCGAAAAGAATGACCGCGCCGTCGCGTGTGCGCTGGCCGCCGGCGGTGATCGGCGCAGGCGCGGGGACTTGCGCGGTAGCCGTGGCATCGGTGGCTTGCTGCGTCGTCGGTTGGTCCGGCGTTTTGGCATCGGTGGGCGACTGCTTGTTCTGCGCATCGACAACGGCCTGTGCCTGCGCGGCGGCTTTGGCAGCGTCGGCCTGCTTGGCGTTCGGCTTGGCGGCATCGGCGACGCCGAGCGACTTCACCGCGAAGGTGCTCTTGTCGCCCGGCGGCTTGTAAGCGTCGGCGTCGGTCTTGGGCGAGAGCACATCCAGAACAACATGCGTGCCGTCACGGAAATCGTGATAGCGCGAGCCGGGATCGGCGGTGAACTCTACAACCGTTCCGCCGTTCTCCACGCGCCATCCGGCGAGTTTCACCCAAGGCGGCGCGATGCGCTCGAACGCAGCGAGATCGGGACGTTCCTGCGCTTCGAAACGGATGGCGATGTGACCGGTGCCGGGCGTGATCTTGTAGGCGACGTTTTTCGTCCAATCGAAAACAATGCGCGAGAAATTGGCGTAGGCACCGGCGCGGATCGACAGCGCCGGAAGCTTCGCGACGTCGGCGGGCGGCGCGACCTTGGGCGGCGGCGGCGGAAGATCGGGCGGCGTGCCCGGATAGCTCGGAGGCGCCAGATCGACGGCAAAGCGGTTCGCGGAGACGCTGGTGTGCAGCTTCGCGTCCTGCGACAGCGCGATGCGCAAGGTCATACCGTTGGGATCGAGCCGCGCGCTGGAAACATAGTCGGAGAAGTTGCGCGCGATGGCGGCGGGATCGAGGGCGATCTTGCGGTCGGCTTTCACGGTGACGACGCCGCTCGTCATCTGCGCGGTTGCGTGCGCCGCCGGATCGAAGGTGAAGACGATGCGGCCATAGCCGCCATCGGTGGAGGTGGTGACGCTGTCCGCAAAAGCGGGCGAAGCGGCGAGCGCATACAGCGCCGCCGCCATCGTCACGACTTTTGTCAGACCGTTCATGCCCCGTCTTTGCTCATGGCCCGTCCGTCAGTGTCGGTGATTCGGGCGGGTTTCGTCTCAGGTGCCTTTGGCTTTCGGATCCGCAGCCGGTTTCGCGGGCGCGGCTGACGCTTGCTGCTTGGCGTCCGGTTTCGCCGCTGCAGCTGTCGCAGCCTGTTGCTTCGTGTCCGGCTTCGCGGGAGCAGATTGCGGCTTTGCCGGCGGCGTTGCCGCTGCCTGCTGCTTGGGTTGCGCAGCGGCCGGCGCCGCTTGCTTCGGTGCATTGGCGGCCGGAGCGGCCGGAGTCGTCTGCGCCTGTTTCTGCGCAGCCGGTGCGGGTTCCGGTTTGGCGGGTGCGGGAGTCGCAGCTTGCGCGGCGGGCGCTTCCGCCGGCTTCGCCGTGTTGGCAGTATCCGTTGCGGGCAGCGGCGCGGGTTGCGCGGCGGGATCGACGGACGCCATCTGCTGCGCGGCCGGTGTTTCCGGCGCGGTCGCGGCGGCAACGGCGGCTGGTGCGGCTTCCGGCAACTTCAGGCGATTGGCCAGACGCACGGTGAGCTTCTCCGCTGCGTCCGGCTGCATCTTGGCGAGGATCGCGCCCAGCACGTCCGATTTCATCGCGGCGGCGACGTTCAATTCGACGGTATCGTCCAGCGAATTGAAGATGCGCGCGGCATCGGCCGGCTTCATGGAGGAGTAGCTCTTCACCAGCGCATTGAGCTGCGCCTGTTCGGCGGCATCGCGCTGGCCGAGCAGCTTCTGCATCGTGTCCTGCAAGCCCTTGAGGGTGGCGATCTTGCCGTCAACGCGCGCTTCGGTGGCGGCGATGAGATTGGCCTGCATGTTGAGCGACTGTTCGCGCGCATCCAGCTCCTGGCGGCGCTTGGACAGTGAGGTCAGCACGTCCACTTCCGCGGCGCTGTTGGATTCGGAATCATCAATCACCGGATCGGCGACGGCAACCTGCGTCGTGTCCTTCGGCGCCGGCGCGGGAGCCTGGCCGGTCAGCGCGGTTTGCGCGCGCGCTTCCTGGACAATCGAGACACTCTTGAGCGCCAGCAATCCGCCGCCAACGATGATGACGGCGGGCAGAAGTCGGAAATAGCGGGAAATGCTCACCGGACGTTCCTCAAGGCTTGCGGCTTCAGCGCTTCCATGCGGGCGCTGAGCGACGCGGGCATTTGCGCCACATTGTTGGTGCGCGGTGCGCTGGAACGCTCGCTCATCCGCTCGGCGATGCGATCGCCCGACGCGGTGAGAATGGAAAGCTCATCGGCGATGCTGCGGCCTCGGGAGATGCGCTCGTCCAGCGCTTCGGCGGCGCCGGCGGCGGTGGACTTCAACATCCGCATCGAGGAGCCGGCCGCGACGATGGCTTCGTTCAATTTGGCGATGGTGTCTTTGAGACCATCCTGTCCTTTGCGCAGCGCCGAGAGCTTCCGCTCCAGAATCGCGCAATAGACGATGGTGGCGAGCAGCAGCGCGGAGAGGCCAAGCTCGACGATCAGCGAGATGTTCAGGTTTGCGATCTGCATGTTCAAAGCCCCTTCGAGGCGTCTGTGCGTTGCACGGCTTCATCGACGCGCACGGCGACTGACGATCCCACGCGGCCCATGCGGCCGCGCAGCAAAGGAACGCCGCCGCAGCGCATTTCGATTTTGGATTCCGGCGTGGCGTTCAGCATGATGGTCTCGCCGACCTGCATGTTCATGATCTTGTTGAGCGACATGACCTGCTCGTCGAGGATCGCGTCGATATCGACGCGCGTGGACCACAACTCGGTGGCCAAGTGGCCTTCCCAGATGGAGTCGCGGCCGAACTTCTCGCCCATGAACTGCTGCAACAGCAATTTGCGGATTGGCTCCAGCGTTGCGTAAGGCAGCAGCAATTCGGTGCGCCCGCCGCGATCTTCCATATCGATGCGCAGCTTGACGAGGATGGCGGCATTGGCGGGACGCGCGATGGCGGCGAAGCGCGGATTGGTCTCGAGGCGATCCAGCGTGAAGTTTACCGGCGCCAGCGGTTCGAACGCCTGCACCATATCGTTCATGATCACTTCGATCATGCGCTGCACCAGCGTGCGCTCGATGGTGGTGTAAGGACGGCCTTCGATGCGCATCGCAGCCGAGCCGCGACGGCCGCCGAGGAGCACGTCCACGATCGAATAGATCAGGTTGGAATCGACGGTGAAGAGGCCGTAATTGTCGAGTTGCTCGGCGCGGAACACGGCGAGGATCGCGGGCAGCGGGATGGAGTTCAGGTAATCGCCGAAGCGGATGGACGTGATGTTATCCAGGCTCACTTCCACGTTGTCGGAGGTGAAATTGCGCAAGGACGTCGTCATCAACCGCACCAGGCGGTCGAAAACGATTTCCAGCATCGGTAGACGCTCATAGGAGACGAGCGCGGAATTGATGATGGCGCGCACGCCGGACTTGTCCTGCAGCGCATCGTCGTTGACATCAAAGCCCAGAAGGCTGTCGATCTCGTCCTGGTTCAGAACGCGCTCGGACGGCGCGACATCGGAAACCGGCGCAACGACGGCTTCCGGCGCGGCTTCTGCTTCCGTATTCGATGTTTCGGTTTCGTCAGCCATATTGCGCCTATTGCACGATCATTTCTTTGAGGAGCACGTCTTTCACCGCGAAGGGGGCGGTCGCGACGTTGATGCGGCGAAGCAATTCTTCTTTCAGGCGCAGCACGCCGGCCGAACCCTTGAGGTCGTCCACGCGCAACTCGCGCAGATAGCCTTGGAACTGGTCGACCACACGCGGCATGAGCGGCTGTATGCCAGCCTTCTCGTCGGCGCCTGTGAGTTCGAGCGCGACGGAGAGCTTGAGATAGGCAGGATTGCCGTCGGCGGACTGGATGTTCACGACCATGTCCGGCATTTCGTAGAAGGCGACTTGCGGCGCCACGATCGGCGGCGGAACCGGCTTGCCGTCTGCGGTCTTGGCGACCTTCGCGTCGCTACCGCTGAAGAGGAAGAAGTAAGCGCCCGCACCGCCGCCGCCCAGCACCAGTAGTGTGGCGACGCCGACGATGATCAACATCTTCTTGTTGCCGAGCAGTTTCTTAACGAAACCTTGCTTCGGCGTGTCGCCGCCCTCGCCTTCCGGCGCGGCCGCATCGGAATCCTTTTCGACTTCGTCGTCGTCTTTCGCCATCAGCGGCCCAGCTCCCTCTTCACACATGGTTCACCATGTGCGTGCGCGGAAAACTTATGCCGGTGTGGTTAAGGAGTGGTTCAAATCGCGCAGGCTGGCAGTGTTCGCCCGGCAGCTTTTGCCTCTGCCACCGAAAGCCTTTCCAAAAAGCCAGCAAAACAGCGGCTTTCGCGCTGGCACAGCCGCTGCACTCCCATTCGCCGTGACGGACCAGAAAGGATCCGGCAGGCCTATGGACAATACGCTACTCGTCTCTCTTTCGCAGCAACTCGCGTCCTATCGCTCGATGGACGTGATCGCGAACAACATGGCGAACATCAACACGCCCGCGTTCAAGCGCGAGTCGATGAAGTTCGAGGAATACATCCAGCAAAGCCCGCCCGCCGAGGGCGAGACCGGCACGCAGCGCATAAGCTTCGTGCAGGACAAGGGCACGCTGCGCGACCTGACGCAGGGCGCGATCACCCACACCGGCGCGCCGTTCGATCTGGCGATCAACGGCAAAGGCTATTTCACCATCCAGACTCCGAACGGCGACGCGCGCTACACGCGCAACGGCCATTTCACGCTGGACGGCAACGGCCAGATCGTCACCGAGGATGGCGGCGTGCTGCAGGGCGACGGCGGCGCGGTTACCATCACCAATGACGACGGCGATATCCATATCGCGCAAGACGGCACCATCACCGGTGCGCGCGGCCAGCTCGGCAAGGTCAAGCTCGTCACCTTCGACAACGAAGCGGCACTGAAGAAGGAAGGCTCCAGCCTCTATTCCACCACGCAGCAGCCGCAGCCTGTCGATGCGCCGATGATCCAGCAAGGCAGCCTGGAAGGCTCCAACGTGCAGCCGGTTCTGGAAATCTCACACATGCTCGATGTGATGCGCGCCTATCAGACGACGGCGAACCTCACGCAGAGCCAGGAAGAACTCAAACGCAACGCTATCGACAAACTCGGTAGCGCGGCGAACTAGGGAGAATAACCATGCGGGCCCTTTCCATTGCCTCGACAGGCATGATGGCGCAGCAGACCAATGTCGAAGTCATCGCGAACAATCTCGCGAACATGAACACGACGGGGTTCAAGCAGCAGCGCGCCGAATTCCAGGATCTGCTCTATCAAAACGTCGAACAGGCGGGATCGCAGACCTCGGACTCCGGCACGGTTCTGCCGATGGGCATCCAGCTCGGTTCGGGTGTGCGCACCGCCGCCGTGAGCCGCATCATGACGCAGGGCGACGCCTCGAACACCGGCAATCCTTACGACCTGATGATCCAGGGCTCCGGCTATTTTCATATCGTCATGCCGGACGGCACCGACGCCTATACGCGCGCCGGTAACTTCGCGCTGTCGCCGGACGGACAGATCGTGACCGACAAGGGTTACACGGTTGCGCCGGGCGTTGCGGTGCCGTCGAACGCGCTGACGATGACGGTCAATGCGCAGGGTCAGGTCATGGCGACGCTGCCCGGCCAGAGCTCGCCGCAGACGCTGGGCCAGCTGGAACTGGTGCGCTTTCCGAACGAAGGCGGTCTTTCCGCGCAGGGCGACAACCTCTTCACCGAGACGCAGTCCTCTGGCTCTCCGCAGGCCGGCGTTCCGGGATCGGCGGGCTACGGCACGATCCAGCAGGGCTATCTCGAAACCGCGAACGTCAATCCGGTGGAAGAGGTCACGGCGCTGATCACCGCGCAGCGCGCCTATGAAATGAATTCCAAAGTCGTCACCGCCGCCGACGACATGATGCAGACAACTTCGCGCATGGGAGGTTCGTGATGATCATCCGCGCTTTGATCGTGGCCCTCGCCGTTCTGGCATTGCCGCTCTTCGCCAACATGGCGCTCGCGAGCGGCGTCGCCGACATGCGCATCGTCGTGCCGTCGCATGCCATCCCGCGCGGAACGACGATCACCGATTCCGACCTCGCCTACCAGACGGTGGACGGCTCTTCGGTGCAGGCCGGCATCGTCACCTCGATGAACGATCTGGACGGCATGGAAGCCCGCCGCGTGCTGCGCGCGGGCGAGCCGATCCGCCCCGATGACGTTCGCCATCCGATCCTTGTCACCAAGGGATCGACCGTGACCATGACATTCGATGCGCCGGGCGTGACGCTGACCGCCGTCGGCAAGGCGATGAGCGAGGGCGGCATCGGCGAGACCGTGACGGTGCTGAACCCGGTGTCCTATCGCCAGATCTCTTGCACCGTCACCGGCGCCGGCACCGTGCGCGCCGGCGACATGTCCGCCTCCATCACCCAGATCGCATCCAAGTGAGCACCATGACACGCAAACTTTTGAAGCAGTCCGTTTGTCTCGCCGCTCTCGGTGTCGCGCTCAGCGCCTGCTCAGCCGTCGATCGCCTGGAGAACATCGGTGAGGCGCCGAAGCTGGCGCCCATCGCCAATCCGGTCATGCAGCCGGGCTACCAGCCGGTGACGATGCCGACCGAGCAGGCACCGCCCGGCCCGCACATGGCCAATTCGCTGTGGACGCCGGGATCGCGCAGCTTCTTCCACGATCCGCGCGCCAGCCATGTCGGCGACATCCTCACGATCGACATCGCGATCTCCGATGCCGCGAAACTCTCCGACACCACATCACGCTCGCGGGTGAATTCGGACGATGCCAACCTGACGAACTTCTTCGGCCTTGAGAGCGAGCTTCAAAAAGCTTTGCCGAATGCCGCCGATCCGTCGAGCCTGGTGAAGATGGGCTCCGACACATCCAATGTCGGTGCCGGCTCCGTGCAGCGTTCCGAGACGGTGAATCTGACGCTGGCCGGTCTCGTGACGCAGGTTTTGCCGAACGGCAATCTGGTGGTGAACGGCCATCAGCAGGTGCGCGTGAACTACGAGCTGCGCGATCTGCAGATCTCCGGCATCGTGCGGCCGGAGGACATCACCAGCGACAATACCGTGAACCTGTCGCAGATCGCCGAGGCTCGCGTGTCCTATGGCGGCAAGGGCCAGATCACCGACATGCAGCAGCCGCGTTACGGCAGCCAGGTCTTCGACGTGCTGATGCCGTTCTAAGATTTTCCTCTCCCGTTTACGGGGGAGGAGCTTCGCGCAAGCGAAGCGGAGGGGGCGGTCCCCTTCGCCGCCTGCGGCGGCACTTCCCCCGTAACCGGGGGAAGAAAACTTTAATCGTCTTTGTAGACCTTCTCTCGGCGCTCGTGGCGTTCCTGCGCTTCGATCGACAGTGTCGCGATCGGGCGGGCATCGAGGCGCTTCAGGCCGATCGGCTCGCCGGTCTCTTCGCAGAAACCATAGGTGCCGTCCTCGATGCGGCGCATCGCGGCGTCGATCTTGGCGATCAGCTTGCGCTGGCGGTCGCGCGTGCGCAGTTCGAGCTGACGCTCGGCCTCGGTGGACGCGCGGTCGGCGAGATCGGCGAAGGGCGTCGTCTCGGCCTGGAGGTTCTGGATCGTCTCGCGGCTTTCGCGAAGGATGTCGTCCTTCCACGTCAGCAATTTGCGGCGGAAATATTCGCGCTGCCGCTCGTTCATAAAGGGTTCGGATTCCGACGGCTTGTAACCGGACGGCAGTTCAACACCCATTGGGCACACCCCAGTTAGATGACTCGCCCCTGCACTGAGCGGGCGGGGTTATACCGGCCCCCGCCGCCCCCCGCAAATGGAATTCGCAGAGGCCGGATTCACGAAAATGTCTTGTTCAACAAGGATTTAACTGGCTACCTGGTCGCTCTGCTCGAGCTTGGCGAGTTCCACGCGGGCACGCAGCTCGATCTCATCGAGGACGCTTTGCAGCTTGGGATCGGAAAATCCTTCCTGGCGCTTGCTCACAGCGGTCGCCAGACGATTGAGCGTTGCGCGTGGAATGCCGCCGGCGAGAAGGCCGTCGCGAACTTCATCCAGCATGTCGAGAAGGTGCTCGCCATACTGAAGACCACGCGAACGGCCGCTGGTGGAATCGTCGATGCCTTGCAGCGTCAGAATGCTTTCGACGGACGCGATGGCGCCCGGCGCCGCAACGCTTGCGGCGCGCGGCTGTTCGACAGCGTCGGAAACCTTGAAGGCGTTGTCGGACAACGACGAGCTGCTCGACGAACGGCGAACAGACGACGATCCAACGCGGCCGGTACTCTTGATCTCCATGGGCAAAGTCTTCCCACTGCGACAGGCCACCATCGCGCGATATGGTTAAGTTAGGCCTAACGGGGTTCAGGCCCGGTGATAGGGATGGCCAGCCAGAATGGTGATGCCGCGATAGATCTGCTCCGACAGCATCGCGCGCACCAGAAGATGCGGCCAAGTCTGCGGCCCGAAGGCGAGGCTGCGCCCCGCCTTGATGCGATCGGGCAATGCCAGTCCGTCCGGTCCGCCGATAACGAACGCCAGATCGCGCGCGCCGGCATCGCGCATCGCGCCCAGCATCTCGGCAAAGGCATCCGACGTCATGCCCTTGCCCTTCGCGTCGAGCAGAACGACATGCGCGCCTTCGGGGATGCGTGATGCCAATCGCTCGCCTTCCTCTGCGATGCGCGAGCGCGTTTCGCGCAGCTTGGAGACGTTCACCTCTTCGATGGTGACGGTGGTGAAGCCAGCGCGCTTTCCCATCGCGCGGGCGCGATTGGCATAGTCTTCGGTCAGCGCGCCTTCCGGCGTGCCGCGGCTTTGGCCGACGGCGATAATGGTGAGGCGCATGTCAGCCCGCGGCGCGGCGCGGCGGTTCGTCCACGCTCCACATGCCTTCCAGATCGTAATAGCTGCGCACTTCGGGCCGGAAAATATGGACGATCACGTCCCCCGCATCGACGAGAACCCAATCGCCCTGGCTCGCGCCATCGACCGGTCGCGTACCGTAACCGGCTTCCTTCAGCTTGCGCGCGAGATGCTCGGCGATGGACGCGACGTGGCGCGACGAGCGGCCGGTGGCGATGATGAGCGCGTCGGCCAGTGACGAGCGGCCTTCCAGATCGATCGTCACGATGTCTTCGGCCTTGTCGTCGTCCAGCGATTTGACGATGCGCGCCAGAAGATCGGAGTGCTTCTTCTCCGCGCGCGGCTGCTTCTCGGCTTTCGGCGGCACGGCAGTCTTCGGCTTGACGGTTTTCGCTTTCGGCTTGGCGACAGCTTTCGCTTTCGCGGGCTTCGCGGCTTTTGCGCCTTTGGCCTTCTTCGGTGCGGATTTCGCGCCGGTGGTCTTGCGGGTCAGAATTCCAGTCCTCCGTTCAACGCAGCGATGTGCGCGAAGCTGGACGTTTTCGAAAACCCGCCAGTGACCGCGCTCCATTTCGGCTGCGAAACGATCCTATCACGGCGCAAATGCGCATACCAACCGGGTTGGCCAACTAGGGCTGGCAGGCCAGAAAGAGATTTTCCTGCCAGTCCGTTTTCGCCCGCAACTGCGTGGCGCTGAGCGGGTTCCGCGGGCCGTCTATGACGGTGATGCAGGGCAGTTCGTGCGTGGCGAGACAGGAATGCTCGCAGCGCCGGCCTGACAGCCTCTGCATGGCCTTGGCGTGCAGCGGCGCAAGCGTGGAACCCGGTCGCATGACGACGGCGATGGGAATCCGCTGGATGATGTCCTGCCAGCGCTTCCAGCGCCGGAAGGACGCCAGGTTGTCCGAACCCATCAACCAGACGAAATCCACTTCGGGAAAACGGTTCTGCAGCCGGGTGATGGTGTCGATGGAATAGCGGGTGCCCAGATCACGTTCGATATCCATCACCAGAATCTTCGGGTGATGCTCGAACAGGCTGGCGGCATAAGCGAGGCGATGCTGCAGCGGCGCCATACCGATGCTGGGCTTGAGCGGGTTCTGCGGCGCGACCAGCCACCAGACGTAATCGAGCCCGAGCTTCTTCAGCGCGATATCGCTGATGTGCAGATGGCCTTCATGCGCGGGATTGAACGAACCGCCGAGAAGGCCTATGCGCAGGCCCGGCGCCACCGGCCCCGGCGGCCTGATCCATGAATGCGGTGCGCGTTCGGTTTTCATGGCCGCGTTTGCCCCGTACCGCGCACGATATATTTGAAGGTGGTAAGTTGTTCTGTGCCCACCGGCCCGCGCGCATGCAGTTTGCCTGTCCCGATACCGATTTCCGCGCCCATGCCGAACTCACCCCCATCTGCGAATTGCGTCGAAGCATTCCACAAGACAATGGCGGAATCGAGCGCGGCAAGAAAGCGTTCCGCCGTGGCGGCATCTTCGGTGACGATGGATTCGGTGTGGTGCGAGCCACAGGCCTCGATGTGGCGAATGGCATCCTCGACGCCATCCACCGTTTTGACCGCGATGATGGCGTCCAGATATTCGGTGCGCCAGTCCTCTTCCGTTGCGGGCTTCGCCGACGAAAAGGCGGCGCGCACCGCGTTGTCGCCGCGAATTTCGCAACCGGCGATCTTCAGGTCTTCGAGAATGGGCAGGCCATGCGATGTCAGGATTGCGGAGTCAATCAACAGTGTCTCCGCCGCGCCGCAGACGCCGGTGCGGCGCATCTTGGCGTTGAGAACGATCTTGCGCGCCATGTCGAGTTTTGCCGCCTCGTGAACATAGACGTGGCAGATGCCTTCCAGATGCGCGAGCACCGGCACGCGCGCTTCGGATTGCACGCGCGCGACGAGGTTCTTGCCGCCGCGCGGGATGATGAGATCGATGGCGCCGTCCAGGCCTTGCAGCATCATGCCCACCGCATCGCGGTCCGCGGTCCACACAAGCTGGACGCAGGCTTCCGGCAAACCCGCGGCCTGCAAACCATCCACCATTGCGGCGTGGATCGCGCGCGATGAACGCAATGATTCCGAACCGCCGCGCAAGATGACGGCGTTGCCGGATTTGATGCAGAGCGCAGCGGCATCCGCCGTCACATTTGGGCGGCTCTCATAGATCATGCCGATCACGCCGATGGGCGTGGCGACGCGTGAAATGTCCAGACCGTTCGGCTGCTTCCAATGCGCGAGCGTGCGCGCCAGAGGATCGGGCAAAGCCGCGATGGCCTCCAGTCCGGCGGCAATGGCTTCGATGGATTTTTCGTTCAGCGTCAAACGGTCCCGCATCGCGGCGCTGGAATCCGTCGCGGCTTTCAAATCCGCCGCGTTGGCAGACAAAATCTCCGGCCCGCGCGCACGCAAGGCAGATGCTGCAACGCGCAGAGCTTCGTTGCGCGTGTCGCCGGACGATTCGCGCAAGACGCGCGCGGCGTCGCGGGCGGCGGCGCCGATGACACGCATTTCGGCGGCCAGCGCGCTCATCCGCCACCCGTCAGCGCAAGATCGTCGCGATGGATCATCTCGTCGCGGCCGCGATAGCCGAGGATGGCTTCGATCTCGTTGCTCTTCTTGCCCGCGATGCGTTCGGCATCGGAGGCGTTGTAGGCGCACAGGCCGCGTGCAATCTCGTTGCCCTGCTGATCGCGCACCGCCACCGCGTCGCCACGCTCGAAGCGTCCGTCGATCTGGCGGATGCCGGCGGGCAGCAGACTCTTGCCTTCGGACAATGCACGCGCCGCACCGGCGTCCACGATCAACACGCCTTGCGGCTGCAGCACACCGGCGATCCAGCGCTTGCGTGCTTGTGCCGGCGTCGTGCTCGCGTGGAAGCGCGTGGATTTGCCGCCATCTTCAATGGCTTTGAGCGGATGATCGACCGCGCCTTTGGCGATGATGGTTTCGCAGCCCGCGCCGGCAGCGATCTTCGCGGCAGAAAGCTTGGACACCATGCCGCCACGGCCGACTCCAGACACCGACGTTCCCGCCATCGCTTCGATCTCGCGCGTGATTGCGAGAACATCCGCAATGTGCTGCGCGCCGGGATTGTTCGTGGGATCGGCGGTGTAGAGGCCATCGACATCCGACAACAGGACCAGACAATCGGCTTCCATCATGGAGGCGACGCGCGCGGCGAGACGATCGTTGTCGCCGAATCGGATTTCGGCAGTGGCCACCGTGTCGTTCTCATTGATGACGGGAATGCTGCCCAGTGACAGCAATGTTTTCAGCGTCGCGCGGGCGTTCAGATAACGCGCGCGCTCTTCGGTATCGCCCAGCGTGAGAAGAACCTGCGAGACGGTGATGTTCTCGCCGGAAAGGATATCGGCATAAGCCTGCGCGAGCCGCACCTGCCCGGCAGCGGCGGCGGCTTGGCTTTCCTCCAGCCGCAACACACCGGGTTTCAAACCCAGGGCACCGCGCCCCAAAGCGATGGCGCCGGATGAAACGAGAATAACGTCTTTGCCCTCGCGCTTGAGCGCGGCAACGTCGGCGCAGAGCGTTTTCAGCCAGTCGCGGCGCAGCGCACCGCCTTCGATCAGAAGCGCCGAGCCGATCTTGACGACGATGCGCCGGGCACCTTCGAACATGTCACGGCGTCCATGCGCGCGTGGGCGTGGTGCGCTTCTTCTCTTTAGTGCGGCGCTTGAGAATCTCTTTCGTCAGCGCACGCAACGCGTCGGTCACACCTTCGCCGCTGACGCCGGACATCAGGATCACTTTCGCGCCGCTGGCTTTTTCCAGAGCGGCTTTCTTCTTGGTGATATGCGCCTTGGGAATGGAATCGATCTTGTTGAGCGCCAGAATTTCCGGCTTCTCGGAAAGGCCATGGCCATAGGCTTCGAGTTCGCCGCGGATCGTGCGGTAGGCGCCGACAACGGCGCTCTCCGTGCCGTCGATCAGATGCAGGATGACGCTGCAGCGCTCGGCATGGCCGAGGAAACGGTCGCCAAGGCCTGCGCCTTCATGCGCGCCTTCGATCAGGCCGGGAAGATCGGCAATGACGAAATCGGTTTCGTCGATCTTCACCATGCCAAGCTGCGGGTTGAGCGTGGTGAAGGGATAATCGGCGATCTTGGGTTTCGCCGCCGACACGCGCGAGAGAAACGTGGACTTGCCCGCGTTGGGAAGGCCGATCAACCCGACATCGGCGATCAGCTTCAGCCGCAGGATGATCGTCTTTTCTTCGCCGGGAATACCCGGATTGGCGTGACGCGGCGCCTGATTGGTTGATGTCTTGAAATGCGCATTGCCGAAACCGCCATTGCCGCCTTTGGCGAGCAGCATGCGATCGCCGGGTTTCGCCAGATCGGCGATGAGCGTTTCGCCGTCTTCTTCGAAGATCTGCGTGCCGACCGGAACGCGGATGGTGGCGTCCGCGCCGTTCGCGCCCGTCATCATCTTGCCCATGCCGCCCTCGCCATTCTTGGCGCGGATGTGCTGCTGGTAGCGGTAATCGATCAGCGTGTTGAGATTCTCGACGGCCTCGGCATAGACGTCGCCGCCGCGGCCACCGTCGCCGCCCCACGGGCCGCCATATTCGATGAACTTCTCGCGGCGAAACGCGACGCAACCGTTCCCGCCCGCGCCGCTGGAAATATAGACCTTCGCCTGGTCGAGGAATTTCATGCGGCGGCCTTTCGCGGGCGCGCGAACTGGCGGCGCATGATGGGACGATGTGCGACATGTGCCGCCACCGTTTCAAATCCCGCCTTCTCGAAGCTCGATGCGACGCCGGTATAGATGCTGGTCGTGCTCTTCTTGCCGACTGTCTTCACGGGATAAGCTTCGAGCGCCGGCGCTTTGGCTTTCTTCGCGAACGCCACCGCGCCTTCGATGAGCGCCGTCATCACGCCTTTCCCACGCCAGCCTTTGCGGATGTAGAAGCAGGAGATCGACCATACCGGTGCATCGTCCACGCGCGCGGTTATGCGCGAGCGATCGAGAACCGGAAGCGCGGCGCGCGGCGTGACTTGCACCCAGCCCACGACCGTGTCGCCATCGAACACGAGCAATCCCGGCGGCGGACCTTTCTTCACCACCGATTTGAAAGCAGCCTTGTTCTTCGCAGCCGGCGTCTTTTGATAGGTGCTGCCGATCCGCCAGAACATGCACCAGCACCCGCCGCACGCGCCGTTTGCGCCGAACAGCTCTTCGAGCTGCGGCCACAAGGCGGGCGTGAGCGGGTGGACCTTCAATGTCATGCGGCTTTCTTCTTCCAGAAATTGTCGCGCGTCAAAACAACCTTGTGGCAATAGACGGCGTGGCCACGGGCCAGGCAGTCGCGCTGATCGGTGCCATCCGGCTGGCAGCCCAGCTTTTCCAGCACATGGCCGGAAGCCGGATTGTCATGGAAATAACCCGCGATCACCTGCGCAAGTCCCAGTTCCATAAAGGCAAAAGCGACCAGGCGGCGCGCCGCTTCCGTCGCATAACCCTGGCTCCAGAATGGCTTGCCCAGCCAATAGCCGAACTCGAAATGCTCACCCTCACGCTTGTGCAGGCCGATACTGCCCAGATAGGCGCCATCTTCCTTGCGCGTGATGGCGAACACGTATTCGGTGCCGTTGAACCGGGCTTCCGCCGCCTTCTCGATCCAGCCGCGCGCATGTTCCTCATTATAAGGATGCGGAACGCGCGACAGATTCTTGGCGACATCGTAGTCGCCGATCATCGCCACGATCTCCGGCACATCGAACGGCGCGGGCACTCTCAACAACAGTCTCTTGGTCTCCAGTCTCCAAACCACAACACAATCTCCCTCCGTGCGAGGGAAATAAAAAAGGGAAGATGGCGGACCATCTTCCCTCGCATCTGATGAGCCGCCGATTTGTTCGGCAGCCCCTTTTCCAGACTGCCTATCTAGTTCGCGTCCTTCGCCGCCGGATTTTGCGCCGTAATGACCGATACGAATTGACGGCGCTTGTAACCCGTCTTGAACGACACATGGCCGCCTTCAAGCGCAAAGAGCGTGTGGTCCTTGCCCATGCCGACGTTCTCGCCCGGATAGAACTTGGTGCCGCGCTGACGCACGATCACGTTGCCGGCGTTGATGGCTTCGCCGCCGAACACTTTCACGCCGAGCATCTTGGGGTTCGAGTCGCGACCGTTGCGCGAAGAGCCGCCTGCTTTCTTGTGTGCCATACGAAGTGCTCCTTACGCCGCGCTGATGCCGGTGATCTTCACTTTCGTGAAGTGCTGGCGGTGACCGCGCTTGCGATGGGTGTTCTTGCGGCGCTTCTTCTTGAACGCCACGACCTTCTCACCCTTGCCCTGCTCGACGACTTCGGCCGTGACCGAAGCGCCCGAGATCAGCGGCGCGCCGTGCTTAGGCGCATCGCCGCCCAGCATCATGACTTCGCCGAAAGTGATCTTGGCACCTGCATCGCCATCGAGACGCTCGATGGAGATCACGTCGTCTTTGGCGACCTTGTACTGTTTTCCGCCTGTGCGGATGACCGCGAACATAGGGTAAGTCCTTGAAATCATTGATATCCGCGCGGACAGCGGTCCGGCGGAAGCCGCGCAATATACTTAGCGGCGGTGCGGGGTCAAGGGACGGCGAAAAAAGCTTTTCCGGGGCAGAAATTGTCACGGCCGGGGCAAGCCCGCCTGCTTGGCACATCCGCGCGAACGCGGGAACATAGCATATCGAGGTCCGTTACAGATGCGTGGGCTGAACGGCATGAGCGCGCCTTATCCCATGCCAGCGGCAGCGAACGGTTAAAGGCCGGATTCGCCGCCGGAACAGGAAGCGAAACGTGAGCAATATCGATTTCAACATTGAGGGCGGGGACAACCGCCTCGCCGAAAGCATCGCGCGGCTGCAGGACGAAGCGGAGACGCTGATGGGCGACATGCCGAATGTGCCCCCGGAACTAAAAAACAAATTGCAATCGCTGCAGGACCAGATCTCGGATCTCTATTCCATGATCTCGGAAGAAGCGGCCTATGGCGTCGATGCCGTGGAAGAAACCATCGTCGCACGGCCCTGGACGAGCGTGTTCGTGGCCTTCGGACTGGGCTGCTTGCTGTCCGCCCTTCTGCGTCCCGCACCGCGCCGCACGTATTTCTGATCGGAGTTTCGTCATGGCGACCGCCACTCAAAAAAGAACACGCCCTCGCGCCGTCGCCGCTAACGCCCGCCGCCGGACCGCCGCGCGGCGCCGTGCGCCGCAGGCCACCGCACAAGGACCGGACGCAGGCACCATCGCGACCTGGGCTGGTTTCGCGCTGGCCGGTCTGGTGATCGCCGTCAGCGTCGCGGCATTGCTGGTGGACGATGTGCCGTTCGAAGACCGCCACATACGTGCGCTGCGCCATCGGTTGCGCGACCGCGCTTCGCATGCCTCCGCCGATGCGCTGGATGTGCTGAGCCGCCAATTTGCCGAGTTGCGCGGCGACGTGCAGCGCCGCCTGGCGGATCTGCGCTGAGACTTAGTGCCGCTTGAAATACTGAACCTGCTTTTCGTGCTTCTCCGCGGCGGCTTTGGTGCGGAAGGTGCCGAGGTTGCGGCGCTTGCCGGTTTTGGGATCTTTCTTGCGCGAATAGAGGCGATAGCCGCCTGACGGCAATTTGCGGATCATGGGAATCCTCCCTGTTCCAGCAACAACACCCGATACAGCCTGGCGGTTTCAATCCACCACGATGCGCGGCGCATAGCGGTGCAGCATGGCGCCGTGATCGGAGAGCCAGCGCTGCGCGCGCTTCACATCCGCGCCCAGAAGCTCGACGAGCTGCCAGAAGCGCGGGCTGTGGTTCATCTCTTTCATATGCGCCACTTCATGCGCGACGACATAATCCAGCACGAAATCCGGCGCGAGAATGAGCCGCCAGGAAAAGGACAGGCCACGCTGCGCCGAGCAGGAGCCCCAGCGACTCGCCGTGTCGCGCACGGTGATGCGGCGCGGCTTGATGCCGAGTTTGTCCGCATAAAACGCGGTGCGCGCATCCAGCGTCTTGCGGGCTTCGCGCTTCAGGAAATCCAGAATACGGCGCGCGGCATGTTCGGGACGGCCGCTGACGAGAATGACCGGCTCACCATCTTCTTCATCCGCCCATACCGGCGCGCGGCCCTTTTCGCCTTCGACGATATGATGCAGTTCACCGCGGAAAGGTACGCGCTCCCCAATACCGAGCGGAACGGGTTTGGGCACGCCGGCGAGACGCTTGCGAATCCAGTCCGTTTCGGAGCGCGCGAAGGCCAGCGCACCGTGCAGCGCGCGCCGCGAGGGCGCCACCACCGTCACTTCACCGGTGGAGGGATGGACTTTCACGATCAACCGGCGCGCGCGCGGATTGAGGCGAAGCGTCACGGGGACAAAATCGCCGTCGATCCGCAGCAATTCACGGCCTGCCAGTTGGCGCTTCACTTTTTTGCGGGGCTGCCCCAACAAACGCATGGGCTTTCCTTTGTCTCACCGTTGCGCTTTGCTTGGATACACGCAAAGAGCGCACGCAATATGACGAGCCATCCACGTTTTCATCTGGCATTTCCGGTCCGCGACCTCGCCGAAGCGCGCGCGTTCTACGGAGACTTGCTCGGATGCAACGAAGGCCGATCTTCTGACGAATGGGTCGACTTCGACTTTTTCGGTCACCAAATCGTAGCCCATTTAAGCCCGGATGAAGTGGGACACAAAGCACATAATGTTGTTGACGGCGAGGATGTGCCTGTGCGCCATTTTGGAATCATCCTCGATATGCATGCGTGGAAAGAACTCGCGGCGAAACTTTCTTCCCGCGATGTGAAATTCATCATCGAACCGGGAATTCGCTTCGAAGGCCTGCCCGGTGAACAGGCGACCTTCTTCTTCAAGGACCCCAGCGGCAACGCGCTGGAATTCAAAGCCTTCGCTGACGAGCGGATGATCTTCGCGAAATGAGCCCGCGCAATTCGACACAAATTGCCCTGATGCTCGGCACAGTTTCGCTCGTGCTCATTCTGGGCGCGCTTGGCTTCCAATATATCGGCGGGTATCCGCCTTGCGAGATGTGCATGTGGCAGCGTTATCCGCATTTCGCCGCGATCGCTGTGGGATTGGGCGGCGGGTTATTGCTGCAGACGGGCATATTGCCGCAAAGCCTCGCACGCCCGGTTGCTGTTCTCACGGCATTGCTGCTCGCGATCACCGGCGTGATCGGCATCTATCATGCGGGCGTGGAATGGCACATGTGGGCGGGACCGCGCGCCTGCACCGGGTCAGCATTCGAGATGGTCGGCAAACTTGACCTCAACGCGCATGTGGTGAGCTGCGAGCATGCGGCATGGCGGCTCTTCGGCGTTTCGATGGCCGGTTACAACGCGCTCATCTCTCTTGGTTTCGCTATTGCCGGTTTCGCGCTCATCGCGAGGAAATCTGCATGACCGCGCGCCGCAGACGGCCGGCGATGCCCGGCGTGCAGAACGCCGCCGACACGCAATCCATGATCCGCGTCGATCACGCGGGGGAATATGGCGCGGTGCGCATCTATGAAGGTCAGCTTGCCGTGTTCGGTAACAGCAAGTCCGAAACGGCTGAGGCCATCCGCAAAATGGCGGAGCAGGAACAGGAACATCTGGCGGCGTTCGACAAGTTGATCAACGAGCGCCGCGTGCGGCCGACCGCGCTGGAGCCGGTGTGGCGCGTCGCGGGCTTCGCGCTCGGTGCCGCGACCGCGCTGATGGGCGAGAAGGCGGCGATGGCCTGCACCGCGGCGGTCGAAGAAGTGATCGACGAACACTATGCGCAACAGATCGAGCGGCTGGACGGCGATCCTTCGTTGAAAGAGGCGGTGGAGAAATTCCGCGCCGACGAGATCGCGCACAAGAACGAAGCGCTGGAGCGCGGTGCCGAAGACGCACCGGGCTACAAGCTGCTCAGCGAGACCATCAAGGCAGGATGCCGCCTCGCCATCAAGCTTTCCGAGCGCCTATGAGCGACGATGCTGAACGCCACGCGCGGCTCGCGCGCGCCACCAATCCGCGCCGCGCGACGATGGACGATGCGCGCGCCGTCGCGCGCCTCTTCGCCGCTGCGTTCACGACCGATCCGGTAATGGACTGGATCGCCCGTCCAGGCCCGAAGCGCGCGCAGGGTCTGGAGAACTTCTTTTATTGGTTGCTGCAAAAGCGCGCGATTCCGTTTGGCCATGTCTGGATGGCGGAAGATGCGAGCGTAGCCGCCGCATGGCTTCCGCCCGATGCTCCGGCGAGCCCCGGCGGCTTCTTCGACCAGCTCAAGCTCATTCCGATGTTCGTTCGCCTCTGTGGCTTTCCACGGCTGGGCCGCGGCAGCGCGATGGGCGATGCGATGGAGAAGAACCATCCGCATGAACCGCATTTTTATCTGGCGTTCATCGCCGCCGCGCCGCGCTTTCAGGGCATGGGACTTGGCGGCGCGCTGCTTGAGGCAACCATGAAGAAGGTCGATGAAGCGGGCGCGGCGGCCTATCTGGAAAATTCCAATCCGAAGAACACCAAGCTTTATGAGCGGGCTGGCTTCGTTGCGCGCAAGAGCATCTCGCCACCCGGCGCGCCGCCGCTGATCGCGATGTGGCGGGAGGCGCGGCTTTAATTTTTCAGAGGACTTTCACTTATCTTCCAACCGTCATCACCGGGCTTGTCCCGGTGATCCATTTTCCAGAAACCGCGCCAAAGTTATGGATTGGTCTCTGGAAAATGGATGGCCGCCACGAGGGCGGCCATGACGAAGTGAGAAATGGATTCTGAAGCGCTCTACGGCTCCAGCTCGCTATCCCAGTAGAGATAGTCCGCCCAGCTTTCGTGCAGGTGGTTGGGCGGAAAGCGGCGGCCGTTGTTGCGCAGCTCGTTCACCGACGGACGATGCGGAACGATGCGCGGGAACATGCCGATATGCTGCGGCAGCCTTCCGCCCTTCATCAGGTTGCAGGGGGCGCAGGCGGTGACGACATTCTCCCATGTCGTCTTGCCACCGCGCGAACGCGGGATGACGTGATCGAAGGTGAGATCGTCCTCGTCGCCGCAATACTGGCATTCGAAACGGTCGCGCAGGAAAACGTTGAATCGCGTGAACGCCGGATTGCGCGCGAGCTTCACATAGCTTTTGAGCGAGACGACGGATGGCAGCTTCATTTCGAAGCTGGGCGAATGCACGGCGCGGTCGTATTCGGCGAGGATGTTCACGCGATCCAGGAAGACCGCTTTGATCGCGTCCTGCCAGGACCAGAGCGACAGCGGAAAGTAACTCAGCGGCCGGTGATCGGCGTTGAGTACGAGGGCCGGGCAGGCTTCCGGGCTGCGGCCGGCGGCTAACACGGTTGGGTCCTTGTGAAGACAGCACCTCCGTTACTGGCCGGAACTGTAAGGGCAAAAAGCACGGTCTGCCAACAAGCCCCAAGCCGTAGAAGATGTTACGCGATTCGCCGTGACGGCCAAGCGACAGTCAGCCAACGGTCAGCCGACGGGGCAGGAGATTTGTGCCTGTTTGCGCGCAAGCTGGCCGCGAAAGGCGCGTGCGAGGAATTCGCCGCCCATCGCAAGGCCCGTCTCGTCGATGGAATGACCGACGCCCGGCGCGATATGCCATTGGACCGCGGCGCCCGCGCCACCTAGCGTTGCGGCGGCGGCGAACAACGCCCCAACGGGGATCATGGGATCGGCATCGCCATGGATCAGCAGGACCGGCGGCGCGTCCGGTCCCAATTCGGCTTTCTGATCCGCCAGCATGCCAGAATAGCCGACAATGGCGGCGGGCTTCACGGCGCGCTTCAACCCCACATGCAGCGACATCATCGTGCCCTGGCTGAAGCCGACGAGCGCGAGATTGTCGCCCGAGAGATTCAGACGCGTCAGTTCAGCTTCAAGAAAATTCTCCAGCGTCGCCGCCGCCGATTCCACGCCACGCGCCATTTCGCTGGGATCAAGACGCGAGATCGGAAACCACTGATAACCGAACCCGGCACTGCAGGGTTGCGGTGCGTTGGGCGCCACGAAAGCCGCCGTCGGCAGCAAACGCTGCCACATCGGCGCCAGACCGATGAGATCGTTTCCATCCGCGCCATAGCCGTGGGCCAGCACGACGAGATGCGTGGCTTCGCCGCGCGCCGGCGGCAATCGAGGACCGGACAGTTGGTGCAGAGCCATGCGCTATTTCAACAAGGGAAGCGGGCGAAAGCCATAGGCGATTTCCCAGACCGTTGCGCCTTCGATCTCGAAGCTCTGCCGCGAATCTGGAACAACCACGCCGCCCAATATCTTCTCGTAAAAGCGGCGGCCGCGCTCATTGGCTTCCATCACCCACACGATCATGTCGTTCAGGCCTTGCGCGGCAAGATCGCGGACGACGATCTTCATCATCTCCGTGCCCAGCCCCTTGCCCATCGCTTCGGGCAGGAAATAGGCGGCGTAGAGCTCGCCCGTGTAACCGAATGCCGGTTCGCGCGCGGGACCATACGTCTCAAAGCCGATAATCTTTTCATTTTCTTCGGCGACAAGAAGATGCGCGCCGGGATGTTTGCCCATCGCCGCATCACGCCAGCGCTCCACGGTTTTCTCCGGATGCATCTCGTCCAGAGTGGATTGCGGAACGATGCCGGGATACGTTGCGCGCCAGGAGGCGGAATGCACGGCGGCGATGCCGGGTGCATCTTCGCTGCGCGCGGGCCGGATCGTGACCGTCATTTCTTTTTCTTCTTCTTGAGCCGGGCGGCGCGTTCCGCCTTTGCGCGTGCTTCGGCTTCGCGTTTTTCTTTGCGGATGCCGTCTTCGTGGATCCAGAGCAGGCGGGCGACGACGGTGCGCCAGGGCCGCCAGTTCTTCGACAGCTTCTCCATCTGCTTTTCGTTCGGGCGCTTGCGCAGCTTCAGCACGCGCGTGATGGACGCCTGCAGGCCGACATCGGCGACGGGCCAGATATCGGCGCGGCCGAGCGCGGACATCAGATAAATGTCCGCCGTCCACGGGCCGATGCCTTTCACCGCGGTGAGATGCGCGCGGGCATCGTCGTCCGGCATCGCGCGGATGCGCTTCAGGTCGAGCGCGCCGCCCAGGATCGCCGTGGCGATGCTCTTCATGTGCTTCTGCTTGGGCGCGGAGAGGCCGCAAGCGCGCAGGACTTCGGCGGGCGTCGCCAGCAGATTTTCCGGCGTGAAGGGCGAGACCTTCTCTTTCACACGGCCGAAGATGGTGTCCGCCGCCGCGATGGAAAGCTGCTGGCTGACGACGATATCGACCAGGGCTTCAAAGCCATGTTTGCGGCGCGGCTTGTATTGCGGCCGGCCCGTGCGCTGGACCACCGGATGAAAGCGCGCATCCGCTGCGAGGAGCGACTCCAATGCGGTGTCGAGATGCTCGGCGGATGCGATGCGGTGCGGCTTGGGCATGGGATTTCGGATGTGTAATCTCCGCAAATGATTGTCACGCGCTTTGCACCAAGTCCAACCGGCTTTCTGCATCTGGGGCATGCATTTGCCGCGATCACCGCAGCGCGCGCGGGCGAGCGCTTCCTGCTGCGCATCGAGGATATCGACCAAACGCGCTGCCGCCCGGAATTCGAGGATGCGATTTATGAGGACCTAGCGTGGCTTGGGCTCGATTGGGAAAAGCCGGTGCTACGGCAGTCCGAACGCTTCGATGCCTATCGCGCGGCGCTGGATACGCTTCAGGGCCAAGGCTTGCTCTATCCCTGCTTCTGCACCCGCGCGGAGATCGCAGCCGAAGTCGCGCGCGCCATCGAGGCGCCGCACAATATGCATTTGGGACCCGAAGGCCCGATCTATCCCGGCACCTGCCGTCATCTGAGCGACGCGCAGCGGCGGGAGCGCATGGCGAGCGGCGCGCCATATGCGCTGCGGCTGGACGCGCAGAAGGCAGCGGACAGAGCAGGCGCGCTCTCATTCAAGGAGAATGGTGCGTGGCCGCAGGGCGAACATGGCGTGGTCACCGTCGATCCGCTGTTGTTCGGCGACATCGTTCTGGCGCGCAAGGAAACGCCGGCGTCCTATCATCTGTCGGTTGTTGTGGATGACGCCTTTCAGGGCGTGACGCTGGTGACGCGCGGCAACGATCTGTTCGCCGCCGCGCATATCCAGCGTGTGTTGCAGACATTGCTGGATTTGCCGGCGCCCGAATACGCGCATCACAAACTCATTCTGGATGCGCAGGGAAAGAAGTTCTCCAAGCGCGATTCCGCCGCCACGCTGCGCAGCCTTCGCGCGGACGGCATCACACCCTATCAGATACGATTGCGCCTGTTCGGCTGACTACCAGTCGTTCAGGCCCTGGAAGCGCGCGAAACCGGCGGCATGCGCCCAGCGATTCCATTCGCCGCGCAACCGCACCGTTTCGCTGGGGCTTCTGTCGCCTTCGCCCAGGCCGAGGATCTGGAAATCCGAACAGCCTGCGAAGGGACGCCCGTCCGGCGCGGGCAGATGCGCGTCGGCGTGGCCGAGGCGCACATATTCGGAATCCTCGATCCCGTCGCTGGCGAGAATGATCGTTGTCGGCATGCCCGAGCAGCCGATGGCGTTCGAGACATTGTCCATGAAAGCGAGGATGTTGGTGTTGCCCTGCGCCTGCCACTTGCCCTGGCGCACCAGCATCGGCGTGCCGGAGATCAGCTTCTCGACATCCGCCGCGACGACTTCGGGGCGATTGCGCACGGAGATCTGCACGTCGTAGTGGAAATTGTTCGAGCTGGCGTCATAGCTGCCGAAGGTGCGCACATGCACTTCCGACGCGAAGCCGAGGCCACGGATTTCATCACCCACGCGATCGGCGACTTTCTGCGCGAACTCAGGACTGTCGATCAGTGGATTGCTCTTGGACAGATCGATCGCGATGACGATGCGTCGCGGCGCGATGTTGGCGTGATCGGAGAGATAGGACACCGGGGTGGCGCGCAGCGCGGCGTCTGCGGTTTGCGTGGCATCCACGGCCAGATAGCCGCCGCCGACCAGCGCCGTGGCCGTGGCCACGGCGAGCATCGCGTTCATCAGCATCAGGCTTCGACTTCGCCGCGCGCCGCTTCGCGCTTGTCCGCGAGCTGCAGAAGATGAAGCTGCGCGAATTGGCGCTGGCGGTGCTTGTAATCGCGCGCCAGCATGACGTTGCGCATGTTGTTCTCCGCGCCCTGGATATAAAGCGCCGCAACGATGGTGACGATAAAGAAGATCACGGACGCGAAGGCGAACCAGAACCAGCTGTCCGCATCGGCCAGCGAGCTTTGCGACAGCTTCGGCAGGCCCAGCGAATATTCGCTGCTGCTTTTCAGCGAAGCGTTGCGCACCGGATTTTCCGCGCTGATGGGCGCATCGGTTTGGAACAGACGATCAATGGCGTTGCCGCTTGTGTCGTTGCTCTGCTGGTGCTCCAGCGTGGTGGAGGTGCCGCCAGTCATGTTGTTGTAGGCGACGAGGTAGCCGAGGCCGCCGATCATCACCAAAGCGAGCACGAAGGCGGCGACGACCATGGCATTGCGGCCATAGACGCCGGTGATCTTGAGCATGAAATGGATGATGAGCACGGCGAACACAACCTGCAGGCTCTTGAAGACGAGCGTGGATTGCAGCGCCGCCGGGACGACCATGAATTCGTTGGACAGCGCGCGCGTCCACACATCGCCGCGGATGATCTGATAGTCCACGAACATCGCGGCGAAGGCGATGAGAAGCGTGATGCCGATGGCGGCGGCATAGAGCCAGCGGTAATGCGCGATCTGGCGGCTCTTCTCCATGTTGCGCGCGATGACGTAATCCTCATCGGTGGCGACGTCCGGAGAAGCCTCGACCTCGTCGTCCTCTTCGTCGTCGCGTTTGAAGATGCGGGAGAACAGGCCCGGCTTCTCGCTGCCGCGCCTGGGCGCGAAGCGATCGCCGTGATGAATCCAGTCCGGCCCCCAGCTCGGCGCGTCTGGCGGCGTCAGAAGGCGCTCGGTGAGATGCGCTTCCATGCGGCGGCGCACGGCGGGCGTCATCGCGCGCACTTCGGCGACGGTGCGCGCTTCGTTGTCGAATTCTTCGGGCGTCAGTCCGTGGAAAAGTTCGTGGCTCAGCGCGTGCTTGCGGCTCGGCGGCACATTCACTTCATCGATGCGGCGATAGGCGACCATGATATCCCCCAGCGTTCCGCGAGGGGCCTTCTTCGGAATTCCCCTTGGCGTTTAACATAGTAAACAGAAAGTTACCGGCGGAATCTTGGACGGAATAAGGCAGGCCGCCACAATTCTGCGGGTGCTGTGATCGTCACCATGCGAGTTCCGTTTCTGGGAACCGTCACGCGGTGGAAAAATCAGGCTTTGTCGGCCAGCGCCACGATCTCATGCATGATGGCGTTGAGGTCGTAGTCCTTGGGGCTGAACACGGCTGAGATTCCCGCCGCTTTCAGCGCTGCCTCGTCTTCCGGCGGGATGATACCGCCGGCGACGACCTTCACATCCGTCAGGCCAGCGTCCTTCAGCTTGGCCATCACGTCTCGCGCCAGCGGGATGTGCGAACCGGAGAGGATGGAGAGCCCGATCATGTGCGGCTGCTTCTCCTTTGCGGTGGAGACGATCTCGTCCGGCGAGAAACGGATGCCGTCATAGACGACCTCCATGCCCGCATCGCGCGCGCGGATGGCGATCTGCTCTGCCCCGTTGGAGTGACCATCCAGGCCTGGTTTCGCAACAAGGAAGGTGAGGCGGCGACCCAGCTTCCTCGACACCGCATTCACCTCATCGCGCAATTCGCCGATGCGCGGATCGTTGCGGCCGGGCCCGGATGCTGCCACGCCGGTCGGTGCGCGGTATTCGCCGAAGACGTGGCGCAAGGTGTGCGCCCACTCGCCCGTCGTCACGCCCGCTTTGGCGCAGGCGATGGAGACCGGCATGATGTTGGCGTTCTCTTTCGTCGCGCGTTCCAGATCGGCCAGCGCGGCATCGACTTTTTTCTGGTCGCGCGCGCTGCGCCATGCCGTCAGGCGCTCGATCTGCTCGCGCTCCGCGGCTTCATCCACCACGACGAAATTGCCGTTGCCCGCGGTGAGCGGTGACGGTTCGGTTTCGGTGTAGCTGTTCACGCCGACACGGATCTCGTCCGACGTCTCGATCGCTTCCATGCGCGCGGCGTTGGAAGCGACGAGACGCTCTTTCATATATTCCAGTGCTTCCTGCGTGGCGGCGCCGCCCAGATCGGCGATGCGCGCGATCTCGTCCTTGATCTGCGCAACCAGCGTCGAGACTTTCTCCTCGATCACCTTCGAGCCGTCGAAGATGTCGCCATATTCCAGCATGTCGGTCTCATACGCGCCGATCTGCTGCAGACGCAGCGACCATTGCTGATCCCACGGGCGCGGCAAACCAAGGGCTTCATTCCACGCCGGCAACTGCACCGCACGGGCGCGCGCGTTTTTGGACAGCGTCACGCCCAGCATGCCGAAGAGGATGCGATAGACGTTGTTCTCCGGCTGCTGCTCAGTGAGGCCGAGCGAGTTCACCTGTACACCATAACGGAACAGCCGCAGCTTGGGATCGGTGACGCCGTAGCGGTCCTTCGCGATCTCGTCCCACACCTTGCCCATCGCGCGCAGCTTGCAGATCTCGGTGATAAACTTCACGCCGGAATTCACAAAGAACGAGATGCGGCCCACGGCTTTGGGAAATTCGTTATCCGGAATCGCGTCGCGCGCCTTGCAGGCATCGAGCACCGAAATCGCGGCGGCGAGCGCGAAGGCGGCTTCTTCTACTGCATCCGCGCCGGCTTCCTGCAAGTGATAGGAGCACAGATTGATCGGATTCCATTTCGGCAATTCCGCCGTCGTGAAAGCGATTGTGTCGGTGGTGAGGCGCAGCGCCGGTTTGGGCGGGAAGATGTACGTCCCGCGCGCGAGATACTCCTTGATGATGTCGTTTTGCGTCGTGCCGGTGAGCGATCCGCGCGGCGCGCCCTGCTCATCCGCGACGGCGACATAGAGCGCCAGCAGCCACGCCGCGGGCGCGTTGATCGTCATGGACGTGTTCATCTTGTCCAGCGGGATGCCTTCGAACAGCGCGCGCATGTCGCCCAGATGCGAGATCGGCACGCCGACTTTTCCGACTTCGCCTTTCGACAGGGCATCGTCGCTGTCGTAACCCGTCTGCGTCGGCAGATCGAAAGCGACGGACAAACCCGTCTGCCCCTTGGCGAGGTTGGTGCGATAGAGCGCGTTAGACGCCGCGGCGCTCGAATGGCCGGCATAGGTGCGGAAGATCCAGGGCTTGTCTCGTAGGCGCTCGCTCATGGCGCGCATTAAGGCGTCAGGCGTGCTGCAACGCAACATCCCCGGCCGCGAAGAGCTTCCGGCCCCGGCGCGAAACGAGGCTTGCCACCAACAAGGTCGCGGCAAGACCGACCGGCGCGTCGAGCCATGGGAAAGCAGCGATCAGCGCTGCCGCACCCAGCAAGGTGATGGCCTCGCGATCGTCGAACGCACGGTGGCGATAAAGAAACGCGATGGACACCGCCAGAAGCGGGAAATCGTAGATATAAGCATAGGGCGTCGCGAGCAGCGTGGCCGCACACAGCGCGGAGGCCTTCAAGGCCAACGGCATACGGCTGTGCCACATCAACGCGATGCCAAGGGCCAGCAACGCGGCAACGCCGATCTGCCATGTCCACGCGGCTGCATCACCGGCGCCGATCCAACGCGCAAAACCATAGACCGTCTGCAGCTTGTTCCAGCCGGCTTGGCCCCCCGCAAGGATCATCTGCGTTGTGTGCGGAATAGATTGGAAGAATGCTGTCCAGGTTTCCGCGCCGAAGGCAAGCAGAGACAACGTAGCGATCAACGCAGCGGTGCCCGTTGCCGACGCCAGAGCGCGCCAATGGCTCCCCGCCAGCAAGGCGATGGGAATCGTCAGCCCGAACTGCGGCTTGTATGTCAGCAGGCCGATGAAAACGCCGCTAAGGATGGGCCGGTCTTTCAAGCTGAGAAGCGCCGCGCCGAATAAGGCTGCGGTGAAGAACCCGTTCTGACCGACATAGGCATTCAGCAGCACAGCGGGAAACGCCATGACCCACAGCAACGCCGCGCGCTTCTGCGCGATGCGGGAGACAGCGAAGGCAAATGGCGCAAGCGTTCCCAAAATCCAGAAGAGGAACGACGCGAAATAGGGAAGCGCCGAAAGCAGCACCGCGACGAAAAGAAACGGCGGCGGATAGTGCCATCCGTAATAGCCGGAAAAGCCATGCCCGATGACCGACACCTCTTCGGCGCGATGGATATTCCAGTCATAAGCAGATGCAGCATGTCCGGCGGCGGCCAGATGCCCTGCGGCGAACACGTCGACGAAATCATTGGCGATGGGCGTACCGTCGGCGGCGCGCAGCCACCAATGCGCGGCGAACATCGCGGCAAGGAAGACGGCGTAAGACAGAGCGACGCCGGCGGTGATCGCCGTCCAGTCCACACGCTGTTTTGCGGCCGCGGAATCCATCGCGGAAAGCCTAGCAGCCGCGCCCTTGCCGCTTGCTTAACCGCCGCGTCGGGCTAGGCTGCGCGGCAGTGAAAACACGCCATTTTGTGGGGAAACATGAGAGCCGCCGTCCTGCTGTCCGCCGTCGCCGCCACCATTCTGCTGGGCGCTGCCGCGCCGCCGCAGACGCCGGAAGCGGAATGGAAAGCCGGTATCGCGGACGCCAATGTGGCGTGGGCGAAACGGCCCCATGCGATCCTCAAGATCCAGGATTCCGCCTATCTGCACGATGGCGATACTGCGGTGCTGCAGGGCACGGCAGGCAAGCCGGGCTCCTATCGTTGGAGTCACGATCCCAAAGCATCGGGTGTTCTCACCGTGGCGCTGCATGGCGGAAAGATTTCAGCGACGAAAGCCGGAAAGAGCATCGACACTGCCACGCTGATGAAGAGCATTCCCATCGACAAGGATGTCGATGTCGACGGCCAACCGACGCAGGTGGATGCGGGTGTGATGGGCTGGCGCATCTTCGTGTTCAATCAGCAAAATCCCGATGCGCTCAACTTCAAGGGCGTGGATTACTTCCCCTATGACCCCGCTTATCGCGTGACGGCGAGTTTCAAGCCCGATCCGAAACGCCCGGCGCATGTGTTCCGCACATCGCGCGGCACCGACAAGCAGTTCTATCTCGTCGGCGAAGCGACGTTCAAACTGCAGGGCAAGACCGTCACGCTGCCGTTCTATTCCGGCGACAACGATCCCAAAAAGATCACCGACATGTCGGCGTTCTTCACCGACAACCTCACCGGCAAAGGCGCTTATGGCGCGGGACGTTATGTCGACATCAGCGACTTCGGCGCTTATCCGCCGAAGACGGTGACCATCGATTTCAACGACGCCTACAATCCGAACTGCGCGCGCTCCAAGCATTTCACCTGCCCTGTCGCCATCGACAACATCCAGCTTGCGATGAAGGCCGGCGAAAAGGATCCGCACGTCGCGCACTGATCGATGCCGTTTGGAAAGCCGAAACGCAAAACACCCAAGGAGCAGCGCGACGCGGAGCGCAAGCATGCCAAGCGCGTCGCGTTGAAGGCTTTGCGCAAAGCCAAGAAGCTGGCCGACACCTCCGGGGTGAAACTGTCGGACTGGGAAGGAGAGTTTCTCGGCTCTGTGGAAGAACGGCTGGAGCGCTATGGCCGCGCCTTCGGCGATCCCGAAAAGGGCTCGCTCTCCTCCTCGCTGTCCATCCGCCAGTCGGTGAAAGTGAAAGAGATCGTAGCCAAGGCGAGCGGGAAACCGCGCAAATCCCGCTTTCGGCGGCGGTCCGGCTGACACGCAATATTATTGCCGAAAATCCTTCTTCCACAGGCACATACCCACTTTTCTGTTGCAACGCAGCAAAAGTCTGGGCCTACTGCGCCACCGCGCGGGAACAAGCGCGTTACACGAGGGAATGAGGAGCGAGGGTTCAATGGCCGCCGTCGAGACCAAGCCGCAGCTGGACGTCTACAAGGACCTTTACGAGATCGGCGAGATTCCGCCGATGGGGCATGTTCCGAAGAACATGTATGCGTGGACCATCCGCAAGGAGCGCCACGGCGAACCCGAGAAGTCGTTCCAGATGGAAGTGGTGCCGACCTGGTCGCTCGACAGCCACGACGTGCTCGTTCTCGTGATGGCGGCCGGCGTGAACTACAACGGCGTGTGGGCCGGTCTCGGCGTTCCAATTTCGCCGATCGATGGCCACAAAAATCCGTATCACATCGCAGGCTCCGACGCGTCCGGCATCGTGTGGGCCGTCGGCTCGAAGGTCACGCGCTGGAAAGTCGGCGACGAAGTCGTCGTGCATTGCAATCAGGACGATGGCGACGACGAAGAGTGCAATGGCGGCGATCCGATGTTCTCGCCGAGCCAGCGCATCTGGGGTTACGAGACGCCGGATGGTTCTTTCGCGCAGTTCTGCCGCGTGCAGGATCGCCAACTCATGGAGCGCCCCAAGCATCTCACCTGGGAAGAAGCGGCGTGTTACACGCTGACGCTCGCCACCACCTACCGCATGTTCTTCGGCCATCGCCCGCACATCCTGCGGCCGGGCCACAATGTTCTGATCTGGGGCGCGTCCGGCGGTTTGGGATCGTTTGCGGTTCAGCTTTGCGCGGTGAGCGGCGCGAACGCGATCGGCGTCATCAGCGACGAGAGCAAGCGCGACTTCGTGCTCTCGCTCGGCGCCAAAGCGGTGATCAACCGCAAGGATTTCAACTGCTGGGGGCAGATGCCGCAAGTCGGCACGCCCGAATACGACGCGTGGACCAAGGAAGCGCGTAAGTTCGGCAAAGCGATCTGGGACATCACCGGCAAGGGCAACGATGTCGACATGGTGTTCGAGCATCCGGGTGAATCGACCTTCCCCGTATCGTGCCTTGTCGTGAAGCGCGGCGGCATGGTCGTCTTCTGCGCCGGCACCACCGGCTACAACATCACCTTCGATGCGCGCTATGTGTGGATGCGCCAGAAGCGCATTCAGGGCTCGCATTTCGCGAATCTGATGCAAGCCTCACAGGCCAACCGCCTCGTCGTCGAGCGCCGCATCGATCCGTGCATGAGCGAAGTCTTCCCGTGGGCGGACATTCCGCGCGCGCACACCAAGATGTGGAAGAACGAGCATCTGCCCGGCAACATGGCGGTGCTGGTCAACGCCCAGCGCCCCGGCCTCAAGACCTATGAGGACGTTCTGGAAGCGCAGAAGGCCTAGTTCTTCGGATAGAGCCACGCCGTCGCTTTGAGCGCCTTCTCGTTCTGCTTGAAGAAGGCGACCTGCTGCGGCGAGGTCTCGTCCGAAAGCTTGGCGGCGGTTTGGGGATATTCGACAATCATGCCCGCATACATCAGCACGAACGGCATGACCACCGCATCGGCAGGCGTGAGCCCATGCGCGCGATAGACCGCCATCATCTTCGGATTGGCGGCGATCTTCGCTTCCATCTCGGCGATCGACCTGCTGGTGTCGCCGACATTGTGCGCCTGGTTGTTGAGCGTGGGATCGCTCCTGGACATCTTCTCGAAATCGCTCAGTGCCGCGCCCATGGCCTGCACCTTGGCCATCGACAGCGTGTAGTCGTGCATCGCCTTCTTGTCGGCCGGCGAAAGGTCGTCGGCGGCAAAGACCGGCGCGTTGAACGTCAGCGCCGCAAGACAGACCAGAATGGAAATCCGTTTCATCTGCCGTTCCCCCAAGGACGGGCGGATAGTTGGCGCTGTCCGACAAGAACTCAAGCCATGCAGCCGACCTATGATCACAGCGCCGCATGGTGCGCTGCAAAAACCTCCTCTAGCCTGACACACTTCTGCCGGTGACAACGCCCATGACGAACACGAGCGAACTCTTCAAACACTGCGACGATGCCGTGCTGGCGGCCGAGAAATTCCTTGCGGCGGCGCGGAGCACGGTCGCGGCCAAAGTCACCATGGGTGGCAAAGTGGACACCAAGGCCATCGACCGCGAGCAACGCGCCGTGCATGCCTTTGCCTGGTACGCAACTTATGTGGAAGCCCTGCGCCAGATGGCCCGATGGGGGCGCCGGCTTGAGCGCGAAGGCCGGCTTGGCGATATCGAGCTGCTTCTTCTGCAAGCCGCCTTTGCCGAATATCTCTCGCAAATGGCCGGCGGCGTGATGATGAGTCAGGGCGAAGTCGTGCGGCCCGGCGATCTTGGTGTTGGCAATGATGACTTCGCGGCCTTCTGGAATTCCGTTCACACGCTGATCGAGAACGGATCAGGCAAAGACGTGCGCGACGGAATCGCCGGCTATCTGCGCAGCCATGCGGGCGCGATGTTCTATGGCGAGCCCGGCCTTGATGAAACCATGGGCATGGTGCGCGAGCAGTTCTATCGTTTTGCGCAGGACAAGGTGACGCCCTTCGCGCATCAATGGCATCTGAAAGATGAGTTGATCCCGATGCCGGTGATCAACGAACTTTCCGAACTTGGCGTGTTCGGTCTCAGTCTACCAGAGGAATTCGGCGGCTCGGGGCTTTCCAAGACGGCGATGTGCGTCGTCTCCGAAGAATTGTCGCGCGGCTATATCGGCGTAGGCTCGCTCGCGACCCGCTCGGAAATCGCTTGCGAACTCATCCTCACCGGCGGCACCGATGAACAGAAAAAGCACTGGCTGCCGAAGATCGCCAGCGGCGAAATCCTGCCGACCGCCGTGTTCACCGAACCGGCAGGCGGCTCCGACGTGGCCGAACTGAAAACGCGCGGCGTGCGCGAAGGCAATGTGTTCAAGATCTACGGCAACAAGACCTGGATCACCCACGCCGCGCGCGCCGATGTCATGACGCTGCTGGTGCGGACGCTGCCGGATCAGAAAGGCTATCGCGGGTTATCGATGCTGCTGGCGGAGAAGCCGCGCTTCACCGAGACCGAAATCTTCCCGGCCAAGGGCATGACCGGCGGCGAGATCGAAGTGCTCGGCTATCGCGGCATGAAGGAGTATGAGATCGGCTTCGACGGTTTCGAAGTGCCGGCGAAGAATCTGCTCGGTACCGAAGAGGGTCAGGGCTTCAAGCAGCTCATGCAGACCTTCGAATCCGCACGCATTCAGACGGCAGCGCGCGCCATCGGCGTGGCGCAGCGCGCGCTCGATCTCGGCCTGCAATACGCGTTGGATCGCACGCAATTTGGAAAGCCGATCTTCGAATTCCCGCGCGTCAGCGACAAGCTGGTGATGATGGCGGTGGAGATCGCGGTGTCCCGGCAGATCGCCTACCACGCGGCACATGAGAAAGACGAAGGCCGCCGCTGTGACTTGGAAGCCGGCATGGCCAAGCTTCTGGGCGCGCGCGTAGCCTGGGCCGCAGCGGATAATGCGCTGCAGATCCATGGCGGCAACGGTTTCGCGCTGGAGTTCGAGATCAGCCGCGTGCTGTGCGACGCGCGCATCCTCAACATCTTCGAGGGTGCGGCGGAAATACAGGCGCAGGTGATCGCGCGCCGCCTGCTGGAGCCGGGTGTAAACTGATTTACCATTGAGGCGGTGACAGCCCGGGGCGGCGCGCCTAGAGTCGAACCATGGCCGAGCACCATCCCATCGACCGTCTCTTCGAGACGATCAAATCGCGCAAGAATGCCGATCCGGCATCGTCCTACACCGCGAAGCTTTTCCATCAGGGCAAGCTGAAGATCGCCAAGAAGCTGGGCGAAGAAGGCGTGGAAACCGCGCTCGCCGCGGTGGGACAGGACAAGGAAAGCTTGATCGCAGAATCGGCCGACCTGCTCTATCACCTGCTCGTGCTGTGGGCGGCTTGCGGTGTGACGCCGGATGAGGCTTACAAAGCCCTCGACGCGCGCACGCATCGATCGGGCATAGAAGAAAAGAAATCGCGGCCGGCTGACTAGTGTTCCGAGGTCTCTTCGCCATCGGACAAGCTCTTCACAAGATCCAGCACGCGCTTACGCACTTTCGGATCCTTGATTTTCATGAAGGCGAGGCTGAGCTGCAGCCCCTCGCCGCTGGAAAGAAATTCCATCACCGGCGGCGAGGAACCGCCGGGCTCGGCGAAACCCGGTGCATTTTCGGAATTGCCGTTCACGCCTTCGTAGAAATAATCGATCGGCACGCCGAGAATATGCGCGACCTGAAACAGGCGGCCTGCGCCGATCCGGTTCACGCCTTTCTCGTATTTCTGGACCTGCTGGAAGGTAAGGCCGAGCAGTTCGCCGAGCTTTTCCTGACTCATGCCGATCAACATGCGCCGCAACCGGACGCGTGTTCCGACCTGAACATCAATGGGGCTGGCTTGCTTTTTCGGCACGATCACTCTTACGCAAATTTCCGTTTACCGTTGGGACCTTAGCCCCGTTTCCGGGCGCAAGAAAAGCGCCCATTGAGTCTAACGGGCTTGGCGTCCGGAAGTTGCGGCGCGCCAGAACAATCCAGCCGCCCCTGCGAAAATCAGCATAAGGAGGAACCCGGCTTCGCCGAATTTCGCGAAGAAAGTTTCCGGCAATGCGGCAGGAAGAGCGGAATCCACCACGCCGGCTTCGCCGCTTCCAAGTTTTGCCACAATTCGCCCCAGCGGATCGATCACAGCGGAGATGCCGGTGTTGGCGGCTCGTGCAACGGGCAAGCCCTCTTCGATGGCGCGCACACGCGCGATCAAAAGATGTTGATAAGGCCCCGCGGATGACGACGGACCGAACCAGGAGTCATCGGTGACGTTCACGAACCATTGCGGCCGGGTCCGCGCTGTCACTTCGCCGGGAAAGAGGATTTCGTAGCAGATCAGCGGACCCACCGGCGGCGCGCCGGGAACGGAGAAGGTCTGCGGCCCGCTGCCGAAACCGAAGCTGCCCGGAATGTTCACGACGTTCGACAACCCAAGCTTCTGAAGAAATGCCGGCACATATTCGCCGAACGGAACGAGATGAAACTTGTCGTAGGTGCCGATGAGCTCGCCGCCATGCGCGAAGATATAGAAGCTGTTGTAGAAGGTCGGCTCTTTTCCCGGCTCGACATCCACACGCGCAGCACCGGTCATCAGCACCCGCTTGGTGCCGGTAAGGAGCGCAACATCGTCGAGCGCCTGCGCCTCGCGCGCGAGCAGGAACGGCGGCGCCGACTCCGGCCAGATGATGTGCGTGGGGGCGGGCCCGCTGCCTTTGGCCAGACTCAAATCCATCAGCTCGCGCCAATGTTGCGCGCGCAGCGACGGCAGATATTTGTCCTGCTGGGGCACGTTCGGCTGAACGAGCCGCAAATGGACGCCGGCCACATCCGATACGGCAGTATTCAGGCGTATCGCACCGCCAATCCATATCAGAACGAACAGAAGCGTGAGCGCGGCGGTCAGCGGCCATTCTTTCTTGCGCGCCGGTGCGAAGAGAAGCGCCAGCGACGCACCGAAAAGGATCGTCAGCAGAGACAGACCATAGACGCCGATGAGCGACACACTTTGCAGGACGGCGAGCGATGCGCCCCAGCCATAGCCGGGGAGATTCCACGGAAAGCCGGTGAAGATGTTTCCGCGAATCCACTCCGCGATGGCATAGGCAGCGGCGAGAATGAAAATGCGCGGCCATCCGGCGCGCCAGACGTAAGCAGACGCAGCAGCCGCGAGCGCGATAAACAGCGCCAGGCCACCGGGAAAGATCAGCGCGATAAACGGGAGTTGCCAGAGATGATCGGCACTGTCGACCAGGAAGGCGTAACCCACCCAATAAAGGCCGACGAGAAATTGGCCGAACCCGAAAGCCCATCCGGCGAACGCCGCGCTGCGGGTAGGGCGCGCATGCGCAACGGCGCCATCGATCAGAAGCGCTAGCGCCGCAAAGCCCAAAAGCAGGAGCGGCCAAAGCCCGAACGGCGCGAAGGATAGCGCGGAAAGCGCGCCGGCGAGGAATGCGAACAAGAACCGGCGCCAGCCGGCGAGTCCGCGGATGAACGCGCCGGCATTGTCGAGAAATTGCGCCATCAATCCTCGGCGGGTTTCGGCGGCTGTTTCAACCGCACGCGGCGCACGCGGCGCGGATCGGCTTCGAGCACTTCGAATTGCACCCCGGAAGGATCGGTCACGATCTCGCCGCGCTGCGGCAACCGCCCCATCAGCGCCACGACAAGACCGCCCAGCGTGTCGACCTCCGCATCGGGATCGGGCGACTGCAGATCGATGCCCGTCTGATCGCGGAAGTCTTCCAGCGACATGCGCGCATCGGCTTCGAACGCGCCACCGGGAATCGGCTTGGCACGCGGCGAATCGTCGGTGTCATGCTCGTCGTCGATGTCGCCGACGATCTCTTCGACGAGATCTTCGATGGAAACCAGGCCGTCGGTGCCGCCATACTCATCGATCACCAGCGCGAGATGGCTGTGAGAACGCTGCATCCGAAGCAGCAGATCGCGCGCCGGCATGGACGGCGGCACGACTTCGATGTCGCGCTTCAGCGAAGCGATGGGAACATCCGGCCAGCGCAGCGTGCCGTCCGGCGCGCGTTCGATCAGGCCCAGCACATCCTTGACGTGAATGACGCCGGTGGGATCGTCCAGAGTCTCGCGATAGACCGGAATGCGCGAATGCTGTGCTTCGCGAAAACGCGCCAACAGATCGCGGAAAGATGTGGATTCCTCAACCGCGACGATATCGCCGCGCGGCACCATCACGTCACCGACCTTGATCTCGCCGAACCGCAGAAGGTTGGAGAGCATGGTGCGTTCTTGCGGCGAAAGTTGCGCGTTCTCGCGCTCGCTTTCCTCTATGACCTCTTCGAGGCTTTCGCGGATTGCCTGCGTGTCCTGGTCCGAGCCCAGGAAACGGGCCAGGCGGCGGAAGAAGGAACTGGATCGTTCGGGCGATGAAGTGGAATCAGCCATGCCGTTTCGCGGCTTTCCTGCGGGCGGGAATACGCTGCGGAGCATAGGGATCGGCGATGCCGAATTCAGCAAGAATTTCGCGCTCCAAACCCTCCATCCGAGCCGCTTCCTTCGGCTTTTCGTGATCATGCCCCAGAAGATGCAAGGTCCCATGCACCGCCAGATGCGCCAGATGGTCTGCGAACCGCTTGCCCGATTCGTCCGCTTCGCGCTTCACCACGCCGTAGGCGATGGCGACATCGCCGAGATAGCCGTCCGCATTTTCCTCGGCAGGAAACGACAGAACGTTGGTCGGCTTGTTCTTGCCGCGGAAGAGCGCGTTCAGGTCCTTCAGCTTGGTGTCACTGCTGAGAAGAATGGTGAGCGAGCCCTTCACCTTCTCGCGCTCCAATGCGGCGAGTGCCGCGCGCTTCATGCGCGCGCGAGCCGGCGCCGAAACCTTTTTCCATTTCGGATCTTCGATGACGATGTCGATGCCGCAGCGCGGTGTCATTCGCCGTCCGCATCCTTGCGATAGCGCGCGGGCAGGAAGCCGCCGCGGGCCTGGTTGTCGTAAGCCCGCACGATACGGCCCACCAGCGGATGGCGCACAACGTCCTTGTCCGAGAATTGCGCGACGGCGACGCCTTCGACGCCGGTGAGAATGGACAAGGCTTCGTTCAAGCCTTCGGCGCGGCCGCCGGGAAGATCGCTCTGCGAGGCATCGCCCGTCACCACCATGCGCGAATCTTCGCCCAGGCGCGTGAGAAACATCTTCATCTGCGCCGAGGTGCAGTTCTGCGCTTCGTCCAGGATGACGAAGGAATTGGCCAGCGTGCGGCCGCGCATGAACGCCAGAGGCGCCACTTCGATCACGCCGGTTTCCATCATGCGCGTGGCCTTGTCGCCGATGGTATCGAAAAGCGCGTCGTAAAGCGGGCGCAGATAAGGATCGATCTTCTCTTTCAGATCGCCGGGGAGAAATCCGAGGCGCTCGCCCGCTTCCATCGCCGGGCGCGAGAGGATGAGACGCTCGACCTTGCGCTCGTAAAGCAGATGCGCGCCATAGGCGGCGGCGAGGTAGGTTTTTCCCGTGCCCGCCGGACCAATGCCGAACACTAGGGGATGCGTGCGCATCAGATCCAGATACGCCGCCTGCGCCGGAGACCGCGCGCGCGTGGTGCGCGAGGCGGCGGTCTTGATTGACGGCTGACCGAAATCGCGCGCCGGATGATTGTCGCGTTCATGCGTCGCGAAGCGTATCTCCGCGTCGATCTCCGGCGTGCCGACACTCTCGCCCGCTTCGGCGCGCGCGTAGAGCGAGCGCAGAACCGCGGCGGCGCTTTCGCGCGCCTGCGGCAGACCTTCGATGGAGACCAGATTGCCGCGCATATCGACGCGCACATCCAGCGTCTTCTCGATATGGACGAAGTTGCGCAGCTGCGATCCGCCGAGCGCCGCCAGCAGCGCATTGTCCGCGAATTCCAGTGTCAGTTGTTCGCGCTTCTTGCCGCTCAAGCGGTGACCTCAGCGACACGCGGCGCGTGCAGAAGGCGCGCGGAAAGGCTGTTGGGAAAGACTTTCTCGATCTTCACCGGAACGATCCTGCCCATGAATTGCGCCGCACCGTCCGCATGCACCGGTTGAAGGAATGGGCTGCGTCCGATAGCCTGACCCGGCTGGCGGCCCGGCTTTTCGAACAGCACGTCCATCGTCTTGCCTTCGCAGGAGGCATTGAAGGCGCGTTGCTGCGCGAAGAGAAGAGTCTGCAATTCGTCCAGCCGCGCGGCTTTCACGTCTTCGGCGATCTGTTTCTGCGTCGCGGCCGGCGTTCCGGGACGGGGACTGTATTTGAAGGAGAAGTGCGAGGCGTAACCAACCTCGCGCACCAGCGCCATCGTGTCGGCGAAGTCCTTGTCGGTCTCGCCGGGGAAGCCGACTATGAAGTCCGAGGACAATGCGATGTCGGGCCGCGCGGTGCGGATGCGTTCGACAAGGCGCAGATAATCGTCGCGCGTGTGCTGGCGGTTCATCGCCTGCAGGATGCGGCTCGATCCCGATTGCACCGGCAGATGCAGATAGGGCATCAGGGCTTCGATATCGCGGTGCGCTTCGATCAGATCATCGCTCATGTCACGCGGATGGCTGGTCGTGTAGCGAATGCGCTGAATGCCCTCGATCGCCGCCAGCTTGCGGACAAGCTTCGCGAGCGTCCACGCTTCGCCGTCCGGGCCTTCGCCGTTATAGGCATTCACGTTCTGGCCGAGCAGTGTGATCTCGCACACGCCCTGGCTTGCAAGCGTGCGGGCTTCGCGCTCGATCTGCGCCACGGGCCGCGAATATTCCGCGCCGCGCGTGTAAGGCACCACGCAGAAGGTGCAGAACTTGTCGCAACCTTCCTGCACGGTGAGGAACGCCGTCGGGGCGCTGGTCGCGATCTCTTCCGGCAGCGTGTCGAATTTCTCCTCCACCGGAAAATCGGTGTCGAGCGCATGGCCCTTCTCGCGGCTGATGCGCGCGATCAGTTCCGGCAACCGGTGATAACTCTGTGGGCCGACGACGATATCGACGGCGCCCTGGCGCTTGATGATCTCTTCGCCTTCGGCCTGCGCCACGCATCCGGCGACCGCGATCACCATTTTGCCGCCGCCCAACGCCTTCGCTTCCTTCAGCAGCTTCAGCTTGCCGAGTTCGGAATAGACTTTGTCCGCCGCCTTCTCGCGGATGTGGCAGGTGTTCAGCACCACCATATCCGCACCCTCCGGCGCATCTGCCGAGGCATAGCCCAGCGGCGCCAGCAGATCCGCCATGCGGGCGGAATCATAGACGTTCATCTGGCAGCCATAGGTCTTGATGAAGAGCTTTTTCATAAGGCTTTTGGGCATTTGCCGGGGCGTTATGGGCCGAAGGGGCGGCGCATGACAAGCTATTCAGCGGCTTGCGCCACGCCGGGCACGGCCGCAGCCGGTTTCCGACCGGCGAGTCCGGCCAGAGCCAGCGCCTGTCCTTCCCGGATCTGTGCTTCGACGATCCGGGCGAGGTTCTTGCGGCCACCGACCTGGTCCACTGTCAGCGGCTCGTGGAACTGGATGACCATGTCCACCGGCCCCGTCGCCAAGCCTTCCCAAAGATGATCGACGAGTTCCATGTCGCCATACCAGGCATAGAGCGGGCGGTTCTCGCGCCCCATCGGTATGCCGTGCAGGCCGGTATAGGTGACCGAAACGGGCTGCACAGGCACATAGACCGGCTTGCCTTGCGCATCGGTGCCCACTTGCGATTCCGCGGCGCCCATCAGCGCACTCTTGAACGGCAGCACGCGATTGCCGTCGTTCGATGTGCCTTCCGGAAACAGCACCAGTGCATCGCCTTCCAGCAGGCGCTCGCGAATCTGATCGCGCGATTCACCAGTCTTGGAGCGGCGCTCGCGCTCGACGAAGACCGTGCGCTGCAGCCGCGCGAAGGTGCCGAAAAGCGGCCATGAGGCGACTTCGCTCTTGGCGACGAACGATACGCGCGCGACACCGCCGAGCGCGAGGATGTCCAGATAGGAAGTATGGTTGGACACCATCAGCACGCCGCGGTCCTGCACCGGCTTGCCGATGATGGTGACGCGGATGCCGAACAGGCGCGATAGGAAACGCTGATAGCGCTCCGGAATGTCCTTGTAGCCCAACGTTTTGAAGCGCAGCGCGAACGCCTGATAGGGAATGACGAACATCGCTGACAGCAGAAACGTGCCAAGAACATAGGCAGCGCGAAGCGAACCCATCGCGATCAGTGACCCGCCGGCTTCTTGCCGCCGCGCGGCACGCCGTAGAGCTCCAATCGATGATCGACCAATTCAAAGCCAAGCTCTTCGGCGATCATGCGCTGCAGGCGTTCGATGTCCTCGTTGCGGAATTCGATCACGCGGCCGGTCTGCAGATCGATGAGATGATCGTGATGCGCGTCCGGCACTTCTTCATAGCGCGAACGGCCGTCGCGGAAATCGTGACGCTCCAGGATGCCGGCATCCTCGAACAGCTTCACCGTGCGATAGACCGTGGCGATGGAGATATGCGGATCGATCGCCGAAGCGCGGCGATAAAGTTCTTCGGCATCAGGATGGTCATGGGCTTCCGACAAGACACGCGCGATCACACGGCGCTGCTCCGTCATCCGAAGACCTTTGTCCGCGCAAAGTTGTTCGATTCGCGTCACGCCGTGCTTCCCGCCTGCTCCAGGCTACAAGTCTAGAAGGTTTTTCCGGAATTTCCCACCATGAGCGGCAGGCCTGCGGAAAGAACCAAGGCGTCGTCGCCATCTTCATAGTATGCCTTGCGCCGGCCCACTTCGCGAAAGCCGTATTTTTCATAGAGGTTTCGGGCCGGAAGGTTCTGCGCGGCGACTTCCAGGAACATGTGGGAAGCGCCACCCTCCCGAGCGGCCAGTGCGGCATGCTCGAGAAGTCCGGACCCAAGTCCCTTCTGACGACGATCCGGGCCGACGGCGATGGTCAGTATCTCAGCTTCATCCGCCGCGACGCGGACAAGGATGAAGCCGCAGATCTCATCGTCTTCCATGAGGAACGCGGATACGCCGGGGCCCGACAGCAATGCTTTCAGGGATTGGCTTCCCCAGCCCCGCGCGAATGCGCGCGCATGAATATCGGCGAGGTCGGGAAGATCGTGGGGCGTAGCGGGACGGATGGTCATGCGGACGCGGGAAGCTTCGCATCCGGCGCGCGCAGATAGAGCGGCGCGGGAACTGCCGTTGGTTCCGGCGCATGCATGGCAAGGCGCGCGACCCACAACGCATCCGGCTGACGGATGGATGTGACCCGGCCTTGCGTCAGTGCGTTGCCAATGGTTTCCGCTGCCGTGCCAGCCAGTGCAACGGACGTACCGGGAATCGCGTTCGCGATCCGCTCCGCGACATAGTCAAGGGGAAGGATTTCCGAAACGATCAGCACACCCGCCTTCGATACGAGAGCGAGATAGGCTTCGCCGCGGCGCGCATCGTGGATCGCGGCGGCATGATCGAGCGCGGTTTCTTCCATCGCCGCCGCGCACATCGCTTCCAATGTGGTGATGCCGACGAGTGGCTTCTTCAAGGCGACGCGCAATCCGCGCATGAAAGCGAGGCCGACGCGCTGGCCAGTGAAGGTGCCCGGACCTGTCGTGACCGCAAGCCGATCCATATCCGAGAACGCGATGCCATGCATCGCGGCTTCCACCATGGGCGCGAGAGCTTCGGCATGGCCGCGCTCCATCGTCTCGAGGTGATGAGAAAGAACGCGCGTATCGTCCAGCACCGCGACCGAGCAGGCGCCAAGCGCGGTATCGACGGCGAGGATCTTCACCTAGACGGCTTCGACCGCGGTCACTTCCGGAATGTAGTGCCGCAGCATGTTCTCGATGCCGTTCTTGAGCGTCATCGTGGAAGACGGGCAGCCCGCGCAGGACCCGCGCATGTGCAGCGACACGACACCGGAGCTTCCATCGTAGTCGCGGAAGATGATGTCACCGCCGTCATTGGCGACGGCCGGGCGCACGCGCGTGTCGAGCAATTCCTTGATCTGCGAAACGACCTCCGCGTCTTCGCCGGAATATTCTTTCTCGTCGGAGGCCTCTTCGCTCGCACCTTCCATGAGCGGCGCGCCACGCGTGAAATGCTCCATGATCGCGCCGAGGATGGACGGCTTCAGGTGCCGCCAGTCGCTGTCGTCGGACTTGGTGACGGAAATGAAGTCCGAACCGAAGAACACGCGCTTGACGTCGCTGCTTGCGAACAGCGCCCGCGCGAGCGGCGAACGCTCGGCGGACTGCGCATCTGGAAAATCGGCGACGGAAGATTCGCCCATGACCTCGCGGCCCGGAAGGAATTTCAGCGTGGCCGGATTCGGCGTGGACTCGGTCTGAATGAACATCGGCGTACTCCAATCGGGCCTTACATGGACCCGGTGCGAAGTCCGATCAAGACCGGTCTAGAAGTCCGAAATGATGCCCTTCTTCTCCCAATCGCCATATCGCGTGGGTTCCGGGCCTTTGCGGCCATTCACCTCTTTGGGCAAAGGGTTTTGCGGCGGTTCGGCGGCACGGCGCGCATCGGCCTCGGCACGGGCGCGATCCCCGGCTTCGCGGATGCGCTTTTCGATCTCCATCTTGCTCGTCTTCTTTTTTGCCGTGGCCATGACGATGAGCTAGGACCGGCGGATGCGAAAGGCAAGAGTATGAGTGCGGCCGGCGTTCCCGCCCGCGCGGCGGCGGTGAAAATCCTGGGCGACGTGCTGCGCAGGCGCCGCCCGCTGGATGTCGCCGAAACCGAGATCATCGCGGCGAGCGGACTGGAGCCGCGCGATGCCGGTTTCGCGCGGGCCATCGCCAGCGAGACGTTGCGCCGCTTCGGACAACTGGATGCACTGATCCGCAACTTCGTGCCCAAGGCGCCGCCGCCGCACAAAGCGGGACCGACACTGGAGATATTGCTGGCCGGCGCGTGCGAGCTTCTTTTTCTGGATGTCGCGCCGCATGCCGCTGTCGATGCTGCGAACCGTCTGGCGGCGGGCGACAGCAAGGCGGTGCATTTCAAATCGCTCATCAATGCCGTGCTGCGGCGCGTATCGCGCGAAGGAAAAGACTTCCTGTCTTCGAAGGATGCCGATCGCCTGAACACGCCGGACTGGCTCTGGCAAAGCTGGCGCGCGGCTTATGGCGACCAAGCCACGCGCATGATCGCATCGGCGCATCTGCAACAACCGCCGACGGATTTCATTTTGAAAAACGGCGCATCACCGCCACCCGGCGCGACGCTGCTGTTCGACAATGTCTGGCGCATGAAAGACACCGGGCGCGTGGACCTGCTCGAAGGGTTCAGCGAAGGCGCATGGTGGGTGCAGGACTTCGCGGCGTCATTGCCCGCGCGGTTGCTGGGCGATGTGCGCGGACACCGCGTGATCGATCTTTGCGCGGCGCCGGGCGGCAAGACGATGCAGCTTGCGGGCATGGGCGCGCAGGTGACGGCCGTCGAGCGCGAACCTGCGCGCATGGCGCGGCTCCGTGAAAATCTTGCGCGCGCGAAACTGGATGCTGACCTGATCGAAGCCGACATGCGCGATGTCGAGATCGCACCGGCGCCGTTCGTGCTGCTCGATGCGCCGTGCAGCGCGACCGGCACCATCCGCCGTCATCCCGAATTGCCGTGGATCAAGAGCGCGTCCGACACGAATCTGACGGCGCAAGCGGCCGGCGAATTGCTGGATATCACGGCGGATATGGTTGCGCCGGGTGGCACGCTCATCTTCGCTGTGTGTTCGCTGGAACCGCAGGAAGGTCCGGAACAGGTGGAAGACTTCCTTGCGCGCAACGACACGTTCGCGCGCAAGCCGATCGGCGCGGACGGAATTTTCGGTCTTCGCGAATTAATCGATGCGAACGGCGACCTGCGCACGCTGCCGTGCCATCTCGCCGAACAAGGCGGGATGGACGGCTTCTACGCCGCGCGCCTGGTTCGCGTTTAGAGGCGGCCCAACGCGTAAGCGAGCGCGAGATAGATCTTGCCGGTGTCGGCACTTAGCAGGCTCGACGCGAGCAAGCCGCCGCCGTCGCCCTGCCGCGCCCGCTCCAGCAACGACTCGAATTCGTTGATGTAGGTGTTTGCCGCCTCGCGGAAATGCGCGTTCTCGCGGTTCAACGTGGCGATGCGATTGACGGTGGTGTCGTCGATGGCATTGGCGAGGCGGCGCGCGAACACACTGCGA
>DATCRK010000011.1:0-58583 GCA_036569005.1 Rhizomicrobium sp. | reverse complement strand
CCCCGCAACAAGTGCGGGGTCAACACCTCCCCCGCACCGGCGGGGGAGGAAAAGGAATGAACATGCACAAGCTCTAACGCCGCCCTCGCCCTGACCGGGCGTGGCGACAGGGAGAGACTCTTCTGGAGAAGCCGAGATCGCGCGGATGCGGGTCCAGGACGCCGAACCGGGACAAGTCCCTCACAATCGCCACGTTCAAGGTCACGCCCTCATAAGCGATGCGAGATGCACGCGTGGCGGAAAAGGCGGAGGGACCCCCGGGGGCGGTACCCCCATCAATTCGCAATTCAAATACCAACGCTCGAAATCGGATGCGAACAACCACAACATCTGGTGAAAGCGCGCGAAACGGAATCGAAAAAATCGACGTTCAATTCCCGCAAAAACAAACGGCGCGCGCTCAGCCTTTGCCGTTGCGATAGGCGGTCATGATCGCCTCGAAGCGAGCCTTGCCCGGTTCGGCGAGGCTGAATACGGCATGCCAGCGGCCACTGTCGCCGCGGATCGAATAGTCGCGCGTTTCGGTTTTCAAGCCGGATTTCTTATCCCTGTGCTTGACCGTCTTGGGTGCCTTGAAGGTGAAATTGCTTTGCTTCAGCCACAACTCAAAAGCGTTGACGAGCCCGTTGCCGTCCGCGTGGCCCACGAACACGCTGCAGGAACCGTTGTCGCGCGATGCGATGACGAGATCGCCGGTATCGCTGCTGCCGCCATAGACCTTGCCCGGCTTGCCCATCAGGAACGGCTTGGCGAGATCGGCAGGTGCCTCTTTGAGCCCCGATTGCACGATCCAGCCGCGCGCGCCGGAGACGTCGTTGCCGTAGTGCGCGCAATTCAGGAACACGGCGAGCGAATGGATCGCGCCGGTCTTTTCGACATCGATCTGCGGCGCCGGTTTTGCCGGTGCGGGCTTCGCGACCGGCGGCTTCGGCGCGGCAGCGAATACCGGCGTCGCGATCGCGAATGCCAGAGCAAAACCGAACGCGCGGCGCAGCATTATTTTGTTTCCGGTTGAACGACGCGGATGTGCAGCTCTTTAAGCTGCTTTTGTGTCACTTCGCTGGGCGCGCCCATCAAGAGGTCCTGCCCCTGCTGCGTCAGCGGGAACATGGTGACTTCGCGGATGTTCTCTTCGCCGGCGAGCAGCATGACCACGCGCTCAAGCCCCACCGCCAAACCACCATGCGGCGGTGCGCCATAGCGGAACGCATTGAGCATGCCGCCGAACTTGGCCTCGGTCTCGTTCTTGCCGTGACCGGCGATCTCGAACGCCTTGAGCATCACTTCCGGATCGCGGTTGCGGATCGCCCCGGACAGCATCTCGTAGCCGTTGCAGACGATGTCGTACTGGAAAACCTTCAGCTTCAGGATCTCGTCCTTGTCGGCGGAGCTGAAGGCCAGGAATTTCTCGCGGTCATATTGCGGCATGGAGAACGGGTTGTGCGAGAAGTCGATCATCTTCTCGTCCTCGTTCCACTCATACATCGGGAAATCCACGATCCAGCAGAACTTGAACGTGCCTTCTTCGATCAGTCCCAGCTCGCGGCCCAGCCGCGTGCGCGCAAGTCCTGCAATCGTGGAAGCGCGGTCCGCTTTCGCATCGGCGGAGAAGAACAGCGCATCACCAGCCTTCACGCCGCACCGCTTGGAGAGTTCCGCGAGTCCGTCCGCCGGAATGAACTTCGCGATGGGGCCTTTGCCGACGAGGTTTCCGCCTTCATCGTCAAGAATGATGTAGCCAAGCCCCGCCGCGCCTTCGCCGCGCGCCCATTCGTTCAGCTTGTCGAAGAACGAGCGCGGCTGCGGCCCTGCCCCCGGTCCCGGAATGGCGCGCACCGTCTTGTTCTTGAACGCCTTGAACTCGACATCGTCGCGCGCAAACACGTCCGACACATCGGTAATGAGGATCGGGTTGCGCAGATCGGGCTTGTCCGTGCCGTATTTCAGCAGCGCGTCATCATAGGCGATACGTGGATACGGTGCCTTGGCCACGGTGCGGCCGTTGGCATGTTCCTCGAACACGCCTTGCAGCACCGGCTCGATCATCGCGAAGACGTCGTCCTGCGTGACGAAGCTCATCTCGACGTCGAGCTGGTAGAACTCGCCGGGCGAGCGATCCGCCCGGCCGTCTTCATCGCGGAAGCATGGCGCGATCTGGAAGTATCGGTCGAAGCCCGCCACCTGGATGAGCTGCTTGAACTGCTGCGGCGCTTGCGGCAGCGCATAGAACTGCCCCGGATAGCGGCGGCTCGGCACTAGAAAGTCGCGCGCGCCTTCCGGCGACGACGCGGTGAGGATCGGCGTCTGAAACTCGGTGAAGCCCTGATCGAACATGCGCTGGCGCAACGAACGGATGATGTTCGAGCGCAGCATGATGTTCTTGTGCAGCCGCTCACGGCGCAGATCGAGGAAGCGGTATTTGAGGCGCGTCTCTTCCGGATATTCCAGATCGCCGAACACCGGCAGTGGCAATTCCTGTGCCTGGCTCTGCACCTTCAGCGAGCCGATGCGCACTTCGATCTCGCCGGTCGGCAGATCCTTGTTCACGGTGCCTTCGCTACGCGCGACGACGGGACCGGTCACGGTGACGACCCACTCGTTGCGGCACTTGTCGGTTTCGGCGAAGGCCGCTTCATCCGGCTCGATCACAACCTGGGTCAGACCGTAGTGGTCGCGCAGGTCGAGGAAGATCAGCCCGCCATGATCGCGGCGCCGGTTCACCCAGCCCGAGATGGTCACGGTCCTGCCCACATCGGCGGCGCGGAGCGACCCACAGGTATCCATGACGCCTTGGGCGTTGCGGGAGCGGTAGGGATGGGCTTCAGACACCAAGCATTCCTCGAAAAACGGGCGGCCAAAAAGGGCGGTATGTGGCGGGTTGTCCGCCCCCCGGTCAAGCCCGGTTTTCCGGCTTTAAATGTCGCAAACAGACCCTAGTCTCGGGGCCAGTTCGAAGGGAATCAGCCATGCCGTTTGCCCGCCTTTCCGCCGCCCTCGCATTTTCTGCCGCCCTCATCGCCGCTCCGGCCATCGCTGCGCCGACCCAGCACAACGTCATCCTCTTCATCGCGGATGGCCTGCGCTATTCCAGCGTGACGCCGCAGACCGCGCCGACCATGTGGAAGATCAAGACCCAAGGCGTGGACTTCACCAACAGCCATTCGATCTATCCCACGGTGACGACAGCCAACGCCTCCGCCATCGCAACCGGCCATTACCTCGGCGACACCGGCGACTACGGCAATGTTCTGTACACGGAATTTCCGGTGCAGGCGCTGTACGGCTCGCAGGTCGTGTTCCTGGAAAGCGACTCCGTCCTGCGCGAGATGCGCAGCCATTTCGGCGAAGGCTATCTCGGCCAGCAGTCGTTGCTCTCCGCTGCGCGCGCCGGCGGTTATCAGACCGCAGTCGTCGGCAAGACCGGGCCTGCCGCGATCCAGGACATCACCGCGATGGATTCAAAGGATGCGATCGTCTTCGACGACATGACCGGCAAAAAGATCGCGCCAGACGGTTCGCCCAGCGGCGCCGTTCCGCTCAAAGGCAGTATTGCCGCCGACACAGCGCTGGCCACCGGGCTCGACACCGCGCCCCTGACAGCCGTTCCAAACGTCGTGCAGCAGCAATATCTCACCGCCGCCGTCACGCGCGCCATCCTGCCCTACATGCAGGACAAGTCGAAACCGTTCGTGCTCGTCTTCTGGTCCCGCGATCCCGATGCTTCGCAGCATTCCGCCATCGATAGCGTCGGCAAGCTGGTACCGGGCATCAATAGCGACACCGCGAAAGACGCGATCCACAACGCCGACAACAGCCTCAAAACAATTCTGGACGCCGTGGCGCGCGCCGGAATGGCCGAGAAAACCGACGTTTTTGTTACCGCCGACCACGGCTTTTCCACGATCTCCAAGACCATGCCCAATGCGGATGGAACGATGGGAACCGACCTGCATCCCACCGGCTTTCTGGCCATCGACATCGCCAAATGGCTGGGCAAGCCTTTGTTCGATCCCGATCAAGGCAACCAGCAACTCGATTATTCCGGCGCAGGCGAATTTCCGTCCCGTGGCAACGGCATGATCGGCGACACGGCGGATGCCCCGGCCGCCATCGTCGCTGCGAATGGCGGAAGCGATTTCATCTATGTCCGTGGATCGGACGCGCGCGCCACCGCGAAGACAATCTTCGACAAGCTTCTGGCCCAACCCTACACAGCAGGCGTGTTCGTTAACGACGACTTGCTCAAGGAGAATCCCAAAGACTTCGCTGGCGCATTGCCGATGAGCGCGATCAACATGATCGGTTCTTCCACGGTGCCGCAGCCCTCCATCATCGTCGGGTTCCGCTCGTTCGTTGCGAAAGGCTGCAAGCTTGGCGAACAACTCTGCGCTGTGGAGATGGCCGACACTTCGCTGCAGACCGGGCAAGGCATGCACGGCTCCTTCAGCCGCGCCGACACGCGCAATTTCATGGCGGCGATGGGACCGGACTTCAAAGCGCATTTCGCCGACCCCGCGCCGGTCAGCAACGCCGACATCAACCCCACGCTTGCCCGTGTTCTGGGCGTTTCGCCTGCAGGTCCGGGAAACCTCAAGGGCCGTGTCGCAGAAGAGGCGCTTAAGGGCGGCAAGAGGGTGTCCGTCACCCGCGGCTGGAAAGCGTCGGATCCCGCCCCTGACGGCCGCCGGATGCTGCTGGACTACCAGCAGGTCGGAGGGACCCGGTATTTCGACGCTGCGGGCTATCCCGGCCGCGTGGTGGGTCTTTCGCCGCACTAAATCAGGCATTTCTCCGGCGCGGCGTAGGCCCGAATCCGCTATAGCCGGAGGATGCGGATTGTCACGAATACAGCCGATCTGAAGACCCTGATCGGCGAGTTGGAGAACGCGCCCTACCTGGCGCTCGATACTGAATTCCTGCGCGACCAGACCTACTGGCCGAAGCTTTGTCTTATCCAGGTCGCTTCGCCGGATACCGCCGCGATCATCGATCCGCTTGCCGAGGGCATCGATCTGAAGCCGTTCTACGAACTGCTGAAGAATCCGAAGATTGTGAAGGTGTTTCACGCCGCGCGGCAGGATATCGAGATATTTCAGCAGCAGGGTGGCGTCATTCCGCATCCGCTGTTCGATACGCAAGTCGCCGCCATGGTCGCCGGCTATGGCGACGCGGCATCTTACGAGACATTGGCGCGCGGCATCGCGAAGGTGGAGATCGACAAGTCGTCGCGCTTCACCGATTGGAGCCGCCGCCCGTTGACGAACAAGCAACTCGAATACGCGCTGGGCGATGTCACGCACTTGCGCAAGATCTACGAGACGCTCGATGCCGAACTGAAGCGCACCCATCGCGAAGCCTGGGTCGCGGAGGAAATCTCGGCGCTCCAGAATCCGGCGCTCTACGCGATGGACCCAACGAACGCCTGGAAGCGCATGAAGGCGCGCACCACCAGCAAGCGGTTTCTCGCGATGCTTGCCGCCATCGCAGAGTGGCGCGAGCGCGAGGCGCAGACGCGCGATATTCCGCGCGGCCGCGTGCTGAAAGACGAAGCGCTGCTGGAGATCGCCGCGCATCCGCCGGAAACCGCGGAAAGCCTGGAACGAATCCGTGCCGTTCCGAAAGGCTTTGCCAACTCCCGAATGGGCAAGACGTTGATGGAAGCCATCGAGAAAGGCCGCCACGCGCCGCCACCGGAGGGAATCGAGCCGGAAAAGGGCCGCCGCAAGCGCGAACCGTCCCAGGCCGTGATCGACCTGCTGAAGACGCTGCTCCGCTTGCGCGCGGAAGACGCGCATGTCGCGCCGCGCCTCATCGCCAATGCGGAAGACATCGAAAATCTTGCGGCGTTTGAGGATGAGGATGTCGCCGCGCTGCAAGGCTGGCGCGCGGAAGTGTTCGGCAACGATGCTCTGGCGCTGCGCAAAGGCGAGCTTGGAATCGCGCTGTCGAAAGGCAAGGCCGTCGTCGTAAAGTTGAACGGCGCCTGATCAGCTCGCCAGCGCCAGGTGCTGCGGCGTTCCGATACCGAAGCTGGCCTCGAAGCCCTGGAAGATCACGACCAGTTCTTCAGCGTCAACACGCGCGCTTTGGCCTTTCGGGAAGCGGTACTGCCAGAAGCTCGCCATATGGCTGAGCGCGCCGGTCTTCTCGCCGAGCTCCAGAAACATACGCGGCGCGTCCAGAAGGAACGAGCGGAACGCATTCGGATTGCTGCTGTCGATCAGCTCGCTATAGGCCGCGTCGTAGGTCTTGAGCGCTTCGGACACGTCCCGGCCGGCCTGCTGCACGGCGTCGGCGATCCGGCGCTTGGCTTCGGTGAGATAGAAGCCCTGCTCCGGTGTCTTGATGTTGCCTGCGCGAATGGTGCGCACTTCGCGCAAGACCGCGCGGATCTTGGGCAGAAAATCCGTCATCGACCATTTGTAGTAGAGAAAGCCGCGCCAGCTGAAGACGCCTTCGCGGAAGTCCCTGCCGTCGAGGCCCAGTGTCAGCCGCAGCGGCTCGAGCTTCTCGTCCACTTCCGTCGACAAAAGCGCGGATACGAGTTTCTGCGTGGAGAACGCATGCGAGCTTGCGATATTTCCCGTGGCACGCCGGATGAGTCCCGAGATGCTTTTGGCGACATACTCGTACATGCGCTTGCGGTCGCCGAGCGAAATCTCGAAATAACTGTCTGCGACGTCGAACCCGTTGATGCGCAAATGCTCGCGCAACAGGAACGGATCGAGCGACGGGACGCTGTCGATCAGGCGCAGCACTTCCTCGTCGCGGCTTGCCGCATGGTCGTCGCGGTAATTGCCGATCTGCTGCAGCGTTTCGAAATAGCCGGTCTGATCGACGAAGAAGGAGCGGCCGCCCAGTCTCAATTCCTGCTCGTCGAACGGCACGATGATTTTCGTCGCGACCGAACGCGGTGTGGGGAACATGTAGCTCTCGTCCGAACGGATTCGATGCCGCAACAGGATCGAGCGGTTGAGCGGCTGAGCGAGAAAGAGCGGCTTGGCCTTGTGGTCTGGGTCGTCCACATGGTTGCGGGCGATCGACAGCAGATTGAGCACGCGGCTCGTCGAAGCCCCGCCCAGTCCCGTCAAATGCCGAACGGAACGATCTATCGTGGTCACGCGCACCAATCCCCAACCGCAAGCCCGAGAGGGTGCCAGAGGGGGATTAACAGGGGGTAAGAGCCATCCGCCCGTGGCGGCTCAAAACGGGAGGATTTGGCGGCTAGATCGGGTCGGGACCGCCTGTCGCCAAATCCAGTTCGTCCTCACCCTCGATATACGGGTCCTCGTCCGGGCCAAGCTCGTCGGAGGGGTTGGGCACGTCGAAGCCGGACGGCGGCAGCGCTTCTAGGAAGCCGGCAGCTTTGAGCTCATCGGTTCCCGGCAGGTGGCCGACACTCTCCAGTCCGAACTGGACGAGGAATGCCTCGGTGGTGCCGTAGGTCACCGGACGGCCGGGCGTGCGCTTGCGGCCGCGGATCTTCACCCAGCCGATCTCCATCAGGGCATCGACCGTGCCCTTGGAAAGCGCCACGCCACGAATGTCCTCGATCTCGGCGCGGGTGACGGGCTGGTGATAGGCGATAATCGCCAGCGTCTCGATGGCGGCACGGGAGAGCCGCTTCTGCTCGGGCTGCTCCTTACGCAGGAGAAAGGCCAAATCGGGCGCCGTGCGGAATTGCCATTTTTCCGCGACACAGACGAGGGTTACGCCGCGCTTCTCATAGATCGCCTGAAGCTCCTTGAGGATCGCCGGAATGTCCGCACCCTCTGGCAGCGAGATGCCGAGGGCTTTCGCATCCAGCGGCTCGCCGGCCGCGAACAGCAGCGCCTCGGTCATGCGCAGATGCTCCGGGTTGATGCCGGTCGCTTCGCTGGGTGTTTCCTGAACTTGCTGGTCTTCCCTGTCGGGCACGAACTCGATCTCTTTCTCTGCTTCTACCAAACGCACTACGCGGTTCATGGGACGGCCTCCGGAACCGGCGTCAGCCGGTCCTTCACATACACTTCGTCGAAGGGCTTGAGCTGACGGATTTCGATGCGGCCGTCGCGGGCGAGTTCTAGGCAAGCCAGAAGGGTGCTCGCAAGGGCGGAACGGCGTCTTTCCCCGCCAGACCATTCGAATGGCAAAAGCTTGCTTAACCCGCTCCAGTCGGAGATGCGGCCCAGCATGCGCTCCAGGCGCTCGCGCGCCTCTTCGATCAGAAGCACGGGTACATGCTTCAGCTCGTAGGCCTTGCCCCCCATCTTCTTCACGCGCTGCACCGAGTAGGCAGTGAGCAGGTCGTAGAGCGAGTCCTTGTAGGTGCGCAGCTTGACGACGTTGACCGGTTCCGGATTGCCACGCTGGAACACCTCGCGGCCGAGCCGGTCGCGCGCCATAAGCCGCGCCGCCGACTCGCGCATCGCGTTGAGCCGCTGCAGGCGCCAGCGAAGCCGCGCGGCCATCTCATCCGCGGTCGGCTCGCCTTCAACAACCTGCGTCTGCGGCAGGATGAGCTTCGATTTGAGATAAGCCAGCCACGCCGCCATCACCAGGTAGTCTGCGGCAAGCTCAAGGTTGATGCGTTTCGCCTGTTCGATGAACTCGAGATACTGCTCGGCCAGGCGCAGAACCGAGATCTTCGCCAGATCGACCTTCTGGTCGCGCGCCAGCGACAGCAGCAGATCCAGCGGTCCCTCGAAGCCGTCAACCGTCACCAGCAGCGCTTCGTCCGGCGCGGCGAGCGGTTCAATGGCTTCGAAACTGTCTTCGGCTTCTTCGGTCAAGAGGCGGTTCCCAAAAGGGCTGCAACACGGGCTTCGGCAGCCTGAATATCAAATTCCTCCGCCCTGCTCAGGTGCGCAAGCGCGGCATCGGCCCTTTTCAGGTGGATATCCTCAAGCGGCTTCAATTCGGTCGCGATTTCGCGCATTTCCGCAAGATTTCCGTTGCAGTGGAGCACCACATCGCAGCCCGCAAACAGCGACGCTTTGGCGCGATGATCCAGCGAACCGGTTAACGCCTGCATGGAAAGGTCATCAGACATCAGAAGACCGTCGAATCCGATCTCGCCGCGAATCACGTCACGGATCAGTTTGGGGCTTGTCGTGGCCGGGCGCTGCGCGTCGATGGCCTCGTAAACCACATGCGCTGTCATCGCCATGGGGCAATGGTTGAGGCTGCGGAACGTCACGAAATCGGACGCGCTCAACTGATCCATGCTGGCGGAGACGCGCGGCAGTTCAAGGTGACTGTCAGCCCCTGCCCGGCCATGCCCCGGAATGTGCTTCATCACAGGAAGCACGCCGCCTTCGATCATGCCCTCGATGACCGCGCGGCCCAAATCGATGATCACGGGCGGATCGCGGCCATAGGCGCGGTCGCCGATGATGTCATGTGCGTCTTCGACCGGCACGTCGAGCACCGGAAGGCAATCGACATTGATGCCCAGATCGATCAGCTCGCGCGCGATCAGACGGGCATTTAGATAAGCCGCTTCGCGCGCTTCCTCCGGCGCCGTCGCATGCAGTTCGGCAAAACGCAACGCAGGAGGCCTCTCCTTCCAATACGGAGGCTTCAATCGGGCAACGCGCCCGCCTTCCTGGTCAATCAGCACCGGCGCCGATCCGTCGCCGACCGTATCGCGCAGCGCCGAAACCAGACTCCGTATCTGGGAGGGCTCAACGATGTTGCGTCCGAAGAGAATGAACCCCCATGGCCGAACCTGGCGGAAGAAGTCACGTTCTTCCGCCGTCAGTTCGGCACCGGTGCATCCAAAAATCGCGCGCGAGCGCGGCTGGCTCATCGGAGTGCTATTTCGCGACGAGGCAGCTGCCGCCGTCGGATTTCAGCTTCTCGCAGAACGAGGCTGCGGCCGCCTTGTCGCCGAACGATCCCATGCGGAGCCGATACCAGGTGCCCTTGTCGCCGAGATCAGCCTTGCGAACGTCTTCGGAATAGCTGGCCGCCATTGGATGCTTGCTCTTGAAGGACTTCCACGCCGCATCGGCATCCGCCTGGGATTTATAGGCGCCGATCTGGAGCACATAGGCGCCTCCAGCGGCCGGCGCCGTTTCCACTTTCGCGGCAGGCGGCGGTGGAAGCGCGGCTGTCTCAACCGGCTTGGCGATTGATGCCGGCGCTTTGGTCTCGGCAGGCTTTGCGGCAACGACAGGCGGCTTTTCGACAGGTTTTGCCGCCGGCGCTTCCGCCAATGCGCTTGGCTTCGTGGGTTTCGCCGCGGGCGGCGCTTCGGGCTTCGCTGCTGCAACAGCCGGTGTCTTCTGAACAGCCGTTGGTGGCGGCGGAACGCTTTCATTGTCCGCCGTGTCGTCTTCCGTCGGAGCGGGCTGCTGATAGATCTTCAGGCCATGCGGCGCTTCCGAAGTGTCGGCGGCGGCCTCTTTCACAGGCCCCGGCGCGGCGACGATCATGCGTGGCGCATCCGCCCGGCCACGCTGGACGCCCTGGCTATAGGCGAGCCAGACAACGCCGCCAAACGCAGCGAGAACCAGCAGCGCAATGACAATCAGCAAAGGAAGGCGAGAGCCTTCCTCGTCGATTTCCTGCTCATCCTCGTCGAAGACGCGAACGTCATCCGATTTGGGCTCGTAAACGCCGCGCTCGAAGCTGGGCATGGGGCAATCCTCGGCGAATCTGGAACATCGCGAATCTACCATCCCAATGAGGCCGAATCACGATGCTCAACGTCTAAAGAACAATCTCCTTGTGGAAGACGCGGGCGTATTCCTGCAAGGCGAAATTGTCGGTCATGCCGGCGATGTAATCCCGCACCACGGAAACGGTGCGCGCATCCCCCTTTCCGCCGCAGGCGCTCGCCCAGTCCGCCGGAAGCTTTCCGGGGCTCTCCGCGAAGGCTTCGAACAGCGCGGTCACCACGTCCTTGGCCTTGTTCATCGGTCCCATCACCTGCGGATGGCGGTACATGCGTGTGAAGAGAAACTGCTTCAGCGCCCTCACCTTACCAGCCATTTCGTCGGAGAACGCCGCTATGGCGCCGGGATGCTTCCGGATATCGGCCACGGATTTTGGCGCGACGTCGGAAAGCCGCTTCCGGGTTTCGGACAGCAGATCGACGATGAGTGCGCTCATCAACCGCCGCACGATCTCGCCGATCAGGCGGCCCAGTTCGATCTCGCTGTAGAGACCGATGATTTCGGATACCTGTGGCCCCACGATCGGCGCCTCGCGCAGATCGGCGAGGCTGAAGAGCTCGGCGCGCAGTCCATCGTCGATGTCGTGGTTGATGTAGGCCGTGTCATCCGCGAGCGCGGCCACCTGCGCTTCCAGGCCCGGCCAACTGTCCAGATCGAGGGACCACTTGGCGTTGAACGACGCTATGGGGCCGGGAATTGGCTTCTGCACCACCGTTATCGGCCCATTGTGCTTCACCATCCCTTCGAGTGTTTCCCAGGTCAGATTGAGGCCATCGAAGCCCGCGTACCGATGCTCAAGCTGCGTCACCAGTTTCAGCGCGTGCGCATTGTGGTCGAAGCCGCCAAAAGACAGCGTGGCTGCGTTGAGCGCTTCCTCGCCGGCGTGGCCAAACGGCGTGTGGCCGAGGTCGTGCGCCAGGGCGACGGTCTCGGCGAGGTCTTCGTCCAATGCCAGAACGCGCGCGACGGAGCGCGCGATCTGCGCCACCTCGAGTGAATGCGTCAGCCGCGTGCGGTAATAATCGCCTTCGTATTGCACGAAGACCTGCGTCTTGTGTTTCAGCCTTCGAAATGCCGCGGAGTGGATGATCCTGTCGCGGTCGCGGCTATAGCAGGTCCGCGTCGCGCTCTCGGGCTCCTCGAAATAGCGCCCGCGACTGTCCTTCGGCCGGGTTGCATATGGCGCACGCTCGGCCGGGGGCTCAAAAAACGGTGGCAAAAGCCTGCCCAAAGGCATGCTGGAAACCTCGATTCAACACGACTACATATAGGACATGATCGCAGATACCGCCTCCCCCGTGACCGTTTCAGCCAATGCCGCGAAGCGGATCGCGCAGATCCTCAAGGCCGAATCCGGCGCGGCCATGCTCCGCGTCGCCGTGACGGGCGGGGGTTGTTCCGGCTTTCAGTACAACTTCACCATCGACGACACCAAGATGGACGACGATCTGGTGGTCGCGCGCGATGGCGCGACGGTCCTCATCGATCCCATGTCGCTCGACTTCCTGAAAGGCGCTGAGATCGATTTCGTCGACGACCTGATCGGCGCCTCTTTCAAGATCAACAACCCGAACGCGACCTCTTCCTGCGGTTGCGGCACCAGCTTTTCGGTCTGACCGCCCGTGAAAATCGCCACATGGAACGTGAACTCGATCCGCATCCGCGTGGATGCCGCCGTGGCATGGCTTAAGGAAGCGCAGCCCGATGTGGTGGCGCTTCAGGAACTGAAATGCACCGACGACCAGTTCCCGAAAGAGCCTTTCGAGGCGCTGGGCTACAATTGCGCCGTACACGGACAAAAGACCTATAACGGCGTCGCCATCCTCTCCAAGCGGCCGATGGAAGATGTGACGCCGCGCCTGCCGGGCGGCGATGGCGACGATCACGCGCGCTACATCGAAGCGATCGTTCCGGGCGCGAAGGGCGTGGTGCGGATTGCGTCGATCTACGCGCCGAACGGCAATCCGATCGGCACCGAGAAGTTCACATACAAGCTGGGCTGGCTGGAGCGGCTTCGCCAGCGCGCGATCAATGTCCTCAAGCTGGAAGAGCCCGCTGCTTTGATGGGCGATTACAACGTCATTCCAACACCGGACGACGTTTACGATCCGAAAGCCTGGCTCAAGGACGCCCTCTTCCAGCCGGAGTCCCGCTCAGCGTTGCGCCGCATAGAGGTGCTCGGCTACACCGACACGATCCGGGCTTGTCACCCTGAGCCCAACCTCTACACCTTCTGGGACTATCAGGCCGGAGCCTGGCAGAAGGATCACGGCATCCGCATCGATCATATCATGCTGTCGCCGCAGGCCGCCGATCATCTCAAGGCCAGCGGCATCGACAAGCATGTCCGCGGACGCGAGAAGCCGTCCGATCATGTTCCGGTCTGGTGCGAGCTCGATATCTAGCGGAGCTCTTCGTTTGCGTCGCGTTCGAATAGCGCTTCCAGGCTCGTCAGATTCATGCCGTGCTTGAGCCAGTTGTAGGGCGTGAGATTCACGGACTTGATCATTGTCCGCAATATCTCGCCGTCCGTATGCAAGTCGAAATCCAGCACGTTGACGCAACCGGTGTCCTGCTCAAACGCACCCGTGGCGTTCACACCCGCGCCGCAAGCCCAACTCAGGAGGAGACGATTGATGCCCTCATGCGCGACCACCAGCGCGGTATGCCAGGCTGGCGCGCGCAACAGGTGGCGGATCGACTTCACAGCGCGTGCTTGGGCGTCCTGAGCCGGCTCCGCCCCTTCAATGGCGCGATTACCCGGCTTTGTAACGCCTTCGTTCGAGAACTGGCCGCGCATCAATTCGATCAATTCGGCGCGGCTGTTCACCTTTGGAAATCTGCCGTTGCCCCGTTCAACAAGGCCTTCGTCGATTTCAAGCTGTGGAGGCTTCCTTTGCGCCGCCAAGACCAGCGACGCGGTTTCATGCGTGCGCGGATAGCCGGAACACACGGCTTTGTCGAAGCTCACATGCGACAGTGCGACACCAGCGGCTTCCGCCTGCAGCCGGCCTCGCGTCGTCAGCGGCACGACGTTCACGCCGCCGGTAGCGACGACGTGTTTCGCCAGATAATCCACATGGCCATGACGCATCAAATAGATGCGACGGCGCGCTTCGGTGCCGGGTAGCGAAGTCATGCTTTAGAATGCACTCGCATTTTGCAACGCTTCGATGTCACCTTTGGAAAAGCCCCATGACGCCAGCGAGCCTGTGTTGTCCACCGGCGCGACGGTGTTCACGTCCGGTGCCGTGCGCGAAAAGCGCGGCGCGGGCGCCGGCTGCGTGACGCCCCCGACTTCGACAAAGGTCTTGCGCGCAACGTTGTGCGGATGCTTCGGCGCTTCGGACAGCGACAGCACCGGCGCGTAGCAGACATCGCTACCCAGCATGATCGCGTCCCATTCATCGCGCGTCTTGGTCTTGATCACCGCCGCAAGCTTTTCTTTCAGCGCTGGCCACGCATTGCGATCCATCTGCGCGGCAAAGGCGGGGTCTGTGATGTCTGTCTTTTCGAGGAGCTCTTTGTAGAACTGCGGCTCGATGGAGCCGAGCGCGACGAACTTGCCGTCCTTCGTCTCATAGGTGTCGTAGAAATGCGTGCCGGAATCCAGCATGTTGGAGCCGCGCTTGTCCTGCCAGAAACCGGAAGCGGACATGCCGTAGAACATCGTCATCAGCGAAGCGGCGCCGTCCGTCATCGCGGCGTCGACGACCTGCCCCTTGCCTGACTTCTTCGCTTCGATAATGCCGCACGCGATGCCGAAGGCGAGATAGAGTGCGCCGCCGCCGAAATCGCCGACAAGGTTGAGCGGCGGGACCGGCTTCTGCCCCGCGTTACCCATCGCATGCAGCGCGCCACTGAGAGCGATATAGTTGATATCATGTCCCGCCGCGTGAGACAGCGGACCAGTCTGGCCCCAGCCCGTCATGCGGCCATAAACGAGTTTGGGATTGCGCTTGAGCGCGACATCCGGACCAAGACCCAGACGTTCCATCACACCAGGACGGAAGCCTTCGATCAGCGCATCCGCCTTTTCGATCAATTTCAGCGCAGCTTCGATTGCTTCCGGCTTCTTGAGGTCGAGCGCCACGGTCTTGCGACCGCGCAGATAAATCTCCATCTGCGATGGGGCGCGGCCACCTTTGCGGTCGACGCGGATCACGTCCGCGCCCATGTCTGCGAACAGCATGGCGGCGAACGGACCCGGGCCGATGCCTGCGAATTCCACGATGCGAATGCCTTCCAGCGGACCCATAGCCAACCTCATCTCAATTGTGCCGTAATTCCCTCTTAGCTGGCGCGCTGGGGGCAGGTAAACCAGAGGCGATGATGTTGCATCGTGCTTTTGCAATTTTGGTTGCAGGTGGATTTCTCGCCGCCGCGCATGTCGGCTTTGCCGCTGCGGCAAGCCCCAAGCCGATCTACAAAGTGGATAGCGTTGCCGCTTCCATTCGGGACAACAAGCTTACGATCATCGCGGCAGGTGCTGTCTCGACCGGCGGTTGGAGCAAGCCCCGCCTTCGTCTGAAGCCCGGCCACAAGGCCGAAGACGGCACGCTGGAATACGAGTTCATCGCAACGCCTCCGCCGCCCGATGCGATGGTGATACAGGCGTTGATCCCCGTCAGCACCACGCTGGTGACCAAACTGCCGCCCTATGGCGTCACGCAGATCAAAGTCGATGCCGACACCAATAGCGCGATCGCGGATATCACGCACTAGAGCGACTGGCCTTCGTCGACCGTGAACAGCGATCCCGTAATCGCTTTCGAGGCGTCCGACGCCAGCAGTAATAGCGCGGCATCAAGGTCCTGTGCCTGCTGGAGCCGGCGTTTCGGAAAGCCTTGAATCTGCGCTTTTCCCTTCGCGGTCTCGAACCATTCGCTGTTCAATTCCGTTTCGATGAAACCGGGGCAGATCGCATTCACGTTGATGTCGTAACGCGCCCATTCGCGCGCCATGCATTGGGTCATCATCGCAAGCCCGGCTTTGGACATGCAGTAGGGCGCCGAGCCGGGCAGCACCCGAAACGCCGTGATGGATGCGATGTTGATGATGCGTCCACCGGTACCGCGCTTGATCATGCGCCGTCCCATTTCCTGGGCCAGCAGAAATGGTGCGCGCAGGTTGGTCGCCATCACGAGGTCAAAGTCGGCTGTCGCAATGTCGGCAACCGGGCCATCGGCGCTCATGCCGGCGTTGTTCAGCAAAACGGTCACCGGGCCCAATGCGGCTTCAGCTTTGTCGAATGCCGGCGTGACCTGCGCGGCGTCCGTTACATCAAGAACGATCTCGATGCATTTCCCACCGCCACGCTCGATCTCTTTTCTCAGATCAGCCAGCCGATCGGCGCGGCGTCCCGATATGGCGATGGCGGCACCTGCGTCCGCGAGAACACGCGCAAAATGACGTCCCAGTCCACTTGTTGCTCCGGTCACAAATGCGACCTGGCCGTTCAAATCCGTCTGCATGTCGGTGTTCCAATTCTTCCATTCTGATCGTGTGAATTCGTGCTTGTGCCGTCAATGCGCTTTCCGCGCGCATGCCTTTGCGGTAACTTTCTCTCATGCAGATCGATATTGTCTCCGACACGGTTTGTCCGTGGTGTTTCATCGGCAAGCGCAGGCTCGAAAAGGCGCTCGCGCTCCGGCCAGAGATCGAATTCGACATTCGCTGGCGCGCTTACCGGCTTGACCCCTCCATCCCGCTGGAGGGCGTGGATCGCAAGCAGTACATGCAGGCGAAGTTCGGCAACAATCCGAACCGCCGGGCAATGCAGGACGCGCTCAACCAGGCGGGCGAAAGCGAAGGGATTGCATTCGCCTTCGACCGCATTCTGCGCTCGCCCAATACGCTGGATTCCCATCGCCTCATTCGCTGGTCCGCGACAGCTGGCGTGCAGAACGAAATCGTCGAGCGGCTGTTCGAAGCCTATTTCGAGGACGGCCGTGACATCGGCAATGCCGATGTGCTCACCGAGATCGCGTCCGATGCCGGAATGGACTCCGCGACGGTGGCCGACCTGCTGGAAAACGGAGCTGATCGCCAGCTTATCGAGAACGAGGATGCCCTCGCCCATCGGCTCGGTATTTCCGGCGTGCCGACCTTTATCTTCGAGAACAAGTACATGATCTCCGGCGCGCACGACCCGGAACAGCTCGTGCGCGTGATCGACACCGTCGCCGGCGAGATGGAAAGAGCCGCTGAAGACGCGGAAAACGAAGAGGACTAAGCCGCGGCCTTGATGACCCGGTTGCGGCCCTCGCGCTTGGCGCGATAGAGCGCCTGGTCGGCGCGATGCAGCAGCTTCTCCGCATTGTCGTCCTCGGCGTGCGAGACGGCGATGCCGATGCTGATGGTCACGTTCAAGGAGCCCGGCGCACGGCCGATCTCGAACGGCGTGGTTTCGACGCTTTTGCGCAACCGCTCGGCGATTGCATAAGCGAAGTCGACATCCGTGTCCGGCATCGCCACGACGAATTCCTCGCCGCCATAGCGGCACGCCAGATCGATGCCGCGGATATTCGCGGAGATGCGATTCGCGAACTCCCGCAGCACTTCGTCGCCGGCATCGTGACCGTGTGTGTCGTTGACCGATTTGAAGTGATCGACATCCATGATCAGGAACGAGAGCGGCTTGTTCGACTTCTGCGCGCTAAGGATCAGATTGTCCAAATGGCGCGCCATGTAGCGGCGATTGTGCAGGCCGGTGAGCTGGTCGGTGATCGCCATCTCCAGGCTGAGCTGCACATTATGGCGCAGACGGTCCTGATAATTCTTCTTGCGCAGCTGCGTGCGGACACGCGCGGTGAGTTCATTCTTGTCCACCGGGCGCGTGAGATAGTCGTTCACGCCCATTTCCAGCGCCTGATTGAGCTTGCGCTTGTCGCCGTCGCTGACCAGAACGAGTATCGGTACGTTGCGCCCTTCCGGCAACGAACGAAGCTGCGAGCACAAGCGAAGGCCGTCGAAACCGCGAAGGCCCAGGCTCACCACGATCAGATCGAAGTCGCCGCCGCGCACACGCACCAGCGCTTCTTCAAAGCTATCGGCCGTGACCACCTCGTTCGCGGGTGTCAACGCGGAGGTGAACCACTGAACCGACTCCGGGCGATCCTCGATGATCAGGATGCGACCCGTCGGGGCATTGTCGATCAGCGTCTGCGCCGGGTCGATCAGGCCCATGCTCTGACCGGTCGTCTCGCGCATGCGAAGCTCGTCGGTCATCATCTTGAGGCGGACAAGACTGCGGACGCGCGCGAACAACGCGGCATCGTCCACGGGCTTGGTCAGAAAATCGTCCGCGCCAGCGTCCAGGCCGGCGACGCGATCGCTTGGCTGATCCAGCGCGGTGACCATCACGACCGGCACATGCGCGGTCTTGGGATTACCCTTGATGCGGCGGGCGACCTCGAAGCCGTCCATGCCTGGCATCATCACGTCGAGCAGGATGATATCGGGATCGCACTCTTCAACCTTGGCGAGCGCTTCGATGCCGTTGAAGGCGGTGACGACCTCGAAATACTCGGCCGTCAGCTTCGCCTCGAGCAGCTTCACGTTCGAGAGAATATCGTCGACGACGAGAACGCGGGCTGTCATGGCGTTCTCTTACCCGATGAAGCGGCGGACCGTATCCAGGAAACTCACGACGGAGATCGGCTTGGAGATGTAAGCCTCGCAACCGCCCTGGCGGATGACTTCTTCGTCGCCCTTCATCGCGAAGGCCGTGACGGCGACGACGGGAATGGCTTTCAACGTGTCGTCTTCCTTGAGCCACTTGGTGACTTCGAGGCCGGACACTTCCGGAAGCTGGATGTCCATCAGGATCAGGTCGGGGTGATGTTCGCGCGCGATGTCGAGCGCTTCCATGCCGTCCTTGGTCTGGAGGATGTTGTAGCCATTGGCGTCCAGAAGGTCGTGGAAGAGCTTCATATTGAGCTCGTTGTCCTCCACGATCAGGACCGTCTTTGTCTTGGCATCCATCACTTGATTCTCCACGGCCCCGAACGCTCAACCGGAAATATTCCGGGAAAATCCCGGCCGACTCATTCCGGCTTCTGGCTTCCGCTAGTATTAGGTCGGATGTCTTAACGCTCCCTTGACGATGCCACCCAAAATGACCCCGCAAACCGCTGAAATCCTGGCCTTGAAAGGGCTGGCCTTCCTTGCGAATTCCGAGGCTCCGCTGGACCGGTTTATGGCGCTTTCGGGCGCGGGTGCGGATGACCTGCGGGAGCGCGCGGGCGAGCCGGAATTCCTGGCCGCGGTCATGGATTTTCTCATGTCGGATGAGGAGCTTCTGACCGCCTTTTGCGAAGACGCTTCAATCGATCCCCGCGAGATTCAGTTGGCGCGTTACGCGCTTCCCGGCGCATGACGCGGGCCTTCCACACCCATCCGTCCACCGTGCCTTTGGACGCCCAAAAGCCGCTGCTGATCGTGGACGCCGATGAGGTCATTTTGAGATTCGCGGACGGCTTCGACCGATTCCTTGCGGAGCGCGAACTGTTCCTTGATCTCACAACCTACCGTCTGCATGGCAACGTGAAGCGTAAAGACGATCGAACGCCGATTCTGGACGTCGAAGTGACCGCGCTGCTCGACGAGTTTCGCGCCGATCTCGACTGGCTCGATGCCGTCGAGGAAGCCGTGGACGTGCTGCATGGCCTCGCGCCGCTGATGAACATCGTGGTGCTTTCCAATGTGAGCGAAACACAGGCGCCGGCGCGGCTGCGCAATTTCGAAAAACTCGGCCTGCCCTTTCCGCTGACGACCAACAGCGGCTCGAAAGGACCGTTCGTGAAGGCGCTGACGGCGCGCGTGAAAGGTCCGGTGTTCTTCGTCGATGACATTCCGATGCATCATCAATCCGTCGTAGAAGGATCGCCGCACGTCTTTCGCATCCATCTGATCGGCGACGAGCGGCTTAAGCCGTTGATGCCTCCGACGCCGCACGCCCATCTGCGCGCGGAGACCTGGCGCGATGCGGAGGCCTTCATCCGCGCCAAGCTCGCGGAGGCCACATAGTGCGTTTCGGAATCGACCTCGGCGGCACGAAGATCGAAGTGGCGGCGCTCTCGCCTTCCGGCGAGATCGTGTTGCGCGAACGCACGCCCACGCCGCGCGGCGACTACGAGGCAACCGTCGCGGCGATCCGCGACCTGGTGAACGGCGCGGAGAGCAAACTGGGGACGCACGGAACGGTCGGCGTTGCCATTCCCGGCACGATCAGTCCGAAAACAGGACTGGTGAAGAACGCCAACTCCACGAAGCTTATCGGCCATCCGCTCGACAAGGATCTCAGCGCGGCGCTGGGGCGCCCGGTTCGCCTCGCCAACGATGCGAACTGCTTTGCGCTCTCCGAGGCTTCGGACGGCGCCGCGGCGGGCAAGTCCGTCGTGTTCGGCATCATCGCCGGCACCGGCGTCGGCGGCGGCGTGGTGGTGGACGGCAAGATCATCACCGGTGCCCATTCCATCGGCGGCGAGTGGGGCCACAATCCTCTGCCTGGCGCGCGGGCCGACGAGATACCGGGACCGCAATGCTATTGCGGCAAGCATGGCTGCATCGAAGCATGGTGCTCGGGCCCGTTCTTCGAGCGGCAATTCGAGACCGCGACCGGTCGCAAGCTTTCGGCGCGCGAGATCGCGGTAGCGGCAGAAAGCGGCGATGCGCAAGCCGAGGCTGTGATAGAGCGCTGGCTCGACCGGTTCGCGCGGAGCATCGCGACGCTGGTCAACATCCTCGATCCCGACGCCATCGTCTTCGGCGGCGGGCTTTCCAATATCGACGCACTCTATCGCGAACTGCCCGCGCGCGTTGAACACTATGCCTTCACACCCGAAGGCCCGACGCTGATCGTCAAGAACCGCCACGGCGACTCCAGCGGCGTGCGCGGCGCGGCATGGCTGTGGCGCGAGAGCGATCCGGAAGGGATGCCGCGGTGAGCGCCTTCTGCCGCGACTGCCTTGCCGACGCGGTGGACAACGCCAAACGCTGCAAAATCTGCGGCGGGCATCGCATTCTCTCGCACCCTGAACTGGCGACGCTGTCCATCGCGCATATGGACTGCGACGCGTTCTATGCCGCCATCGAGAAGCGCGACGATCCTTCGCTGCTCGACAAGCCGGTGATCGTGGGCGGCGGCAAGCGCGGCGTGGTTTCCACCTGTTGCTATGTCGCGCGCCAATATGGCGTGCGTTCCGCGATGCCGATGTTCCAGGCGCTAAAGCTCTGCCCCAAGGCAACGGTGATCAAGCCGGACTTCTCCAAATACACGGAAGCTTCGCGGCGAATCCGCGCGATGATGCGCGAGCTGACGCCGCTGGTGGAGCCGCTTTCGCTCGATGAAGCCTATCTCGATCTTTCCGGCACCGAGCGCATCCACGGCATGACGCCCGCGAAAACGATGGCGGCGCTGGCCAAGCGCGTGGAAAAAGATGTCGCGATCACGATTTCCATCGGGCTTTCGTTCAACAAGTTTCTCGCCAAGCTTTCGAGCGAACTCGACAAGCCGCGCGGCTTCGCGGTGATCGGCGAGGCGGAGGCGGTCTCCTTCCTGCGCGACAAGCCGGTGGGCTTCATCCGCGGTGCGGGCAAGGCGTTGCAGGCGAAGCTCGCGAAAGACGGCATCACCCGCATCGGCCAATTGCAGGATGCCGATCCGAAAGAACTGGCACGACGTTACGGTTCAACCGGACTGTGGCTGTCGCGCCTCGCCAAGGCGGACGACACGCGCGAGGTGGAAGCGCATGGCGAGATAAAAACCATCTCGTCGGAAACCACCTTCTTTGAAGATCTTTCCAGCTTCGACGATCTCGAAAAAATCCTGTGGCGGCAGGCTGAACGTGTTTCCACCCGTGCGAAGGGCTACGAACTTGCCGGACGCACCGTCGTGCTCAAGCTCAAGACCGCGAACTTCAAACTGCGGACACGCAGCACGTCGCTGGACGCGCCGACGCAACTCGCCGACCGGATATTCCGCGTGGCACGCGAGGCGCTGCGGCGCGAAACCGATGGCACAAAGTTCCGACTCCTTGGTGTCGGCATTTCAAATCTGGCCCCGGCGCATCAAGCCGATCCGCTCGATCTCATCGACCGCGGCGCAGACCGGCGTGCAGCGGCGGAGCGCGCCATGGACAAGCTGCGCGGCAAATTCGGCGACGAAACCGTCGCCAAGGGACGCGGGATCAAGCTGGAGCCAAGACCCAAGAAATAGTGGCCGGAATCGAAAACCCTGCAAGTCCTTGATCGTTGAATTTCGATTTTTGCGCAAAATCGCAGGAGGGGGCCGCCCCTCCTCGAATTGAATGTCGATTTTCGCTTCGCGGATTTGCGCGAAACACAAGATATAGTGGGTCAGGGTGATGCGGTGCATTTGAATTCAAGAATCCGCACGCCTCTCCCCTATCTCCCGTCGTGGCCGCGGATCGCGGTGTAGAGATCCGGGCGGCGGTCGCGGAAGAGGCCCCAGCTCGCGCGCATCTTTGCGATCTCATCCAGATCGAAGCTCGCGGTGCAGACGCCTTCATGGGTGCTGTCGAGTTCGGCAGCGATTTCGCCGGTGGGGCCTGCGATAAATGAGGTGCCGTAGAACGTCATCTCGCCCGCGCTGCCTTTCTCTGTGCCGATGCGGTTGCTGGCGATGAGCGGCACATAGTTCGCGCCGGCATGGCCCTGCATCACGCGGCGCCAATGATGGCGGCTATCGACCGGCGGCGCGGGTGGCGGTTCGGTGCCGATGGCGGTGGGATAGAACAACGCCTCCGCACCCATCAACGCCATGCTGCGCGCGCTTTCGGGAAACCATTGGTCCCAGCAGATCGCGGCGCCCATCTTGCCGAACTTTGTGTTCCAGACTTTGAAGCCGGTGTCGCCGGGCGTGAAGTAATACTTCTCCTGATAGCCGGGGCCATCCGGGATATGCGACTTGCGATAAAGGCCGAGCACGCTGCCGTCCGCGTCCACCATCGCCAGCGAATTGAAATGCGCATAGCCGGCTTTCTCAAAGAAGCTGACGGGCAGCACGACTCCCAATTCTTTCGCCAGATCGGCCATCTCCGCGATCAGCGGATTGCCTTCGAAAGGCTGCGCCAGCGCGAAGTAGTCCGGTGACTGGTCCTGGCAGAAATACGGCGTCTCGAACAATTCCTGAATCAGGATCGCGTTCGCGCCTTTGGACGCAGCTTGCCGCACAAGATCTTTCGCCTTGTTGACGTTCGCGCGCTTATCCCACGAACAGGCAAACTGCGTGGCGGCGAAAGTGACGCTTCTCATTCTCAATCCCTACCTATCGGATCAATCGACGAACACAACTTCCAATCCCAGAAAGTTGAGCCCACGTTCGATATTTTCGAATATTTCTGCTATTCGCTCGGAAGAAAGTCGACTAAGTCCTTTGTTGGACGGTGAAGTTTTATAAATATAAATCCCGTCCTTCGTTCCCATGTATTCTGAATTCACCTCAACCTTTTTCAGCCCTTCGTAGTACCTCGTCGAACCATGTCCGGCGATAACACGGAATCCTTTGTTACTTTTCACTTCGCTAGAAGAGATTTCTGTAAACTCATCGTCGCTTCTCCGCTTGCGCCAGAACATCACGCCGGTTCCTGTTGCGTGATGCAGTGGATGCCGCCGCCGCCTTCTACGATGTCGAGGGCGTCCACCTGAAGGATGTCGCGGCCGGGGAAACAATCGGCCAACACGGCGCGGGCTTTCTCGTCGTTCAGATCGTTGAACGCCGGCATGACGATGCCGCCGTTCGGCAGATAGAAATTCACATAAGACGCCGCCAGCGGACGGCCGCGCGTGTCCAGCCGCGCTTCCTGCGGTTGCGGCAGCTCGATCACCTCGATGGCGCGGCCATGCGCATCGCGTGCGTCCTTCAGGCGGCGCTTGGCATCCTGCACCGGCTCATAATCCGGATGGCTCTTGAATTGCGGCACGCCGAGCAGCACGCGGCCCGCGCCGGCAAAGCAGGCGATGTTGTCGATGTGGCCGTCCGTCTCTTCGTCCGAGAATCCGTCGCCCAGCCAGATCACTTTGCGGATGCCGGTGAACAGCGCCAGCGCTTCCTCGATCTCCTGCTGCGTGAGTTCGGGATTGCGATTGGGGTTCAGCAAGGTTTGCTCGGTGGCGAGCAACGTGCCCTCGCCGTCCACATGAATCGCGCCGCCTTCGCACACCAGCGGCGCGCGATAGACTTTCAGCCCTTCGCGTTGCAGCACGCGCGTGGCAAGCTGCGCATCTTCCTCGAACGGGAAATATTTGTTGCCCCAGGCGTTGAACTGCCATTGCACGCCGGCGCGCGCGCCATCGGGTCCGACGAGCACCGTGGGGCCGCTGTCGCGCGCCCAAGAGTCGTCAATCGCGACTTCAAAGATCTCGACTTTGCCCGCCGTGGCAAGCTTCACTTCGGAGACATCCTGCGGACGCGCCGCAATCGTCACCGGCTCGAAAGACGAAATCGCGCGGGCCACACGCGCATAAGCCTGTTTGGCGCGCAGCATCCCTTCGGGGCCGTCCCACGCCTCGTTGCGGCAGGGCCAGCACATCCAGGTGCGCGCGTGCTGTTCCCATTCGGCAGGCATGGAAAAGCCGTCGCGTGCGGGACAGGGATCGTCGGCATCGAGGGTCATGCGGCTGTATAACTGTTTGCCCGTCATCACGAAACGTGGTTTTCATTCTTCCACCCTCCCCTTGAGGGAGGGTCGACAAATTCGTAGCGGCGCGCAGCGGCAGCGTGCGCGCGAGAATTTTCGGGGAGGGGTCGATGCTCCACTGCCGGAGAAATGACCCCTCCCCGAAATTTGCAAAGAGCAAATTTCGACCCTCCCTCAAGGGGAGGGTGGAAACGCACCATCGGAGAACAGAATGTCAGGAAAAGTAGACGCGCGGCTGAAAGAGCTTGGAATCGAACTGCCCACGCCGCCCGCGCCTGTGGCGAGCTATGTGCCGTATGTCATCAGCGGCAAGCAGGTTTACATCTCCGGTCAGGTGACGATGGACAACGGCGCCCTGAAATATGTGGGCATCGTAGGCAAGGACATCAGCCTCGATGACGCGAAGGCCGCGGCACGGCTGTGCGCGATCAATCTTCTGGCGCAGCTCAAGACGGCCGCCGGTGGCGATCTCGACAAAGTGGCGCGCTGCGTGAAGCTGGGCGTGTTCGTGAACTGCGTGCCGGGCTTCGACAAGCAGCCGGAAGTGGCCAATGGCGCATCCGACACGATCGTCGATGTGCTGGGCGACAAGGGCAAGCATGCGCGCTCGGCCGTGGGCGCCGGTTCCCTGCCCCGCAACGTCGCCGTCGAAGTGGACGCGGTGTTCGAGCTGGCGTGACGGACAGCAAAATCATTGCGCGTATCGCGGGTGCGGCGTCGGACATCGGCGCCGAGGCGTGGAATGCCTGCGCCAATCCCGAAGGCTTGGACGATCCGCATCCCTTTACGCGCTATGAGTTCTTCGCCGCCTGCGAAGAGAGCAAATCCGCCACCGCACGCACCGGCTGGCGGCCATGCCATCTGTTGATCGAAAATGATGGCGCGATCACCGGCCTGCTGCCGATGTATCTGAAGTCGCACAGCCAAGGCGAATATGTGTTCGACTATGGCTGGGCCGATGCGTTCGAGCGCGCGGGCGGCGCGTATTATCCCAAGCTGCAGGCGAGCGTGCCGTTCACACCCGTGACGGGCCAGCGATTGCTGGTGGCCGCCGGTGCTCCGCTGGAGGAGACGCGTAATGCGCTGCTCGCGGCGGGCGCGACGGCGGTGAACGAACTCGACGCCTCGTCGCTGCACATCACCTTCATGACGGAGCGCGAATGGAAGGATGCAGGCGCGCTGGGATTTCTGCAGCGCAACGACCAGCAATTCCACTGGCAGAATGACGGCTACACCTCGTTCGACGATTTCCTGAGCCGGTTGTCGTCCTCCAAGCGCAAGAATTTGCGCAAAGAGCGCGCGGCGGTGGCGGCGGAGGGCGTGACCTTCGACTGGCTGTCGGGGCGCGACATCACCGAAGCGCATTGGGACACCTTCTTCGAGTTCTACATGGACACCGGCGGCCGAAAATGGGGCCGGCCCTATCTGACGCGCGATTTCTTCAGCCGCATCGGGCAAAGCATGGGCGAGCAAGTGGTGCTGATCCTGGCGAAGCGCGCGGGGCGGCACATCGCGGGCGCGCTGAACTTCAAGGGACAAGGCGTGTTGTTCGGCCGCAACTGGGGTTGCACCGAGAACATTCCGTTTCTGCATTTCGAGACCTGCTACTATCAGGCGATCGACTACGCGATCGCGCACAAATTCACGCGCGTCGAAGCCGGCGCGCAGGGCGAGCACAAACTGGTGCGCGGCTACATGCCGGTGCCGACCTACTCCGCGCATTACATCGCGCATGCTGGATTACGCCGCGCCGTAGGCGACTATCTGAAGCAAGAACGCGAAGCCGTGGCCGAGCATATCGAGGCGCTCGCAGAGCATGGGCCGTTTAGAAAAGAAAACTAGCCAGTTACCGCTGCGGGCTGCGCGCTCCTCAGACGCTGCATGCCACCTCTTTGCATCTCACCGACGCTTGAGTAAAAATTCGTTCCACTTGGGGAAAATTGATGCGATTACGGGCACTATTTGGCGCAGCTATTCCGGCGTTGAGCATTTTTGCTCTCGCCCATGTCGCCAGCGCGGCCGAACCACAGCGCCTGCAAGAAAGTGCAACAGTCAAAGATTTGCCAAATGCTTGTGCCTCCGATGATCCTGCGATTCAAAAAAATGAATGCGAAACCACTTTCTTTCATATGTATCAAGCGGACCTTATGACGGCTGCGGGATATCCCGGCGACAGCCCCAACACTCTTTGCATTCCCTTTGCTAACGATAAAGACGAATACCTTCGCGCCGTGAAAAGCGTCCAAACAAAAATCTTGGCTTGGCTCCATGAGCATCCCGAAACATTGTCAAAATCAGTATTTGATGGCACTTGGGATGCGACTTTAGCTGTCTATAAATGCAAGCGAGGCGAAGCGGCTCGCTGGTAAAGCTCGAGGTAGCTCATGCCCTACGACACCAACAACATCTTCGCGAAGATCCTGCGTGGCGAACTCCCGAAGATCGCGGTTTATGAGGACGAGCACACCCTCGCCTTCATGGACATCATGCCCGCCGTCGAAGGCCACACGCTGGTGATCCCCAAGGAGCCGGGCGAAACGATTTTCGACATCTCGCCCGAAGCCGCCGCGCACACGATCCGCACCACACAGATCGTCGCCGCCGCCGTGAAGAAAGCGATGGAGGTTCCGGGCATCATGCTGGCGCAGCTCAACGGCGCGGCGTCGGGCCAGACCATTCCGCATGTTCACTTCCACATCCTGCCGCGCAGCGCGGGCGCGGACCTGCACTTCCACGGCAAGACGATGGTGAAGCCGGACGTTCTGGAACCCGTCGCGGCGAAGATCCGGGCCGCGCTCCAGGCAACCTGAACTCGGACAGCTACTGGTTCTGAGCAGGCGCCTTCATCAGCTTCGGATCGCGCGCACGCGCGGCTTCCTCGTCGATGCGGAAGTGGTCAAACCAACGGACTTTCACGGGCCAATTCAACTGATTGTAGCCGACCAGCACCAACCCCCCGCGGCCAACCGGCTTGTCGATCGCTCCGGTCGCCGGGATTTGCGCCGCGCTGCCGCCGATCCGAAGTTGCGGCTGCTCGAGAGCATAGCGGGTCATCGCCGTGTGGAACGCCAACGCCAGGTCGATGATCAAACTCTGCGAGCGATGTTGCGGCACGACGAAGGCCTGCAGGAACGCCATGTTCTCGCGCACCATGGGCATGTAGAGAACTTCCCCGGTCACGGTACCGACAATTCTGTCGTCCTCATAAGCCACGATGCAGAGCGCCTTCGCACGTTCGAGGGACGTTATTCGGCCAAGCTTGTCACCAGCCGCATCCCATGCGGCGATGGCGTCGGCCTCAGCCCGGGCGTCATTTTTCTGCCAGACATCCCTGAAAACGATCTGATCCTGCACGCGTACACACCCCTGAAGCTGGACACGCGCACCATAGTTTGAGCGCCGTCAATGGCAAAGATCGGCGCGAAGCGATTGCGCGGCTGCGCTTGCTGATGGACAGAACCCAAGCCCCAACGTGATGCTGGTCCCGCAAGGTGTGGACAGAGCTTGTTCCGCCGCATGCAGATCACCACGAAGCGGCTATGACGAAAGGCACCTTCGCCTTCCCACTCCTCTGCGTGAATCTCGTCGCGGAAAACAAAGGGCCGTTGCCGATTTCCGGGTGCGGTTCGCTTCAGGCGCAATTCGAGAGTTGGAAGAAGTGTACGCCCCTACCGTCACATGGCAAGAACAAAATGAGAACTTCTATTGCGAAATTGGTGCAAATTTGGACAGAATATTTCCCTATTCTGCCTGTAACCCCTTGTTACAAAAGAAAGTGTTGCATCGCTGCCATTTCCACCGATTTTCGTGTCGGCGCGGCGTGGCGCGCACTTCCGCCAGCTTCGCGAACGCTTATATCAACCCGCACACATGATCTACTTCATTGCCCTCTTCTGCTCGCCGCTGGCGCTGGTTCTTTCGGGCCGGCCGTTCGCAGCGTTGTTCAACCTGATCCTCTATGTGATCTCGATCGCTCTGTGGGCGACGATCCTCTTTGCGCATGCCGGTTTCGTGGTGTGGGCGCTGGCGTTCCTGCATGCGGTGCTGGTGATCCACGACGCGCGCGAATATCGCCGTATGCGCCGCATCATGGCGGCGACGCGTCTCGACTGACGCAAAAACGCGTTATGGTCCTCGCGGTGAATCACCCGCGAGGTCCTTTGTGAAAGCCAAAAAGAAGAAAACCGCGCGCAAGGATTCCATGCGCGCGCATGGTCATCCCGCCAAGGGGCTGGAGCGCGACAACAAGGGCAAGCCGATCCCGATGACAAAGCGGCTCAAGCCCGACCGCGCGGAAGCCCACGCCGCCGCGAAGCGCAAAGCGAAGAAGCGCAAAAAGAAATAGCTATTTCGGCTCGCCTTCCGCGCTTTTGGTGAAGGTCGCGGCGACGATGAACGCAGCGCCGCTCAGCATCAGGGCGACGAAGGCACCGTTCCATTCGAACGGATCCTTGGGCGTCGTCACCACGCGCGGGATATGCAGCACGAAGAACCAGCTGAGATACATGATGCCCGCCAGCGTGGCGCCAAGCTGCGCCAGGATGCCAGAGAGGATCGCCAAGCCGGCCGCGATGTGCGCGGCGCCCGTGAACATGGCCAGCCATTCGCGGTGCGGAAACCACGCAGGGATGAACCCGGCGGTGAAATCCAGATAGATGAAGTGCATCGCGCCGAAGATCAGCAGCGCGATGCCGAAGAAGATGCGGCCGATGGGGATGCCGTTATCAAGAATCCGGTCCCAGGTGTTGGTGATGAGCCGCGGCGGCATGATGGACACCAGAACCCACGCCGCGCCGAACACGGCGAGGCATTCGGCGAAACCCTCCCAATAATCCGTATGCAGGATCGTGGGCAGCAGCTTTGTGAGATGCAGGCCCACGACCCAAAGGAAGGTGAGGATGGCCAGGATGCTGGCGGAGAGTTTCGCGCGTTCCGCCCACATCAGGCCGATGCCGGCGAGGATGACGATGATACCGGTGGCGTAGCCCACCGCCATGTATCCCGGCCACGTCTTGCCCCACGTCTCCAGCCGCATCACGGGGATGCCGTAAACCAGGCTCTCCACGCCCAGCGACACCCAGGCGATGGCGACCATCAGGCGGCCCAGCCGCGCCTCGAACGTATCCCACACGCCGTTCATGATGTTCTCCCTGCCCGAGGCGGATCATGCCCAAGCGGGTGCGGGGTTCAAGGCGCGAAGCTGGAGCGGATCTTCACACCCCAGTGACCACCCTCGTTCGTGATGACGTAAATCGAATCGAAACCGCCGATCACCGAGCCGTCCTTGCGGTAGCGGGTGAAGCGCGTGTCGACATGGACCTTGTCCTCGCCGGCGTGGATGATTGCGCGGCGCTCCCAGGCCGAATGGTCCCACTCGGCGAGCGCGCCCTTGCCGAACATCTCCGGCTTGTGATCGCCCGCGTTCAGCGTGATGAGCTTGCCGGAGGCGAGACGGATGGACGGAAAATTGAACGTGGCGTCGAACGCCTTGACGTCGCGTGCGTTGAACGCGGTCATGAAATCATCGAGCACCTGGATGGCGGCCTTGGCCGAGGCTTGATTCATGAAACACCTGCATATTGCAATTTCCCGGTGCTCGCAGTGTAGGCCCAATCAAGCAGCGCCGCGAAGCCGATCAGGACGCCGATGCCTGCGACATTCGCAAGCACCAGTGCCGCCTGTGACCAGCCTGCGCAGAAGATGTCCGTGCTCACAGCGAGCAGCACGCCGGCACCGAAGATTGCCAGAGAGTGCTGACCGCAGCGCATGATCGCGCGCGTGGCGGCGTTGCTTCCCAGAGCCGTTGAAGACGGCATGAAGCGCCGCGCCAACACCGCCAGTGCCAGGAAGTCCACGATGCGCAGATATTGCAGCGACTCCTTGCCGACCTGCAGTGGACCTGTCTGAACAGCCGGAATCGCCGGAATGAAAGTGTGAACCACGGCGCTGCCGGTGATGATGGCGGCGGGGACTGCGATCAGCGCCGCCAGCCCGATCGTCCAGCGGCTGTCGAGAATGGGTGTCACGCGCGACAGGTGGCCGGAGCCAAAGGCCGCGCCGAGGGTGAACAGGAGTTGCCAGGCGCAGGGATTGAACAGCCACGGCACGTCATCCGGCGCGCTGCGCGGCGTCCAGCCCCAGAACTGCACGCCAAGATAAAGCGCGAAGGAGAGGCCCAGCGCGATCCACACATTGCGCTTCAGCAGCACCAGGCCGAACGGCAGCACGATGAAGAAGGCGATATAGGCCGGCAGGATGTCGAGATAAGCCGGCTGATAGCGCAGCAGCAGGGCCTGCAGCACCATCGTGTCGGTGTGATCGAGGAAGGCGTTGATGCGGAAGTAATCGACGAGCGCGCGGGTGTGATAGGCGTCCGCCGTGGTCGCCAGCAGCGCGACGAGAAAGACCAGCAGCACAATCTGTGTGGCGTAGATGTCCCAGGCGCGGCGATAGATGCGCGCGGTGGCGGCGAGAAAGCCGCTCTGCGCCAATGTGCGGCCATAGACCAGCGCTGCGACATAGCCGGAAAGAAAGAAGAACAATTCCGCCGCATCGCCGAACGACCACGAGCGCAAGGTGAGAAGCGTGAGCGGGTTCCAGGGAGAATGATCGACGAAGATCATCAGAAGCGCGAGGCCGCGCAGAAAATCGATGCGGAGATCGCGTTCGGACATTCGGGGCCTACTCCAACACGCGCCCCCTCTTCCGAACTTACACGGATGATCCTGCGTGACAACCTTCTGTGCGCCGCCTGTCGCACGCGACATCATCCGGCAATGTCACGTGTGCGTTATCGCGGCATGCCTTCGAAGAGCTTGAGGCCTTCGGGCAGGATCACCCAATCCGGCTTGAACTTTGTCATGATCGCCATCGCGGGCTTGAACAGCGACGTGTCGTCGAGCGTGCCCGCATAGATCGTGTTGCCGTGCGGATGGCCCGGCTCGCCGCCGAAGACGAGGCTCGCGCATTTCGCGCAGGAGAAACGCTCCGACGAGCGGCCGTCGGAATGATGCATCTGGTACATCGTGTAAGCGCCCGAGACTTTCAGCGCACCGGGCGGAAGACCGACAAACGGAATGAACCCGGAGCCTGACGCCTTCTGGCAATCGTCGCAGCAGCAATACCCCATGAAGGTGGTCTGCGTGCCGGCGTCGTAGCGCAGAGCACCGCAGAGACAGCCGCCGGTGATGTTTGCTTGTGACATCGCACATTCCTTTCCTCCCCCGTTTACGGGGGAGGTGCTGAGCGAGCGTTCGCGAGCGAAGTGGAGGGGGACGTCGCACAGAACTCCCCCTCCGGCTCACTGCGTTCGCCTCCTCCCCCGTAAACGGGGGAGGAAAATTTCAAACGTTCTCTTCCGCCTTCGGCTTCTTCGGCGGAGGGAGTGCCTTGGGGTGGGTTTCGTCGGTGATAAACTCGAAGGCGAGCTTGTCGTTCTCGCGGTCGAGCAGTACGCGCACCGTGCCGCCGTTTTTGAGCTTGCCGAACAATATCTCGTCCGCCAGCGGCTTCTTGATGTTGTCCTGGATCACGCGTGCCAGAGGCCGCGCGCCGAAGGCATCGTCGTAGCCCTTCTCGCCCAGCCAGCGCGTCGCTTCCGGGGTCAGGTCGAACGTCACGTCGCGGTCCACGAGCTGCGCTTCCAGTTCCAGCACGAACTTCTCGACGACATGGTCGATGGTGTCGCGCGACAGCGGCGAGAACGCGATGGTCGCGTCCAGGCGGTTGCGGAATTCCGGCGTGAACAGCTTCTTGATCGCTTCCTCGTCCTCGCCTTCCCGCTTGCCGCGGCCGAAGCCGATGGAGTCTTTCGCGGCATCGGACGCGCCCGCGTTCGTGGTCATGATGAGCACGACATTGCGGAAGTCGATCTTCTTGCCGTTGTGATCCGTCAGCTTGCCGTGATCCATCACCTGCAGAAGGATGTTGAACAGGTCCGGATGCGCCTTCTCGATCTCGTCGAGCAGCAGCACGCAATGCGGATGCTGGTCCACGCCGTCGGTGAGCAGGCCACCCTGATCGAAGCCGACATAGCCCGGCGGCGCGCCGATGAGGCGGCTGACGGTGTGGCGTTCCATGTATTCGGACATGTCGAAGCGGATCAGCTCCACGCCCATGATGGAGGCGAGCTGCTTGGCCACTTCGGTCTTGCCGACGCCGGTGGGGCCGCTGAACAGGTAGCAGCCGATGGGCTTGTCCGCCTGGCGCAGGCCCGCGCGCGACAGCTTGATCGCGGAGGACAGCGCATGGATGGCGTTGTTCTGGCCGAACACGACGCGCTTCAGATCGGCTTCCAGATTGCGCAGCTGCTCGGCATCCGTCTTGGACACGGATTTTGGAGGAATGCGCGCGATCTTGGCGATGACCTCTTCCACTTCCTTCACGCCGATCGTTTTCTTGCGGCGCGATTCCGGCAGCAGCATCTGCGAGGCGCCGACTTCGTCGATCACGTCGATCGCCTTGTCCGGCAGCTTGCGGTCGTTGATGTACTTCGCGCTGAGTTCGACCGCGGCTTTGATGGCGTCCGCGGTGTAACGCAGCTTATGGAATTCCTCGTAATACGACTTGATGCCCTTGAGGATCTTGATGGTGTCTTCGACCGTCGGTTCCACCACGTCGATCTTCTGGAAGCGGCGCACCAGCGCGCGGTCCTTCTCGAAGTACTGGCGGAATTCCTTGTAGGTGGTCGAGCCGATGCAGCGCAGCGTGCCTTGCGCCAGCGCGGGCTTGAGAAGATTGGACGCATCCATCGCACCGCCCGAGGTGGCGCCGGCGCCGATGACGGTGTGGATCTCGTCGATGAACAGGATCGCGCCCTTAATGGCCTCCAGTTCCTTCACGACGTTCTTCAGCCGCTCCTCGAAATCGCCGCGATAGCGCGTGCCCGCAATCAGCGAGCCCATGTCGAGCGCGTAGATCACGGAGGTCTTCAGAACCTCCGGCACTTCGCCCTTCACGATCTTGCGCGCGAGGCCTTCGGCGATGGCCGTTTTGCCCACGCCGGGGTCGCCGACATAAAGCGGATTGTTCTTCTGGCGGCGGCACAGGATCTGGATCGTGCGATCCACTTCCATGTCACGGCCGATGAGCGGGTCGATGCGGCCGGACTTCGCCTTCTCGTTCAGGTTCACGCAATAGGCTTCAAGCGCCTCGGTGCCCTGCTTGTTCTGCTTCTCGGTCGTGTCTTCGTCGTCTTCCGACGCCGCGCCGCGCGCGGTCTTCTGCTGGCTCATGCCGGGGCGTTTGGCGATACCGTGAGAGATGAAACTCACCGCATCGAGGCGGTTCATGTTCTGCTCTTGCAGGAAGTAGACAGCGTGGCTCTCGCGCTCGGTGAACAGCGCGACGAGAACGTTGGCGCCCGTCACTTCATCGCGGCCGGAATTCTGGACGTGCAGAACCGCGCGCTGCACCACGCGCTGGAAGCCGGCGGTGGGCTTTGCGTCTTCGCCGTCTTCGATCACCAGCGTGATGAGTTCTTCGTCGACATATTTCTGCAGCGAGCGCTTCAGCGCCTCGATATCGACGTTGCAGGCTTTCAGAACCTGCTGGGCATCACCTTCGTCGGTGAGCGCGAGAAGAAGGTGCTCGAGAGTCGCGTATTCGTGGTGCCGGTCGCTCGCGAGTTTGATGGCGCGGTGGAGGGCCTGTTCCAAACTGCGGGATAATGATGGCATCGCGCGACTCTACTCCTTCTCCATGGTGCACTGTAGAGGATGTTGATGACGGCGCGAAAATTCAATGACTTGCGCCACTTTAGTTTCCGCAACTTCGTAAGTGAACACGCCGCAGATACCCACGCCGTGGCGGTGGACATGCAGCATGACCTGAACGGCTTCCTCGCGATTCTTGTTGAAGAAACGCTCGAGGATGTGAACGACGAACTCCATCGGCGTGTAGTCGTCGTTGAGGATGAGGACCTTGTAGAGGCTGGGCTTCTTGGTTTTCGGACGTGTTTTCGTGACGACGCCGGTTCCGTTTTGCCCGCCGGTTCCGCCGTTCAGATCGTCGTCGTTCTCGTCGTTACTGCCGCTCATGTGCGCTAATTCTACCGCACGGAGTTTGGCGGAAAGAAGAAAAAAACGCGTTTCCACAATGTGACGATGGTTTACCACACGGAATCACCGCCGATTCCGCGGCCCAAAACGAAAGGGCCCGGCGCCGAAGCACCGAGCCCTTTCTGGAGCCGTTCCGCATTGGGGGGAGGAAGCCGCGGAACGATCGTCCTGTCTGACTTAGGCGGCGCGTGCTTCCTGCACGGCGTCGACCCACGCCTGGTAGCGCGTCTGGAGCGGGCTGAACGCGTCCTTTGCCGTCGCGGCGAAGATCTCGTTCATCTTCGTGACCTGGCTGACGTAGTGGTCGAATGCGGACTTCGCGAAATCCGTCTGCAGTTCGAACGCTTCGTGGGCCGACTTGGAGGCCAGAACGGCCTTCGTGGCGGCAACCGCGTCTTCGATGGACTGCTTGGAGAACGCGTAGGTCTCGTTGTGGATGGTCTCGACGCCCTTGCCGGCCACGGTCGCGGCGGCGACGACGGCTTCGAGGTTATCCTTGCCGAGGCCCAGGAGCTTGTCATAGCCCTTCACGGCCTTGTCGAAATTCGTCTTGAACGCTTCGGCGCCGTTCTTCACGGCGGCTTCGATGTGATCGGAACCGTTGATCAGCTTCTCGGTGGTCTTGGACTTCGCCATTGTCGTTTCTCCGTTCGTTTAGAGCACCGGCGTGGCTGGGGTCGGCCCCTGCTGCAGTGCAACATGGCCTATATGCGATGCAATAACCGTAAGGTCAAGGGGTTTTGCTGCGCTGCACAAAAATTTATTGAAGAGGAACTTTCGGGTTCCGATTCAGGCCTTGGAAACCATCTCTTAACTATTCGTAAACGCCCGCAATATAAGATAAATTCGGCTTTCGGCCTTGCGAATCCGGCCACATTTTGGTCTTGTTCGTCGAGGTCGGGCGCAAACCTTAAGTTCTGGGATTTGGTACATGTGGGGAAGGCAGCGCGCCGCTACCGGTGCGACAGCGGGGAGAGGCATTTTTGCAGCCTCCCTTGCGCTTGTCTTCGCCCTGACCGCCCTGCTCGCTCCGACCGATGCCTCCGCCCGCCACCGGGCCGCAGCCCGCCACGCCGCCAAGCCCGCGCGCAGCTGGGCGAACGTTAGCCTTACCGATCCGAACAAGGATGCCGCGCTGATCGTCGACGGCACCACCGGCCGGGTTCTCTATGCCCGCAATGCGCACGCGCTGCGCCATCCCGCGTCGCTCACCAAGATGATGACGCTCTACCTGCTGTTCGAGTCGCTCAAGCGCGGGCAGACGACGATGGCGACGATGATGCCTGTGTCCGAACACGCCGCGAGCCAGCACCCGACGAAGCTCTATCTGCATACCGGCGAGTCCATCGACGTGGACGACGCGATCAAGGCTATCGTCGTCCTGTCGGCGAACGACGTTGCGGTGACGATCGCGGAATATCTCGGCGGCACGGAGGACCATTTCGCGGAGCTGATGACGCAAAAGGCGCGTCAACTCGGCATGAACGACACGTTCTATCACAACGCATCGGGCCTGCCGGACGATCGCCAGATCTCGACGGCCAGCGATCTTGCGCTGCTGGCGCGCCGGCTGTCCTTCGACTATCCGCAATATTTCCACTACTTCTCGACGACGGGCTTCATCTATCACGGCCGTTTCTATCACGGGCATGACAACCTGCTCGGCCGTTACGAAGGCGCGGACGGCATCAAGACGGGATATACCGGCGGCTCCGGTTTCAATCTGGTCTCGTCGGTGACGCGCAACAACACGCAGGTCATCGGCGTGGTGATGGGCGGGCGCACGGCGCATATGCGCGATACCGAGATGATGCGGTTGCTGGATGCGGCCTATGTCCAGATCGCCGCCAACCCAGGCCTCGTCGGACGGCGCAACATCCCGTGGGCGTTGGGAACGGCCGTGGCTATGAACAACCCGCCTCCGCAGAGTTACGCGAATGCGCGATCCGGCTACAGCAACGATCCGGATGACGAAGACGCGGCGGAATCCCGGCCCGATCCGAATGACGCCATCGGAAACCTGATCGCCTCGAACAATCCTTCGCCCAACGTGATCGCAGCGGCACCCGCGCCGACGCCGAATGTCGGCAACCGGTTGGCGGCCGCGGCGGCCGTTCCGCCCGCGCCGCCGATGCCGAGCTCGCTTCCGGTTACCGGCGCCACCGGAACCATCCATCTGAAACCGCCACCGCCGCCCAATCTGCGCCCGAAGCCCGCTCCGCGCGCGCCGCTGCTGGTAGCCTCGCTGCTGCCGCAGAAGAAGCCCGCTGCGCCGAATATCCGCCCGTCCGCGCGGGATGACGAAGGCGAAGGCGATATCGGCGATCCGGGCACGCCGGTTCGCGGCCAGCCCGCCAAGAGCATTGCCAAGTCGCTCGCCATGAAAGGCGTGCGCGACTGGACGATCCAGATCGGCGCTTTCGGCGATATGCCATCCGCCAAGCAACAACTCGCCGCTTATGCCGAACGCTCCATGGATGTGCTGGGACAGGCGGAGCGCATCGTGGTGCCGTTCCAGTCGGTGGACGGCAAGACGCTCTATCGCGCGCGCTTTGGGCCTTTTGTGGAAGCGGAAGCCCGCGCCGTCTGCCAGCGCATGACCGAGCGCAAGCAAAGCTGCTTCGCCATCGCCGGGAAATAATTCAACCCACTTTTACGCCGATACCCGGCAGCTTGAGCGTCTGCAGAAGCTCGCGCACTTCCTGGCGCGCGGCGACATGGGACATCGACAACGAGATGCCCAGAGACTTCTGTGGCAGATCGAGCATCGTGAGGCCGTGTGGGAAGAGCTCGCGGAAGATGATGCGCTCGCCGAAGCCGGGCGCGACGCGGAACGAGATGCGTTCCGACAATTTGTCGAGCACGCCCGACATGCGGCGCTTGTTGCGCGTGTCGGTGGAGGAAATACGGTTTCGCATGACAACCCAGTCCAGCGCAGGCTTGCGCGCCATGAGCCGGCGCTTGCGGCAGTCCCACACGAAATCGGAATAGAGGCTGGGCTGCTTGATCTCGAAGGTCTGCGGATCGGTGCGCGCCAGCAGATCCAGGTCCACGAAGCTGTCGTTCATCGGCGTGACCAGCGTGTCCGCGGCGGCGTGGCCGATGCGCGAAAGCTGGGTGTCCGATCCCGGCGTGTCGATGATGACGAAATCGTTCTGGGTTTCCACTTCGGCGAGGATATCGGCGAATTTGCGCGCCTCTTCCGCCGCGCCTTCGTCCAGCGATTTCAAATTGGATCGCGCGACCACATGCGACGCGGGTATCGGAATATCCACACCGCTGCGTTCCCTGAACGCGGCGCGGTTTTCCAGCTGTCGCGTGAGCGATCGCTGGCGGCTGTCCAGATCGATGGCGGCGACGCGCTTGCCCATGTGCGCGAGCGATACCGCGATATGCATCGCGGCGGTGGTCTTGCCCGAGCCGCCCTTCTCGTTGCCGAATACGATGATGTGCGCGCCCGTCCCCGTCATGGGCGAATCTTTATCAGATTCCCTCGGAGCCGCCGCCAGCGAGAAGCGATGCGTTGCCGCCGGCCGCCGTTGTATTCACAGTATAAGTGCGTTCCAAACTGAAACGCTGCAGGTAGTTCGGCCCGCCAGCTTTCGGTCCGGTACCGGACAAGCCTTCGCCGCCGAACGGTTGCACGCCGACGACCGCGCCGATCTGGTTGCGGTTCACATAGACATTCCCCGCATGCACGCGGTCGCGGATGAACGCCGCGGTTTCGTCGATGCGCGAATGGATACCGAGTGTCAGGCCATAACCGGTCGCGTTGATGGCATCGCAAACCTTGTCGAGCTCATTCGCCTTCCAGCGCGCGACGTGGAGCACGGGACCGAACACTTCGCGTTTCAACTGCTGGATGCCGGAAATCTCGAACACATGCGGCGGGAAGAACACGCCGCTGGAAAGCTCCGCCGGGATGGGCAGCTTCTTCAGCAGTTTGGCTTCCTTGACGATGGTGTCGGCGTGCCTCTGCAGATTGGCGCGCGCTTCCTCGTCGATCACCGGGCCGACGTCGGTTTCCAGCAGCATCGGATCACCGAGCTTCAGTTCGTCCATCGCGCCGAGGATGAGGCCGAGCATTTTGTCCGCCACGTCTTCCTGCAAATAGAGGACGCGCAAGGCCGAGCAGCGCTGGCCGGCGCTGTCGAACGCCGATGCCAGCACATCGCGGCAGACCTGTTCGGGCAACGCCGTGGAATCCACGATCATCGCATTCTGACCACCGGTCTCGGCGATCAGCGTGGCGATGGGACCGGTGCGGGATGCGAGCGCGCGGTTGATGGCATTGGCGGCATCCGTCGAACCGGTGAAGGCAACGCCTGCCAAGCGCGGATCGGCGAACAGCGCATTGCCGATGCGCGGACCGTCACCGGGAAGAAGATGCAGCGCATCCAAGGGTACGCCTGCCTGATGCAGCAGTTTCACGGCGGCGGCGGCGATGAGCGGCGTCTGCTCGGCGGGTTTCGCCAGAACCGGGCAACCGGCGGCGAGCGCACCGGCGACCTGGCCCGTGAAAATCGCGAGCGGGAAATTCCACGGGCTGATGCAGCAGAACACGCCCTTGCCATGGAGCGAAAGATCGTTCGTCTCGCCGGTGGGACCGGGCATGCGCACACTACCTTCAAACAACTTGCGCGCCTGACCGGCGTAGTAACGCAGGAAGTCCACCGCCTCGCGCACTTCGCCCAGTGCGTTGGGGACAGACTTGCCCGCTTCGCGCACAGCGAGCGCCATCAGGTGCGACTGGTTTTTCTCGTAGAGATCGGCGGCGCGTTCCAGAATATTCGCGCGCTTGTTGCCGCCGAGCGCATTCCATTCGATGCGGGCGCTATACGCCTTCGCCAACGCATCCTTCGCATCGGTGTCGCCGGCTTCGATCACATAGCCGACGATGCGATTGCGGTCGGACGGATCGCGCACTGGCTGTTCCGCGCCCTTGCGCTCTTCGCCACCGACAACCGGCACTGCGCGCTGCGGCGTTTCGAGGCTGGCCTTCATTTGCGCGATGGTGGGTTCGCTGATCACGGGATTGCTCCAGAAGAAGCCGGATGAGTTCTTGCGGTCCGGCAGAATGTCGGCGGGAAGCGGAATGTTCGGATTGCGACGCGGATGGCAGGCGGCAAGCTGCTCCACCGGATCGGCAACGATCTCGTCGATGGGCGCTTCGTCGTCCGCAAGGCGGTTCACGAAAGAGGTGTTGGCGCCGTTCTCCAGCAGGCGGCGCACCAGATAGGCCAGCAGGTCTTCGTGCGTGCCGACCGGCGCGTAGATGCGTGTGCCGCCGCCCATGTTCTTCTCGCGATAGAGCGCGTGCAGCGCCTCGCCCATGCCGTGCAGGCGTTGATACTCGAAATCTGTGCGGCCTTTGGTGAACGTCTGGATCGCCGCCAGCGTGTGCGCGTTGTGGGTGGCGAATTGCGGGAAGACGGCGTCGCCTTCGGCCAGTAGCGCGCGCGCCGCGGCGAGATATGACGTGTCCGTCGCCATCTTGCGCGTGAAGGTCGGGTAGTCGGAGATGCCCATCTCCTGCGCGCGCTTGATCTCGGTATCCCAATACGCGCCTTTCACCAGCCGCACGGGAATGCGGCGCTTCTGGCGGTGCGCCAGATTGCCCAGCCACGCGATCACCGGCAGCGCGCGCTTCTGATACGCCTGCACCACCATGCCAAGGCCGTTCCAGCCTTTCAGGCGCGGATCTTCGCCCATGGCCTCGAAGATATCGAGCATGAGATCCAGGCGTTCGGCTTCCTCGGCGTCGATGGTGAAGCCGAGATTGTTCTGCTTGGCTTCGGCAGCGAGCGCGCTGAGCTGCGGCAGCAATTCATCCATCACGCGGTCGCGCTTGATCCATTCGTAGCGCGGATGCAGCGCCGAGAGCTTCACCGAAATGGAAGGACGATCGAACACCGGCTTGCCGTCATCCGGCGCGGTCTTGGCGATAGCGCGCACGGCATCAAGATAGGAATTGTAATAGCGGCGCGCGTCGTGCGCGGTGTAAGCGGCCTCGCCCAGCATGTCGAACGAAAAGCGGTAGCCTTTCGAGAGCCATGGCTTTCCATTCTTCATCGCTTCTTCGATGGTACGGCCGAGCACGAATTGCTGCCCCAGAATCCGCATCGCGTAGGTGACGGCCTGGCGGATCACGGGCTCACCGGAGCGCGTCACCAGGCGGCGCAGGATGCCTTCGAAATCCCAGCCCGCCGTCGTGTCCAGCTTCACCACGCGGCCCGTCAGCATCAGCCCCCAGGTCGAGGCGTTGACGAACATCGAGTCCGACTGGCCCTTATGCTTGTCCCAATCGGCGCTGCCGATCTTGTCCTTGATGAGCTTGTCGGCGGTCGCGGCGTCGGGCACGCGCAGCAGCGACTCCGCGAGGCACATGAGCACCACGCCTTCTTGCGTGGAGAGCGCATACTCCTGCATCAGCGAGTCCACGCCGGTCTGCTCGCCGCGGGTCTCACGAATGCGCATGACAAGATCGCGGGCCAGCTTCTCGGTGGCGGCGCGTTCCTCCGGCGACAACCGAGCCTTGGCGATGAGACGGTCGGTGACAGCCTCCTCGTCTTCCAGATAGGCGGAGGAGATGGCGGCGCGCAGCGGGGACGGATTCATGGGCGGGTATATGGCGCAGACCGGGGCGCTTTTCCACAGCCGCGCAGCACGGCAAGGAAATTGCCAAAATACCGGCTGTTCCTTTTCCAAAACGGGTTCGAAGCCCGTCACTAGTTGCAGCCTCCGCCGGAGGCGCATGGCTGAGACCGGCCCGCTTTCCTCGACAGCGCCGGGTCCGCCGCCTAGCGTGGATTCGTGTCGATATTGGGAGTTTTCATGAACAGACGGGATGTTCTTGCCGCCATGGGTGCGGCCACCGCGCTGGCGGCGATTTCGCCGCGTGCAGCCTTCGCGGACGACGACAGCCAGGTGAGCGCCGCCGCGCGGGCGCTCTACAAGCGGTCGATGGTGTTCGACGCCAACATGTTCCCGCCGCTGAACGGCGAACCGCCCTTCCCGCAGAGCCAGCTCGACATGATGCGCAACGCGGGTGTCACGGCGATGAAGAGCTCGCTGGGCGGCTTCAACAACAGCTTCGAGGATACGGTTGCCGAGATCGCCGGCTATCAGCAGGTGATCGAGATGTATCCGGACTATATGATGCAGATCCGCACGCATGCGGATTTCGCCCGCGCAAAGCAGGCGAACAAGACCGGCGTTCTCTTCTCCTTTGAAACGGTGACGCCGCTGGATGGCAAGCCGGAACGTGTCGAGCTGTTCCGCGGGCTGGGCGTGCGCGTGATGCAGATCACTTACAACGTCGCCACGCCGTTCGGCATGGGTTGCCTGGGCGATCCGAACAGCGGCCTCACCGATCTCGGCCGCAAGGCGATCGAAGCGATGAACAAGCAGGGCGTGACGCTCGACCTCAGCCATTCCAACGTGAAGACGTCGCTCGAAGCGCTGAAGGCGACGACGAAAACGGCTGTCATCACCCACGCCGGCTGCGCCGCCGTGCATCAGCATCCGCGCAACAAGCCGGACAATCTTCTGAAAGCGGTGGCCGATCAGGGCGGCGTCGTGGGCATCTACGATCTTTGTTATCTCACGGCGAGCCCCAAGCAGCCGACGCTCGACGACTACATGGCGCACATGACGCACGCACTGAAGGTGTGCGGCGAAGATCATGTCGGCATCGGCAGCGACAGCTCGATGGCGCCGTGGGATACCTCGCCGGAAGCGATGGCAGCGTTCAACAAGGACGAGGAAAGCCGCCACAAGGCCGGTGTCGCCGCACCGGAGGAAGACCGGCCGCTCTATGTGATCGGGCTGAATACACCGATGCGCTCAGAGATCATCGCCGATCAACTGCTGAAGCGCGGATATAGCGAACGCGTTGCGGAGAAAGTGCTAGGCCTGAATTTCACCAATGCGCTGAAAGCCGGCTGGGGCGAAGCCTAGAGAAGCCCCAGCGACACCAGCTCGGCCTGCAATTCCTCCGGCAGCCCTTTGCCGCCCTTGGGGATGCGCAGGTCGGCGGGGGCATCCTTGGGATCGAAATAGCGCCAGCCCTGGAAAGCGCGGTGGTGACGGCGATTCACCGGCACCAGCTCCTTGTCATAGACGATGCCACAATGGGGCGTGCCGTTCTTGGTGACGGCTTTGAGGTCGAGGATCTTCTGGCGCACGGCGATCTGTCCCTTGATCACCCAGTAGAGAGAGCCGCCGTCCAGCACTTCGTCCTTCTTCTTGGGCATCATGCGGGTGACGTGCATGAGCGTGGGCTTCTTCACGCCGCGCTTCTTCTGGTCCTTGATGCGCTTGGCCTGCCAATCGGCAAGGTCTTCGATGGAATTGCAACCGACGCAAAGCTTGATGATGTTGAGAGTCATGCTGCCTTTTCTGTCTCGAACCGGACGACGATGGCGCCGTCATTGACCTGATCGCCTTGCGCCACGTCCACGCTGGCGACTTTCGCATCGGCGGGCGCGGAGAGCGTGTGTTCCATCTTCATGGCTTCCAGCACGGCCAGCGGCTGGCCCTTCTTCACAGCCTCGCCCGGCTTCACCAGAAGCTGGACGATCTTGCCAGGCATCGGTGAGGTCACGCGATCGCTGGCGCCGCCCGCGCTTTCCGCGGCGACGAACGGGTCGTAAGGACGCACGGTGAATGTCTCTCCATGCTCCATGACGGCGATATCGCCATTCGCCAGACGCACGGTGTCCGTGGCGGTGTGCGCGTAGGGAACGGCAACGCGCTTGTCGTCGACAACGAACTCCGCGGCCTGCCCCGCCTTGCCGGAGAGACGGAAACTGTCTTGCGTGTTCCACGGATCGTCGGAGGAACCCGCATATTCGCGAAGCACTTGCCCCGCCGCAGCCGCGAGAATGTCATCGGAGATGGTGTGATGCGGTATCAGCTCGGCCTCGTGGCGGCCGATGAAGCCGGTATCGATATCGCCTTTGATGAAATCCGCGCTGCGCAAGCAGCGGATGAGGAAGGCGTTGTTGGTGCTGAGGCCCGCGATCCGGCTTTCGGACAGCGCGTTGGCGAGCTTTTCAATGGTCGCTTCGCGCGTGTCCGCATATGCGATCACCTTGGCGATCATCGGATCGTAAAACGGCGAGATCGTGTCGCCCTGCTGCACGCCGGTATCGACCCGCACTTCGCTTTCCGGAATTGAAAGACGCTCCAGCGTGCCGATGGATGGCAGGAAACCCTTCTGCGGATCTTCGGCATAAAGCCGCGCTTCCACGGCGTGACCGGTGGCGCGGATCTCGTCTTGTGTCTTTGGCAGTTTCTCGCCCGCCGCCACGCGCAACTGCCATTCGACAAGATCGAAGCCGGTGATGGCTTCCGTCACCGGATGCTCCACCTGCAGACGGGTGTTCATTTCCATGAACCAGAAGCGATCCGCTTTCAGGCCCTGGGAGGCATCGGCGATGAATTCGATGGTTCCGGCACCGACATAGCCGACGGCCTTCGCCGCCTTCACCGCCGCCTCGCCCATGGCCTTGCGCATGGCTTCCGGCATGCCCGGCGCGGTGGCTTCCTCGATCACCTTCTGGTGGCGGCGCTGCAGCGAGCAATCGCGTTCGAACAGATGCACCACATTGCCGTGGCTGTCGCCGAACACCTGCATTTCAATGTGCCGCGGGCGGGTGATGTATTTCTCGATCAGCACGCGCGCATCGCCGAAGGAGGACTGGCCTTCGCGCTGCGCGCCTTCCAGCGCGGCGGCGAAATCCCTGGCGTCATCGACGCGGCGCATGCCTTTGCCGCCACCGCCCGCCACCGCCTTGATGAGGACCGGATAACCGATCTTGCCGGCTTCGCTGGCCAGATGTTTTGCGGATTGGTCGTCGCCCAGATAGCCCGGAACCACGGCGACGCCGGCTTTGGCCATCAGCGCCTTGGCGCGGTCCTTGAGTCCCATCGCACGGATGGCGCTTGCGGGCGGGCCGACGAAGATGATGCCGGCAGCGGCACAAGCGTCGGCGAATTCCGCGTTCTCGGAGAGGAAGCCATAGCCGGGATGAATGGCTTCGGCTTTCGTTTTCTTCGCGGCTTCGAGGATCGCGTCAGCGCGCAGATAGGATTCGCGCACCGGCGCGGGGCCGATGTGCACGGCCTCGTCCGCCATCTTCACATGCAGCGCGTTCGCGTCCGCATCGGAATAGACGGCGATGGTGCGCAGGCCCATGCGGCGGGCGGTGCGGATGACACGACAGGCGATCTCGCCGCGATTGGCGATCAGGAGGGAAGAGAACATGGCGGCGTTTATAGCCGCCATGTCCGAAACGCTTCAACTAATGGGCTTCGCGCAGGAAAATGCGCTTCAGGAAGAAGAACACGCCGATGACCACGAGGTATCCGACGAACAGCGCGGCCGCGAAACGCCAGAAATTCGGCTCCATGAGCGGGGGCAGCCGGAAAGCCGCGTGATCCGCCAGAACCGGCAACAACACGTTCAAAATGATGGTGACAAGCGTGGCGCCCAGAGCCACCGCCCAAACGCGGTGCCAGGCGGGCACGAACAGCGCCGCGACAAGCGCGATAATAAGGCCCTCAAGCGCGTTGACCTGGTTAAATCCCTCGCGAAAGAAATCCCAGGTCGCATTGACCATGTGCTGGAAATCCATGGGTATATCCCCTCTATGGAACTCTCAGCACGGTAAACGCCACGTCCCATCCGGCGGTTGCGTGACAGCCGCCGGATGGTGTGACCGGTCTCAGTGATGCGCGGCGTGGGCGCCGCCGCCCGCACCTTTCAACACATTGGTTTTGACGAAGAAAAGCGCTGCGATGGCGACGACATAGCCGAGATAGAGCGCGATCACGAATTTCCAGAAGCTCACATCGAGCAGCGGCGGCAGATGCAGCGGCGCGTTGTGGTCGATCATCGGCACCAGAATCATGGCGATGATGTGAATGAGTACGGCACCGAGCGCGACTGTCCAAAGCTGCTTCCAGTCGGCCAGACGCCACGCGGAATAAAGCGCAATCAAAAGACCCAGCGTCGCATTCACCTGCGCGAAGCCGGCACGAAAGAAATCCAGAACCCAATCCAGATAATACATACCGTCATGCATGACAGAATCCCCCAAGCGAAAGTTACAATTCACCCTGTCGACCGCCGGATGGTAGCGTATCGTGCCGCCGTTTCAGGCGAAATTTTGACGACGGCGCCATCTAGTTGATTCGCCTGACAAAGAGTCAGAGCAGGAATTCCAGCAGCGACACGATCTTGCCGGGGCCATAAGGCTGGCGGCCGATTTCGCGGAAGCCGCGCCGTTCGTGAAAGCGCAGGGAGATGGGATTGGGCGGCTCGACATTCACTTCGCAGGTGATCCGCGCAATGGCGCGCTCGCGGGCGAAGCGCGCAAAATCGTCATAAAGCAGATCGGCCAGCTTCCGGCCGCGGAACGCCGGCGCGACCACCACGCGGTCGACATAGACAAAATCCTCGAAGCGCTCGTTAAACCAGAGGAAGTTAGGGCTGTCGTAATCCGCGTCTTTGCGGAAACCGAGGAGAAATGCGGCGGCCGCACCGCCCTGCTCCACCACGCGCAAATAGCAGGAGGCTTTCGCCCAGGCCGCCAGCTTCGCCTCGTCCATGGGCGAGAGAAAATGCACGGACTCTTCATTAAGCGCGAGGATGGAGGGCCAATCGGATCGCGCGGCTTCGCGCAGGATGTTTTCGGACATGCCGCAACATCGCGCGGCCATTCAAAAAAGCAAATGCCCACAAAAGCAAATCGGGCCGCTTGCGCGGCCCGATCGCAAACGCTGGTCTGCGGCGAAGCTTATGCTTCGTCCAGGATGCTCGGACGGTGGTGCAGGAACTGGCCGGCCACTTCCTGGCACATCGCCGCGTAGTCCTGCGTGAACAGGATGTGGGCGTGCCAGAAATCGTCCATGCGCGGATCGACATGCAGCGGCGCATCCTGCGCGCAGGAGAGCGCGAGGAAGTGCTTGTACTGCTGCTCGATGGCGTCCACCTCGTCGGCGGCGAAGAGGCCGTCGCGGACGACCTTCTTCTTCACAATGGAAAGGTCCCACGCATTCAGGCGGTCGAGATAGACCGCGGTCTTCTCGTCCTTGGAGTCGGTCACCAGCACGCAGCGGGCGGCTTCCTTCGTGAGAACGCAACGGGCTTCTTCCGCTTTGTGAAGAACACAACGCGCATCGGCGGCGTCCTTCTCAAGCACGCAACGCGCCTCTTCATCTTTCGAGAGAACGCAACGGCCCGCATCGGCATCCTTGGTCAACACGCAGCGGGCTTCTTCGTCCGCCTTATGGAGCACGCAACGCGCTTCGGCTTCGTCCTTGACGAGCACACAGCGGGCGGCGGCTTCTTTGGTGAGAACGCAGCGGGCTTCTTCCTTGTGCAGGACGCAGCGCGCTTCTTCTTCGGCTTTCACCAGCACGCAACGCGCGGCTTCGGCTTCCTTCGTCAGCACGCAACGGGCGGACGCTTCTTCTTCCTTGTGCAGAACGCAACGCTCCGCGGAATCCTTAACGAGTACGCACCGGCCAGCCATAGCCCCTGTCTCCCTTTGGTACAGAAGACGACAAATGAACCCAAGACCGGGCCGGCGCAATGGCCAAAATATGGTTTTACTTTGTTAACCATAATATTCGTTAGGACTAACGAGGAAGGAATTCGTAAGGGCGACTGGCTCTGCGGAAATTCTCCGCCGCCTAGCCTTCATAGCGGGCGAATCAGAATTTGATCTCGTCTGCCTGGTAGAGGTGCATGGCGCCGGGATCGGCCGCCAAGTCCTGCAGCCGCTTCCACATGGCTCGCGATTCCGGCACCCGGAAATGCGCCTTCAGCGCCGCCTCATCCGCCCAGCGCTCGACGAATTGCAACGTGAGCGGATCGTCGGCGTCGATGGAGACATCGTGGCTGATGCACCCCGGCTCCATGCGCGAACGGTGCACATGCTCGCGGCTGACGCGGAGCATTTCATCGAAGGTGTCGGGTTTCGCCGTGACGCGGCCGGTGACGAGGATCATGCCGCCAGCCTAATGCGGCCACACCGCATAAGCGAGCGCGGCGGCGGCGATGAACATCGCAATCCATCCCGGCTGCACGCTGCGCAACGCCCACAGGTTCATCAGCCCTGAGAGCGCAAATATCGGCACGATGAAGTAGAGCCATGCCGCATCGGTGGTGCCGGCGTGCGCTTCATAGATCAGCAGCGCACCGATACCGAGCCACGCGACGGATGCCAGATGCAGAATGCCACGCAGGAGGCGTTGCCGCGACCGGGGTTTGAGAAAGGGAATGTCAGCGGCAAGCAGCGGCTGAATGAGAAAGCGCTCGCCCAGAAATGAGTGGCCGATGGCGGAGATGACTGCCGCGATGCCGGAGAGATAGAGAGCCCAGGTCATGGTTCCTACCGTAGCTTATCTCCGCACGAGTTTGGTTCGTCGCGCGTCGAAGAGTTTGACGAAGCTATCGCGCACCTTCTCGAACAGTCCGGGCGGCAGGTAGCCATAGGCAAAAACGCCCCGTTTGCCGGGAACAGGCGCAAGGCCCGCATTCGGCCAGAAATCGACATTGGCTTCAGAAATCACGATCCATGACCGTGCAGCATCCAGGCCGAGATGCTTTTTGACGGCTTGCGGGATTTCGATGCCCACTGTTCCGCCTTTGGGCCGCGAATGGGTGATCGGCAGGATGAGGACAAGTTGCGGATCGGCTTCGTCGTCCAGCGTGGCGACGAGGCATGCGGGGCGCTCCTTGCCGGAAGTTCGCGCGGACGCCTTCTCGCCGAGCCACAGATAATCATAGCGGATGACGAGGCCCGGTTCGGGCTTCGGGAGCGGCATCGCCTATTTCAGCAGCTTGTTCAGCGGTGCGTGGCGCTTGTCCATTTTGGATTTGCGGACGGCATCCACGATGGTTTCGGGAAGTTCTTCGACCGCATGACTGCGCCTGGACGCGGCGAGCAACCAATCATATCGCTCCGCCGACATCAGCACGAGTTCGCGCCGTCCATGCCGCGTGATCTCCACTGGCTCCCGCCGCGCCCGATGCTGATATTCGCCGAATTTGCGCTGGAATTGCTGGGCGGTGGTTTGGGACATGGCGCTCTCCAGAGAATACGGATAATACGTATAATTTGGAGAAAGGCAACAGACTCAAAGCCTCTGCTTACGGTATTTGTATATTCGATTGCGAAGACGCTTTTGAAGTTTTAGAAAATTTTGAAATCGCTCGCGCGAATATGAATATAGCCGCGCAAACTCATAGTCCTCGTCACATTTGAACAATAGCAGCGGATCGCTCGGCCGATTATCCAGCGCTCGCCAAAAATCGGCTGCGGACTGAGCCAACATTCGCTGCCAAATTGATTCCAACTCATGATTTTCCAAACTGTGCAAAGCCGCGAGACCAACCACTCCCTGCTGATATTTGATCTGAAGAAGTGGGAATACCTGAATTGAATGGACGTTACCTTGATTTCCGGAACCGCGTTGTCTCCATATCGCATCCGTTATTTCGTGCCGCCTCAGAGATACTCTGCGAGGGAAGTACCTTCTGGACCAGGTACGGTGCCAAGCATTTCGTCCTTTCCGCATGTAAAACGCGGGAACAAGTTTGAACGATAGCGGTGGGCCAAGGATACTGATCAAGTCCGCTCGTTCGAGGAGTTCCAGCATAGCTGCTCCATTCACATCCTAAACACGCCGAACTTCGTGTCGCCAACTGGCGCGTTGAGGCAGGCGGATAAAGCAAGTGAAAGAACGCGCCGCGTGTCGGCGGGGGCGATGATGCCGTCGTCCCAGAGGCGGGCGGTGGCGTAGTAGGGGTTGCCCTCTTCTTCATACTTCGCGCGGATCGGGGCTTTGAAGGCTTCGGCTTGGTCCGGAGTCCATTTGTCGGCGTCGCGGTTGACGGTGGCGAGAACGCTCGCGGCTTGTTCGCCGCCCATGACGCTGATGCGAGAGTTCGGCCAGGTGAACAGGAAGCGCGGCGAGTATGCGCGGCCGCACATGCCGTAATTGCCCGCGCCGTAAGAGCCGCCGATGATGAGCGTGATCTTGGGCACCTGCGCGGTCGCCACCGCCGTCACCAGCTTGGCGCCGTCCTTGGCGATGCCGCCCTGTTCGTATTTCTTGCCCACCATGAAGCCGGAGATGTTCTGCAGGAACAGCAGCGGGATTTTGCGCTGACAGCACAGTTCGATGAAATGCGCGCCTTTCAGCGCACTCTCGCTGAACAATATGCCGTTGTTGGCGATGATGCCGACCGGCATGCCGCTGATATGCGCGAAGCCGGTGACCAGCGTGGTGCCGTAGGTCTTCTTGAACTCGTCCAGCTCCGAGCCGTCCACCAGCCGCGCGATCACCTCGCGCACGTCGTATTGCGTCATCAGCGACGGCGGCACGATGCCGTTCAGCTCGGCGGTGTCGTAGAGCGGTGCGCGCGGTTCGCACAGCGGAATGTTCGGATGCTTCTCGGTGTTGAGATGGCTGACGATGCGCCGCGCGATGGCGAGCGCGTGAGTGTCGTCATTGGCGTAGTGATCGGCCACGCCGCTGATCTTCGCATGCACATCCGCGCCGCCCAGTTCTTCGGCGCTCACCACTTCGCCGGTGGCGGCCTTCACCAGTGGCGGCCCGGCGAGGAAGATCGTGCCCTGCCCTTTGACGATGATTGTCTCGTCGCTCATCGCCGGAACGTACGCGCCGCCCGCGGTGCAGGAGCCCATGACGCTGGCGATCTGCGGAATGCCGGCCGCGCTCATATTCGCCTGGTTGAAGAAGATGCGGCCAAAATGTTCGCGGTCGGGGAAAATCTCTGCCTGGTTCGGCAGGTTCGCGCCGCCGCTGTCGACCAGATAAATGCACGGCAGCCGATTCTGCTGCGCGATTTCCTGCGCGCGCAGATGCTTCTTCACCGTCATCGGATAATAGGTGCCGCCCTTGATCGTGGCGTCGTTACACACGATCACGCATTCGCGGCCCGACACGCGGCCGATTCCGGTGATGATACCCGCGGCGTGAATGTCGCCGTCATACATATTGTTCGCAGCGAGCGGCGACAGTTCGAGAAACGGCGACCCCGGATCGAGCAACTGCTCCACCCGCGCGCGCGGCAACAGCTTGCCCCGCTCCGTATGCCGCTTGCGCGACCGCTCATCGCCACCAAGCGCAGCGACAGCCATCTTGGATTTGAGATCAGCGACAAGCGACGCCATCGCCTCAGCGTTGGCTTTGAACGCGGCGGAGGTCGTGGAGATGGAGGATTTAATGGCGGTCATCTGTTCGCCCTGACTTCAATCGCTCTCTCAAGTCGAGCTGCCAGTTCGTTTGGCGTTCCTGACAATAAGGAAGACGATATTTTCACTTCACTTCCTGTCTTCAGACCTAAAACAATCCAGTGCGTAAGCCCCACGGGCGCAACCGAAACGGAGGCGATGCTCATGGTCGGAACTGAGGGCACCAGGCTGAAACCATAGGTATCGATGAAAAACAGCCTTTCGTCATGCATCCAAACTGCAGAACGCTCTTTGAACACCAGTTGGCGAAGAATCGTTAGCAGCTTTAATGTAAAAAAGGCTAAAAGCAGGACGCCCGTCACCCCCATAGAGAGCCGATACAATCCTCTGCTGCCAGAATACGAACTGAGCAAAAAAAGTTGCGGGTTATTCGAAATAGCAAAAATTACGAATGCGCAAAACGCCGATCCGAGAAGTAAGAAAGCACATGTCCGCAACGCAGAAAATTGTGCAATCGCCACTTCCGCGTCAGCGCTGTGTCCGGTAACGCTCACACCAACTCCACCGCCACAGCCGTCGCTTCGCCGCCGCCGATGCAGAGGGAGGCGATGCCGCGTTTCTTGCCGCGGGCCTTCAGGGCGTTGAGCAGGGTCACGATGATGCGCGCGCCGCTGGCGCCGATGGGATGGCCCAGCGCGGTCGCGCCGCCGTTCACATTGACCTTGGCGTGATCGAGGCCGAGGTCGCGCATGGCGATCATCGGCACGTTGGCGAAAGCCTCATTGATTTCAAACAGATCCACATCGTCTTTCGACCAGTTTGCGAGCTTCATCACCTTCCTGATGGCGCCCACCGGCGCGGTGGTGAACCACTTCGGCTCATGGGCATTGCTGGCCTGCGCCACGATGCGGGCGATGGGCTTGAGCCCCTTCGCCTTCGCCACGTCCGCCCGCGCCAGAACCAGCGCCGCCGCGCCGTCGGAGATGGAAGCGGAGCTGGCGGCGGTGATGGTGCCGTCCTTGCCGAAGGCGGGCTTCAGCGACGGGATCTTGGCGGGGTCCGCCTTGCCCGGTTGCTCGTCGATGGCGACGACCACATCGCCCTTGCGCGTCTGCACCGTAACCGGCGCGATCTCGTCCTTGAACGAACCGTCATTGATGGCGCGCTGCGAACGCTTGAGCGACTCGATGGCGTAGGCATCCTGATCGTTGCGCGTGAACTGATAGTGCCGCGCCGCGTCCTCGCCGAACGTGCCCATGGAGCGATGCTCATAGGCATCCTCCAGACCGTCGAGGAACATGTGATCCTTGATCTCACCATGGCCCATGCGATAGCCGCCCCGCGCCTTGGGCAGCAGATAGGGCGAGTTCGTCATGCTCTCCATCCCGCCGGCAACGAGGATGTCTGCATGGCCGAGCGCGAGCTGATCGTTTGCAATCATGACCGCCTTCATGCCCGAGCCGCAGACCTTCGACACCGTGGTGCAAGGCGACGTGTTGGGAATGCCCGCACCGATGGAGGCCTGACGCGCGGGCGCCTGGCCCAATCCGGCGGAGAGCACATTGCCCATCAGCGTCTCGTCCACATCGCCCGGCTGGATGCCCGCGCGTTCAACCGCCGCCTTGATCGCAACGGAGCCAAGCTCCGTCGCGGACATGCCGCTGAGGTCGCCCTGGAAACCGCCCATCGGGGTGCGCGCCGCCGACAAAATCACCACATCATCAAACGCCATTGAAACCTCCTGCCGCCGTCGAACCGGGGCTCGGATATAATGTCACCCCACAGCGCCGCAAACACCCAAAAAATGCGGCTGAAACAGACGTCACCCGCTGCACGCGATTGTTATTCGTTTCGTGCTGCCCCAAGTGGATAGGGTCAACGAAATTTCCCCTTCCGGAGTTCTGTATGATCCGCGCGTCCTTTGCCGTGTTCGCCATCGCCTTCTCCACCGCGTCAGCGGCTTTTGCAGCGGACGGCGCTGTGCCGGTGACGCTGGACGGCATCATCCACGCCGACAGCGATGACACTCTCGCCTTCACGCCGGACGGCAACACCGTGTTCTTCGACCGCAGCGAAGGCACGCACAAGACAGTGATGATTTCGCAGCGGGTGGACGGCCGTTGGTCCGCGCCCAAAGTCGCTTCCTTCTCCGGGCAATGGTTCGACCAGGATCCCATCGTCGCGCCGGATGGAAGCTATCTGCTGTTCAACTCGGATTGTCCCACACAGCCGGACGGCAAGCCGCTGACGCAGACCTATTTCGGCAATGGCGCAACGGCGCCCGGCTCGAATATCTGGCGCGTCGATCACATGGCGAAGGGTTGGGGCAAACCGGTATGGCTCGGCCCCGTCATCAACAACGATGTGTTCATCGATTTCGCCAGCATCGCGGGCGACAACACGCTCTACTTCATGCGCTTCAACGCAGCCGGGAAGCAGATGCAATTCTGGCGTTCAGCGTACAAGAACGGCGCGTATCAAACGCCGGAGCGCGTGATCTTGGGCGATCCCGCCGAGACGCTGCACGATCCCGCCGTGGCGAAGGATCAGTCTTTCATCGTCTTCGACAGCGGGCGCGTGAAAGGCGGACTGGGCCGCCTAAGCATCGCGTTCCGCGATGGCGATCATTGGGGCAAGCCCATAGATCTCGGCGACGATCTCAACAAAGATTTGCCCTGGGGCGCGCATCTCGCACCGGATGGACGCAATGTGCATGTCACCGGAAATTCCGGCATCTGGAAGATTTCACTGGAGCCGTGGCTGAACGCGCGGCGGTAGTTACGCGGTTTCCTCGAACAACTCGCGGCCAATAAGCCAGCGGCGGATTTCGCTGGTGCCCGCGCCGATCTCGTAGAGCTTGGCGTCGCGCAGCAGGCGGCCTGCCGGGAAGTCGTTGATGTAGCCGTTGCCGCCCAAGGTCTGGATGGTTTGCAGCGCCATCCACGTGCCCTTTTCGGCGGCGTAGAGGATCGCGCCGGCGGCATCCTTGCGCGTGGTCTGTCCGCGGTCGCAGGCTTTTGCCACCGCGTAGACATAAGAGCGCGCCGCGCTGAGCGTGACATACATGTCCGCCAACTTGCCCTGCATGAGCTGGAACGAGCCGATGGGCTGGCCGAACTGCTTGCGGTCATGCAGATACGGCACCACAAGATCGATGCAAGCCTGCATGATGCCGATGCTGCCCGCCGAGAGGACCGCGCGCTCGTAATCGAGACCGCTCATCAGGATGCGCGCGCCCTCGCCTTCGCGGCCCATCAGGTTTTCTTCCGGCACTTCGCAATCCTGAAACAGCAATTCGGACGTATCGCTGCCGCGCATGCCGAGCTTGTCGAGCTTCTGCGGCGTGGAGAACCCTTTGAAGTCTTTCTCGATCAGGAACGCGCTGACACCGCGAGGTCCCGCGCTCGGATCGGTCTTGGCATAGACCACCAGCGTGTCGGCTTGCGGACCGTTGGTGATCCACATCTTCGAGCCATTGAGAATGTAGCGGTCGCCCTTCTTCTCCGCGCGCGTGCGCATGGAGATGACGTCGCTGCCCGCGCCCGGTTCGCTCATCGCCAGCGCGCCGACATGCTCGCCGGAGATGAGCTTGGGCAGATAGCGGCGCTTCTGTTCCTCGCTGCCGTTGCGGCGGATCTGGTTCACGCAAAGATTGGAATGCGCGCCGTAGGAAAGACCGATGGAGGCGCTGCCGCGCGAAATTTCTTCCATCGCCACGACGTGCTCGAGATAGCCGAGGCCGGCGCCGCCATAGTCTTCTTCCACCGTGATGCCGAGCACGCCAAGCTCACCCAGCTTGGGCCACAGGTGGCGCGGGAAGATGTTGGACTTGTCCACCTCGTCCGCAATCGGCGCGATCTGGTCGGACGTGAAACTGCGCACGCTGTCGCGGATCATGTCGGCGGTATCGCCGAGATCGTAGCCGAGAGATGGATAGGAATTCGGTATCACAAAAGCCTCTGCCAGAAATCCGTTGCCCGCATGGCGGAACTCATGCGTAGTGCGGGCCGAAGCTACTCCCACCGGCCCATGACGCAAGCCAGCCCCAGACAAACAGTCCGTGATTGCGACGGCTGCACGCTGTGCTGCAAGGTAATCGGCGTAAAGGCGCTGGAAAAGCCAATGGGCGTCTGGTGCCAACATTGCGCACCGAAGGGCGGCTGCGCAATTTATGCAGAGCGCCCAGACGAATGCCGCAACTTCGATTGCGGTTACCTGCTGGAACCATCGCTGGGGCCCGAATGGAAACCCAGCGAATCCAAGATCGTCCTGCTCACCGAATTGGAGGGCCGCCGCATCGTGGCCCATGTCGACACGCAACGGCCGGACGCCTGGAAGCGTGAGCCGTTCTATTCGACACTGAAGATGTGGGCGAAAGACAATGCCGCTGTCGGGGGGCAGGTTGTCGTGTCCATCGGACCGCGCCGGATCGCGATCCTCCCGGATCGGGACGCCGAACTGAAAGCTTGAAAAATTGGTGCGGTCGAGAAGACTCGAACTTCCACGCCTCGCGGCGCTACCACCTCAAGGTAGTGCGTCTACCAATTCCGCCACGACCGCATCCTGAGGAGGCGGGGGTTTAGCAGAGGCTTTCCGGCTTGGGAAGCCCCGGAAATCAGCCAAAAAATGCCGGTGCCGACCGCCAGAGAACAAACGCCGCCACAGCACAGACCGCCGTCGCGAAGGTGCGCGTCAGCGCGGTTCGCCTGGTGGCCAAACGGGCGGACAGGCGCACGCCCGCAAGCCCTCCGAACAGACCGCCCAATATGAAGAACCCAGCGACACGCCAATCGACGAGGCCGCTCGCCGCGTAAGACAGCGCGGTCGTCAGCCCGAACAAACCGACGGAAACCAGTGAAGACCCGACGGCATTGATCGTTGCCATGCCGCTGCCGAGCATGATGCCGGGCACGATCAGGAAGCCACCGCCGATCCCGAAGAAACCGGACAGCAGTCCCACAAGCGCGCCGATCAGCACAAGCCGGAGCGCGATGCCGGGGTTGATCCGCACATCGGGATCGCCGGACGCCGCGCGCGGCGACAACATGGCGGCAGCAACGGCGATCATCACCAGGCCGAACAGGAACAGCAGCTTCTCGCCGGCCATCGCCTTGCCCAGCGCCGCCCCCGCAAACGCGCCGGCGACGCCCGAAACGGCAAACACCGCGGCACAAGGCCATTTCACATTCCCAGCACGCGAATGGGCGAAAAGATTGGCGAATGCGTTGACCGATACCGCGAGCGCGCCGGTGCCGATCGCAACATGGGGCGATTTCACGCCCACGACATAGAGCAATAGCGGCGTCGCCAGAATCGAACCGCCTCCGCCCAGCAGACCCAGCGCAAAGCCGACCAGCACGCCGGATCCCGTCGATAACAAGTCGGCGAGATGGATCACGCGGTCGCCTTATTCCACGGCATCAAGGCAAGAAGCTTGGCCATGCCGCACCAGCCGGACACACCGGCAAAGACGAGCCCTGCCCCGACAAAACCAGAGAGCAACGCGAACCACGGCGACACGAGCATGGCCATAACCAGACCCAGCAGGACCAAACTGCCCGCGGTGATCTGCACCTGCCGTATGATGTCGATGGGTTTGGAACGATCAACCGATGTCGTAAAGCCGGCATCCTTCCAGCCGCCGATGCCACCCTTCAGCACATAGACTTCCGGCGCACCGCAAGCAGCCAGCTTGCTCTCGTTCGCCGCCGTGCGATTGCCACCCTGACAGTGGAAGATCACGGGTGGAGAACTCGCATCGAAGCAGCCGCCTTCGTATTTCGAGAGCGGCAACAGTTTCGCGCCCGGAATGCTTTCGCGGGCGTGTTCCATGGGTTCACGGATGTCCACCAGCGTTGCGCCCTTCTCCGCCATCAGTTGTTTGGCTTGACGCGCATCAATGGTTTTCGCGGTCATCGTCATTTCCTTCCACAATAGAGATCGTGCAGCGTCTCGATGAGCGTTGCCGTGTTGCCGTCGGCCAGCCGGTAGTAGATCGTCTGTCCGTCGCGCCGCGTCGCCACGAGGCCTTCCTCGCGCAATTTGGCCAGATGCTGGGACAGAGCGGACTGGCTGAGGCCCGAGGATTCCACCAGCTCGCTCACGGATTTCTCCGTGCCCACGAGATCGCACAACACCAAGAGCCGCGCTTCGTGCGACAGCATCTTCAGCATCGCGGCAGCCTTTCCGGCATTGCGCTTCATGTCTTTCCGGCCTTTCGCAGTCAGCATATCTATGCACTCGTATATTAGCACTTGCTAATTTAGATACCTCTAATATATAGTCAAGAGCAGAAATGGAGGCTTCGGACATGCAGCCCGGAATTCAGGCATTCTTCGACGAGGCGACCTTCACGGTCAGCTATCTGGTGAGCGATCCGGGAACGGCCGATGCCGCGGTGATCGATCCGGTTCTCGATTTCGATCCCAAGTCAGGTCGGACCAGCACGCATTCGGCCGATGCCATCCTGGATGCTGCCCGCGCTCAGAAACTGTCCATCCGCATGGTGCTGGAAACCCATGCCCATGCCGATCATCTATCGGCAGCGGCATATCTGAAGGCCAAGACCGGCGCCGCCGTGGCGATCGGCGAAAACATCACCAAAGTGCAGAGCGTATTTCGCCCGATTTTTCATGCGACCGATGTGGCGGGCGACGGAAAGCCTTTTGACCGGCTGCTGCGCGATGGGGAGCACGTCCCGCTTGGTGGGCTTGATATCGAGGTGATCTACACACCGGGGCATACGCCGGCATGTGTAAGCTACAAGATCGGCGACAATGTCTTCATCGGCGACACTTTGTTCATGCCGGACTACGGCACCGCGCGCGCCGATTTTCCGGGCGGCAATTCCCGCGACCTCTATCGTTCGATCCGCAAGCTCCTGGCGCTCCCGCCGGAAACGACACTCTGGATGTGCCATGACTACAAGGCGCCCGGCCGCGATGAATTTGCGTGGAAGACCACTGTTGCGGAGGAGCGCGCGCACAATGTGCATATCCGAGACGGCATCAGCGAGGAGGATTTCGTCGCGATGCGCACAGCCCGCGACAAGACCCTCTCCATGCCGGTGTTGATCCTGCCATCGGTGCAGGTGAACATCCGCGCGGGCCAGATGCCGCCGCCGGAAGACGACGGCAAGGTCTATCTCAAGCTGCCTGTGAACGCGCTGTAAGGCTATTGCCGCTCGAAGTCGGAGAAGAACTGGCTGAGATCGAGTTTGGCGATGTGCTCCATCGCGCGGCTTTTGATGTCGGCTTCGAAAGCGGACAGATCGGAAGCATCGTCCAGCCTGGTGAGCGGGAGGCGCATCTCCTCGTCGGAAAGCAGCTTTGATGTGATCGCCTTGATCACATCAAGACCGTTGGGCGGCTGGAAGAAGATTCCCAGATGCAATGATCGCGCGGATTCGTTCTCGCAGCGGTGCCAGTTGCCCGCGGGCAGGAACAGGAAGTCGCCCGGCTCGAGAATCTCGTCGAAGATCAGCTTGTCTTCCGGCGGCGCTGCGGGCGGCACGGCGCCGACGATCGGATTGCGGACCGGCGGACCGAAGATCTTCCAGCGCTTGCGACCCTCCACCTGCAGGATGATGAGATCCTCCGGGTCGTAGTGAAGCCGGAAAGCGCCGCCCTGCCCGGTCGTCACGATCGCGCCAACCTTGATTTGCTCGCGCAATGCGGAACGGATGTTGTCGCTAAGCTTCTTCAGATGCGGGGCGTAGTCGTCGATGCGCGTCACGGAGAGGCTGAAGCCGTGATCCATGAAGGCGAGGAATTTGGGAATGTCCACCATGTTGCCGTCACCGAATGGCTTCTTTTTCAGCCAACGGTCGGGTGGCGGTATCTGGCCTTCCTTGATGAGGCGGAATTCGGCGAGGCTCGGCGGATGCTGCCCGCGCTCGATCATCTGCAGCAGCGACCTCCAGTTCAGCAGCGACGCGTAACGCTCGCCGCCGGCGCCGCGCAGGAA
>DATCRK010000010.1:0-136435 GCA_036569005.1 Rhizomicrobium sp. | reverse complement strand
GAGATTGTTGAGAGTCATATGGTAGGCCCCGTGGTTGGGGCTGGAACCATCCGCCGCCGGTTAACCGCCTGGCGTGTCCTAGCCCTTGCTGTGCGCGAGGGCTTCTACCCCCGGCAGGGTCTTGCCTTCAAGCCACTCCAGGAACGCCCCGCCGGCCGTGGAAATATAGGTGAAATCGGCCGAAACCCCGGCGTGGTTGAGGGCCGCCACGGTGTCGCCGCCACCCGCCACAGAGATGAGATTCCCGGCCTTGGTCTCCGCCGCCACGGCCTTGGCCGCGGCTGTCGTTCCCTTGTCGAAGGGCACGGTTTCGAAGGCGCCGAACGGACCGTTCCAGACGACGGTCTTGGTCACCTTCAGCCGGTTGGAAAATTCCGCGATGGATTTGGGGCCGACATCGAGGATCATCTCGTCAGCATGCACATGGCCGATCTCGGTGGTGCGGTGCTCGGCATGCGCCTTGAACTCTTTCGCCGCGACGACATCGGTCGGCAGGATCAGCACGCAGCCGGTTTCCGTCGCCTTGTGGACGATGGCCAGCGCGGTATCGACCATGTCGCGTTCGGCGAGCGATTTTCCGATCTGGCGGCCTTCCGCGACGAAGAACGTGTTCGCCATCGCGCCGCCGATGACCAGATAGTCGACCTTGCTGATGAGGTTCTGCAGCAGATCGAGCTTGGTGGAGACTTTCGCACCGCCCACCACTGCCATCACCGGACGCGACGGATTGCCGAGCGCCTTGTCGAGATGCTCCAGCTCCGCCTGCATCGAACGTCCAGCCGCGGACGGCAGCAGATAAGCGAGGCCGGTCGTCGTTGCATGCGCGCGGTGCGCGGCGCTGAAGGCGTCGTTGACGAAGATATTGCCCAGGCTCGCGACCTGCTTGGTGAAATCCGGATCGTTGCCTTCCTCGCCTTTGTGAAAGCGCGTGTTCTCCAGAAGAACGATGTCGCCGTCTTTCAACTTCGCGACCGCATCCTTCGCAACCTCGCCGACGCAATCGCTCGCGAAGGCTACCGGCTTGCCGAGTTCTTTCGACAGCGCCGGCGCGATAGGCGCGAGCGACATTTCCGGCACGACCTTCCCTTTCGGTCGGTCGAAATGCGACAGCACGATCACGCGCGCGCCCTTGTCGGACAATTCCTTGATCGTCGGCGCCTGCCGCTCGATGCGCGAGGCATCGGTGATCTTGCCATCCTTCATCGGCACGTTCAGATCCGCGCGCACCAGCACACGCTTGCCTTTGACGGTGAGGTCGTCGAGCGTCTTGAAGTCGGGCATGGCTTTCGGTCCGTAAAGTTTCTCACGCGGAGCCGCGGAGGTTATTCCAAACTCCCAAAACCGTCATGGCCGGGCTTGTCCCGGCCACCCATACACGCCGTCTATCAGGGAGATCATGGGTCCCCGGCACAAGGCCGGGGATGACGACGTGGAAGAAGAAGCGCGAACCCTCCGCGCCTCCGCGTGGAACTTAGATCAACTTCCCCATCGCAACGGCGGTGTCGCCCATGCGGTTGGAGAAGCCCCATTCGTTGTCGTACCAGCCCATGATGCTGACGAGGTTGCCCTCCATCACCTTGGTCTGATCCAGCATGAACGAGCAGGAATGCGGATCGTGGTTGAAGTCGTGGCTGACCAGCGGCGCATCCACGATGGCGAGGATGTGCTTCATCGAACCGGACGCGGCCTTCTTCATCGCCTCGTTGACTTCGGCTGCGGTCGTGGATTTCTTCACCACCGCTTTCAGATCCACCAGCGACACGTTCGGCGTCGGCACGCGCACCGACACGCCGTCCAGCTTGCCCTTCAGTTCCGGCATCACGAGACCGACGGCCTTCGCCGCGCCCGTCGAGGTCGGGATCATGGAGAGCGCCGCCGCGCGGCCGCGATAGAGATCCTTGTGCAGCGTATCCAGCGTCGGCTGATCGCCGGTGTAGGAGTGGATCGTGGTCATGAAGCCTTTTTCGATGCCGAACGCGTCGTGCAGCACCTTGGCCATCGGAACGAGGCAGTTCGTCGTGCAGCTCGCGTTGGAGACGACGATGTCGTCCTTCGTCAGCGCGTTGTCGTTCACGCCGAAGACAATGGTGTTGTCCACGCCGTCGGCCGGTGCGGAGACCAGCACGCGCTTGGCGCCGGCGGTCAGATGCGCGGAGGCTTTTTCCTTCGACGTGAAGATGCCGGTGCATTCCAGCGCGATGTCGACGTTCAATTCCTTGTGCGGCAGCTTCGCGGGATCGCGTTCCGCCGTCACCTTGATCTTGTGGCCGTCCACGATCATCAGGTCGCCGTCCACCTTCACGTCGCCGGGGAAGCGGCCATGCACGCTGTCATAGCGCAGCAGATGCGCGTTGGTCTCGACGGGGCCCAGATCGTTGATGCCGACAACGACGATATCGCTGCGCTTGGATTCCACGATGGCGCGCAGGACGAGACGGCCGATGCGGCCAAATCCGTTGATCGCGACGCGAACTGCCATAATTACTTTCCTTTCCCGAGTGCTTTCTTCGCGGCGTCCGCCGCGGCTTCGGCCGTAATGCCGAAATGCTTGTAAACGTCCTTGTAGGGCGCGCTCGCCCCGAAGCTATGCATGCCGATGAAGATGCCGTTCGGGCCGATGTATCGGTCCCAGCCTTCGCGGACGCCGGCTTCGATGGCGACCTTTACCGGAGACGTGCCAATCACGGCGTCACGATATGTTGCGTCCTGTTTCTCGAACAGCGGCCAGCACGGCATGGAGACCACGCGGGCTGCGATTCCGTCAGCCTTGAGCAATTCGCGGGCCTGCATTGCAAGCTCCACTTCCGAGCCGGAAGCGAAGAACGTCACTTTCGCCTCGCCGTCGGCCTTGGCGATTTCGTAAGCGCCATGCGCGGTGAGGTTCTTGTCGGTGGCTTCGCTGCGCGAGGTCGCCACGTTCTGGCGGGTCAGTGCAAGGAAGCTGGGACCGTCTTTTTTGTTCAGCGCGATTTCCCAGGCTTCGGCGGTTTCCACCGGATCGCAGGGCCGGAAGGTGAGCAAGCCCGGCATCGCGCGCATCGCGGCGAGTTGCTCGACCGGCTGGTGCGTCGGGCCGTCTTCGCCCACGCCGATGGAGTCGTGCGTCATCACATAGATCACGCGCTGCTGCATGATCGCCGCCAAACGGATCGACGGGCGGCAATAGTCGGAGAACACCATGAAGGTGCCGCCATACGGGATCACGCCGCCATGCAGCGCCATGCCGTTCATCGCCGCGCACATGCCGTGCTCGCGGATGCCCCAGCGCATGTAGCGGCCGCCATAGGTCTGCGGCTCGAAATCCAGCATGTCTTTGGTCTTGGTGTTGTTGGACGGCGTCAGATCCGCCGAACCGCCCATGGTGCTGAGGACGATGGGGTTCACCACATCCAAAACGCCTTCGCTCGCCTTGCGCGTTGCGATGGCGGGTTTTTCGGAAACGATCTTCTTCTTGTAGTCGTTCAGCGCAGCATGCAGCGCCTGCGGAATGTTGCCTGCCATCGCGTCGTCGAAATCTTTTGAGGCTTGCGCGGACGCTTTGCGCTTCTTCCAATCGGCATGAGCAGATGCGCCACGCTTGCCGATCTCGCGCCATTTCTCCAGCACGCCGTCGTTCAAGGCGAAAGCCGCTGTGGGAAGATCGAGCGCCTTCTTCGCGCCCGCCACTTCATCGGCGCCCGGCGCGTCGCTGTGCGCCTTCTGCGTGCCCGCGCGCGTGGGCATGCCGAAGCCGATGATCGTCTTGCAATTGATCATCACCGGCTTTTCGGAATCCTGCGCCGCGGTCAGCGCGCGGAACACGTCTTTCGCGTCATGGCCGTCACAGGTGTCGACCTGCCAGCCCGCCGCCTTGAAGCGCATGTTGGCGTCGCTGGTGTCGGAAAGTTCGCGCGCGCCGTCGATGGTGATGTTGTTGTCGTCATAGAGGACGATGAGGTTCTTGAGCTTCAGATGTCCCGCGATGCCGATGGCTTCGTGGGAAATGCCTTCCATCAGATCGCCATCGCTCGCGATCACATAGGTCTTGTGGTTGACGAGATCGTCGCCGAAGCGCGCGTTCAGATGACGCTCCGCGATCGCCATGCCCACCGCATTGCCGATGCCCTGGCCCAGCGGGCCGGTCGTCGTTTCAATTCCCGGCGCGTGCCCATGCTCGGGATGTCCGGCGCAAGGCGAACCCAGTTTGCGGAACGTCTTGATGTCGTCCAGCGACATGCCCGGATAACCGGTCAGGTAGAGAAGAGAATAGAGCAGCATCGAGCCGTGACCGGCGGAGAGCACAAAGCGGTCGCGGTCGGGCCAGTTCGGATCGGCCGGGTCATATTTCAGGAACTGGGTGAACAGCACGGTCGCCGCGTCCGCCATGCCCAAAGGCAGGCCTGGATGGCCGGATTTGGCGGTCTCCACGGCGTCGAGGGACAGGCCCCGGATGGCATTGGCGAGCTTGCGGACTTCTGCCTGTTCCATCGGGCTGGACATGGTGTGGAAACCTCCGGTTGGGGTGTGGCCTTAGCGAGGGGTGCGGCCACCCGTCAAGGTGGCAAAAACCCGTGGAAAACAACGGCTGAAATGCAGTTTCGTTGATGCTCCGGACCATGCGGCCTATGGTCCGGCGAGGATTCTCGGAGAACCGCCCGGATGACGAGGCTGGACGACGCCGCAGCCCGGCTGGAAAAGGCGCTGGCCGCGCTGGAAGAAACGGCGCTGCCGCTGGCTCAGCTCCGCGCCCAGGCCAAAAAGGATGCTGCCGAGATCGCTGCGCTCACGGTCGAGCGCGAAAGCCTGCTCGCCCGCGTCGCGGAACTGGAAGAAGAGACGCGCAGCCTCGCCGGCATCACCGAGGAAGTCGAAGGCCGCTTGGATGGCGCAATCAGCGAAATCCGCATGGCGCTGGGGAGATAAGACATGCCTCTGGTCAACGTCATGGTGAGCGGTCGCGCTTACACCATCGCCTGCGATGAAGGCGAAGAAGAGCATCTGAAGGAACTCGCCGCGCATGTGGACGGCAAGGTGCGGGAGCTTCTCGAAAGCGTGGGGCAGGTCGGCGATCAGCGTTTGCTGCTGATGGCGGCGGTGCTCATCACCGACGAATTCTTCGAAGCGCGTTCCAAGCTGGAAGGCTACGCCAAACATGCCGGCGATCTCGCCTCCGCGCATGAGGAGATCAGCGGCAAGCTCAACCAGTCGGAAGGCCAGGCGATCAATCTGCTCGAACGCATGAGCAAGCGCGCGGAAGACATTGCCGCAAGGCTTGGGCACGCCTAAATTAGAGGCGGACAGGTACTGCCCCATGCGTCAGGAAAGCGATGCCCAGGGGCCTTAATGGTACTCACCGGGAGCTGTCCCTGGCCGGAGCCGTGGTTCCGATCATATGGCGCCCACCTGCACTTGCAGGCCCGTGAGGATCCGATTCCAACGGTGGAGGCGGTCCTGTCCGCTCATCTTTCCAAGAGCGAGTTTCGGAATGCGATGCGCAGACGCCGCGCGGGATTGGCGCATGCCCATCCCGATTTTTCGCGCGACGCGGCGGGGCATGTCGCGGCGCTGAAGCTCGCGGACGGCGCAACAATCGGAGCCTACGTCGCGATCAACGACGAAGCCGACCCGCACCTCATCCTGAAAAAACTCACGCTGCAGAATTGCGAGATCGCATTCCCACGGGTTGTGGCAAAGGGCGAGCCTCTGGCTTTTCATCACTGGAAGCCCGGTCGCATTTTGGTGAAGGGCGCATACGGCATCCCCGAACCTGCGAAGGACTGGCCGCTCGCCTATCCGCACGTTCTTCTCGTGCCACTGCTGGCCTTCGATCACACCGGTCATCGTCTCGGCTATGGTGGGGGCTATTACGACCGCACGCTCGATTTCCTGCGTGCCAATTCCACCGTCCGCGCCATCGGTGTCGCTTATGCAGGGCAGGAGGTGGATGAACTGCCGCGCGAGGGGCACGATCATCCTTTGGATGCTGTCATAACCGAACAGGGCGTGAGAACATTCGCTGGGCGCTAGCGGGGAAGGGCGATGACAGAAAACAAGACGAAAGCGACAAAGGCGAGTGTCGGCGACTATGTCGCTGCGCTGCCGGATGAAACGAAACGGTCCGACGCGAAGGCCCTTATCAAGATGATGAAGGCCATCACCGGCGAGCCGGCGAAGATGTGGGGCCCGTCCATCATCGGCTTTGGGTCGCTGCACTATGTCTATGAGAGCGGCCGCGAAGGCGACATGCCGCTGCTCGCGTTCTCGCCACGCAAGCCGGCCATCGTCCTTTATGGTCTTCGCGGCGCGAAGGACGCAGATGCGAAAATCGCGAAGCTGGGCAAGGTGACGACCGGCAAAGGCTGCGTCTATGTAAAGAAACTTGCCGACATCGACATGGCGGCGCTCGAAAAGCTGGCGCGCGAATCCGCGAAGACGAACAAGGCAAAGCACAAATAAGTCACCATACGAACGGGATCAGCCGATACGGCACGCGGCTCATATAGTCGGCATAACCTGGCAGCTCGCGCGCCAGCTTGTTCTCTTCCGCGATGGCGCGGATCGACACCGCGACGATGAAGAGAGGCGGCATCAGCAGTCCCCATTTCGAACCGAGCAGCAGCGGCATGCCGAAGAGATAAAGGATCGCCGACGCATACATGGGATGGCGCACCAGCGCGTAAGGTCCGGTGTCGATCACATGCTGGCCGCGATCCGTCTGCAGGCGCACAGTCGGCTCCGCGAAGCTGTTGGCATTGAAGACCGATATCGTCGCCAGAAATCCCGCAACGATGAGAAGCCCGCCGATCGCGTTCACGATCACCGGCATCGATGCGGACAGATGCCAGCGCTGCGCATCAAGCCCCATGAAGATCAGCCACAGGAACCAGATGCTGATGAAGGTGAAAAGGAAGACGCGGTCCCAAACGGGCGTGCCTTTGGTATTCAATGGCTCCATGCGCGCCTTGAGCAGCGCCGGATCGCGCCGGGCATAGTAAGCGCCGAAGCCCAGAGACCCGAAGAAATAGATCGCCTCGAACGCCCAGCCCTGCGGCCAGGTCCAGTTTCCGGCGGCAAGGAAGAGGCAAACGCCCATCAGTCCGATCCAGAGGAGGGATGTGAGGGCGGTGCGCAGCATCATGGGTTTTGCCTCCTGCTGTTTACGATATTAGCCGTGAAAGCCTCTCCCGCGGCGGTTGCGCAGCGCATGGCTGCAATGCTTTAACGCGTTCCATGCGCATTCTTTTCATTGGAGACGTCATCGGAAAGCCGGGTCGCGATGTTGTGACAGCGGAACTTCCGCGCCTCATCGACCGGCTGAAGCTCGATTTCGTTATCCTCAATGGCGAGAACGCGGCGCATGGTTTCGGCATCACGCGCGCTATCGCGAACGATTTCTTCGCGCTCGGCGTGGATTGCATCACCACCGGCAATCACTGGGCCGATCAGCGTGAGATTCTGAATTTCATCGCCGACGAAGACCGCGTGCTGCGCCCGCGCAATCTTCCGGCCGGCGCGCCGGGCAAAGGCGCGAACCTGTTCCAGGCGAAGAACGGGCAGAATGTGCTCGTCGTCTCGCCGCTCGGCCGCGTGTTCATGGAGCCGCAGGACGATCCCTTCGCCGCCGTCGATTCCGAATTGAACGCGTGCCCGCTCGGCGAAGCCGCCGACGCCATCGTGGTGGACATGCACGCCGAGGCGACGAGCGAGAAAATGGCGATGGGCCATTTCTGCGACGGTCGCGCGTCGATGGTCGTCGGCTCGCACAGCCACGTGCCGACCGGCGATGCGCAAATCCTTCCCGGCGGCACGGCCTATCAAACCGATGCCGGTGCCTGCGCCGATTACGACAGCGTCATCGGCATGGACAAGTTCGAGCCGCTCAACCGCTTCACGAAGAAGCTTCCGGGCAATCGCTTCACGCCGGCGACCGGTCCTGCCACCCTGTGCGCGGTGTTCCTCGAAACAAGCGCCAAGGGCCTCGCCGCACGTATCGATCCCGTGCGCGTCGGCGGTCGTTTGAAGCAGACGATTCCCGAAGTCTGACACGCCAGCGCGGTTGAACACTGCGCGCGCAAGGCCGATGTTTCCCTCAGTGCAACAGAGGGAATTCACACATGGAATATCGGCAATTGGGTCGTTCGGGTTTCAACGTGCCCGTATTGACGCTCGGCACCGGCACCTTCGGTGGCAAGGGCGGTCTTGCGGCATGGGGCGCCACAGGCGAGGCGGAAGCATCGCGACTCATCGACGTCTGCCTGGATCACGGCCTCACCATGTTCGACAGCGCCGACATTTATTCCGGCGGCGAGTCCGAGCGCGTGCTGGGCGCGGCCATCAAAGGCAAGCGCGACAGGCTGCTGATCTCCACCAAGGCCACATTCCGCTCCGGCGAAGGCGCGAACGATGTCGGCTCCTCGCGCTTTCATCTCACCTGTGCGGTGGAAAGCTCGCTGAAGCGCCTCGGCACAGACCACATCGATCTGTTTCAGCTTCACGGTTACGACGCCAAGACGCCGCCGGAAGAAGTGTTGTCCACGCTCGACACGCTCATCCGCGCCGGCAAGATCGGCTATATCGGCGTTTCGAATTTCTCCGGCTGGCATCTGATGAAAGCGCTCGCGACGGCGGATCGCTATGGACTGCCGCGCTTTGTCGCCAACCAGACTTATTATTCGCTCGTCGGCCGCGACTATGAATGGGAGCTGATGCCGCTCGGCCTGGATCAGGGCGTCGGCGCCGTTGTGTGGTCGCCGCTCGGCTGGGGCCGTCTCACCGGCAAGATCCGACGCGGCGCACCGCTGCCCGAGCAAAGCCGCCGCAACAGTCAGGCTTCCAACGACATGGGCCCGCCGGCGAATGACGAGCTGGTGTTCAACGTCGTCGACGCGCTCGATCTTGTGGCGAAGGAAACCGGCAAGACCGTGCCGCAGATCGCGCTCAACTGGCTCCTGCAACGTCCCACCGTTTCCACGCTCGTCATCGGCGCGCGCAACGAACAGCAGTTAAAGGATAATCTCGGCGCCGTCGGCTGGAATCTAACGGCCGAGCAGGTGAAGACGCTCGACAAGGCCAGCGCGGTGACTCTCGCCTATCCTTACTGGCACCAGAAACAGTTCAAGGAACGCAACCCGTTCCCCACACGCGTATGACAACGCCGTCGCTCTTCGTTTCGCATGGCGCGCCGACGCTTCCGTTCGACGACGTGCCGGCGCGCGCCTTCCTGCAATCGCTCGGCGAAAAATTCGAAAAGCCGAAGGGCATCGTCATTGCCAGCGCGCATTGGGAAACGAAAGTGCCGGCCGTGAACGGCATGGCGGTGAACGGCACCATCCATGACTTCTATGGATTTCCCAAGCCGCTCTACGATCTGCAATATCCCGCGCCGGGCAGCGCAGCGTTGACGGCGCGGCTCTCCCATCTTCTCGGCGCGGTGGCGGATGGCAAGCGCGGGCTGGATCACGGCGCGTGGGTGCCGCTGATGCTGATGTATCCCGCGCATGACATTCCCGTCGTGCAGGTCGCGGTGCAGACGCTGGAAGGCGTGGCGCATCATATCGAGATGGGTCGCAAGCTTGCGCCGCTGCGCGACGAGGGTGTGTTTGTCATCGGCTCCGGCAGCTTCGTGCACAATCTGCGCCTGCTCGACCGCCGTGGCTTCGACGCACCGCAGCCGGACTGGTCGAAGCAGTTTGCGGACTGGATGAACGCCGCGCTGCTGGCGCGCGATGACGACGCGTTGATCCATTACCGCGAACGCGCGCCTTTCGCCGCGCAGGCGCATCCCGAGGAAGAGCATCTTCTGCCGCTCTTCGTCGCTTACGGTGCGGGCGGCGCGGCCGCGCACCTTCACGACAGCGTGACGTTCGGCTCCCTCAGAATGGATGCATATTCCTTCGCATGACGAACATTCCCTTCACGTTGAAGCAGATCGATCATGTCGTCTTGCGCATCCGCGACCTCGAAAAGAGCCTCGCCTTCTATCGCGATGTGCTCGGCTGTCCGGTGGACAAGGTGCAGGACGGGATCGGCTTGTGGCAGGTGCGCGCCGGGTCGTCGCTGATCGATCTCATTCCGCTGGATGGCGTGCTCGGGAAGATGGGCGGCGCCGGTCCGGCGAAGGAAGGCCGCAACGTCGATCACTTCGCGCTTCAGATCACGCCGTTCGATGAGGCGAAAATCCGCGCGCATCTCGCCGCGCACAATGTGACGATCACCGATTCCGGCCAGCGTTATGGCGCGGAGGGCGACGGCCCTTCGATCTATATCCTGGATCCCGACGGCAATTCGGTCGAATTGAAGGGACCGCCTTCATCATAGCCTGCGAATTGCGCCGGGGAGTGGAACTCAATCCCGCCCCGTGGCTTGATCCGGTATGCGGGAATTTTGGGCATTGCTGAAGGAAGGTGTCGTCGCATTCGACGAAGACGAGGCGCTGTCGCGCGGCGCCGCAATTGCGTTCTACGCCATGACGGCGCTGGCGCCGGTTCTTTATATCGCGGCGGCCATCGCCGGCCTTGTCTTCGGACGCGAAGCGGCTGGCACGGCCATCGCACATGAGGTGGGCCATCTCGTCGGCCCCGACGCGGCCAAGCTCCTCTTCAAGGCGATCCGCAACTCCGACAATCCCACCGACACCGGCTTCTGGACGAACGTGTTCGGCGTCGTCCTGCTCATCGTCACCGCATCTGGCATGTTCGGCGAGATGCAGACGGCGCTGAACAAGATCTGGAGAGCCGAGCCGAAAACCACGATCTGGTGGCGCCTGGCGCGCGGGCGCTTCATGAGCCTTCTGCTCGTCGTCGCGCTCGGCTTCCTGCTGCTGACGTCGCTGGTGATGTCCGCCGCGATTCATGCGCTGGGCGAACGCATCGACTATGTGTTGCCCGTCGGCTCGTTCCTCGCGCATATCCTCAATTTCGGGATCTCTTTCGTGCTGGTGGCGCTGCTTCTTGCCGCGATCTATCGCGCGCTGCCCGATTGCGAGATCGAATGGCGCGACGTGGTGATCGGTGCTGTCGGCACCACCATCCTGTTCAACGTCGGCGAGTTCTTCATCAGTCTGTATCTCGGCTCGGCCACGGTGGGCTATCGCTATGGCGCGGCGGGCGGCGTCATCGTGCTGCTGCTCTGGATCTATTACACCGCGCAGATTTTCCTGCTTGGCGCGGAATTCACCCATGTTTGGTCCAAGCATCACGGCAGCCTTCGCGATGCGCGCGCGGTCGGCATGGAAACAACGCCCGCAAAGGCCTGACCCGCAATTCCGGTCAAGCGCGCCGCTTCCCGTCCGGCTAGTATCCTTTCAGCCGAATGAGGAAGGGTCATGTCGCTCACCAACAAGGCGTTGTTTGTTATCGAACGCAATCTCAACCGGGATCTGACGCTGGAGCAGATTGCGAAGTTCTGCGATGTGTCGCGCTTCCATCTCGCGCATGCCTTCGGCGAGGCGACGGGTCTGTCGGTGATCGAATATCGCCGCGCGCGCCGCCTTACCGAAGCAGCCTATGCGCTGGCGGCGGGCGCGTCCGACATCCTCGGTGTCGCGCTCGACACCGGTTATGCCAGCCACGAAGCGTTCTCCCGCGCCTTCAAGGTGCAATTCGGCAAGACGCCGGAAGAGGTCCGCAAATCCGAATCCATCGAAGGGCTCAAGCTCGTCGATGCCATCCGCCATCTGGAGTCCAAAGCGATGAAGCTGAAAGAACCGCGGTTCGAGAAGGTGGCTGAGCTCCTCTTCGTGGGGCTCAGCCAGCACATCCCCTACAACGAGATGCAGAACATCGCCGGTCAATGGCAGCGCTTCATGCAGAATTATTATCGCGAGATCGAGAACAAGATCGACGAGCCGCCGGTCGGTGTCACCACCGCGTCGAACGAGGACGGCATCGAACATGTCACCGCCGCGGGTGTGACGAAGTTCGGATCGATCCCGAAGGATCTCATCAAGGTCACGCTTCCGCCGCAGACTTATGCGGTCTTCACGCATGACGGGCACGTGACGCAGATCCGCGAGACCTACCGGGCGATCTGGAACGACTGGTTCCCGGACAGCGGCCGCGCACCCGCCGAAGCACCGGGCTTCGAGCGCCACAACGCCACCTTCGATCCGCGCACCGGCAATGGCGGAATCACGATCTGGCTGCCGGTCAAATAATCCCCACGCAAAGCGGGGGAAGAAAGTTATTGCACCACCGCTGTGCCTTTCATGCCCAGCATTGCGTGCATGAAGTGGTCGCAGGTGAAATTGTAGGTGCCCGGTTTCGTCGGCATGAAGCGCACGGCGACGGTGCCGCCGTCATCCACTTCCACCACGCCTTTGGAAACCTTGCCCGCATCTTCCGGCGCGATCGTGCCGGCGGCGAACAATTCCGGCGCCGCGAAGTCGTGATCCTTCATCACCGTGCTGGTGAAGACGAGCTTGTAAGGCTGGTTCGCTTTCAGGTTCAGCGTGGCGGGCGCGAACGCGTAATTGCTCATCGACACGGTGACGGTCTGCACCTGCGACCAATCGGGCGCCGTTTGCGCGGTGGCGGGAAGGGCAAAGACTGCGAGAGCCGCGGCGAGCGCGAGAGAAGGAAGGCGCATGAGAATTCCTCGAAGCGAGAACCGCATGGCGCGGTGCGCAGTGAGCCTAGCGCCTTCGCAAAACCATACCGCGTAAATCTTAGGGCTTCGCGGCCGCTTCCTGCCGCGCAAGTTCGGTTTCGAATGCGGCTTTCGCTTTTGTCATGAATGCCGGCAAGGCCGCCGGATCGACGAAAGGATTGGGGCCACCGGCTTTGCGTGAAGCCTCCTTGCCCTGCGGATCGTAGAATTGCGCATGCGGCGCCAGGAACACGTCCGCATGCATGGCCGAAAGCTTGGCGATGCTGGCGCGATAATCGTCCACGATATGGGGATAAGCCTTGTTGTCCACCAGCGGATTGCCCGCGACCGAGACGCTGCAGATATCGATGACGCGATAAGTCTTGCCGCCTTCGGTTTCGTTCCACGTCCAGCTTGTGCAGCCTGGTGTGTGTCCGGGCGTCAGATGCGCGGTGAGATGAACATCGCCCGCGCTGACAACATCCCCATCCTTCACCACATGATCCACCGTCACCGGCGGATAATGCACATTCTTCGTGGGTCCGAAGCTGATGGTGCCGGTTTCGAGGATCGGCTTGTCGGCGGCGCTGGCATCGAAATGCGCGCCGCTGTCTTTCTTCAACTGCGCGATGCCGGCGGCGTGATCGAAATGCGCATGCGTGTTCACGATCAGCTTGATGTCGGAAAGCCTGAACCCGAGTGCCGCGATGTTCTTCTCGATCTGTGGAACGGTGTCCACCAGCGCGCCGTCGATCAGCACGTCACCCTTGGGCGAGGTGATGAGATAGACGGCCAGATCCTGCGTGCCGACATAATAGGTGTTGCCGATGATGCGGAACGGCTTCTGCGGCGCACTCCATTCGGCGGGCCATGTATCCGCGTTGGCGGCGGAGGCGAAAGCCAATGCGGTGAAAGCGGCGGTGACGAGAAACTTCATGATGCCCTCCGATTGAGCACGTGATCATCGCACTCAATCGGGCGAGACTAAGGCGCAAATCCCACCCTCCCCTTGAGGGAGGGTCGAAATTTGCACTTTGCAAATTTCGGGGAGGGGTGCGCGAAGCGCCTGTCATCACGCCATGACCCCTCCCCGAAAAACGCTTCGCGTTTTGTCGGCCCTCCCTCAAGGGGAGGGCGGATAGCTATGCCGCTTGCAAAAGAGCTTCCACCGCAACGCCGTCCAGCGTCGCGGCGACGGCATGCACCACGGACGCGATGCGCACGGCGCTTTGAATCTGCTCGGCGGTAATGCCGGCGTTGCGCAGAACCTTCTCGTGGCTGTCGATACACATGCCGCAACCGTTGATGGCGGAAACGGCGAGTGACCACAATTCGAAGTCTGCCTTGTCCACACCCGGCTTGCCGATGACGTTCATGCGCAGCTTGGCCGGCAGCGAACGGTAGTCCGGCGAGGAGGCCAGGTGCGTGAAGCGATAATAGATATTGTTCATCGCCATGATGCTGGCGGCGGCGCGGGCGGCGTTCAGCGCTTCGGCCGACAATTTGGGCGCGAATTCGCCCAGGATGGCCCGGGTGGTGGTGCGCTCGCGTGACGCCAGGGCGCAGGCGATGAAGATGCCGGCGCGCTGCTGTTCGTTCAGCGACGGCTCGGCGGCGAGCGAGGAGAGATTGAGCTTCAAGTCCTTCGCATATTCGGGAAGGCGGGTCTTCAGGTCTTCGATGGACATTGTTCGATCCTGTTTGAAAGAGAAGCGCTCCACGCCAGCGGGGGAGGGGATGATGGCGTGGAGCGCGACTGCGCGAGGCGGGTTCGGGGGAGAGGCATTCACCCGCATCGCGTTGAAACGGTTAGGCGGCTTTCAGAACCTCTTCGCCCTTCTGCCAGTTGCAGGGGCAAAGCTCGTCGGTCTGCAGTGCGTCCAGCACGCGCAGGACTTCCTGCGGATTGCGGCCCACATTCATGTCCGTCACGTAAGCGAAGCGGATGATGTTGTCGGGATCGACGATGAAGGTCGCGCGCTTGGCGACGCCGCTGTCCTTGTCGAGCACGCCGAGCGCGCTGGAAAGCTCGCGCTTCACATCGGCCAGCATCGCGAAGGGCAGGTTCTTGAGGTCGGCATGGTTCTGCCGCCACGCCAGATGCACGAATTCGCTGTCGATGGAGACGCCATAGATCACCGCGTCGCGATCCTTGAACTCGCCGTTCAGCGCGCCGAAGCCGGCGATCTCGGTCGGGCAGACGAAGGTGAAATCCTTCGGCCAGAAGAACACGACCTTCCATTTGCCCGTGTCGGTGCTCTGATCGAAGTCCCTGAAGGCGGTTTTGGGGTCGGTGGAGACAACGCCCTGGAGAGCGAAGTCGGGGAAGCGGTCGCCGGTGGTCAGCATGAGAAATCCTCTGAAAAAGCCCGGCTTGCCGGGGGAATTGGGGTCACAAGGACGGTCAACCCGCCCTTAGTTGCGAGTCATACTTAGAAAACTTCTAAACTAATTTCAAGGGCACAAGCGGCGCGCGGCGGCAGGTCGCGGGTGGGTCAGGAAAGGCTTGGATGGGAGCGAAAACGGCGCCCCCGAAGGCGCCGTTTTGCTTCAAGCGAACTCAGTAATTGGCAACGCAGCGGCCCCAGCGGTTCAAATGCCAGCCACGCGCGCAGGCGTGATAAGCCGGGTGAGCGTAATTGGCGATGCAAGCGCCGCCCGGACCCACATGCCATCCGCGCGCACAGGCGTGAGCTGCCGGAACGGCCCAGTTCTGCACGCAACGGCCATAGGCATTGCGATGCCAGCCGGCACCGCAACCGCCCGCCGCATCGGCCGTCGACATTCCTGCGGCCATGCTCACGCCAACAACGCACAACATTACGGCGAAGAAAGTTTTCATGGGAATTCCCCGTATCGTGAAAACGAACGCCCCAACGCCGCCATCCTTGCGCGCATGCCGGTTCCATTTCAATCGATCCGGATCACACCGCGCGATGTCACAATAGAACCTTATTTGACCGGAAACCGGCGCACGCTTCGCGCCGTTTTGAACAAGGGGGGCGAAACGAGAGGAGCATTGCCCCATGAAAATTTTCACGACCGCCCTGTTGGCCGGTGCTTTCGGTTTGGCGCTTGCCTCCGCCGCGGGCGCCCAGGATTACCAAAGCAGCGAAGACATCCAGATCACCGCGCCGCGATTCAAAGTGCAGACGACGCATGTGAACGGTCCGCTCGAGAAAGTCTCGCTCACCACGCATGTGCGCTATGACGATCTCAACCTGCGCACCCGCGCTGGCGCGCGCGAATTGAAAATGCGCGTGCGCGATGCGGCGCAGGATACCTGCATGCGCGTGGCGGAAGCTTATCCCGTCTATCAGCAGTTCGGCACGAATTGCTACAAGACCGCGCTACAAGACGGTGAGCTCCGCGCCAATGCCGCGATCCGCGACGCCCGCGACCGCGCTTATTACGCCTCCTATTACGAAGACTGACGCTCCCCAAAAAGGCTCCGCCCATGCGGCGGAGCCTTTGTCTGGAACCGCGTCTTCTAGAAATCGTTTCAGAACGGGAAGGGGCAGCAGGCAGGACGGAGTTGCCCCATGATTCATTCGTTCAAAGTGATTTTGCTGGCCGGCGCACTCGGCACCTTTGCAGCCGGCGCTGCCGGCGCGCAGGAATATGGCCATTATGCCAATGACGGCTATGCCTACGCCCAAGGCCCCGAAGAAGTGATCGTGCAGACGCCGCGCTGGCGCCAGCCGCAGCGCAGCACCATCGGCGCGCCGATCCGCGACATTGCGATCTCCGATACCGTGCGTTTCGACGATCTGGACCTGAGAAGCGATCGCGACGTGCGCCGTCTGGAAGCACGCGTGCGCGAGCATGCCAGCACGCTCTGTCGCCGTCTCGACGTTCAATATCCGGTGACGGTCAGCGCCAGCTCGCGCAACTGCTTCCAGGATGCGGTTGCCGACGCGATGGATCAGGTGCAGGTCGCCGTCGCCCAGCAACGCGGCTACGGCCCCGACCCGCGTCCGCGCGACGACGTGTTCAACAACCCGCCACCGCCGCCGCCTTATCCCTACAACGAAGACGACGACGACAATTACTGATCGCGCTTTGCGTCAGGCGGTGGCTTCGCCCGCCGCCTGATTTGCCGCAACATCGGCTTTGGTCGGCGCAAGGTAGTGGCCGAGGAAAATCCGTCCCAGGAAGAGAAGGATCGCGGCCACGCCGATGATCGCGCTGTGCAGCAGCCAGAATTGCGCGCCGGACATCTTGTCCAGCAAGCCGCCCAGATAGCCGATCAGGTTGTTGCCGACGAAAAGGTGCAGGTAGTAGATCGCGATCATGATGCCGCCGAGGCCCTTGGGCGCGGCGCGCGAATAAAGCGCCAGTCCTACCGGGAAGACCATCGAGAAGCCGGTGTCGTTGATGACGTGGAATGCGATCGCCCACCACAACGGCACGGGATGGCCGGTCTGCGCCACGATCTGTGAGAACAAGGCCAGCGTCAGCGGCGCGAAGGCGCTGATCGCGGTGCCGATGGCGATCTTGGTGATCTCTGCCGGCTCTTGCCAATGGCGGCCATACCAGCGCCAGAAGGCGATGACGCCGATCATCAGGAAGGTGCTCACCACCGCGTCGATGGAGAACATCCAGCTTGTCGGCATCGTACCGCCGAACATCGCCAGATCGTAATTCTTCTCCGACCAAATCAGATAGGCGTTGAAGATCTGCTGATTGCCGACGGCAGCCATCGCCAGCACCGGCAGCAGCACCACCAAAATCGCGACCACGCCCCAATCGCGGCTGGTCAGCGCGGGACGTTCCGCTTTCGCGGAGTCCTTCTTCTGCGCGAGCAATTCGGGCGGATAGGAATAGCGGCCGAAGAGATAGATCACGAGCCCGATAAGAATGCCCACCCCTGCGGAACCGAAGCCCCATGTCCAGCCGACCTTTTCGCCCAGCGTTCCGGTGATGAGCGGCGCGATGATCACCGCGATCTGGATGCCCAGGAAGTAAACCTGAAATCCGTCCGCGCGGCGTGGATCGTCGATGGTGTAGAGATCGCCCACTTGCGCGGCGATATTGCCCTTGAAGCAACCCACGCCGAACAGAAGCGCGAAGATGCCGATGAGGAAGGTCTGCTCCACGCAGAGCAGGAAATATCCCGCCGCCATCATGCTGGCGCCGATGGCGACCGTCGCTGTGCGCCCGATCAGCCGGTCGGCGATGTAACCGCCGAGAATGGGCGTCAGATACACCGTCGCCGAATAGAAGCCGACGACGGCGGAAGCGAGCGCCGCGTAATCCAGCTTGCCGTAAATCGATTCCAATGCGTGGCTGAACCAGCCGATGCCCCAGACATGCTCGATGGTCCCTGCCTTGAACAAGGCGTGGCTGAGATAAAGCACCAGCAGCGCCTGCATGCCGTAATAGGCGAAGCGCTCCCAGAACTCCGCGGATGACAGCCAGCCCACGCCGGGCGGATGGCCGATGAAGGATGTCTTGGACCGGTTGTTTTCCTGGAACGCGCTCAGCGAGTCGCCCGCGCCGGTGGCGCCGGTGGAAATGGTCATGGTCCGCCCTTGTTGTTCTGAAAGCCCTTGTCGGGGCGCAATCTCCCGAAGAGGGCCACCGATGGCAAGTCAAAACGGCGAGCGCCGCCGCAAACGCAGCTTAACTGCGCGCAACTTCGCATTGGCACACCGATCATTGCACGGATGATTGGCGCTGCAGCGCATTTGCAACCGCTTCCTGCAACTCGCCCAGCCGGAACGGCTTGCGCAGGATGGCGGTGTTCGCATCCTGCACATTTTCCAATGCCGCCGTTTCGGCGTAGCCGCTGGCGAAGATGATGGGCAGATCGGCGTGGATCTTGCGCACGCGCGCGGCCACTTCCGCGCCGGTCATGCCCGGCATGGCATAATCCACCAGAAGGATATCCGGCTTCTGCCGCGCGATCATTTCCAGTCCGCGCGCGCCATCCGCAGCCTCGCTCACCGCGTAACCGAAGGCATCGAGAGATTCCGTAAGAAATGCGCGCACATCCGGATCGTCGTCTATCACCAGCACGGTTGCGGCGTGTCTTGCGTGCTTCATCACGCCCTCGCCGCCCGCTCGGGCTTCGCGCACGGCTTCCGCAGATGTGATGCGCAGGAAAATGGAAACCGCCGTGCCTTTGTCGATCTCCGATCCGATGCGCGCCGTGCCGCCGGCCTGCTGGGCCATGCCATACACCTGGCTCAATCCCAGTCCTGTGCCCTTGCCGACGCCCTTTGTTGTGAAGAAGGGATCGAAAGCGCGCGCCAGCACATCCGCGGGCATGCCCGTCCCCGTATCCGACACGCGCAATTCGACATAGTCGCCCGGCTGCAATTCGGGATCGCTCACAATCGTAAGCGGCCGTGTCACGATGGTGAGGGTGCCGCTCTCGCCCATCGCATCGCGTGCATTGATCGCAAGATTGAGCACGCTCATCTCGAGCTGCGTCTGATCGCCCAGCACCGTGCTCGCTTCGGGCGAAAGATCCATGCGCACATGCACGGAAGGCCCGAGCGTGCGTCCCAAAAGATCGCGCATTTCTTCCAGCAGCGTGTTGAGGACGAGCGGCTTCAGCTCCAGTTTCTGCGCGCGGCTGAAGGCGAGAAGTTGTGCCGTCAGCTTCGCGCCGCGCTCCGCCGCCTGCAATCCTGCTTCGGCCCAGCGGCGCACGCGTTCGGTGTCCTGCGGCTTGTTGCGGATGAGATCGAGGCTGCCGGTGAGGCCCTGCAGGAGATTGTTGAAGTCGTGCGCGATGCCGCCGGTCAGGTTGCCGATCGCTTCCATCTTCTGCGCCTGTTGCAGCGCGGCCTGGCTTTTCTCCAGCGCCGCGGTGCGCTCGGCCACGCGCTTCTCCAGCGTTTCGTTGAGGTCCCGGATTTCGCGCTCGATATGCTTGCGCGCCGTGACGTCGATCGTCGTTCCCACCACGCGCACGCACCGGCCGGCGTCATCGAAGAGGCCGCGCCCCTTGGCGTGCACCCAGCGCTCGACGCCGTCTTCCTGTCCGATGGTGCGATATTCCACATCGTAGAGCGCGCGCTTCTTCGGATCCATCGCGGAGGAGAACGCTTCGCTCGTCGTTTCGAGATCGTCCGGATGCAGACCGGCGTAGAAATCGTCCAGCGTCACCACGCCATTATGCGTGATGCCGAAGGCTTCGCGCACCGGCTTGGTCCAGGTCAGCGTGTTCGCGACATTGTCGACGTCCCACAAGCCGATTTCGGCGTGGCCGGTGGCAAGCCGCAACTGCTCTTCGCTTCTGCGCAGCGCCTCGCGCGTCTGCCGTTCCGCGGTGATATCGGCCGCAGTTCCGGTCACGCGCACGCAACGGCCGTTCGCATCGAACACGCCGCGGCCCTTCGCTTGAACCCAGCGCTCGATCCCGTCGCGGCCTGTCACCCGGTATTCGACGTCATAAGCCGTGCGCTTTTGCGGATCGAAGGCGTCTGCATAAGCGGCCTGGACGCGCGCGATGTCATCTTTGTGCACCAGATCGAAGAAGGCTTCGGAGGGAGCGTCGTCATCCGGCGCGAAACCGAACATGGCTTTCACCCGCGGCGTGGAGTAGTTCACGCCGTTGACGACATCCATGTCCCACATGCCGATCTCGGCGTTCTCGGTGGCGAGGCGCAGTTGTTCTTCGCTGCGTGCCAGTGCTTCCTGCGTTTCACGCTCGCGCGTGATGTCGAGCGCCGTGCCGCTGACGCGCAGACAATTCCCATCCGCGTCGAACACGCCGCGCCCTCGGATCTTTACCCAGCGCAGCGGCTGGTCGTCCTCCGGCAGCACGCGATATTCCATGTCCATCATCGCGCGCTGCGTGGGATCGCGCGCGACGGCATAGGCGGCAGCGAGCTTCTGCGCATCTTCCGGATGCAGGCGCGAAAGCAGATGCTCCATCGGCACGCGGTTTTCCCGATCCATCACGAAAGGCGAGCTGCGCCGCGAATAGGAAAAATCGATCCCGCCTTCGGCGTCGATGTCCCAAAGCCCGACGCCGGCGTTCTCTGTGGCCAGGCGCAGTTTCTCCTCGCTGCGGCGAAGCGCTTCGTCCGCGCGTTTGCGCTCGGTGATCTCGACAACGATCGCCATGACACCGGCCGGCCTGCCGTCGTCACCGAGCAGCGGCGAATAGTCGAGATCGAGCCACACCGGCTCGAAGGTGCCGGTGCGGTTCAGATGCAGCACGAAATCGCGATAGGCGAGCGTGCCGCCCGCCAATCCGACTTTCATGATGTTGTCGTTGAAGTCCGCGACTTCGGGCCAGCCTTCGCGCACTTTCGATCCCAGCAGCGAGGGGTGGCGCTGGCCCGCGAAGACGGAATAGCCGTCATTGTAGATCATGATGCCGTCCTCGCCCCACAGCATCACGATGGGCACGGGCGAGAGCAGCACGGTGCTGACGGCGCTCTTCAGGCTTTGCGGCCATTGGGCGATGGGGCCAAGCGGGGTCTTGGTCCAGTCGAAGCTGCGGACGCGCTCCGCCATTTCGCCGGGGATGACGCGAAAGGGATCGGCCGTGCGGCGGCCCGCGCTCACGGCGCCTCAATCCTGAAAAAGGATTGCAAACCAGACATTTGCGCGATTGACCCTCTACCCCGACATCCCAAGACGCGGTGTGGGGGGCGAAAGTTCCGCCGGCTCAGGCCGCGCTTTTGCGCTTGTCGAACGCCGCCCACACACCGTTTGCGCCATCCCAACTGCCTTTGCTCGCGCCTTTGGAATATTCGGTGGCGCGTTGCTCGAAGAAATTGGCGTGCTCCACGCCGTTCAAGATTTCCACCAGCCATGGCAGCGGATGTTCCTTCAGCGCGCGATAGCCGCTGTCGGTTTCCTCGAAATTGCCGAACACGGGCGTCAGTTTGAGCTGCGTCAGGCGCCAGTCGGCGATGTAACGGACATAGGCTTTGATCTGCCCGGCATTCATGCCTTCGATGCCGCCAAGCCCGAAGGCGAGATCGACAAAGCCTTCTTCCAGTCTCACCATCGTCTTGGCGACGTCGATGATGTCGTCGCGCACGCTTTTCGTCACCGCGCCGGTTTCGGAATTCCACGCGTGAAAGAGCTTGATGACGCCTTCGCAGTGCAGGCTCTCGTCGCGCACCGACCATGACACGATCTGGCCCATGCCGTTCATCTTGTTATGACGCGGGAAATTCAGCAGCATCGCGAAGCTGGCGAACAGCGCCATGCCTTCGGTGAAGGCGCCGAACATCGCCAGCGTGCGCGCCACGTCCGCGCAGGTGCCGACGCCGAAGCTGTGCATGTAATCGGCCTTCGCGCGCAGCTGCGCATAATCGCGGAACGCTTCGAATTCGGCCTTGGGCATGCCGAGCGTCTTCAAGAGCAGCGCGTAGGCGTCGATATGCACCGTCTCCATATTGGTGAAGGCGGCCATCATCATCTGTACTTCCAGCGGCTGGAAGATCGGGATGTAGCGCTTCAGGTAATTGTCGCCCACTTCCACGTCGCTTTGCGTGAAGAAGCGGAAGATCTGCGTCAGCAGCGCGCGTTCGGCGGGCGTGATGCGATCCGATGTCCAGTCCTTGATGTCGTTGCCGAGCGGGACTTCTTCACCCATCCAATGCGTCTGCTGTTGACGCTTCCAGAACTCATAGGCCCACGGATACCGCTCGACATCGTAGGTGCCGGTGGCGGTGAGCAATCCAACTTTGCCGGTGCCGATGAGCGAACGCGGATCGAGGCTGCCGAAATTCACTGGCATGCAAGGCACTCCTCGTAATCCGTCTTCGCTTCCGCCTTCAGCCCGGATTCTTTTTTCTCAAGCTGGCCCGCGAAGCCCGCGCGGCTCACCGATTTGGAGCGGCAGTAATAGAGGCTCTTGATGCCGCGTTCCCATGCCGTCCAGTGCAGCATGTGCAAATCCCATTTATCGACATCGCCGGGGATGAAGAGATTGAGCGACTGGCTTTGGCACACGAACGGTGTGCGGTCCGCGGCCAGATCGATAATCCAGCGCTGGTCGATCTCGAAGGCAGTGCGGAATACGCTCTTCTCGTCGTCGCTGAGACAATCCAGATGCGCGACGGAGCCTTCGTTCTCCACGATGCTCTGCCAAATCGTCGGCGTGTTCTGGCCTTTCTCTTCCAACAATTTCTCCAGCGACGGGTTGCGCACGCTGAACGCGCCGGACAGCGTCTTGTGCGTATAGATGTTCGCCGGGATCGGCTCGATGCCCGCGCTGGCGCCGCCGCAGATGATGCTGATGGAGGCGGTCGGCGCGATGGCGAGTTTGTTGGAGAAGCGCGCCGTCATGCCGCCTTCCAGCGCATCGGGACAGGGCCCGCGTTCTTCGGCGAGGATGAACGACGCCGCATCGGCATCGCGGCGGATTTTCTTGAAGATGCGCAGGTTCCAGCTTTTCGCCAGCGCGCTTTCCAGTGGAATGCCGCGCGCCTGCAGGAAGGAGTGCCAGCCCATCACGCCGAGGCCCACGGAGCGTTCGCGCAGCGCCGAATATCTTGCGCGCTCCATGCTGTCCGGCGCGGTTTCGATGAAGCTGGAAAGCACATTGTCCAGCATCCGCATCACGTCTTCGATGAAGTTCGGCGCCTCGTTCCATTCATCCCATGTCTCGATGTTGAGCGAGGACAGGCAGCACACCGCGGTGCGGTCCTTGCCGTCATGGTCGATGCCGGTGGGCAGCGTGATCTCGCTGCACAGATTGGATGTGGAAACCTTCAGCCCCAGATCGCGCTGATGCTTGGGCAGCGCGCGGTTCACATGATCGATGAACAGCAGGTAAGGCTCGCCGGTCTGCAACCGTGTTTCCAGAATACGCTGCCAGAGCTGGCGCGCATCGACGTGGCGGATGATCTCATCGTCCTTCGGCGAGCGCAGGCCGAACTCTTTGCCGTCGCGCACCGCTTCCATGAATGCGTCGGTGATGTTGATGCCGTGATGCAGATTCAACCCCTTGCGGTTGAAATCGCCGGACGCTTTGCGAATCTCCAGGAACTCCTCGATTTCGGGATGATGCACGTCCAGATACACCGCCGCCGAACCGCGGCGCAGCGAACCCTGTGAAATCGCCAAGGTCAGCCCGTCCATCACATGGATGAAGGGAATGATGCCGCTGGTTTCGCCATTGCCTTTCACGCGCTCGCCGATGGAGCGCACCTTGCCCCAATAGGTGCCGATGCCGCCGCCATTCGACGCCAACCACACATTCTCGTTCCACGTTCCCACGATGCCTTCGAGCGAATCCGACACGCCGTTGAGGAAGCAGGAGATGGGCAGCCCGCGCGTCGTGCCGCCATTGGACAGTACCGGCGTCGCCGGCATGAACCACAGCTTCGAAATCGCGTCGTACAAACGCTGCGCATGCGCGACATCGTCGGCATAGGCGCAGGCGACGCGCGCGAACATGTCCTGGAAACTTTCGCCGGGCGTCAGATAACGATCGGTCAGCGTCGCCTTGCCGAACGGCGTCAGCAGCGCATCGCGCGAACGATCCAGCTTCAGATCGGACGGTTTCGGCGGACCGCCCAGCGGCCCCGGCATCGGCGCAGGCCGTTTCTTCATCACCACGCGCGGGCCGCCGGGCATCGCGCGGCCGGGCGCGATCTCCGGTGCGGGCACCAGATGGCCGTTGAGATCGAAATCGAATGCGACAGACGGCATGCACTTTCCCCTTCTCGGCAGGGAAGCGCGGACGGACGCGGGAGATAAGAGAAGCCCCAGCGCACACCCACCGGACGCCCCGCCCGACGAACGAACAACCTGTTCAGGGCAGGTCTCCTGGCTTGCGGCTCCAATGCCTCTTCCGGGCCTTCCCAAAATCCTCAAAGGATCTCAGTGGCTTCGGCGGAACGGGCTCGCCGCTGACAGTTGCGGGGGCAGCGCCGGCTTTGCACCGGCTTCCCTCTTAGCTTCAAGATATCGCTATCCGAAGAACCATGAACCGCAATAGCTTGTGGTAACCACTTCAGGTCGTCAAGCGCTGAGGCAAGATCGGCGGCGATTCAGACAGTTTTCCTGAATCGGGCTTGATTATCCTATTTTGTTCTATATATGTTCTTCCGGATTTTTCGGGAGACAACCTTTGAAGCTGTAGCGACGCCACAAGGACAGACAGGTAAGGGGCCAAGCCTTGTGTGGACCCCGCGGGAAGACCATCTCGGGCCGGACAATTCGAAACCGGCTTTGGAATGGATCCTTCCCATGCAAACCGGGGAGGTTGGGGCGAAGGTGCTCCGTGATGTCGGCTTGAAAGACAGCCTTCGGCGGGCCTGCTGTGTAGCCAGGGACTGTCAGGCTCGCCGGGACGCCGCGCGGGCCTTTCTTTTAAGGGCCTCGAAAGTGTGGGCCTTGAAAGACCCAACCGCCCCCGGCTATCTCACGCCCGCCCCGCGGGGGCACATCACACATAACAAAGACAGAGTTGCGATATGGCCGGTCATAGTCAGTTCAAGAACATCATGCACCGCAAGGGGCGCGCCGATAAGGAGCGCTCGAAGATGTTCTCCAAGCTGGCGCGCGAAATCTTCGTCAGCGCCAAGATGGGCATGCCTGACCCCGCCCACAATCCGCGCCTGCGCGCCGCGATCATCGCCGCCAAGCAGCAGTCGATGCCCAAGGACAATATCCAGCGCGCCATCGACAAAGCCTCGGGCGCCGGCGCCGAGAACATCGAAGAAGTGCGTTACGAAGGCTACGGCCCCGGCGGCGTCGCCCTCATCGTCGAAACCCAGACCGACAACCGCAACCGCACCGGCAGCGACATCCGCTCGACGTTCTCCAAGTATGGCGGCGCGCTGGGCGAGCCCAACTCCGTCACCTTCATGTTCGATCATGTGGGCGTCATCACCTATCCGAAAGACAAGGGCTCGGACGACGCGATGCTCGAAGCCGCGATCGATGCCGGCGCCGACGAATGCGTCTCCGATGCGGACGGCCACACCTTCATCACGCCGCTGGAGAATTACGGCGCGGTGCGCGACGCGCTGGAGCAGAAGCTGGGCGAGCCTTCCGGCGCCAAGATCGAATGGCGCGCGAAGACCATGTCGCCCGTCAGCGACGACAATGGCGAAACGCTCATCAAGCTGCTCGACATCCTCGACGACCATGACGATGTGCAGACCGTCTACGGCAATTACGAGCTCTCCGATGCCCTCATGGCGAAGCTGGGCGGTTAGTGCATGATATCGGCGCGATGACCGATGCTGCGCCGAGCCTGACCGACAACTCGCCCCTGATCGCCGTTCTGGTGATCGGCCTGGGGCTTGCCTTCGTCTTCGGCACCGTCGCCAACCGCCTGAAGCTTTCGCCGCTGGTGGGCTATCTGCTGGCGGGCGTCGCGGTCGGCCCCTTCACGCCGGGCTTCGTCGCCAACAAAAGCCTCACCCTCCAGCTCGCAGAGATCGGCGTGATCCTTCTGATGTTCGGCGTGGGACTGCATTTCTCCCCGCGCGAATTGCTCGCCGTGCGCCGCATCGCCATTCCCGGCGCGCTGCTGCAAGTGGCCGTCGCGACGTTGCTGGGCGAGGCGGTGGCCTGGCTGATCGGCTGGAATTTCGGCACCGGCATCGTCTTCGGCCTCGCGCTCGCCATCGCCTCCACCGTGGTGATGACCCGCACCTTGCAGGAACGTCACCTGATGGATTCCGACCGCGGCCACATCGCCGTCGGCTGGCTGGTGATGCAGGACTTCATCACGGTGCTCGCGCTGGTGCTGCTGCCGCCGATCGCTCTCGCGCTGAAGGGCGGCCATGTCGAAGTGTCCTCGCTTCTGCGTGCGCTGGGCTTCACGGTTTTGAAACTCGGCGGCTTCGTCGCCTTCATGCTGATCGTCGGCCGTCGCGTGATCCCCTGGGTGTTGCATTACACAGCGCACACCGGCTCGCGGGAATTGTTCCGCCTCGCGGTGTTGTCGGTGGCATTGGGCGTCGCATTCGGCGCGGCGGAATTGTTCGGCGTCTCCATCGCGCTGGGCGCGTTCTTCGCCGGCATGATCATGAGCGGCTCGCAGCTCTCCCAACGCGCCACCGAAGAAACGCTGCCGCTGCGCGACGCCTTTGCCGTTCTGTTCTTCGTTTCCGTCGGCATGATCTTCGATCCTTTGGTGATCGTTCACGAACCCGGCACGCTGGCGATGAGCATTGCCGTCGTCATCATCGGCATCGGCGGCGCGGCGTTCGTGATCGCGCGGCTGTTCGGCTATCCCTTCGCCACCGCACTTTTCATCGGCGCGGGCCTCGCGCAGATCGGCGAGTTCTCTTTCATCCTCGCCGATCTTGGTATCGGCCAGGGCCTGCTGCCCGATCGCGCCCGCGATCTCATCCTCGGCACCTCCATCCTCACCATCCTCATCAATCCGTTCCTGGTCGCCGCTGCCGAACGCCGCCGCCGACCTGAACCGGCCAAGCCCGAAGCACCCCGCGAGCGGCCGGCCGAGATCATGCCGACGCAACTCAGCCACCATGCGGTCCTCGTCGGCTATGGCCGGGTCGGCCATCTCGTCGGTGAAGGCTTGAAGCGCATCGGAATTCCGTTCGTCGTGATCGAAGAGGCGCGCGACGTGATCGAAGGCCTGCAACGAGGCGGCATAGAAGTGATCGAGGGCAATGCCGCGATGAACAATGTGCTCAAGGCTGCGAACCTCTCCGGCGCGCGGCTTCTCTTCGTCGCGATCCCGGAGGCTTTCGAGGCCGGGCAGATCGTGGAGCAGGCCCGCCGTTCGAACCCGCAACTGGAGATCGTGGCCCGCGCCCATTTCGACGCGGAGGTCGATCACCTCCTCAAGCTGGGCGCCAGCGAAGTCGTCATGGGTGAACGCGAAATCGCCCACGCCATGCTGGATCACGCCGGCCGCGTGGCATAAGACAGTTTCGAACAAACACGGTACAAATCGCCGATGGGCGCCACGATTCGCATTCTCGGCTTGGACCCCGGCCTTGCCCGGATGGGCTGGGGCGTTATCGACATGACCGGCACCCGGCTTAATCACGTCGCGCACGGTGTTCTCACCAGCAATGCAAAGCTGGAATTGGCAGCCCGGCTGATGGCGTTGCACGGATTGCTCGCCGCCGTCATCGAAGAGCATCGCCCGACGGCGATCAGCGTCGAACAAGCTTTCGTCGCCAAAGATCCCAGCGCCGCCCTCAAACTCGGCCACGCCCGCGCCATCGCGCTGCTCGCCGCCGCGCAAGCCGGATTGGAAGTCGCCGAATACGCGCCCAACCACATCAAGAAATGCGTCGTCGGCGTCGGCCATGCCGGCAAAGAGCAGGTGATGGTGATGGTGAAGCGCTTGCTTCCTACGGCCGGCGTCGATGCCTTTGACGCTGCTGACGCGCTCGCTGCCGCCATCGCACATGCGCATCTCGCCGGCACGCGCGCGAAGATCATGGCCACACTCGCATGATCGGCAAATTGTCGGGTATCGTGGATTCGATCGCGGATGACCACTGCATCCTCGATGTGAACGGCGTGGGCTATCTTGTACACTGCCCGTCTTCGACGCTATCGCGGCTGGCAGTCGGTTCGCCGGCGTCGCTGATGATCGAAACCAAAGTCAGCGAAGACGCGATCAGGCTCTATGGTTTCGCAGGCGCAGAAGAACGCGAATGGTTTCGTCTGTTGCAGACCGTACAGAATGTGGGTGCACGGGTTGCGCTGAATGTATTGAGCGCGTTGTCCGCGAAAGACTTGCAACGTGCGCTGGCACTTTCGGATAAGGCAATGATCGGCAAAGCACAGGGCGTCGGCCCCAAGCTTGCGCTGCGTATCGTCACGGAATTGAAGGATAAGGCTCCCGCCATGATCCTGCGCGGTCACGAACATGACGAATTCGCGCCGGTTGTGGCCCCGCGCGGCCCCGAAGCCGATGCGGTCGCGGCGCTGGTCAAGCTCGGCTATTCTCAGGGCCAAGCTGCCGAAAGCGTCGCACGGGTCGCGCGCGATCTTGGGGAAGCCCCGGTGGATGTTCTGATCCGTGAAGCCTTGCGGTCAATGGGACGATAAATGGCGAAGATGGCCACACAGGAAAGCGATCGCCTCGTCGCGCCAGAACGCGGCGAGGACGACACGCTCGAGTCGTCGCTGCGTCCCAAGCGGCTGTCGGAATTCGTCGGTCAGAAGCAGGCACGCGAGAATCTCTCCGTCTTCATCCAGGCCGCGCGCGAACGCGGCGAAGCGCTGGATCATGTGCTGTTCTCCGGCCCGCCCGGCCTCGGCAAGACGACGCTGGCGCAGATCGTGGCGCGCGAATTGGGCGTGAACTTCCGCTCGACGTCCGGACCTGTTCTGGCAAAAGCCGGTGATCTGGCGGCGATCCTCACCAACCTCGAACCGCGCGATGTTCTCTTCATCGACGAAATCCACCGGCTCAATCCGGCGGTGGAGGAAATCCTCTATCCTGCGATGGAGGATTACGAACTCGATCTTGTTATCGGCGAAGGCCCTGCCGCACGTTCGGTGAAGATCACGCTCGCGCCGTTCACGCTTGTCGGCGCCACCACGCGGGCCGGATTGCTTGCGACGCCGCTGCGTGACCGTTTCGGCATTCCCGTGCGCCTGAATTTCTATACGCCGGCAGAACTGCTTTCGATCGTGGAGCGTGGCGCACGTGTGCTGGGTTTCGATCTCACCACCGATGGCGCGAAAGAAATCGCTTCGCGTGCGCGCGGTACGCCGCGCATCGCCGGGCGCTTGCTGAAGCGCGTACGGGACTTTGCATCCGTCGGCGGTCACAGACAAGTCGACGCGAAGATCGCAGATGCCGCACTCACGCGTCTTGAAGTGGACCAACGCGGTTTGGATGCGTTCGACATGCGCTATCTGAAACTCATTGCCGAGAGTTTCTCTGGCGGGCCGGTTGGCATCGAAACCATCGCCGCCGCGTTGGGAGAGCCTCGCGACGCGCTGGAGGAAATCGTCGAGCCCTATCTGATGCAGCTCGGTTTCGTGCAGCGCACGCCGCGCGGTCGTATGCTGACGGGCGCGGCTTATGGCCATCTCGGCCTCAACGCTCCGCCGCGCGATCCGGCACAGTTCGGTCTTTTCAAATCCGGGGAGGCCGACGAATGAATCCCAGGGTCTATCGGATCGTCTTCCTTGTTATAGCCTTGGCGCTGACGGTGGGTGTGTTCAGCCTGTGGGGAGAGTTCGGCCGTGCGCTCGGCGCGTACATGGCCGTCGCCTACAAAGACGAGCCGCCCAAGCCTACGGGCGTGGTGACCATGAGCATCGTCCAACCCAAGCCAGGTTGCGGCAAAGACAAGAAAGAACAATGCCCGAAACCTTAGAAAGCTTCGGCCAATTCGTCGGCAAGGTGCATGTCCTTCCGATCCGTATCTATTATGAAGACACCGATCTGTCCGGCATCGTCTATCATGCGAACTATCTGCGCTTCATGGAGCGCGGGCGCACGGAGTTTTTCCGTGCCGCCGGCGTGCGCAAGCTCGCGGAACTCGATGGACCGGAGCCCTTCGCCTGGACCTTGCGCAAAGTGGCGGTCGATTACATGCGGCCCGCGCGGCTCAACGATCTCATCGAGGTTCACACAAGTGCCGTCTCGCTCAGCGGCGTGCGCATGACCGCGTCGCAGGATATTTATTGTAACGGCCAGCAACTCACGCACGGAACCGTCGAGGCCTGCATCATTTCTCTCAGTGGCAAGCCGAAGCGCATTCCTGAAGAAACGCGTGCCAAACTTTTGCCTTTCCTTTTGGAAACAGGCGCTTAACGCTTTGCCGCCCAATTTCGGCCACGTTCAAATGCGCTTATGACTTGCTCTCAGCGCATCACGCGGTATCACGGAGCAACACCCGGCGCGCCATTCGGGCCCGGCGAAAAGAGGTCTGCTGATGAGTTTGACGCGTTGGATCGCCGTGACTTTTGCGGCGCTTGCTCTTGGCTTTACCGCACCCGCTTTCGGGCAGCCGGCTTCGGCGCCCACAGGCGACAATGCGCAGGTCCAGAATCTTCCACCTGCCGCAGCACCCGCAGGCGCTGTCGATGTCACACAGACCGGCGGCAGTACGACACCTGGTGTCGCCGGCATTTCGGTCGTGTCGCTGTTCCTGCGCGCCGATCCGATCGTGAAAGGCGTGTTCCTCCTCCTGCTTCTCGCTTCGCTGTGGTCGTGGACGATCATCATCAACAAGCTCATCGCGCTGGCCAATCTGCGCCGCAAAGCGGATCGATTCGAAAAGACGTTCTGGTCCGGCCTCTCGCTGGACGAATTGTATTCGCAGTACGCCAAGCTGCCGGATCATCCGATGTCGGCGGTGTTCGTCTCCGCACTGCGTGAGTGGCGCCGCGCGTTTGAAGGTGGCGCGCCGCGCGAATGGCTTCTGCCCGGAATCAAGGAGCGCATCGACAAGTCGATGGCTGTCACCATCCTGCGTGAGACAGATAGCGTGGAGAAGAATCTCGGTTTCCTTGCAACTGTTGGCGCCACTGCGCCGTTCGTGGGCCTATTCGGCACGGTGTGGGGCATTATGAATTCGTTCTCGGCCATCGCCGCGCGGCATGACACGACGCTCGCCGTCGTGGCTCCAGGCATTGCCGAAGCCCTCTTTGCCACCGCGATGGGCCTTCTCGCCGCGATCCCGGCGGTGATTTTCTACAACAAGTTCGCTGGGGACATCGGCCGCTATACTGGACGTCTCGAAGGTTTCGCGGATGAGTTCTCCGCGATTCTGTCACGCCAACTCGACGAGAAGGCGGCGCGCTGATGGCGTTGGCCATGAAACGCGTCGATCGTCGAGCCCGCCGCGGTCGCGCGCATGCGATGTCTGACATCAACGTCACGCCGTTCGTGGACGTGATGCTGGTGCTTCTTATCGTTTTCATGGTGACGGCGCCGCTGCTCACGGTGGGCGTGCCCGTCGATTTGCCCAAAACGAAAGCGCAGGCGCTGGGCCAGGATCGCGAACCTTTATCGGTTACGGTGAAACGTGACGGCAAAATATATCTTCAGAATCAGCCGGTGCCGGAGGAAATGCTCGTCCCCAAGCTCACCGCCATCTCCGCCAACGGCTATGACCAGCGCATCTTCGTGCGCGGCGACAAGTCAGTGGATTATGGCCGGGTGATGGAAGTCATGGCCGAAATCAGCGCCGCGGGGTTCACGCATATCGGTCTTGTCACGGATGTCCAGAAGCCGCGCGATCGAAAATAGGATTTCGCTGGCGTCCGGCGCCGGTGAACGCACATCGCCGCTCGGGTTCATCACGGCGACGGTGCTGCATGTGCTTGTCATCGGTGCAACGCTGTTCACCTTCGCGCACAAGCTGGATCTCAGCATTCAGGATTCGCCTGTCGTGCCCGTCGACCTCGTCACCATCGGCGACAAGACGAATTTGAAGGCGATGGTGAAAGAACAGCCCAAGGCGCCACCGAAAGAAGAGCCGCAACCTGCGCCGCCCACGCCGCAGCCGATGGTCACGCCGCCCGATACGCAGGAGGAAGCAGCGCCCGACCAGGCCCCATCGGAGCCTTTGATCGCCAAGCCGGAACCGGCGCCGACGCCGAAACTTAAACCTGTCGAGCAGCCCAAGCCCGAAGCGAAGAAGAAGCAGTTCGACATCAACAACATCATGGCCCTCCTCGACAAACAGACGCCGAAGGCCGCGAGCGCCCCCAACGCCAAGACCGGACCGCGCAACGTGAAGGCGTTCGGCGCGCAGAACGCCATGACGGCCGATATCCAGGACGCGCTGCGCAGCCAGATCGCCCAATGCTGGAGCCCGCCTGTCGGCGCGCCGCATGCCGAAGATTTAATCGTGGACTTCGATTTGTTGCTCAATCAGGACGGATCGGTCGCACGTCCGCCACAATTGGTTGGAGACTCTGCCTCCAACGCAGCGGGAAATCCCTATACGCGGGCTGCGGCGGAAGCGGCGAGACGGGCTATCTATGAATGTGCGCCTTATAAACTGCCGGCGGACCGTTACGACCAGTGGAAAGAGATCAACCCGTTCCACTTCGACCCACGCCAAATGATGGGCCAATGACAATGTTGAGTGATTTGGAGCGAACCATGAAGAAATTTGCACTCGCACTCTTGGCCCTTGCGGCATTCGCGTTTGGCGCCGTCGCGCCCGCATCAGCGCAACTTCGCGTAGACGTCACGCAGGGCAATATCCAGCCGCTGCCGATCGCGATTCCGGATTTCATCGGCGATCCGTCTGGCGCGCAGATCGCGGGCGTTGTGCGAGCCGATCTCGACCGTTCCGGTCTTTTCCGGCCGCTTGATCCCAAGTCCTTCGTCGATAAGGTCACCGATATCAACGCGATCCCGAATTTTGCCAACTGGCGTGTCATCAATGCACAGGCGCTGGTGACGGGGCAGGTGCAGGCACAGCCGGACGGTCGTCTGCGGCTGGATTTCCGTCTCTGGGATGTCGCGGGCGGAAGCCAGATGGTCGGCCTTCAATATTACACGACGCCCGACAATTGGCGTCGTATCGCGCACATGGTCTCGGATGCGATCTATCAGCGGGTCACTGGTGAGAAAGGTTATTTCGACACCCGCATCGTCTTCATTGCCGAAAGCGGCCCCGCGACCAATCGCAAGAAGCGTCTGGCCGTGATGGATGAAGACGGCGCCAATCCGAAATTCCTGACCAATGGCAGCTATATGGTGCTGACGCCGCGGTTCAATCCTACGGCGCAGATGATCGCCTATATGTCCTACATTGCCGGCAAACCGCGCGTGTATCTGTTCGACATGGAATCGGGGCGGCAGGAGATGCTCGGCAATTTCCCGAACATGACATTCAGCCCGCGCTTCTCGCCGGACGGCAACAAGGTCGTCATGTCGCTCGAATCCGGCGGCAATTCCGACATCTATGTGATGGATCTGCGAACGCGCAGCGTCTCCCGTCTCACGACAGACCCTGCGATCGACACGTCGCCGTCTTATTCGCCCGATGGCACCCAGATCACCTTCGAATCCGACCGTGGCGGTTCGCAGCAGGTCTACGTGATGAATGCCGATGGATCGAACCCGCATCGCATCAGCTTCGGCGGCGGCAAGAACGGTACGCCGGTGTGGTCGCCGCGCGGTGATCTTATCGCCTTCACCAAGCAGGCCGGTGGCGCTTTCCGCATCGGCGTCATGCGTCCTGATGGCTCAGGCGAGCGCATGATCACCGATGGCTGGGAAGATGAGGGTCCTACGTGGGCGCCGAACGGTCGTGTGTTGATGTTCGGCCGCAGCGAACGTGGCGGCCGCGGTTCTTCAATCTGGTCGGTGGATGTTACGGGCCGTAATGAACGGCGTGTAACGACGCCGGGTGCGGCGTCCGATCCTGCATGGTCGCCCTTGATCCAATAAGGAGTGCTTTCTAAAGTTGTTCCCGATGGTGGGAACCATCGGGGGGTTGAGTCGTTACAAGGCGGTGCGCCGCCGGTCTTGGCTTGTGCTCCTGCGCATTGGGGGCATCGCTATTTTGGAGTGCCGTTCCATGATCAGAATTTCCAACACCCTTAAATTTGCCGCTCTTGCATCGGTCCTCGTCCTGGCCGCTTGCACGGACAAGCCGAAAGCGGTCGAGACCGCGCCTCCGCCGACGTCGATGTCGAACACCACGACGTCCAGCATCGTGCCCGGCAGCGCTGAAGATTTGCGCGTGAATGTCGGCGACACCGTTCATTTCGACTACGATGCCTATGCCGTTACCGACGAAGGCCGTAGCGTGTTGCAGCGCCAGGCTGCCTGGCTCGCCAAATATCCGTCGGTCCGCGTGACCATCGAAGGTCATTGCGACGAGCGTGGCACGCGCGAATACAACCTTGCGCTGGGTGCGCGTCGTGCGAACTCGGTGAAGGAATATCTCGTCAGCCTCGGCGTCTCCGCTGGTCGCGTGGACACGATCTCCTACGGCAAGGAACGTCCGATCTGCACGGAATCCGACGAGAGCTGTTATGCCCAGAACCGCCGCGGCGTGACCACCATCACAGGCGGCGCGAACTCGTAATCGCCAGAACAATGCGGAAAGGCGCCCTGAAAAGGGCGCCTTTCTCTTTGGATTCCAGCAAGCCTCATTTTCGGCTAAGTGTTTCGGCCAAAATGCATTTGGGGCCGATTTCTTGAAACGGATGTCGAGCATGACGAAGAAGATTCCTTCCATGCGCCTGGCGCAGATTGGCGCAATCGCGGTCTTGGCCGCATCTGCCGGTGCGGTCGGCGCGCTCGCCGACGTGAGCGCTTCGCAAATTCCTTCCAAAGTCGCACGGCGGCTTGATGCCAGCGAAGTTCAGGCTCGCGCCCAACAGCGACCGACCTATATTCGCACCGCGGCCCTCTTTGGCGAGAGCGACGATGAGAAGGCTGCGCGCCTAGCGCATGAGCAGAACCAGGACACGCAAATCAATCAACTCAATCAGCAGGTCAACGATCTGCAGGAGACCGTCCGCCGCCTCACCGGGCAGATGGAGCAACTCGACCACAAGCTCGGCGACGCGAATTCGCGCATGCAGCGGATGCAGAAGGATTTCGACTACAAGATCTGCACGATGACAGCGCAGCAGTTGGGCGAAGATGCCGGTAATTTGCCTTGTGCCGGTGGTGGTGGCGATGCGTCTCAGGCGCCGGCTTCTGCCGTCGCACCCAACAACGCGCCGCGCCTCTCGCCGCCGCCAGGCGTGCTCGGCACGATTCCTTCCAATCAGCCATTGCCGCTTGCGGCTCCCGGATCGCCCGATGCCGGCGGTCCTCCGCCGAACGCCACGAAGCCGCAATTCGACGCGGCGATGAACTTGTTGTCCAAAGCGCAGTACGATGAAGCGCGCGCGGCGTTCCGCAACTTCGCGGATGCAAATCCCAAAGACCCGCTGGCGCCGCAGGCGGTTTATTGGGTCGGCGACATCGCTTACGTCCAGAAAGACTACGCAAACGCGGCACGCGCTTTCGCGGAAGGGATCAAGAAATACAGTTCCAGCCCGCGCGCTCCAGAGAGTATGCTCAAGCTCGGGCAGTCGCTCGTCGCGATGGACCAGAAACAGGAAGGCTGCACGACACTTGGCGCGCTCCCGAGCAAATATCCGCAAGCATCCCCCAACGTCCTCGCGCAAGCCAAAAGCGCCCGAAAAGCCGCTCACTGCAAATAAGCCTGCCTCTTCTGCGAAGCATGAGGACGTCGTGGCCCAGTTCGCTGCGCGCATGGATGCGTTGCGCAGTGCCGGCGCAGCATGGCCGGGTGCTATCGCTGTTTCGGGCGGCGGCGATTCCGTTGCATTGATGCTGCTGCTCGCCGGATATGCGAAGCAGGCCAAGCTTGCGCCGCCGGTCGTTTTGACGGTCGACCATCGCCTTCGTGAGAATTCGGCGAAAGATGCGAGAGCGGTCGTGAAGATGGCGACAGATATCGGATTGAAAGCGCATGCCTTGACTGCGAAGGACGACGCACCGAAATCGGATATCGAAGCCGAAGCGCGCATGATGCGTTATCGGCTGATGGGCGAATGGCTCGTGGCGCACAAAATTGGCGCACTCTATGTCGCGCATACGATGGAAGATCAGGCAGAGACATTCCTGTTGCGCCTGGCACGCGGAAGCGGGCTGGACGGGCTTTCCGCGATGCGGGTTGTTGCGCCTTATCCGATGCAGGAATTTCCCGGTCTGATGATCGTGCGGCCTTTACTGGACATGGCGCGCGCGCCACTGCGCGATTTTCTGCGCGGCAAAAAGCAGAGCTGGCTGGAAGATCCCATGAACATCGATCCGCGGTTCGCGCGCTCCAAGTTGCGCGCTGCCTGGCCGCAGCTTGAGGCGCTGGGATTGTCGGCGCAGCGCGTTTCGGACGCTGCCGAGCATCTTGGCCGCGCCCGCGAAGCGCTCGATGACATGACGGCTTCGCTCCTCCTGCGTGCCGCGCGTTTCGATGGCGGCGGAGCCCTTATCGACTCCGTACGGCTGAAGATGGCGCCGCGCGAGGTTGGCTTACGCGCGCTGGCGAGCACACTTTCGCGTGTGTCCGGCGAAATCTACCGCCCTCGTTTCGGCAAGCTGGAGCGGCTGTTCGATGCTATTCGCGATGGTTCTCTGGGCGGCGGCGCCACGCTTCATGGTTGCATTGTCGCACCTGCGCCGCGCAGCGTTCTGGCGTTTGGTACAGGGACACTGGCCGTTTCTCGGGAGATGGGGCGCACAGTACCCGAAAAATCCGTGGCGGCTGCTTCGGTTAAGGGGCCTCATCCCGTTCGGCCCTCAAAAAAGGCAAAAAAGCGGCGCGGAAATTAACCCAGCGCGTTAAGTGGGTTTTGCGAGCGCGATTGCCGCAGCACCTTAAATTTCTTAACGCTTTGATGGCTGACAAGGCGTTACACTGTTCCTATCTGTGAGAGGATAGGTCCCGGGCCCGCTGGCCCGCGCTTGGACCTGAAAGGACCGTCGTGAACAACCTTCGCAATCTCGCCCTCTGGATCATCATCATGCTCCTGCTGGTGGCGCTCTTTAATATGTTCCAGAGCTCCAGCACCCATCAGGCGACGAGTGCGATCAACTACACCCAGTTCAACCAGTATGTTGATCAGGGCCAGGTGAAGGACGTCACGATCCAGGGCGATCAGATTTCCGGCCACACCACCGGCGGCCAAGCCTTCACGACTGTTTCGCCGAACGATCCGCAACTCGTTCCGCACATGCTGCAGAAGAACGTGCCGATCACCGTGAAGCCCGCGGACGACGGATTCAATCTGCTGGGCATCCTGCTCAACTGGTTCCCGATGCTGCTCATCGTCGGCATCTGGGTGTTCTTCATCCGCCAGATGCAATCGGGCGGCGGCAAGGCGATGGGCTTTGGCAAATCGCGCGCGAAGCTCCTCACCGAAAAAACCGGCCGCGTGACCTTTGAAGATGTCGCCGGCGTGGACGAAGCAAAAGATGATCTGAAAGAGATCGTGGACTTCCTTCGCGATCCGCAAAAATTCCAGCGCCTTGGCGGCCGCATTCCAAAGGGCGTGCTGCTCGTTGGCCCGCCGGGCACCGGCAAGACGCTTATCGCGCGCGCTGTCGCGGGCGAAGCGAATGTGCCGTTCTTCACGATCTCCGGCTCCGACTTCGTTGAGATGTTCGTCGGTGTCGGCGCATCGCGCGTGCGCGACATGTTCGAGCAGGCGAAGAAGAACGCGCCCTGCATCATCTTCATCGACGAAATCGACGCGGTCGGCCGCCATCGCGGTGCCGGTCTGGGCGGCGGCAATGACGAACGCGAGCAGACGCTGAATCAGTTGCTGGTCGAGATGGACGGCTTCGAAGCGAACGAAGGCGTGATCCTGATCGCCGCCACCAACCGCCCCGACGTTCTGGATCCCGCGCTATTGCGTCCGGGCCGTTTCGACCGTCAGGTCGTCGTTCCCAATCCCGATCTCTCCGGCCGCGAGAAGATCCTGCGCGTGCACATGCGCAAGGTCCCGCTGGCGCCGGACGTCGATCCGAAAGTTCTGGCGCGAGGCACGCCCGGTTTCTCCGGCGCCGATCTCGCCAATCTCGTGAACGAGGCAGCCTTGCTCGCGGCACGCCGGGGCAAGCGTGTCGTCTCCATGTACGAGATGGAAGATGCCAAGGACAAAGTGATGATGGGCTCGGAGCGCCGCTCGCTCGCGATGTCCGACGAGGAGAAGAAGCTCACCGCCTATCACGAAGGCGGGCACGCCATCGTGGCGCTTTCGGTGCAGGGCTCCGATCCGATCCACAAGGCAACGATCATCCCGCGCGGCCGCGCGCTCGGCATGGTGATGCGCCTGCCGGAACGCGATCAACTTTCGCTGACGCGCCAGAAGATGCAGGCCGACCTCGCTGTCGCCTTCGGCGGCCGTATCGCCGAAGAGCTGATCTTCGGCCACGAGAAGGTCACCACCGGCGCGCAAAGCGACATCGAAATGGCGACGCGCATGGCGCGCGCGATGGTCACCCGCTTCGGCATGTCCGACGAGATGGGTCCGATCGCTTATGCCGAGAACCAGGAAGAAGTCTTCCTCGGCCATTCCGTGTCGCGCACGCAGAACGTCTCCGAAGCCACCGCGCAGAAGATTGACTCGGAGATCCGCAAGATCATCGACACCGCTTACAGCCGCGCGCAGGAAATCCTGACCGAGCGCATCAACGACCTGCATGTGCTGGCCCGCGGTCTTCTGGAATATGAAACGCTCTCGGGCGACGAGATCGTGGCGCTGCTCAAGGGCATCGCCCCGGTGCGCACGCCGTTCGAGGAGCCGGAGCCCACACGCGGCACCGGCCCCAGCGTGCCGACGGCGGGGCGCCCGCGCGGCGGCATCATCGCCCCGGAGCCGCAGCCGCGCTGAGGCACCAATCAAATCGCTTGAAAAAAAGGGAGGCCTTGGCCTCCCTTTTTGTTTTGAAGCTATAGTGGCTCGCATGAACCGACTGCTCAGATTTTTCGCTTATGCGATCCTTTCGTTGCCGATGGTGCTGGTGCATCAGGCTACTGAAAATATATGGGGCTCGGGCGCAGTAGGACTTATCGCGTTCGTGGTTTTGTACGCGATAGACTTTTGGATAACGGTCGCCGCGCACGAAGCTGGCCATGCCGTCGCCGCATATTCGTTTGGATGGAAGATCTCGTATGTTGGGGTATTCCCTGTCGCCTATCGTTTAGAGGAGAAGAAGTTTTCCTCTTGGACGCGCTCATCCGGTGACCTTGGCGGTGTGGTGGCAATTACTGCCACGCCGGGAAAGACAAGGCAGAAGTCTGCGGTGGTCTATTGTGCTGGACCCGTGGCAAATTTTGCTCTCGCGGCAATTGCCGTATCTTTGGCGATGATTTCTCCACCGGCGATAGGCGACATCGTAGGAAGCGTGGCTGTGATGTCATTGTTGGTGGGAATCGGGAATCTTATTCCCTGGCGCGCCAGGAATGGATCGAAGTCTGATGGCGCAATACTTCTTTCCTTGATGAAGAATAGGCCGCTCCCCAAGCGCAAATTTGCGTAACGCCGACCATGAAAATCCTCGGCATCCTCAACATCACCGAAGACTCCTTCTCCGACGGCGGGAAATATCTGGAGCCGGCAGCCGCGCTCGCGCATGCCCGTGACCTGTCGAAGGATGCCGATATTCTCGATATCGGCGCGGCGTCCTCCAATCCGGACTCTGCCAGTGTTTCGGCCAAGATCGAGATCGCGCGTCTGGAAAACATCGTGCCGACGCTCCGGGAGAAAGGCGTTCCGCTTTCGATAGATACCTTCACGCCCGAAGTGCAGCGCTGGGCGCTTGAACAGAACGTCGGATATCTGAACGACATTCACGGGTTTCCGAATGCAGCGCTTTATCCGGAGCTCGCTGGTTCTTCGGCGAAGCTGATCGTCATGCACGCTATACAGCGGGAGGGAAGGGCAACCCGCACCGATGTGCCGCCCTCCGAAATACGAGGCCGCATTCACCGTTTCTTCGATACGCGGCTCAACGCGCTCGTCAAAGCCGGCATCGCGCGCGAGCGGCTCATCGTCGACCCGGGCATGGGCTTCTTTCTCGGCAGCGATCCCGAAACCTCGTTCGCCGTTCTGCGGGCGCTGCCCGAGCTGAAACGCGCCTTCGGTCTTCCGGTGCTCATCTCCGTTTCGCGAAAGTCCTTTCTGCGGAAGATCACCGGCAGACCGCCGGCCGAGTCTGGTCCTGCGTCCCTCGCGGCAGAACTCTTCGCGGCCCTTCAGGGGGCAGACCTGATCCGAACCCACGACCCCAAGGCACTGCGGGATGGATTGGTCCTCTGGCGGGAACTGGCCGGCAACAAGCTGTAATGCCCCGTGAATCCAAGGCCCTCGCATATCCGTGAACGGATTTGTTATGGTCCGCCCCGCAAAAAGGGCGGGATACGCGCCCCGAGGGGAACACCTCTGACATGACACGCAAATTGTTCGGCACCGATGGTGTGCGTGGACTGGCCAACAGCTTTCCCATGACGCCCGAAATCGCAATGAAGGTCGGCATGGCCGCCGGCCGCCTGTTCACGCGCGGCGACCATCGCCATCGTGTGGTGATCGGCAAGGACACACGTCTCTCTGGCTACATGATCGAGCCCGCGCTGGTCGCAGGATTTACCGCGGTCGGCATGGATGTCTTTCAGTTCGGCCCACTGCCATCGCCCGCCGTCGCCATGCTGACGCGCAGCCTGCGGGCCGACCTCGGCGTGATGATTTCTGCATCGCATAATCCCTATCATGATAATGGCATCAAGCTGTTCGGCCCGGACGGCAACAAGCTTTCCGATGAAACAGAAAAGAAGATCGAAGCCTTGATGGAAAGCGGTCTTGAGGAAGGCCTCGCGGAGCCTTCCAAGCTCGGGCGTGCCAAGCGCGTGGACGATTCCCAAGCGCGCTATATCGAATATGCGAAACGCACCTTTCCACGCAATTTGCGCCTGGAAGGCATGCGTATAGTTCTCGATTGCGCCAATGGCGCTGCCTACAAAGTTGCTCCCGAGGTATTGTGGGAGCTTGGCGCCGAAGTCATCAAGATCGGCGTCAACCCTGACGGCTTCAATATCAACCAGGATTGCGGATCGACCGCGCCGGAAGCGATGGCCGCCAAGGTACGCGAAGTGCGCGCCGATTTCGGCATCGCGCTCGATGGGGACGCGGATCGCGTCGTGATGTCGGATGAAGAAGGCCGCATCATCGACGGCGATCAGATTCTCGCGCTCATCGCGCGCTCGTGGCAGGCGAAAGGGAAGCTTGCCGGCGGTGGCGTCGTCGGCACTGTCATGGCCAACATGGGCCTTGAACGTTTTCTCGAAGGCAAGGGCCTGAAACTCGTGCGCTCGGCGGTCGGCGATCGTTACGTTCTGGAAGAGATGCGCAAAGGCAATTTCAATGTCGGCGGAGAGCAATCCGGCCATATTATCCTCAGCGATTTCTCGACGACCGGTGATGGCCTGATCGCGGCGCTGCAAGTGTTGGCGGTGCTGGCGGAAGAAGGAAAGCCGGCCAGTGAAGCGGCCCACGTCTTCGAACCGCTGCCGCAGGTTCTTGAGAATGTACGCTTCAAGAACGGCACCCCCCTGGAAGATGCGCGCGTGAAGTCGTCCATAGAGGCGGGTAACGCGAAGCTGAACGGCAAAGGTCGCATCCTTGTGCGCAAGTCCGGCACGGAGCCTGTCATTCGTGTGATGGCGGAAGGCGAGGACGAGCGTGAAATCCGCGCCGTGGTGCGCGCGATCTGCGGCGCCATTCGCGAAGTCGCGGCCTGACATCATGAAGCGTATTCTGATTATCGCCGGATCTGATTCCGGCGGCGGCGCAGGCATTCAGGCCGACATCAAGACCGCCAGTGCGTTCGGCGTATATGCGATGACCGCCGTTACCGCTGTCACGGTGCAGAACACTAAGGTCGTGAAGGCCGTTCATGCCGTTCCGCCCGCCATCGTGGCGGAACAGATTTCGGCAACGCTTTCGGATATCGGCGCGGATGCGATCAAGATCGGCATGCTCGGCACCGCCGCCACGGTGAAGGCGGTGGCTTCGGTGCTGAAGAAACAGGCCAAGAAAATCCCGGTCGTGCTCGATCCGGTGATGATCTCCACCAGCGGTCACCGGCTTCTCGCGCCGAATGCCGTCTCCGCGATGGTGAAAGAGCTGTTTCCGCTGGCCACGCTGGTCACGCCGAATATTCCTGAAGCCAAGGTGCTCGCACGTCTGAAGAGCACCAAGCGCAACGATGCGGAAGCGGCCGCACGCAAATTGATGGCGATGGGCGCGGGCGCCGCGTTGATCAAGGGCGGTCACGCCACCAAATCCACGATCGACGATGTGATGGTGTGGAAAGGCGGCGTGGAGGTCTATGCCTTCCCGCGCATCAGGACCAAGCACACGCATGGCACGGGCTGCACGCTTTCCACCGCCATCGCCTGCGGGCTTGCGGAAGGCAAGATATTGCCGCTCGCCACCGGCCGCGCCCGCGAATATGTGCAGAAGGCGATCGAGACGGCGCCGGGCCTCGGACAAGGCCGCGGGCCGCTCAATCATTTTGCGGACGCCTAGGCGACAAGCTTGTCCAATCGTGAACGGATGATGGATTGGGCTTCGCTTACGATGCGGTCCACCAGTTCTTTGCAGCTTGGGATATCGTGGATCAGACCCTGCGTCTGGCCTGCCGACCAGATGCCATAGTCCGTATCGCCGGTGTCATAGACCACGCCGCCGCGGGTGCCGGCGACGAGATCGCGGACGTCCTCGAACTTCGCGCCGCCGCGCTTTTCGATCTCGACCACCTGCTGGCTGATCGCATTCTTCGCCACGCGCGAGGAGTTGTGCATGGTGCGAAAGATCATGTCGGTGGCGCGCTCGTCGTTGCTCACCAGTGCCTGCTTCACCTTCTCGTGGATCGGCGCTTCCTTCGTCGCCATGAAGCGCGTGCCCATGTTCGCGCCTTCGCAGCCCAGCGCCAGCGCAGCCACCAGCCCGCGCGCATCAGCGATGCCACCGGATGCGATCACCGGGATTTTCAGTTTTGCTGTCGTTACCGGAAACAGCACAAGGCCGCCGATATCTTCCTCACCTGGATGACCGGCGCATTCGAAACCGTCGATGGAGACGCAATCCACGCCGATGCTTTCCGCTTTCACGGCATGGCGCGCGGTGACGCATTTGTGAATCACCTTCACACCGGCTTCCTTGAACGCAGGGAGATGTGGCTGCGGATTGTTGCCGGCTGTTTCCACCACCTTGCAGCCGCTTTCGCAGATCACTTGGCGATATTCGTCATAAGGAATCGGATTGATCGAGGGCAGGATCGTGAGATTGATGCCGAACGGCTTGTCCGTCAGGTCGCGCGTCTTCTTGATTTCGGCGACGAGCTTTTCCGGCGAGCCCGGCGTCAGCGCGGTGAGAAAGCCCAGCGCGCCGGCGTTCGCAACGGCGGCGATGAGTTCGGCTTTGCCCACGCGGGTCATGCCGCCGCAGGTGATCGGCACTTCGACGCCGAACATTTCGGTGAAACGGGTTTTCAACATGGCGTTCGCCCCTTGGCTTTATATCTGTTGGGCCAAGGGTGCCGCCACCGAAGGATCAGTGCAAGGGTTTAGCGGTCCACGAAGGGATCGCGCACCATGATCGTGTCTTCGCGTTCCGGGCTGGTGGAAAGCAACGCTACGGGAGCGCCGATCAATTCCTCGATCCGGCGGACATATTTCACGGCCTGTGCCGGCAAATCCGCCCAGCTCCGCGCGCCGCGTGTCGAGCAATTCCAGCCTTCCATTTCTTCGTAGATCGGCTTGCAGCGCGCCTGTTCCGTAGCGTCAGCGGGAAGATAGTCGAGCGTCGCTCCGTCAAGATCGTAACCGACGCAGACATTGATGGTTTCGAACGCATCGAGGATGTCGAGCTTGGTGAGCACGATGCCGTCCACGCCACCGGTAACCACGGTTTGTTTGACGAGCACGGAGTCGAACCAGCCGCAACGGCGCTTGCGGCCAGTCACGGTGCCGAATTCGGCACCGCGTGTGCCGAGCTTCTCGCCGATCGCGTTCTGCTGTTCGGTTGGGAAGGGGCCTTCGCCGACACGCGTTGTGTAAGCCTTCACAATGCCCAGCACATAACCAATGTCGCGTGGCGAAATGCCGGAGCCCGCCGCTGCCTGTCCCGCCACCGTGTTGGACGAGGTGACGTATGGGTAGGTACCGTGATCGATATCCAGCAACACGGCCTGCGCGCCTTCAAATAGAATACGCTTTCCTTCGCGCCGCATTTGATCGAGCTTGCGCCACGCGCAGCCGGCGAACGGCAAAATCTTCGGCGCGATCTCTTTCAGGGATTCCAGCAGAGCCTTCGCGTCAATCTCGTCCAGATTCGCGCCGCGTCGCAGCGTGTTGTGATGTGCGAGCAGCCGCTCGATCTTCATCGGCAGCGAGTTAAAGTCCTTCAGGTCGATCACGCGCAGCGCGCGGCGACCGACCTTGTCTTCGTATGCTGGGCCGATGCCGCGCTTGGTGGTGCCGAGCTTCTGGACCGAGTTCGAATTCTCGCGATTCTCATCCAGCTCACGATGCAGCGGCAAAATCAGTACCGCGTTCTCCGCGACCAAAAGAGAATTCGGCGTCACGCTCACGCCTTGCGCGCGGATCTTCTCGACTTCGGAAATGAACGCCCAGGGATCGACCACCACGCCATTGCCGATGATCGCCAGCTTGCCCTGACGCACCACGCCGGACGGCAGCAGGCTGAGCTTGTAGGTGACGCCGTCGATGACGAGCGTGTGTCCCGCATTGTGGCCGCCCTGGAAGCGCACCACCACATCGGCGCGCGCGCACAGCCAGTCCACGATCTTGCCTTTGCCCTCGTCGCCCCACTGGGCGCCGATTACGGCGACATTTGCCATTGGTCCGTACCCGGAATAATCCGCCTGCAACGCGGAATCGCGTCAGGCACGGTGACGACTTATAGCCTGAACGGTTTTGAAAAGTCAGGCCGCTTTCGGGCCGAAAGGAACCAGCATCGGCACCCTGCGGCGATAGGCGTCATAATCCTGTGGGCCGAGTTCCTCGCGCAGCCAGCGTTCTTCCAGCCGCGCCTTGAGCCAGTAACCAACGATGAGCAGCACCGCGCCGATATAGGCATGGACCTGCGCGATCGCGATGGCTGATGCGACAGCCGACAGAAGAATGCCGGTGTAGATCGGGTGACGCACGATCGCATAAGGACCGGTGTCGACCACATGATGGCCTTCCTTGCGCGTGATGGAGCCGGACCACAGTCGCCCCAAATGAATGCGTGCCCACCAGGCGAATAGAAAGCCCAGGAATGTGAGAGCAACCATGGTCCAGCCAACCGCTATCGGCGGATAGGCAGCCTCGCCCAACAGGCCGGGCCAGCGCGCCCAGATGAGGTGATTGTCCTCTCTCTTCAGGAAGCCACCCAGGAGAAGAAAGAAGCCAGCCAAGGCGAGGACGCGGTAAATCCACTCGCGCCCGATGCCAGGACGCTTCACCGTCCGATTGGCCCACAATGCAGCGGCGATCCATGTGACTGCCCAGATCGACCACGGCCAATAGACCGCCATATCCGGCCACATGCCGTGCCACATATCAGCCCCCACCCAAGCGGCCTCCAAGAAGTGGGCTGGCAAAACGGCTATTGCAAGTGGTCAGTGCGGTTGGGGTGTCAGCAGGGGTGCAGGGCCGAGAAGCGGCGGCGCAGTATTGCATTTGGCTTGTGCCTTATCCTGCGCTTTCTTCGAGCGGGCGAGGAAGGCGTCCACCATCGGCTGATTCATGCCGCGCTTTAGCATGATGTCGGACATCTGCTTGTTGAACGCCTTCTCATCCGCGCCGCTGGCGATCACTTCGAGCATTTTTTCATGCAGCGCGAAGTCTTCCGGTGTCAGCGACTGGTGAAGCTCCTTCGTCGCGCAGACGCAGGCGTCCTTGTCCACATCGTCCAGCTTGATGTGATCCGCCGCCGCCGCCGCCTTCATGCAGGTCTGTACTTCCGGATTCATCGACTCAGGCTTGGCAGAGGCCGCCGCGCCAAATGCAAGCGCGCTGGCCGCCATCAGAATGGGCAAAGCGAGAAAGGCAGACCGCAAACGAAACTCCGATCGCTCAGAAGCTCAGGGATTTGGCCATCTTTACCGGCGGCAGCTTGGCGATGCTCGTGAGCGTTTTGTCATCCACGCCGCCATCGACTTCGACCAGTGCGAGCGCTTCCTCGCCCGGTGCACTGCGGCCCAGCGCAAAGGAGGCGATGTTCACCTTGGCATCGCCCAGGATCGTGCCCAGCTTGCCGATAAAACCCGGCTTGTCCTCGTTCACGACATAGAGCATGTGCGGCGCGAACTCGGCGTCGAGATTGATGTCCTTCACCTGGATGAGGCGCGGACGGCCGTCGGAGAACACCGTGCCCGCCACGCGGCGCGTCGATCCGCCCTCGAGTGTCACCGTGATCTTAATATAGCCGTCATAGACGCCTTGCTGCGGCTGGCGCGTTTCGCTCACCTTGATGCCGCGCTCTTTGGCGACCAGCGGGGCATTGACCATGTTCACGCCGCCCAGCGTCGGCTTCAGCAATCCGGCCAGCGCGGCCTGTGTGAGCGCGCGCTGATTCATCTCCGCCGCTTCGCCTTCATAGAGAATCTCGACCGACTGAATGCTGCTGTCGGTGAGTTGTCCCGCGAATGCGCCCAGCTTTTCCGAAAGCGATATCCACGGCTTCACTTTCGTGGCTTCGTCCGCGGAGATGGAGGGCATGTTGAGCGCATTGGTGATAGCGCCGGTGAGCAGGTAATCCGAAATCTGCTCGGCCACCTGCAGCGCCACATTCTCCTGCGCTTCATTGGTCGATGCGCCCAGATGCGGTGTCGCCACCACCCTGTCATTGCCGAAGAGGATGTTGGTCTTGGCCGGCTCCTCTTCGAATACATCAAGCGCTGCACCCGCGACATGGCCGCTGTCGAGAGCGGCCTTCAGCGCCGCTTCGTCGATCAATCCGCCGCGCGCGCAATTGATGATGCGCACGCCTTTCTTCATCTTGTTGATGGCGTCGGCGGAAATGATGTTCTTCGTCTCCGGCGTCATCGGCACATGCAGGGTGATGAAATCCGCGCGCGCCAGAAGATCGTTCAGTTCCACCTTCTCGATGCCCAGATCGGCGGCGCGTTCCGGCGAAAGGTACGGATCGAACGCGATCACGCGCATCTTCAGGCCCTTGGCGCGATCGGCCACGATGGAGCCGATATTGCCCGCGCCGATCAGGCCCAGAACCTTTCCGTAAAGCTCCACGCCCATGAAGCGGTTCTTCTCCCACTTGCCCGCCTGCGTGGAGGCGTTGGCGGCGGGAAGCTCGCGCGCTACCGCCATCATCAACGCGATGGCATGTTCAGCGGTAGTGATGGAATTGCCGAACGGCGTGTTCATCACGATCACGCCCGCGGCCGTCGCCGCCGGAATATCGACATTGTCCACGCCGATGCCCGCGCGGCCCACCACCTTCAACCTCTTTGCCGCCTTGATCACCTCCGCGGTGATCTTCGTCGCCGAACGGATGGCGATGCCGTCATACTGATCCACGATCTTGAGCAATTCTTCCTTGCTCATGCCGGGAAGCACATCGGCTTCGACGCCGCGCTCCTTGAAGATGGCGACGGCGGCGGGCGACAGCTTGTCTGCGATGAGAACCTTGGGCATGGGATTTACGCCTTCACTTGCGCCCAGGCCCAATCGAGCCATGGCGTCAATGCTTCGATGTCTTTGGTGTCCACGGTGGCGCCGCACCAGATGCGAAGCCCCGGCGGTGCGCTGCGATAGGCGCCCAGGTCGAGCGCCACGCCTTCTTTCTCCAGAACCGAGACGAGTTTCTTCGCCATGTCGGCCTGCGCGTCGGCACCCAGCGCGGTGAACGCCGGATCGACGATCTTCAGGCACACCGATGTGTTGGAGCGCGTCTTCGCGTCTTCCGCGAGAAACGCCGCCCATTTGCTGTCCTTCACCCACGCGGTGAGCGCGGCGAGATTGGCTTCGGAACGCGCGATCAGGCCTTTCAGCCCGCCGCTGCTTTCGGCCCATTTCAGAGTGTCGAGATAATCCTCAAGCGCCAGCATGGACGGCGTGTTGATCGTCTCGCCTTCGAAGATGCCTTCGACCAGCTTTCCGCCCTTGGTCATGCGGAAAATCTTGGGTAGCGGCCAGTGTGGCGTGTAGGCCTCAAGCCGCGCCACGGCATTCGGCGACAACACCAACATGCCATGCGCCGCTTCGCCGCCCAGAACCTTCTGCCAGGAGAAGGTCGTCGCATCGAGCTTGTCCCACGGCAGATCCATCGCGAAGGCCGCGCTGGTCGCATCGCAGATCGTAATGCCGTCGCGATCCGCAGGAATCCAGTTCGCATCCGGCACGCGCACGCCGCTGGTGGTGCCGTTCCACAGGAAGACGACATCGCGGTTCTTCGCGGTCTTCAATTCCGGCAGCTTGCCGTAATCGGCTTTGTGCACGGCTGCTTTCAGCTTGAGTTGCTTGACGGTGTCCGTCACCCAATCTTCGCCAAAACTTTCCCAGGCGAAGATGTCCACTTCCATCGGCCCGAGCATGGACCACATCGCCATCTCGACGGCGCCGGTGTCCGATGCCGGCACGATGCCGATGCGATAACCCGCGGGGATGCCAAGGATCGCACGTGTGCGATCGATCGCTTCCTTCAGTTTCGCTTTGCCGGGTTTGGAGCGGTGCGATCGCCCTAAGAGCGCACCGGAGAGGGATTCAGGCGTCCAGCCCGGCCGCTTGGCGCAGGGTCCGGACGAAAAAAAAGGCCGTGCAGGGCGCACGGCCGGCGTATTACCGGTCATATCGACATTCCTTCCAGAATGTTCGCACCTCGTTGGGGAGGTGTGGCCCACCGCCGATATAGGCTTTCGCCGGTTGAGCGTCAATTCACGACCCCTTGCGCGTTTGACGCATGTCAAAGGGCGGGGAACGCTTTGGATGCAACAGTCGTTCTGCTGTCGTCCGCCACAGAAAGGGACTGGCCATGCCACTGACCGCAAAGGGAAAACCGCAGGACGAAACGGAATTGCCCGAACTGGGGATCGCTCCGGAGAAAGTTCGTTTCCTTATCGTGAAGGCGCGCCAGTTCGATGCGAAGGAAGCTGATACCGATCCCGATGAAGGCTCCGACGCCATCGATGACGGCATGACGGATGTTCTCGAAGACGATCCGGAAAACGACGCCGTCGAACAGGAATTGCGCGAATTCATCAATGGCCTGGACGAGGAAGAACAGACCAACCTTGTCGCGCTCGCATGGCTCGGCCGTGGCACGTACGGCATCGACGAATGGCAAGAAGCGCTCGACACCGCAAAGGCCGAACACAACAAGCGCACTGCGCAATATCTGCTTGGTCTGCCCTTGTTGGGCGATTATCTTGCAGAAGGCCTCGAAGCCTTTGGCGAAAGCTTCGACGACGAGACGGACGAAGAGTTCGAAGAAGAAGAAGACGACGATGACGAATAATCGTCAGATGGTGATTTCGCCTCGCATATAGAGCGCGCAATTTCCGGCGAGGATGGTGCGCGCGCCGTCATCGGTACACAGAAGATTGCCGCCGCGTGGGCTCACTTGCCGCGCCTTCAGCGTCTTCTTGTTCAGCCGCTTCGCCCAATAGGGCACCAGCGCGCAATGCGCCGATCCCGTCACCGGATCTTCCGGTACGCCTTTCTCCGGCGCGAAGAAGCGCGAGATGAAGTCGAACCCTTCGTCGCCCGGCGATGTCACAATGCAACCCCAGATGCCGACCTCGCGCATCACGCGGCCGATATCTCCGGGGCCCTTCATCGCCCGAATGTCTTTGGCATCCGGCCATGTCGCGAGAACGTAGCGTCCCTGATGGATTTCGGCGGGCGGCGTTGTGCCGAGCGCTTCCCCGATCGTCTTGGCAAAGTCCTTCGGGCCTTCGAACGGTTTGACCGGATCGGACGGCAAGGACATGACGAGCCTGCCTTCCTTTTTCTCCACCGTCAGCGTGCCGGAGCGGGTTTCGAAATCCACGCGCGAAAGCGATGGATCGAGTTCGGTGAAGATCGTGTGCGCGCTGGCCAGCGTCGCATGGCCGCAAAGATCGACTTCCGCTTCCGGCGTGAACCAGCGCAGGTCGTATTTTCCTGGCGCGGTTTTCACGAAGAACGCGGTCTCGGCCAGATTGTTCTCGTTGGCGATCTTCTGCATCAGCCCTGCATCGGTCCAGTGATCCAGCGGAACGATCGCAGCCGGATTGCCTTCCAGCGCTTTCTCGGCGAACGCGTCCACTTGCCAGAGCTTGAGCTTCACCATGCGGCCTCCATCGAAGCCGCAATTGTTAGCGACCTTCAGCGCAGTGAAAACGCACGCGCGCGCATAACGGTTTGCGCGCGCTGCGCATATCACAAACAGATTTTGGACTTACGCCGGTGCGTGGACGGTGTGCTTCTCGGCCAGCGAGCGCTTCATCTGCTGCTGCAGCTTCTCGAACGCACGCACTTCGATCTGGCGCACGCGCTCGCGGGAGACGCCGTATTTCTGCGACAGCTCTTCCAGGGTGGCAGGCTCGTCCTGCAAGCGGCGGGCCTGAAGGATGTCGCGCTCGCGCTCCGACAATTCGCCCAGCGCGCCGGTCAGCAGTTCGTGGCGCTCGCCCATCTCCTCGGCTTCGGCGAGGCGGGTTTCCTGATCCATCGTGTCGTCTGCCAGCCAGTCCTGCCATTCGGATTCGCCATCGGCGCGCATCGGCGCGTTGAGCGAGGTGTCGCCGCCCGACAGGCGCCGGTTCATGTTGGTGACTTCTTCTTCCGGCACCGCAAGCTGTCGCGCGATCTCTGCCGTGTGTTCCGGCGTAAGATCGCCTTCCTCGATGGCACTGATCTTGTTCTTGGCCTTGCGCAGGTTGAAGAACAGCTTCTTCTGCGCCGCGGTGGTGCCCATCTTCACGAGCGACCACGAGCGCAGGATGTATTCCTGGATGGCGGCGCGGATCCACCACATCGCGTAAGTCGCGAGGCGGAAGCCTTTGTCCGGCTCGAAGCGTTTCACGGCCTGCATCAAACCGACATTGCCTTCGGACACGACTTCGCTCAGCGGCAAGCCATAGCCGCGATAGCCCATCGCGATCTTGGCGACGAGGCGAAGATGCGAGGTCACAAGCTGGCGCGCGGCATCCGGGTCTTCATGCTCTTTCCAGCGCTTGGCGAGCATGTACTCCTCCTCCGGCTCCAGAAGCGGAAACTTCCGGATTTCGGTCAGATAACGGGAAAGACCGTTTTCGCCCTGCAGGGCGGGAACGCCACGACTGCTCATTTGCATTAACCCCTTCGCGCCCGGATCGCGGGCCCACGGAAGCTGGGTAGAAGACGGATTCCAGCCCCCGAATGTGTCTGAAATATGGGTTTCAGGATTGTAAATTCAACCCTCGCAGAGCAGCCACAAGCCCTTGGAAATCCTCAGGCCATTTGCTCTCAAAGCGTAGGGTTTTGTGCAGCGACGGGTGCTGAAAACCCAAAAGCCACGCATGCAGCGCCTGGCGCGGAAATTCCGCCGCTGTCTTGAAGGCGAGTTCCTGCTCCGGCGTCTTGGCGCGCGGCGGCTGGTGCGCCTTGCCATAGGTCGGATCGCCGATCAGCGGATGGCCCAGATGGGTGAGGTGTACGCGGATCTGGTGCGTGCGCCCGGTTTCGAGGCGGCATTCGATGAGGCTTGCGAAAGGCCGCGGGCCATCACCGAAACGCTCGATCACCTTGTAGCGCGTACGGGCTTCCTTGCCGCCGCTGCGCAGCACGCCCATGCGCTTGCGGTCGAACGGATTGCGCCCGATCTGGCCTTCCACCATGCCTTCGGCCTGCCGCGGCGCGCCCCACACAACCGCGTTGTACGCGCGCTCGACCGTGTGGTTGGCGAATTGCTTGGCTAGGCTCGTCATCGCGCGTTCGTTCTTCGCGGCGACCAGCAATCCGCTCGTATCTTTGTCGAGGCGATGCACGATGCCCGGCCGCGCCACGCCGCCGATGCCTTTAAGCGAGTTGCCGCAGTGGGCGATCAGCGCATTGACCAGCGTGCCGTCCGGATTGCCCGCCGCCGGATGCACGACAAGCCCCGCCGGCTTGTCGATCACGATGAGGTCTTTGTCCTCGTAAACCACGGTGAGCGGAATATCCTGGCCTCGCGGTTCCGCGGGCTCGGCATCCGGCACGAACACAGTGAACACGTCGCCCGGTTTGACCCTGTTATTGGCGTCTTTTATCGTCGCGCCGCTCTTCGACACCGCGCCGGATGCGATCAATTGCTGGATTCGCGCGCGGCTGAGATCGGCGAGCGCCGTGGCCAGAAAGCGATCCAGCCGCTGGCCCGCGTCGAACTCCGCGACGGTCGCGGAGCGCGATGTTCCGCCAAAGGATGTAGCCGTGAGTGATGTTGCCACGAATGAAGCCATAGACCCGAAATCGACCCTAAGTTACCGCGGGCTGAAGGCCGCCGTCATCATTCTTGGCGTGCTGATGCTTCTGGCGCTGGTGATGGTGGTGGTGGGCATCGCCATGCGCATGTCGGGCCACGTTCCGGGGCAGAGCGGCACCGCCGGAAACTATGCGCTGCCCGCAGGCTCGAAGATCGAGCACACCGACATCGCCGGATCGAACCTCGTCCTCACCGTGAAGACGCCGCAGGGCGACGCCGTCTATATCTTCAACGCCAGCGACGGCCGCTTCATCGGCCGCATCGCGCCGAAAGCGCCGTGACCACGCTTCTTCTTTCGTCCGCGCACCGCGCGCAGATCGAACGCGAAGCGCGCGACGCTTTCCCCCGCGAATGTTGCGGCTTGCTGGAAGGTACGCGGAACGGAGAGACCTTCCGCATCACCGCGCTTCATCCCGCGCGCAATCTTTCGCCGGACAGCGACCGTTTCGAAATCGATCCCGCTGATCATTTCGCCGCCCTTCGTGCCGCGCGCGCGAATGGACTCGCGATTGTCGGCTGCTATCACTCCCATCCCAATGGCAAAGGCGAACCCTCGCTACGCGATACCGAAGGCGCGTGGGACCAAGGATTTCTCTGGCTGATTGGCGCCGTCTCCGGCGGCGCCGTTTCGGTGCGCGGTTTCGCGCGAAAGGCGGACGGGTGGGAGCCTCTGGCGCTGCAGGAAATCGCGGAAAACGCGGCCTGACCAGGCTTGCTTGATCGACGCGGCCAGCCAAACTATAAGCCACGCCCTCGCGCGATGCTCCCATCGTCTAGCGGTTAGGACGCGGCCCTCTCAAGGCTGAAACCGGGGTTCGATTCCCCGTGGGAGCGCCACGCTTAGCTTTTGTTAGTGAGCGTAGCGAACTTACAAAAGCTTGCGCCCTGCCGAAGCAAAGCGAAGGCAGGTAACTATCGCGCAGTCTCTTTCTCTTTCGGCGCCGAGACGCGGCGCGGCTTCTTTTCGGCTTTTGGCTTGGGCAGAAGCCTGAATCGCGTCTGGCACCATGCGAATTCCACGCCGACATCCAGAAGCGCATCGGAACGTCCGCATGGGCAGGCAAATTCCATGACCATGACGACTTGATAGGTCTCTCCGGCGACAAGCGGCACCGGCCTTCCCGTGACATGGTTCGGGGCGGCATTGACGCAAAGAACAAGATCGCCGGGACCGATAGCGTCGCTCATAGCTTCCATCCACTACCGGAGAGATTAGGCCCCGGCCCACGAGGCGCAAGTAGTTCCCGCGAATCCGTGCTGTCTTAGGTATCAGTCTTGTCCGCCCACATAGAAGTCGCCATTCGCAATATTCATGTAGCCAACTTGCGAAGAGTTGAAAGACACACCGATAAATTGCGCACCCTCTGGCGGCTTTTTGATTTTTTGATTGCGCTGGGATTCGCTCGCTAGTTCTTCAACGATGCGCTTATTCGCGATTACGTCGGGTGTTGGTGTGAACACGCTAAGATAGTGTCGCCCGAAGTCGCCACCGGGTGCGCCTATCCAATAAATAAAGGGGTGCGCGGATCGATATGGGCACATATCGCTATCCACAAAGGGATTCCGGACCCAAAGAATGCCCCCGCTTTTATCAATGGCCGTGATGCGGCGCGCGTCACTCTCCACACGGAAAACAATTCCGCTTTCCGGATCGCGATACGATGTAGGAGGATTTGGCGGCGGTGTCCCGCCGAAAGGAAAGAAACCGGCCTTCAGATAGTCAAATGGATCAACATGCGGGTGCTGCGCGGCGAACTTATTTGCTGCAATCTCGCACTTGGATTGCTGCGCGGGAACTAAAGAGTCGGCCATCGCAGATGAGAGAAAGCCAAATGCGGTTAAGCTCGTTATCGCGACTATAAACCTATCGCGCAGCGTCATCTCACGCCTCAATCAACTCGCAGAACTTCTTCAGATCGATATTACCGCCGGACACGATGGCGACGATAGGGCCGTCTTGGCCGGCTTTGCCGGACAACGCCGCCGCCAGTGGCAGTGCGCCTGCGCCTTCGGAGATGATGCGGGCCTTGTCGGCCATCAGCTTCATCGCGCGCTTCGTCTCGTCCAGCGAGACGACGATGGAGCCGTCCACGATGTTCTTCATCCGCTCCCACATGCGCGGGAACATGCTTTTGCCGCCCGCGCCGTCCACGAAGGAATATTCCCATTTGTCGAACACCTGCGGCGCGCCTTTCGCAAACGACAGTGCGCCGGGCGCCGCCGTTTCCGGTTCCGCGCCGAACACTTTTACATCCGGCTTGAACGCTTTCACCGAACTGGCCAGCGCCGTCACCAATCCGCCGCCGCCGATGCCACCGATTACTGTCTTCACATCCGGCGCGTCTTCCAGAATTTCCAATCCCAGCGTCGCGTTGCCTGCGATGAAATTGTGATCGTCGAAGGGATGCACGAAGGTGCCTTCCACGCCGGGATAGGCGCGGTCGTCCATCGCCTGCCAGCATTTGTCGAACGGCGAGAGCACCAACTTGGCGCCCAGCGCCGCCATGCGCTCTTTCTTGGATTCTGGCGCGGTGTCGATCACCACCACCGTGCAAGGCACGCCCGCCGCGCGCGCGGCATAAGCCACGCCTTGTCCCGCATTGCCGGCGCTTATCGTCCACACGCCCTTTTTGCGGTCGGCATCGGAGAGCATCGCCACGGCGTTCGCAGCGCCGCGCAGCTTGTAGGCGTTGATCGGCTGCAGATTCTCCAGCTTCAAGCGAATGTCCGGACCATCCTTGCCGAGCTGCAGCTTCACCAGGGGTGTGCGCTGGATCGTGCCGCTTATGCGTTTCGCCGCGGCGCGGATTTCATCGAGCGTGACGGGGCGAATGGCTTCAAGCGCTGGCATGGTGCTGATCCCGGAAAACCGGGCGCACGATAAGCGAGCCGGGCGCAGATGTGAAAGCGCCGGCTTGTATCAGGCCGTCGCGAGCTTGAGTCGCAACGGCTTCCATTCACCGTGCCGGATCGCCACTACCAGCAATATCGCCGCCACCGCGACGCACACGGCAACTGCGGTCAGCGATGCTTCCGGGCCGAACTTGCCGCCGGTCAGCCAGTCGGGTCCGGCAAAGGTGGTCGTGATGAGGCCATGCGTTTTGCCGCCCGACACCGCCGCCCCGAAGATTCCGCCTTCGGTGAAGTTCCAACCGAAGTGCAACCCGATCGCCAGCCACAACGAGCGTGTCACCAGATAGGCTGCGGCCAAAAGAATGCCCGCTTCGACAGCGATGGCGGTCGTGCTCGCCCATGTCGCGCCGGGATTGATCGCGTGGATGAGCCCGAACAATCCGCCCGATAGCGCGATGGCGATCAGCGTGCCGAAACCATCTTCGAGAAGCCGATAAATAGTGCCACGAAAGATGATTTCCTCCGCCACGCCTGCAAGCAGCGCCGTAGAGAATGCGAAGGCCAATCCGGCCAATCCGGCGAAGCCTTGCACATGTGCGCCGCCAAGCCAGACGTCGATGGCGATTACAACGGCGAACATTCCAAAGCCCAAAATAGCGCCGATCAGGAAATGCGGCACGGCGCGATGCGCTGCGAGTTCTACCGCGCCGCGCTTTTCCGTCCATTGAACCAGAAGACGATAGATCGTGATCATGATCGCGATCCCAAGCAGTGCGAAAGCCGGCGTCAGAGCGCCTGTCGGGATCTGCGGCAACTTTTTCGGAATGACGATGGTCAGTAACTGGCAGCCGACATAGGCCGCGATCAAAACGAAAAAGAAAGCGATGAAGCGCAACGGCCAGAAGCGCCAGATGCCCAGCTCCGGAAGCGGCGCGTTGGTTTCATCCTTAAAGTGCGGCATGACCCAGCCCTGAAAATCCGACAGACGGACACTTAGGACCGGCGCAATTGCGCGGCAAGACTAGTCGGAAAATTCAACGCTGCGAAAGCCGAGCAGCACACTCACTTCTTCGCGCGCACATAAATGAAGTCGAAGCTGGGTTGCCAGGTCTTGCCGTTGTCATCCGATGTCACGCCTGTCTGCTCGATGCTGCCATCGGGCAGCGGCGTATAGGTCATGCGCGTCATTTGCGTGGGATGGCCCGGTTGTGGCCACACGCCGGTCAGCACCATCGCCTTGCCGTTCCAGCCGCCTTCGAACAATGCGGAGCCGCCGTCGGAATCCGCCCACAACTGCCGCCACGCTTTCCTCTGCGGCGACCACGCATTGATGCTGCCGCCCTTGTGATCGCTGAACGGCATCCAGTTCTCGCGAATGGCGCAGCCGTGATAGAGATTTTCGATCAGGCTTGTCGCGACCTGCGTTTGCGGCGTCGCCTTGGGACGCACGTCCCATTTGCCGACCCAGAAATCGAATTGCCTGCTTTCTTTCGTCGCACATCCCGACGGCGGCGGCATTGTCGCCGCAATAGCAGCGACAGGCATCAGCAGACAAATGACGAGCGTGAGCTTCATGGCGTATCCCCCGAAACGCGGACGCTACTCTAGCGCCGCTGCGAGATGTGCGCGCTCACAACACGGTGAAATTCAGGAGCGGCGGATGCGCCGTGTGGACCACGCGAGGAAGATCGCCGGCACGACCAGCAACGCGGAAACGTAAAATGGCGCGTCGACATGCGCCGTAAAGGCTTCTGCAGCAATGAAGGGACCGACCAAACGGGCCAAAGCGCCGGTTGCATTGTTCAGTCCGAGATACTGCCCCTGATGATCCCAATCCACATTGCGCGAGATGAGCGCAGAGACGTTGGGCCACGCCACCGATTGTCCGAACGCCGCCACCGCAAGACAGATGATGACGGTGAGCGTTTCCCACGAAGATGCCTGCAGCGCGGTGAATATCGCCGTCAGTGCCATGCCGGCCGCCAGCATGCGCGCCTCGCCATATTTCTTGGACAGGCGACCCGTCAGGAAAATCTGGTTGATGGCCGCAACGACGCCGACGACGGCGAATGCACTGCCGACCTGTTGCGGTCCCCAGTTGAAACGCGCTTGTGTCCACAGGCCGAACACATATTCGGTGCCATTGAACGCGCAGCCCGCGAGAAAGGTGACGCTCATCAGGCGGCGGATGATGGGCGTACGCGCGGCATTGCCGAGCACAGCCCATCGGCTGGGCTGATGGGTGAAACGATCGTGTCGGACGCGGCTCTCTTTCACGAACAGAAAGATGGCGGTCGCGCATAATGCGGAGAGGGCCGAACATACGATGAGTGGAATGCGAAAGCCCGCATGGCCCGCGGAGGGATGCGCGAGCAATCCGCCCAGCGCCGGTCCGACGATGAAGCCGATGTTGTACGCCGCACCCAGCAACGACATGCGGCCGGAGCGATCGTCGGGCGGACTCACATCCGCGATGTATCCTTGGATCACGGAGCCATTGCCGCTTGCCATGCCGCCCAGCAACCGCACCACGAATGCGACATACACATTCGGTGCGAATGCCAGCGCGAGATAGCACAGGCAGTTGCCGCTCACGGTGCTGATGAGCAGCGGCTTGCGGCCGATGCGGTCCGACAGCCGCCCCCAGAACGGCTCGCCGAAGAAGGCGCCGATGGCGTAGGCTGAGAAGATCAGCGCGATCTGCCAGGGCGCAGCGTCGAAGGATTTGGCGTAGAAGGGAAGCAGCGGCACCACGATGCCGAAGCCGAGCAGGTTGATGAACATCACCGAAAGCAGCGTGGTCAGGGCTACGCCGGAGCCCTGGTCGGCAGGCTTGTCCTGTGCTGCGTCGGCCATAGACTGATTTATTGTCAATCGTCAGGGGGAGAACAACCATGAAGCCGTTTCATCTGACCGCGCTTGTTGTCGCGTTGCTGGCAAGCACCGCCTATGCCGCCGACAAGCCTTCCGCAGCGGCTCCCGATTCCCAAACCTGGCGCGATGTCTCGCCGGACAATCTAGCCCTGATCGAGACGAAATACGGCACCGTCGCCGTGGAGCTGGCGCCGGACTTCGCGCCGGGCCACGTCGCGCGGGTGCGCAAACTGCTTCATGCCCATTTCTATGATGGCCTGACCTTTTATCGCGTGATCGACGGTTTCGTGGCGCAGGGCGGCGCGGATCAGGATACTTCCGCAACGGCGGACGCGCCGGTCAATCCGGAGATCCTGAAGAAGTGGCCGCCGATGAAAGCGGAGTTCGATGCGGCGCTTCCCAAAGGCGACCTGTTCACGCCGCTCGGCAATCCCGATCTCGTCGCGCCGGAAGTGGGCTATGTGAACGGCTTCGCGACAGGCCGCGATCCGAAAGACGGCAAGGCGTGGATGATCCAATGCCCCGGCGTCTTCGCTTTCGCGCGCGACAACGCGGAGGACACCGCGACAACGGAGTTCTACATCGTGATCGGCGAAGCGCCGCGCCGGCTCGACCGCAATCTCACCGCCTTCGGCCGTGTTCTGTCCGGCATGCAGTACCTGCAAAAGCTCGATCGCGGAAATCCGGATGTGGATTCCGGGGTCATTGCGGATGTGGCGCAACGCGATCCTATCCTGCATATGACGCTGGCATCGGACCTGCCTGCGAAGGACCGGCCGCATTATCAGGTGATGCGGACCGACAGCACCGCTTTCGCGAAGCTGCTGGACGGCAAGCGCCACCCCGCGCCGGAGTTCTATCACCGGCCGGAAGGCTTCCCGAACCTCGACATTTGCGGGGTTCCAGCGCCTGTCCGGACCGTAACCCCCTGAAACTTGCCGCCAAAGGCCCTTGCCGCTATTGGTGCGCCCGCTTTGTGACAGGCCCGACCCATGCCGTTTTTGCGCTTCATCCCTGAGACCACCAACGTCGATTTCGTGAAATGGCGCTTCGTCGCCTTCGCGTTCGACGGATTGCTGCTGCTGATCACGGTCGCGTCCATTGCCTGGTACGGCTTCAACATGGGCATCGACTTCAAGGGCGGCGTGCTGCTCGAAGTGAAGTCCGCCAAGGTGGTCGAGATCAGCCAGGTGCGCAGCGCCATCGAAGGGCTGAACTTTTCGGATTCGCAGATCCAGTATTTCGGCGGCGGCGCGTGCGATACGCCGGTGAATTCCTGCGTGCTGATCCGCGTGCAGCCGCGTCCCGACCAGTCGGGCGATGCCGCGGTGACCGCGATCAAGGACAAGCTGGGATCGGGTTATACCTTCCGCAATGCTCAGGTGATCGGACCGAAAGTCTCCGAAGAACTTTTCCATGACGGCGTGGTCGCCACCATCCTCGCCATTCTTCTGATCTCGGTTTACGTCGCCTTCCGTTTCGAATGGCAATATGGCGTCGGCGCATTGATCGCCACCGGCCACGACGTGCTCGTCACCGCCGGTTTCTTCAGCGTGCTGCATCTGGATTTCACGCTGAACTCGGTGGCGGCACTTCTGCTGCTGGCGGGCTATTCGATCAACGACACCGTCGTGGTGTTCGACCGCATCCGCGAGAACCGGCGCAAATACAAGCGTATGGGTCTTAAGGAGTTGATCAATCTTTCCACCAACCAGATCGCAACGCGCACCACGCTCGTGTCGGTCGCAACGGCGCTGACGATGATTCCGCTGGCGCTCTTTGGCGGCCCCGCGCTGCGCGATTTCTCCGGCGCGATCCTGTTCGGCATCGTGGTGGGTACGTTCTCGTCCACTTATGTCGCGGCCGCGCTTCTTCTCTATCTGCCCGCGCCGGCCGGCACGCGCACGGAAGAACGGACTGCCGAGGCCTGACTCAGAACGGATTCATCGTGGAGTGACGGGTGAATGTCACATAGCCCGCGTTCACGCCGGCGCGCAGCCCGACACCGGAGCGCATGGGCGCAAGCGTGATGCCGTTGGCGCGCATGTAGTTCACGCCCAGGCCGGCCACCAGATAGAAGCTGCCGTCCACGCCGGGGAATTTCTGGAAGAGACGATCGGGTTCGTGAAGGTTGTAGACCAGCACGAACATCTTCGACGCATTGCCGCCGAAGTCCCAACCGACGCTCGGTCCCTGCCAGTAAACGCGGATTGGATCTGCGCCTTTACGGATCAGCCAGCCCTGGCCGTAGCGCAGGCCGACGACGATCGCGCCCGAACCTTCATCGCCGGTGATGTAGGCATCTGGTAGCCCGTAGTCCGAAAAGACCTTCTGCACGCCCTTGGCCATGGCTTCGGTGGTGACGCCGAAGAAATTGGCGCCGGCCTGGACGATCTCGTTCTGCGTAAAGCTGTCGCCTTCATGGCCTTCCACGCGCGGTGGCGGCTGGTCGTCCTGTGCGGTCGCGGGTGCGATGAACACAAGGCCTGCGAAGGCGGCCAGGAGGACGGGCAAAAAGCGGCGCAGAATCATGATCTTCTCCGGTGAGGGCGGCGCAAATCGGCAGTTTCCGATGGTTATCGCCTATCGTGACAATTCCAAGGCGGAACAATCGTTCCACAAGGTCTTTTCCGCGCCCCTTGGAGTCCCCATTTAATCAGGCGCAGATTTGCCCCGCGCCGGATTCGCGCGAGGACTTGGGGAGAGTGATTGATGGACGGTGCAACGCTTTTCGTCCTTGCGGTTCTTTTTCTCGCGCTTGTTACGATATTTGCCGGCGTCAAATCGGTGCCGCAGGGCCGCGAATGGACGGTGGAGCGCTTCGGTCGCTTCACCCGCGTACTGAAGCCGGGCCTCAATCTCATCGTCCCCTATTTCGACCGCATCGGCCGCAAGCTTTCGGTCATGGAAGAAGTCCTTCCGGTGCCGAGTCAGGTCGTCATCACGCGCGACAATGCCACCGTCACCTCGGACGCCATCGCCTTCTACCAGGTGATCGATACGGCGAAAGCCGCGTATGAAGTCGCCAACCTTCAGGCCGCGATCACCAATCTTTGTCTGACGAATGCGCGCACCGTGATCGGCGCGCTCGATCTCGACGAAGTTCTGTCCAAGCGTGATGAGATCAATCAGCGGCTGCTATCTGTGGTCGATAACGCGACCGGCCCCTGGGGCGTCAAAGTCACGCGCATCGAGATCAAGGATCTGTCGCCACCCGCCGACATCACCGAAGCGATGGCGCGCCAGATGAAGGCCGAGCGTTATCGCCGCGCCGAAGTCACGCAGGCCGACGGCGAGAAGCAGGGCGCGATCCTGCGCGCGGAAGGCGCCAAGCAATCGGCGATCCTGCAAGCCGAAGGCCGCAAGGAAGCGGCGTTCCGCGACGCCGAAGCGCGCGAGCGTCTCGCCGCGGCCGAAGCGAAAGCGACGCAGCTTGTTTCCGACGCAGTAGAAGCTGGCAGCACCAACGCGCTGAACTACTTCCTCGGCCAGAAATATGTCGAAGCCTTCGGACAGCTTGCGAGCGGTCCGAACCAGAAATTCGTCATCCTGCCGATGGAATCGGCGGGATTGCTCGGCTCCATCGCCGGCATCACGGAATTGACGAAAGAGGCTATCGGCCAGCAGGCGACACGCGCGCAGAATCCCGCGCCGCCGCGCGCTTCGGGTGGAAGCGCGCCACCGGCCCGCCCGCCGCAGACGTGAGGTGCATTCCATGCAAGCGCTCACCGATTTCCTGAACAACCAACCCGCTTGGCACTGGTGGGCATTGGGCGCGCTGTTGCTTGCGCTCGAGATCGCAAGCACCACGCAATATCTGCTGTGGCCCGGCATCGCGGCGGTTCTCGTCGGCGTGCTGAAATTCGTCGTGCCATCGCTGGACGGCCGTCTCGCGGTTTTTCTGTTCGCGATAATTGCCGTCGTGGCGACAGTTCTGTGGAAGCGCTCAAAGCTTGGCCGCGCGGATCGCCATACGCATGAACATCTCAACGACCGCAGCGCGCAATACAAAGGCCGCCGTGTCGTCGCTGTTGCCGATTTCGAAGGCGATCATGGCGCAGTGCTGGTGGATGACTCGCGCTGGCGCGCCGTCACCGCGGATGGCTCCAGTCCGCGCAAGGGGGCGGCGCTCGTCGTCACAGGCGCGGACGGCACGACATTGAAGGTCCGCGCGGCGTAACCATCGGCCCATTCGCGCGTTATAGTTTCGTCATGGACGATTCAAACAGGACAACATCGCGCAAACTCGGCCCCGGTGGCTGGCTCGCGATCATCGTGCTCTTGGGATTTCTGATTGCTGCCGTCGTCTATGCGATTCAGGCATGGAACGCGATGAGCGGCGTCGAGATCTCGCCGCTCGGCTGGCTGTTCATGGCGTTGGGCGTGATCATCACCATCGTCGTGGGCGGCGGGTTGATGGCGCTGGTCTTCTATTCCAGCCGCCACAACTACGATCAATAGTCAGCCGCCTTTCGCCACGAAGAACGGGTTGGCAAAATCTTCGCCCGTTTTGCCGTAGATAAAGGGCGATCCGTCGATGCGCGTCACGCTGCCGCCCGCGGCTGCGAGAACCGCGTGCCCTGCCGCCGTGTCCCATTCCATCGTGCGGCCGTGGCGCGGATAGATGTCGGCTTCGCCCGCCGCCACCAGACAGAATTTCAGCGACGATCCCGCGCTGATGAAGTCCTTGATCCTATAGTGCTCCAGATATTCGTCGGTCTTGGAGTCGCGATGGCTGCGACTGGCGACGGCGATCATTCCGTCTGTCGGCGCCTTGCGCACATGGATGGCATGCGACTCATCGCAAGCGAATGTCGCGCCCGGCGGCATCGGCACTTCCCACGCCCCGCCGGGTGTTTCGCCCAGCCACAACCGTCCCTTCGCCGGCGCATAGACCACGCCGCGTATCGGCTTGCCGTTCTCGATCTCGGCGATGTTCACCGTGAACTCGCCATTTCGGTGGATGAACTCCTTGGTGCCGTCCAAGGGATCGACCAGAAAGAACCGCGCACCGATCTTTTGGATATGTCCGGCCGCGACCTGCTCTTCCGCGATCACGGCCACATCCGGCGCGATCTTCGCCAATTCGGCCAGGATGAAGATCTCGGCTTCTTCGTCCGCCGCGGTCACAGGGGAGAAGTCGTCCTTCTTGCGCGAAGCGATGGTGTCCGCAGCGTAATGGCGCATGACGATCTCGCCCGCCCGGGCGGCAATGTCGGCCAGCGCACAGGCAAAAGGGGAGGGCGCGGCAGTTGATGCCATCTTAATCATTCCTTAACAGCGGTCTAAGAAGGTTACCGAATGCAAACCATGACTGTCCAAGCCGGGAGCCCGTCCATGAACGATCTGGAATTCGCCGCCATGCTGGTGAGCCGGGTATGTCATGACCTTGTCAGCCCTGTCGGCGCCGTGGTCAACGGCCTGGAAGTTCTGGAAGACGAGCGCGATGCCGCCATGCGCGCGGACGCGCTGAAGCTGGTCGCGTCGAGCGCCGAGCAGGCGGCGGCACGGCTGCAATTCGCACGCGTCGCATTTGGCGCTGCGGGTTCGGCAGGCGCCGAACTGGATCTCAACGAGGTCGGTCGTGTGGTCAAAGGTCTGGTGAACGGCGGCAAAGTCGAAATCGAATGGGCGGCCGCGCCGCTTAACTGGCCCAAGGACTGGGCGAAACTCCTGATGAACGCCACGCTATTGGCGGTGGACAGTCTTCCGCGCGGCGGGCAGGTAAAAGTAGAGACTTCCGCCAACCCCGCGGCGCCGGGATTCACCGTGCGCGCGACGGGCACGAATGCGCGTCTTCTGGAAGAAGTAGAAAAAGCGGCGCTGGGCGAACCTGCGGTGCAGTTGGATGGCCGTTCGATCCAGGCTTATCTCACGCACAAGCTCGCGCGTGGCGTAAATGCCGGGTTGACCCTGTCGGCCCGTGACGGCGTGGTCGAACTTGTTGCCGGTTAGTTAAGACGCGAGTCGATACCTTCAACTTCAATTTACCGTTGTTCCTTAGACTCCGCGTCGATTCAGGTCTGAAGGCCGCGCGCCGTGAAGCATTGTCTCGTCGTGGACGAAAGCCGGGTCATCCGGAAAGTCGTCTGCCATCTTCTTGAGGAGATGAAGTTCTACGCCGAAGAAGCGGCGGAGAGCATGAGCGCGCTCGAAGCTTGCCGTGTCCAGATGCCGGATGTCGTGCTGGTCAATCTCGGCAATGCCGGCGGCATCGAACTGGTGCGCGCCTTGCGCCGGGGGCGGACGCAGAAACAGCCTGTCATTATTGCAACCATGACCGAGCACGATGCTGGTCATATCAGCGACGTGCTGAACGCCGGCGCCGACGAATATGTCCTCAAGCCGTTCGATCGCGAATCTCTCAAGGAGAAGTTCGTGCAGACGGGACTGGTATGAGGATAAGCGCGTGAACGCCGCCGATTTCGCCTGTCTTGCCGATCTTCTGAAACGGCGTGCCGGATTCCACCTCGCGCCGACCAAGACGCATTTGGCGACGAGCCGGCTCGGTCCCGTGGCGCGGCGTTACGGCTTTCGAAAGACGGATGAGCTGATGGCGGAGCTTCGCGACCCGCCGGAAGAGCTCGCCCGTGCCGTCATCGATGCGATGATGATCAATGAGTCTTCGTTCTTCCGCGACAAATCCTGCTTCGATCATTTTCGCGGCGTGATCCTGCCGTCGCTTCTTTCGGCGCGGGCGTCGGCACGGCGGCTCCGCATCTGGTGCGCGGCCGCATCCACCGGGCAGGAGCCCTATTCGCTCGCTATTCTTCTGGACGAAGCCAAGATCGCGAAGGACTGGCGCATCGATCTGATCGCCACAGATATCAGCAGCGCCGCGATCGCGCGCGCCGCCGAGGGCCGCTACTCGCAATATGAGGTTCAGCGCGGATTGCCGGCGCAAACGCTCGTTCGCTATTTCGCGCAGGACGGCGAGCAGTGGCGCGTGAGCGAGCGGATCCGCCGCATGGTCAGCTTCCGTCGCTTCAATCTGCTCGATTCCTATGGCTGGCTCGGCGAGATGGATGTCGTCTTCTGCCGGAACGCTTTTCTTTACTTTGCACCATTGGCCAAGCGCGCCTGCCTGCGCGGATTGGCCGATGTGCTCGCCGATGATGGTTATCTCGCGCTGGGCGCGTCCGAAACGATGGAAGGCGCCAGCACGGCTTTCGTGACGGATGATGCCGATGTGCGCGGCATCTATCGCAAACAGCGCCCGGCGGTCAGGCCGGTGGCGCTCGCGAGCTGACACCACCGGCCTTTGCTTGCCTTATTGCGTGAACCGCACACCCGCGAAGAACGCGCGGCCGGGCGCGCCATAACCCAGCACGGGTTCGTAGCGCTCCGCGAACAGGTTCTCCACGCGGCCGTAGAGACACCATTGGTCGAAGTCGTAATGGCCAAGCAGATTGACAAGCGTGTGGCTGCCATTGACGAACGGCGTCGGCGGCGTGGTCGAGGTGTCGTACTGATCGATCTGCCGATCGACATAGGACAAGCTCGCGCCGAGTCCCCAATTCGAGGGCGACCATTCCACAATCGCGCTCGCTGTGTTGCGTGGGCGCCGGTTGAGTGCGAGGCCGGTCGTGCGGTCCTTCGCGCTCATGTCGGTGTAGTCCAACGTGACGCTGAGGACGTCGGTGATAGTGCCCGCGACCTCCGCCTCGATACCGGTCACTCGCGTCCGGTCGATATTGAAATAGAAGCCGAAGGGCTGCACCGCGCATTGCGCCGGCGGCGTCGCCACGAAGCAACTCTGAAAGTCGATCAGGTTCTTCGTGTTGCGCGAGAAATAGGTGAGCGAGGCGTGCATCGCTTTGTCGAAAAACGCCTGCTCGCCGCCCACTTCCCAACCGCGCGCCGTTTCGGGCTTCAGACCCTGTGTGCCGTATTGCGAGAAGAGTTCATAAAGCGATGGCGCCTTGAAGCCATCGCCATAATTGGCATGCAGCACCGTGCCGTCAAACGGTTGCCATGCGCCGGCAAGCTTCAGCGATGTGTGCGAGCCGAATTGGTCGTGATGGTCGTAGCGTACGCCGCCCGTCAACGTCACGGTCTCGAATAGCGTCTTCTGATACTGGCCATAGAAACTGTAGATGGACGTGCGTCCGCGATCGTTGCTGAAGGTGCCCACGCTCGAGAACCGCGTGTGCTCGTCTTCCGCGCCGAACACGATCTGGTCCTCCGGCGCAAGATCGGCTGTTCCCTGATATTCGAACCGTGTCGCTTCGCCTTTGTTCTCCGAATCTTTCTGTCCCGGCACCAGATCGAAGAAGGAGTTGTAGAAGCTGCGATTGCTGTCCGTCGCCATGACAGCAACACGGTTGTGCAGCACGCCGCCGAACAAATCGAAATTCAGACCTGCATAACCCGCCAGAAAGCGATTTTTGTTGTAGGCGAAGGAATCCGCCGGCGGAAATGGCGCCACGAAGCCGGAATTGTCGTCGAAGTCCGCGCGCGCATCGGTGTAGTAGCCACGCAGATCCAGGCTCACGGCATCGCCCAGATGGATGCGCGTGTTGGCCGTGGCGCCGAAATTGCCGTAGCCGTCTGTCTCCGGATTGCCGTTACGCTTGTCGGCGGCGGAGATGTCGTTGCTGTGAATGTAGTTGGCCGCCGCCCCATACTCCACGGCTCCCGCCGTGCCGTTGGCGGCGGCGTTCAGATGATAGGTATCGTAGGAACCGCCCTCCGCACTCGCCGTCACGCCAAAAGGTGTGTCGCCGCCACGCTTGGAGAGGATATCGACCACGCCGCCGATCGCGTCGCTGCCATAGAGCGTGGATTGCGGACCGCGCAGCACTTCGACACGGTCGATGTTGTTCACGAGCACATCGCCCAGGATTGCGCCGTCATCGGTGCCGCTGGGATCGTTGACGCGCACGCCATCTATAAGGACGAGCGTTTGGCCCGTTTCGGCGCCGCGGATACTGATCGTCGAAATCTGCCCAAGGCCGCCGGACTGGTTGACGGTAACACCGGGCGTCAACGCCAATGCGTCGGTGAGACTTACCGTTTGCAGATTCTGGAGAGCAACCGAATCCAGCACCGTCACCGACTCGCCGGTCTTGGCCTGCGGTTGTTCGCTGCGCGTCGCCGATACGACAACAGTGTCGATATCGTCGGCGAAAGCGGACGTGGCCGCGCCCGCCAAAAGAAATGCCGTCAAAACAAAAAGGGAATGTCTGTGCATAATTTTCTCCTGGTTCGATTTCCAGGAGCCGGCCCGCGGAAGGCCGTGTCACATATGGGCAATTTCTGGGCAACACTGATCCCCGCGGCGACGACTCCAACATGTCGCCGCGACGGTTTCCCCCGCAGTCTCCAGCCATCCCCGACCGGAAACAGGACGACGGTGCGAGGCAGGTCTCCTGGCTTCCGACTCTGTCGCTTTCGTCCGCCTTCCCAAGACGTTATCCGCCTCAGTGGCTTATCGGACGACCGCTTGCCGGTCACAGTTGCGGGGGCAGCCGCGGTCTTGAACCGCGTTCCCTTGAATCCCTTTCGGGAACCTCACGCCTTCTCAAACGCTAATGATGAAGGCCTGTGCCGTCAATTTGGGCGGCAGGTTCGCATCGCGCGCCGGAATACTCTGTATTCTCACAAGTTTTTGAAAACCGGCGCCGCACGAAAGCCTGTTTCTCTACGGAAGGTGCCTTTGCAGGAACGATTTGCCGCATATCGAAATTCCGCCAAATTGCGCGAGAAAATAGGAGAGGATCGCGTCCACGCTTGGAAAAACCCGCCGTTGACATTTCGATACAACCGGATGGGCATTTACCAATCGAAACGCTAGACCGAGCCGCGAAGCATGATTACGATATGTCAAAAGAACACCAAGAATGCGTGCCGTGACCCGCGGTACTAGGGGAGGGGAAGTGCAAGCCTGGTTTTCAACCACCGGGCCTGGCGCGATGGCGTCAGGTCGCATTTCGATTGGTTAGTGTAGGTCGATGGAACAACCACAACACGATTTAAGGCCTTTCCAGGCCCAGAGTACTTCTCGCCGCGCTATCTCGTTCGGCGCCGCTGTGATCCTTCAGATAGGAATCATCTGGGCGCTTGCAACAGGTCTCGCGCAGCAGCTTGTCGAAAAGCTTCCGCAGGACATCACGACAGACATCGTGAAGGAAAAGCCGCCGGAGCAGCCGAAGACGCCGCCGCCGCCGCCGCCGGATATGATCAAGCCGCCGCCGGCCGTCATTCCGCCGCCCGATATTCAGATCGCGCAGGAAGCGTCCACGAACACGATCACCGCGGTGACGACCAACACAGCGCCGCCCGCACCGAAACCTGCTGCCGTTGCTGCCACGCTGGCCGCCGGTCGCGGTAACAACTGCGCGTCGAGCTATTATCCGCCGCTCGCGGTGCGTCTCAATCATGAAGGCGCAACGACGGTTGCCATCAAGATCGGCGCTGACGGTTCGGTTCAAGGCGTGGACATCTCGAATTCGAGCGGCTTCCCCGAATTGGATGAAGCGGCACAGAAATGCGTGCAGGCGAGATGGCATTTCTCACCCGCCACGGAGAATGGCGCACCTGTAGCGTCCACCAAGCAGTACAGGATCGTCTGGAAATTGAATGGCTGATCCCGATTTTCGGGCAGGCCACGTTTGGGTTTTCTAATTTTACGGAGTGTTGAAGACATGATCTCGAAGAAACTGGCGATCGCTGCTGCCGTCGCCCTCCTCGCCGGACTGAGCTTCGGCCCGGCTTCCGCGCAGGACAACCAACCGCCTGCGCCGACGATGGCATCGCCGTCCGCGACGCCGGGTGCGGATCAGTCCGCAACGCCTCCTGCTGGCGGTGACCAGACTGCGGCTCCGGCTGCTGCTCCGGCGCCGGCCGCAGCGCCTGCTGCTCCGCCGCCGTCCTCTGCGGCGCCGACAGCGCAGGCCAATCCTTACGGCCTCGGCGAACTCTGGTCGAAGGGTGACTTCGTTGCGAAGGGCATCCTGATCCTTCTGGCGATCATGTCGGTCGGCACCTGGTACATCTTCTTCGTGAAGTGGTTCGAACAGAGCCGCATGCTCGGCCAGGCCAACCAGGTCGAGAAGCGCTTCTGGTCGTCGAATAACCTCAACGAAGGCATCGACAAGCTCGCCAAGAACAGCGTGTTCCGCACGCTGGCCGAAAGCGGCGTGCGCGCGGCCTCGGGCCAGGGCGCCGGCGGCATCGTGAATCTCAACGACTGGATCTCCATGTCGCTGAACCGCCAGCTCGAAGAGATCAATGCCAAGCTGCAGGGCGGCATCTCGTTCCTCGCCTCGGTCGGTTCGACCGCGCCGTTCGTCGGACTGCTCGGTACCGTGTGGGGCATCTATCACGCCCTCATCGCCATCGGTCTCGCCGGTCAGGCCTCGATCGACAAGGTCGCCGGTCCGGTCGGTGAAGCGCTCATCATGACCGCCATCGGCCTCGGCGTCGCGATCCCGGGCGTGCTGCTCTACAACTATCTCGTTCGCCGCAACAAAGTGATCAACGAGAAGCTCCGCAGCTTCGCTTCCGATCTGCAGACCTATCTCGTCACCAAGGGCAAGTAAGTCGGCACATTTGTCCTTGAAGGTATTGGAGTAGTTCCATGTCGATGAACGTAGCCTCGCCGGATCACGACGACGCGCAATTGAACACGACCATCAACACGACACCGCTGGTGGACGTGATGCTGGTGATGCTCATCATCTTCCTGATCACCGTGCCGGTGATCAGGAAGGTCGTGCCCGTCGAGCTTCCGAACGCGCGCAACATCGCGACGCAGACCAAGCCGGAGAACATCGTTCTTTCGGTGGACAAGGAAGGCAATGCCTACTTCAACAACGAGTTGATCACCGACAACAACGAGATGATCCGCCGTCTTGAAGCCAAGGCCGTGCTGAAGCCCCAGCCGGAAGTGCATATCCGTGGCGACAAGGATGCGCGCTTCCAGGATGTGGGCCGCCTTGTCTATGACTGCCAGCGTTCCGGCATTCAGAAGGTGGGCTTCCTCACCGAGCCGCAGAACAACGTGGCGCAGTAAGTCCATTCAGAACTGTAAAGGTATTTCACTATGGCAATGAATGTCGGAGACAGTGGCGGCGAAGGCGAGCCGATGGTGGAAATGAACACCACGCCGCTCATCGACGTGCTGCTCGTTCTCCTCGTCATGCTCATCATCACCATTCCGATCCAGACGCATGCCGTGAAACTCGACATGCCGCCGCCGAATCCGAATCCGCCACCGAATCCGCCGGTGGTGGTGGATATCAACATCGACTTCGACGGCACGGTGTACTGGAACAACCAGCCCGTCGACGGCAAAACGCTGGACGCTTACCTCTACCAGGAAGGCCAGAAAGATCCGATCGACCAGGATGAAATCCATATCACTGCCAACCGCCTGGCGAAGTACGACGTTGTCGCGAAAGTGATGGCGAACGCCCAGCGTCGCGGCGCGGTGAAGATGGGAATCGTCAATACCAACGCTTATGTTCAATAACTGAGAGGGGTGCCCGCGGGTAAAGGCCGTGGAGCACGGCTCCGTTACCTGCGACCTGTGAATGAGGAAAGTCATGGTTTCGCAGCAATTTCGGGCCCTTGCGGCAGCCCTTCTTCTGACCACCGCCGGCGTTGCCGGCGGCCTGATCGCCACCACCAGCATCGCCGAAGCCGCAGCTCGTCCGCAGGTTGGCAAGCTGCTGCAGCAGGCGATCGATCTGGCCAAAAGCGGTTCGACCGGCGCGGCCAACGCGAAGGTTTCGCAGGCTGAAGCCGTCGGCGGTCTCACGCCGGGTGACCAGGCTGCCATCGCGCAGGTGAAGTCCTTTATCGCCGCGAAGTCCGGCACGGGCGCAACCGGGGCTCGCGGCAAGTTCAACAACGACTACAACGCAGGTCACTATGCGCAGGTCGTTGGCCCCGATGCCGAAGAGCTCCGCAAGGCTGGCCAATTCAGCGGCAACGACCAGCTCATTGTTGCGCAGGCCTATTACCTGATGGGCAATTATCAGCAGGCCATCAAGGCATTGAACGGCTTGAGCGGTGACAGCGCGCAGGCGCTGCTCATGTCCGCCGCCGCGAAATCCGGCGACACAGAGGCTGAGCAGCGAGCAGCGGAACGCCTGATCCTGAGCGGCCAGTCCAAATACTGGACCTACATGCTGGCGGGCGCCGATGCGACGCGCGGCCTGACCGACCACGAGACGCTCGACATCGCGCGCGTGCGCCTGATGACCGGAAATATGCGCAACGCCGAGGATTACCAGCTTGCTGCCGAGCTCGCGATCCAGTTCGGCTTGCCGACGGAAGCGTCCGCCATCGCCCAGAAGGGTGTGGACGCCAAGCTGCTGACCGACGCGCGCTCGCAGCGCCTCGTTGGCCTCGCGCAGGCCGCTGCCGCAAAGGACGCGGCCAATCTTCCGAACCTGATGAAGACCGCCAATGCTGCGAAGAACGGCGACCTGCTCGTGAAGCTGGGTGAAAACCTCACCGGCATGGGCAAGACGGACGATGCCATCAACGCCATCCAGGCGGGCATCAAGAAGGGCGTGACCAACGCCGGCGACGCACAGATGCGTCTTGGCCAGGCCCAGCTTGCCGCCGGCCAGAAGGATGCTGCCATCCGCACCTTCAACGGCATCAAGGGCGATCCCAAGCAAGAAATGGTCGCGCATATCTGGTCGCTTTATGCGCGCACCGGCGGCACGATGCAGACCGCCACGCAGGACAGCGGCAAGCCCGGCAAGAAGCACAAATAAGCTTCGCGATTGCAAGAAATGCAAAAGGCCGCCGGTCCTCGGCGGCCTTTTTGTTTGTGCGATCAGCGGTTGGCCGTTTGCCCGCGCTGCGTGCCGCGCACGGAAAGAAGATAGCCGCGCGCATCGGTATCGGGTGGCGATGCTACACCCTTGCCTGCGCCCGGCGTGCGCAACTCTTCGAGCGTGAAGTCCATTTGCGCATCGTAAGTGCGGTCGATCTGATTGCGCAGGTTCTGCTCCGCCGCATACCAGGCCTGTTTCAGAGAACCGTCGCGGCAGGTGGAAAGCTCGTTCGTGTCGGTGGCACCCCAGCGCCGTTCGACGCAATGATAGGGATCGAACGACATCAGGAACAATCTACGCCGCGCATCCTCGTAGCCCAATGTCACGCGCGAGCCGTCGGTCCGCATATAGGTAATCGTGCATTTGGCGGCTTCCTGATCGTAAGCAGCGAGCATGTCAACGATCAGGTCGTTGCCATGATAAACGAGTTTGGGATCGTTGCTGCGATACATGGTGACAAAGCGTTGCGCTTCATCCCGCAATTCTTTGAAGGCCGTCTTGAGGCGCGCATCGCGCGATGGCGTGGAATACGTCTCCCAGTCACCGTCGGTACCGTAAATGTTGGCGGGCAATCGGTCCGGCTGCGGCCGGTTCTGCAGCCCAGCGGCAATGGAAAGATCGACCGCTTCGCCGCGGTAGTGCAGATCGGCGCAGTTGGAATCTACGAGGTCATGGACTTCCTTCACCGGATCGAATTCAAGCCGCCCACCCGCGAGGGTCGCGCGCACGAAATCGTAGTAGTCTAGATATTGACCGTTCAGCTTGAAACCGCCGACGCCCCATGCGGAATCGTCGACCGGGCGCGGGCCATTGCCGAAATATTGCTCGTCCGAGAAATCGACGATGTCTTTGTTATGCGGCAGAACGATATGACCGCCGATATAGATGCCGTCGGCACGCCGCGTTGCACCGACAAGAATCGTGGAGCGCCAATTCTTGAAGCCCGCACCCATGCCGGGCCGGGAGCGCACGAAACGGATGTCATAGAAACCGCGCGTCATCGAGTTGTCGGGATGCGCGTCCACATAATTGATGCGTCCATCGGGATCGACGCGATAGACGGTGGCGACATGGCCGTTGGGATCGTAAATCAACGTGCCCGGCCGGATGGATTTGATGCTGATCGCGGGCGAATAAAGATCGGGGACAGGATCGTCGAGATCCGGATGCATACGGTAGGTCGCCGACGAAATCTGGTCGCGCAGTTCTTCCAGCAACTCATAGCCGGACATCATGCCGCTCAGAACATCGCGGCGCCCAGCCACGGCGTTGCCGTTGCGCGAGTAGCGTATGTCGCGCGTATAGCCCAGCGGCGTGACCGCGCTGACATAGGAAAACGGAAGTCCGCGCTTCCACGCATAGTAGGCGCGCAGCACATAAGGCAGATCGGCGCAATCGGAATGGAAAACGATACCCGGCGGATCGCTGGCGCGGAACGGGTTGCCCGCCGAATGCAGGCAGTCGTTCACCGTTCGGCAATTCGCTTCGCCAAGACCAGCGACGAACTCGCCGAAGCCCCGCTCGTCGGTATCGGTCCAACGGTCATAGCGAATGAGATAGGTACTGGAGCTGTAGCCCTCGACGACAGCTTGGGGCGCCATCTGGGCTGGCGTTGTTGCGGGCGTGATGCGCGGCGCGGACAAGGGGTCGGATTGCGGCATCTGATCCGCCGCACCGAGAAGCGTGATCGTGAACGCAGCGAAACCGAGTGCCGCAGCGAGCTTACGCACCCATCCCCCTCGCATGCTCATCGGTGGCAACGGTAAAGCGCTTCCGTGGCAGGTCAAGCATGCGCGCCCAGCTTAACCATGCTAAGTCTGCTGCGTGTTGTTTTCGCCCTGTCCCACAGGGTGCAACGAAGCTGCCCCGATGCTCTCGCCTGCCGAAACCGAAGCCCTGCTGCTTAGCTTGCGCATCTCCGCCGTCGCGGTGCTGTGTGCATTGCCGATTGCTATTGTGCTTGCGGCCTTGCTGGCGCATCGCCGATTTCCGGGAAAAGCGATCATCGATGGTGCGCTGCACTTGCCCATGGTGCTGCCACCGGTGGTGGTGGGTTATCTTCTTTTGATCGTGTTGGGCACGCGCGCGCCGGTGGGCGCCTGGCTGCTGCAGCATCTTGGTATCCGCTTCGCGTTTTCATGGCCGGGCGCTGCGCTGGCATCGGCCATCATCACGTTTCCATTCCAGTTCCGCGCTATTCGCCTTTCTATCGAAGCTATCGATTCGGGTGTGTCCGACGCTGCCAAAACGCTGGGCGCGAATGCATTAGATCGATTCGTGAATCTCACGCTTCCGCTCGCGCTCCCCGGCATCATCGCAGGCGCTATCACGGCCTTTGCAGCGTGCCTGGGCGAATTCGGCGCCATCATCACTTTCGTGTCCAACATTCCGGGCGAGACGCGCACCTTGCCGCTGGCGATCTACAGCGCGTTGCAATCGCCGGGCGGCGAAGCGGAAGCGGCGCGCCTGTCGATGTTGTCCATCGCGCTCGCGCTTATAGGTGTCACGTTGGCAGAATTCGCGGATCGCCGCGTGCGGGCATTCGCCGGCCGATGAGTATTTTCGTTCAGCTCAAGCATGATTTCGGCGGCTTCCGCTTGGCGGCGGAGTTCTCTATCGCCCACCCGGGCATCACCGCCTTGTTCGGACCGTCCGGCTCGGGGAAAACCAGTATCGTGAACGCGATCGCCGGATTGCTGGGCCCGGATGAGGGCAACATCGTCATCGGTGGCGAGACGGTGCTCGATACACGGGCACGCATCTTCGTTCCACCGCAGCGCCGCCGCGTCGGATATGTCTTCCAGGACGCACGCCTGTTTCCGCATATGAGCGTCGAGAACAATCTGCGCTTCGGCTGGCGCCGTGCGCCGATCCGCGCGGAGGAATCGGAGTTCGAGCGCGTCGTTTCGCTTCTCGGTCTCGAACCGCTTCTTGCGCGCAGGCCGTCCAGGCTCTCCGGCGGAGAGAAGAGCCGCGTGGCGTTGGGCCGCGCGCTTCTCTCATCGCCACGCATCTTGTTGCTGGACGAACCGCTCTCGGCACTGGATGCGGCACGGAAGGCCGAAATCCTGCCTTATCTGGACCGGCTGCGCGATGAAGCCGCCTTGCCCATGCTTTATGTCAGCCACGCGCTGGAGGAAGTCGCGCAACTGGCGGATGCGGTCATTCTCCTGAAGGAGGGCCGTACGGTCGCGCAAGGACCGGTCTTCGACATGCTGGCCGATCTGGACATTTCGGCACTCACCGGCACGCCGTCTTTCGGCGCGGTGATCGATACGCGCGTTTTGGAGCATCGCGAGGCCGATGGACTAAGCGTTCTTTCTTTCAATGGTGGACAATTGATCGTGCCGTTGCTTCGCCGCGCGATCGGCCAGCGGCTTCGTGTGCGCATCCGGGCGGAAGACGTGATGCTGGCGGCCGAAGAACCGCGCACCATCAGCGCGAACAACATTCTGCTTTGCGCTGTCACAAATGTGCGGGAAAGCGGTGTGGCGCACGCCGACGTTCAGCTTCTCTGCGGCAAGGCGCGGTTTGTGGCCCGTATCACAAGATCTTCCGCCGCGCGCCTTGGCATAAGGCCCGGCATGCCCATATTCGCCATCGCAAAATCGGTGATTGTCGATCCGCAGACACAGCCGGTTGCTCCCTGACCGCTCTTTCCGCCATGCTGGCGCCAGCCAGCCACAGGGGGATTTCATGCCGCTCATTCCATATGCCGACATATCCGCATTGCCGGAGAAAGCGAAGGAAGCGTTCGATCGTTTGCCGCGCAAGCTCAACATCTTCCGCATGTGGGCGAACGCGCCGGAGATGTTCGTCTCCGGGATGCGGTTCGGCGGCAACATCCTTGGGCGACAGAAACTCCGTGGCGATCTGCGTGAGTTGATCATTCTGCTGGTCGCGCGGCTGGAGCGCGGCGAATACGAATGGGTGCAGCACGTGCCGATCGCCTTGCATGCCGGTTGCCGCAAAGAGCAGATCGCGGCGCTGGAAGCTGCGCGCATCACGGGCGAGGAGTTCAGCCCGAAGGAGCAGGCAATGCTTAAGCTCTCGCAGGAGGTGATCCGCGACGTGCGCGCCAGCGAAGGCACGGTAGCCGAAGCCAAGAGGCATTTCTCGCCACAGGAGATCGTGGAGATCATCATCACCTGCGGTTTCTACATGACGATGGCGCGCCTCACCGAAACGACGCGCGTGGAGGTCGATGCGCCCGGCGGCGCTGCGATCCTCGACGGCATCGCCAAGCCTAGCTAGCGCGGAAGACGAAGCGCTTCGACAGCGTGAAATTGAAGATCAGCCCCGCCAGCGTGCCGAACGCAAGCGCCAGATAAGGGCTGTTCAGCGGCGCGGGCGCGAACGTCACCAGCGAAGCATAGACGGCATAGTTCACCGCGAAGCCGATCAGATTGGCCGCGACGAACTTGGCCCATTCCTCGATCATGGCAGTCCCGCGATGCGCGGCCTGTTGCTGGAAGGTCAGCATCCGGTTGCCCCACCACGTGAACGTCACCGTCACGAGGAACGCGAAGATCCCGCCGGCATAGGCGCCCAGCCGAAGAAAATGAATCGCGACGAACAGCACCGCTTCGTTCACGAAGAAGCCGGTCCCGCCGACCAGCGCGAAGCGCAGGAAGCGCGAGTCGCGGATGCGCTCGGAAAGCGTCACGGCTTTTTCAGATTCTGCGGGCCGGTGATGGCAAGGTAGGAAAGACGCTTCAGTTCCCAGCGCCCGCGCGTCACCGTGTCGAGGATCAATCCGCTGAACAGCGACAGGAAGGCGAGCAGCATGAGTGCGACAGACAAGACCGCCGTCGGCAAACGTGGCACATAGCCGGTGCGCACGAATTCCAGCACCACCGGAATACCCAGGATCAGGGACAGCAGCGCAAAGAGTGCGAACAGCGCGCCGAAGAACACGAAGGGCCTTTCCTCGCGCACCAGCGAGATGATCGTGAACAGGATTTTGAATCCGTCCCTGTAGGTGCTGAGCTTGCTGACCGAACCTTCCGGCCGCTCCTTGTATTTGGTGTCCACCTCGATCATCGGCATCAGCAGCCGCACCGCATGGACGGTCAACTCCGTCTCGATGGCGAAGCCTGTGGAGATCACCGGAAAGCTCTTCACGAAACGCCGCGACATGATGCGGTAGCCGGTCAGCATGTCGAGCAAGCGGACATTGAACATCAGCGCCGTCAAGCCAGTCAGCAGCTTGTTGCCGAGAACGTGCCCCGCGCGATAGGCATCCTTCGCCGTCGCGATGCGCCGGCCGGACACGATGTCATAGGATTCTTCGAGCAGCTTCTGTACCAGCGCTGGCGCGACCGATGCGTCGTACGTGTCGTCGCCGTCCGTCAGGACATACACATCGGCCTCGATATCGGCGAACATGCGGCGCACCACCGCGCCTTTGCCCTGCCGTGGCTCGGACCGAACGATGGCGCCGGCTTCCTTTGCACGCGCGACCGTCTGGTCCTTCGAATTGTTGTCATAGACATAGATCGTTGCCATCGGCAGGGCCGCGCGGAAATCGGCCACTGTTTGCGCGATGGCCGCTTCCTCGTTGTAGCAGGGAATAAGAACGGCTACGCGCGGAGGCATTTCGCTCATGGCTTTTTATCCGTCAGATGCTCGACCGGGCAGAATTTGTAAGGGCCGCCGAGATTGGCCGTGATTTCGCGGCAATCAAGATAGCGCATCTGGAGCCCATAGTCCTCCAGCGCTTCGGTGGCGCGCCCGATCTCGTATTCTTCCGCGATGAGATAGACGTCGCCCTTGAAGGTCAGCACGCGCTTTTTCGTGGATGCGGTCAGTCTGGAACCGTCCTCCGGCGTGATCATCCAGCCGTCGATGCGCAGCACGGGAATCTGATGCGGCAGCGACGGTACGAGATATCCCATGGGCGCCTCTCCGGCCATGAGGATCATCGTGTGATCGGGATCGGGGATCGGCGGCAATTCCACCTGCACATAAGGATTGGTGACGGGGGCTCGCTCGAGCCAGCCAGGCCGGGTGAATCCGAGCGCCAAAACGGCGAGCACGCCCAGCGTTGTCAACTGAACACGGCGCGACAGCGGCCAAAGACCGATCGCGCAGACGATCAGGATCGGCGCCAGCATCTCCAGCGCCAGGATGTAGCGATAGATCGCAAAGACATTGATCCATGCCGCGTATGCAACGCCTGCGAATGCAAAGATCGGTACCGCTGCCGCAGGCTCGACAAGCGGATCGCGATTGCGCCGCGCGAAAACGAAGATCGGTACTGTCGCAAGCGACAGCAGGTAAGCCAGGCAGACGCGAATGTCGGAATAGCCGAGATCGTCCGCCACCCGCCAGTCGAGTGTGAACAGCAGCGGATAAAGCAGCCGGTGTTCCCATGTCGTCGGCAGGAACCGCAAATCGCGATAGGAGGCGCTTAATGCCAGCGGGGAATCGAAATACTGGTTGAAATAGGGGAACAGCGGATTGCCGGTGACCTGATACATCGTCAGCCACCAGTAACCGGAGAACAAGGCGAGTCCGATCAATCCGCCGACACCGCCAGCCAGCACGCGCGTCACGCGGCGCTTCCAGTCTCCGGCGATGAAAGCCAGCGCGCCCGCATAGCCTAAGGCAAACGGCGCTTGCGGCAATTTCAGTCCCACAGCGCAGCCCACAACGAAACCGCCGATGAGCGCGACGGTGAGATTCTCGCGCCAGCTGCCATATGCAAGCCTGTCACGCTGGGTGACGACGATCGCGAGTGACGTGAGGGTCAACACGCTCAGCACGTTGTCGTAATAGGTCGTGCCCGCCAGTCCGAGCGTCAGCCCCCCCAGCATGCAGAAGGATGCCAGAAGCGGCGCAAGCAGCCACTTGTCCTCGCTCCCGCGCAGCGCCGAGCGCGCGATCAGATAGAGCGGAATGATGTTCGAGCCCTGCACGGCGCCCATCACGCCCAGCGCGATCCACGCGGGCACATGGCTGGCGAGCAGGTAGAACGGAATATCGAGCGTGGGGTTGTAGTAGGTCGCCTGGTGCGCCACCGCGATGTCGAAACCCATGCGGTGGTTCAGAAAGGCATAGGGCGCGTACCAGTGATAGTTTCGGAAATCCCAGGACGTGTCCTTGCCGAGCGAGATCACCAGGACCGCCCAGCCCAGGATCACGACCGCCAGAAACAGAACCTCCTGCGGCGCGAGCCATTTGGCGCGGTCGGGGGCGCGGAACGAGGTCATGGAGGCGAACGAACCGGTTGGGGCGGAACCTGTCTTACTTGGGGCGTCGCGCGCCCGCAACGCCGCCCGCGGCGGTTGCGCGCCGCAGGCGGCCAAGGCACCGTCGTCCCATGAAGGCACTCATTGCGCAGAGATTGTCGGGCCTCGACGCCTTGGCAGCGGACGAAGTTCCCGCTCCGACGCCGGGGCCAAACGAAGTCTTGATCGGGGTTGGGGCGGCAGGGCTGCATCTGGCCGATGTGGCGGCCCTGTCGGCAGAGCGCCATCCGCTGCCCGAGCTGCCTTTCATCCCCGGACTGGAAGTTGCCGGCTTGGTGGCGGCGGTTGGGGCTGAGGTTTCCAGCCTGAAGCCGGGAGACCGCGTGGCGGCGTTTGTGGACTGGGGCGGTCTTGCAGAGGGGGCTGTCGCCAGCGCCGACCTTTGCGCCCTCATTCCGGACGGCATGGCTTTTCCGGCCGCAGCGAGCCTGCCGGTCGCTTACGGCGGAGCACTGCTGGCGCTTCGCGAACGCGCGCGGCTGGTTTCAGGCGAAACCATCCTGGTGCTGGGTGCCGGTGGAAATGCGGGGCTGGCCGCCGTGGAGATCGCCAGGACGCTTGGCGCGCGCGTTATTGCCGTGGCGAGCGGCGAGTCGCGTGGTAGCGAAGCGTTGGAGCGCGGTGCGCACGATGTGGTGGACAGTTCTTCGCGCCCGCTTTCGGAATCGGTTTCAGCGCTGACGGGCTCCGCCGGCGTCGATGTCATTTTCGATCCGGTCGGCGGCGATGCATTCGAAATGGCGCTGCTGACGCTGGCCAATGGTGGCCGGGTGATCTCATCAGGCTTCGCTGGCGGACGCATCCCGCGCATCAACATGTCTGCGCTTTATGCGCGCGATGCCGAACTGATTTCCGCCAACACGCCGCTAACGGTGAAAGCGGTCCCTGCGCTGGCGCAAAGAGCGCTCGCCGACACGATCGCCTGGGCGGCCGGCAACCACATCAATCCACGTGTCGCCGCGCAATTCACGCTCGCCGACGTCAAAGCGGCGTTCAACTATGTGAAAGGCCGTCGCAACACCGGCTCGGTGATCGTCACCATCGGCAAGGAAAGCTAGCGAGCCGAAAGGAAGGCTAGGGCAGATTCGACAGGAACTGCTCGGTGCAATTGCGCCAGGAACGCGTCAGTGCGAACGCCCGTGCCGTCTCGCGTGGAATCTCGAGCGCGTGCAAGCAGGCGGCGTGAAGATCTTCGTCCAGCGCGCCACAATTGGCATTGCCGATCACATCCAGAGGTCCTTGTACGGGATAAGCCGCAACCGGCACGCCGCAGGCCAGCGCTTCCAGCAACACCAAGCCGAACGTGTCCGTCTTGCTGGGAAACACGAAGACATCCGCAGCCGCGTAGGCCCGCACAAGGTCTTCGCCGGATTTCGGACCGAGGAATTTCGCTTCGGGATATTTGCGCGTCAGTGCGGCGCGCGCCGGCCCGTCGCCGACGACAACCTTCGTGCCCGGCAGATCGAGCGCCAGAAACGCTTCGAGATTTTTTTCGACCGCGACCCGACCGACGGAAAGCCAGATCGGTTTGGGAAACGGCAGTTCGGCATCGGCGATGGGCCGGAACTGCTCCACATCGACGCCGCGCGACCAGATTTTCAGATTGTGAAATCCGTGGCTTTCCATCTCATGCAGTAGCGACGGCGTCGCTACCATCATGGCTTTCGCGGGCCCGTGGAACCAGCGCAGGAAGGAATAGACGAGGCCGATCGGCACGAACGGAAACCGCGCTTTCACATATTCAGGGAAGCGCGTGTGGAACGATGTCGTGAACGGGATCTTGCGCTTCACGCAGATGGCGCGCGCGGAAAGCCCCAGCGTGCCTTCCGTCGCGATATGAATCGCTGTCGGCTGGAAGTCCACGATCATCTTTTCCAGGCTCTTGCGTGGAAAGATCGCGAGGCGGATTTCCTTGTAGGTCGGCATCGGGATCGTGAAGCGGCCTTCCGGCGTCGCATAGCGCACCTCATGGCCCAGCGCCTTCAGGTCTTCGCCCAGGATTTCCATGGTGCGGACGACGCCGTTCACCTGCGGCTTCCACGCATCGGTGACGATCATCACGCGCTCATGGCGAAGCGCGTCTGTCAAAGCCTCAGGCTGGGACGGCCAGTCCTTCTGCGGGTTCGGGGACGAAAGCTGGCGCGGGCTCTGCTTGCGAAGGTGCCCAGTGGAGAATCTCCAGATGTCCGCGGGCATCTTCGGTGAGGGCGGTACAGCTTTCAACCCAGTCGCCGTCGTTGGTGTAGAGGATGCCGTCGATGTCCCGGATCGCCGCGTGATGAATATGACCGCACACGACGCCGTCGAGGCCGCGCTTGCGCGCCTCTTCGACAACGGCATTCTCAAAACGGCAGATATATTCGACCGCATTCTTCACCTTCTGCTTCAGATAGGCGGACAGCGACCAGTAGGGCAGGCCGAACATCTTGCGCACCGCGGCGCAGATTTCGTTCAGCTCCAGCGCGCGCGTGTAGGCCCAGTCGCCGAGGAAGGCCAGCCAGCGCGCATAGGCGATGACGCCGTCGAACTGATCGCCGTGGATCACCAGGAGTCGGCGTCCGTCGGCGGTTTCGTGAATCGTCTCGCGCATCAGCTCGACGCCCGCGATCTCGCGGCCGCAATAGTCGCGCAGCACTTCGTCATGATTGCCGGGCACGTAGATGACGCGCGTGCCGGTATCGATCTTGTGCAGGATCTCTTCCAGCACCCGATTGTGCGCGGCCGGCCAGAACCAGCGGTGCTTGAGCCGCCAGCCGTCCACGATGTCACCGACGAGGTAGAGCGTGCGGCAGTTGTTCTTCGACAGGAAGTCCGCGAGCGCTTCGGCCTTGCAGCCGCGCGTTCCCAGATGCGTGTCGGAGATGAAGATCGTTCTGTGCTGGCGCGTGCGATGCGCCGGCGTCTGTGACGCGCCCCGTGCCTTCAAATTGGGAAGGGGAAAGGGAAGCGCGCGGCCACGCAACGCGGTCGCGCCATTTTCGAGGTCGCGAGCCCAGGCATTTTCACCCATGTCGGTCTCCGAATCAGTGGAAGGCCAGTGCCACCGGGATGCCTGTCATTCGTGATGGTCGTGTTGCGGCGCCGTAATCGTTTCGTGAATCCGGCACGAAAGTACTTGAAATCGTTAATTTATGCCGCAATGCACAAAATCTAAGCTGCGGAATGCTTCCTATATAGCTTTTTGAAAATATTATGATTTTTCGAATTTCCGTGACGGAACCTGCTTGGCAGACCGCCGTAACCCTGCCATATTGCTGCAACGCGGTATGACGCGCTTGCGCGAAATATCGCGGCCCTTTCTGGGCGTTTCCTCCCTGAACTTGGCCGCTCCCCTAGGGAGCGGCCTTTTTTCTTGGCCGCTTCACGAAGCTTTGCGGTTGACGCGCGCGCGCCCGCGCCGCAACGATGCGCCATTCCGCTTCTGCCAAAGGATTGCACAGTGAAATACGAGATCGATTACACGTTTGTGGCCAAGGGGGCCTCGAAGGCCGAAGAGATCGGCACCACCGCAGATTTGGTTCTTGGCGATGAGGCGGGCTTCGGCCTGATCCCGAATGTCGGCGATTATATCGACATCCCGCGCAGCCGCATGGGCGAGCGCGAGAACTATCGCGGCAAGGTCGCGCGCCGCCTGTTCCGCCATGTGCTCGGCTATTGCTACATCCGCATCGTGGTCGAGGAAGTGGACGAAGCGACCTGGACGCAGATGTTCTCCTGAACGTCCGCCGATGGAATTGAAGAAAGCCGCCGGCATCTCCGGCGGCTTTTTTCATTCCGCCGCCAGCGCACGCCCGCCGGTCGGCCGCAACAGAGCCGGCTCGATCGTCGTCAGATCGCGCAATGCCTCGCCAATGCTGCGCGCGACATCGGCAAAATGCGCGTTCGGCTCGATGCGCTCTTCGTCGAGATAAAGGGCGCGATTGATCTCGATCTGCAGCGCGTGATGACCCAGCATCGGGCGGCCGTAAAGATGCGTGGAATAACCGCCGGCATAGGGCGTATTGCGCGCAACCGTGAAGCCGCGGCGCTCAAAATCGAACTCAGCCTTGCGCATCAGCGCGTGTGCGGCGGCCATGCCATAGCGGTCGCCCAGAACCGCATCGGGAATGGCGGCGGCAGACGGCATCGAATGGCAATCGATCAGCACGGCGCAGCCGAAACGCGCGCGCGTTTCTTCCAGCAGCTTTGCCAGTGCCGCATGATAGGGGCGATAGAGAAGCGACAACCGCCTTTCGGCTTCCCGCGCCGGCAATTTCGCGCGGTAGATTTCCGCACCATCGCGCACAATGCGCGGGATCACGCCCAAACCGGCGTTCACGCGCGTGCCCGGCGGATCGACCGGCAGTGCAAGCGCATCCTCGAACATCATGGGATCGAGTTCGCCTGGTGCGCGGTTCGCGTCGAGATAGGCGCGCGGAAAGCGCGCGGCGATCATAGGCGCACCGAGCTCGACGGCGCTGGCGAACAGCTTGTCGACGAATGCATCTTCGGAGCGGCGCAAGCCGATCGCACCCAGCCGGCTCGCGGCGGCAAAGCTGTCGGGATAGACGCGTCCGGAATGCGGCGAGGCGAAAACAAACGGCACACGCTGGCGTTCCGGCAGGATCAGGTCGAAAGCCCGCGCCCACAGGCTTTCCAGCGCTGGGTCTGCGTCGTTTTCCGGCTGTGTCGTGCTGTCTGAATTCACCGCGAAGCCGATTCCCGATATCCGATATCGCAGTGGACCACCCAAGCCGCCTTCCATCAACCCTTTGGAGATAGCGGAAAAGTCGCGCGTTAACGACGTTTACGGACCGCCGGTTATAGGCTTTATTCAAGGGGAGGGGGCCGACCGGCTATGGCGCATATTTTATTGGCGGAAGACGATGAATCGCTCAGGCGGTTCCTCGCGGCTGCGCTGGTGAAAGCGGGCCATACCGTCACCGATTTCGGCGACGGTGACGAAGCGTTCGCCTGCCTCAAGGGCTTCCGCTTCGATCTGCTGCTGACCGACATCGTGATGCCCGGCATGGACGGCATCGAACTTGCCAAGCGCGCCGCCGAGATGGATTCCCATCTAAAGATCATGTTCATCACCGGCTTCGCGGCGGTGGCGCTGCATCCTTCGTCGCAAGCGCCGAAACAGGCGAAGGTTCTCTCCAAGCCGTTCCATCTGCGCGAGATCGTGCAGGAAGTGGAACGCATGATCGCCGCGTAATCTCCCGCACACATTGAATTTCGACGCTTGGCTCCCCACATCTCGGTTGACGTGAAGCGGCGCTGAGGGCCGCGCGCGTAACACAGCCCTCCGCGCGACGGAGGTTGCGATGCAGAGAGTCCCGTTTGTTCCCACCTTACAGCCGGCCGGTTCCAATCCGCGCCGTTGGGCGGCGATCGGTTTCGCCGGCATCGTGCATCTGGCGTTGCTTTACGGACTTGCGAGCGGCCTCGCCATTCGTTTCGTCGAACAGATTCCCGCCGCGATCCAGGTGGATGTGGTGAAGCCGCAGCAGACTGTCCGGCATGAACTACCGCCGCCACCGACGCCGGAATTGGTTTCGCCGCAGAGCGTGCCGCAGATTCCGGTTCCGCAGATCGTTATCGCGCATGCACCGCCCGCGCCGCATGCGATAACCGCTGTCGCCGTTGAGAAGCCCGTCGCCAATCCGAAGCTTTCACCGCAACCGGCAACGCCTGTCGAATCTGCGCCCGTGATCGCGCCGACGCCCGCGCGTGGCATCGCTGGCACGCACACCACGCCGCCTTATCCGCCGATCGCCGTGCGCCTTGGCGAGGAAGGCGTGGTGCGTTTGCACATCGCGCTGGATAGCGCAGGCAAGATCAACGCCGTCAATGTCCTGAAGACGAGCGGCAGCGAGCGCCTCGACAACGCCGCGGTAAGTTGGGTTACCAGACATTGGCGCTATGCGCCGGCAACACACGACGGCAAGCCCGTTGCGTCCGTGGTTCTCGCGGACGTGCGGTTTGATCTGCGTGAGGGGCGCTGAAGGTTTCACTGTTGTTCCGTGAAATCGCCGCTCAATTACCCGCTCGCTGCCACAATTCAGCGTTGTAATGGTGGGGTCGCGGCCGCGCCGGGACATTTCCGGCGTGCTCTGACCCGCGCAACTTTTTTGAACGGGAGCATTACCGATGAACAATCCCGCCTTGATGATGCATGCGCCCCTCGCCGAGGAAAACGCGGGCTGGCGCCGTTATGCCGGTATCGGTATGGCCGTCGCGTTGAATGGCGTTCTGGTGTGGGCGCTGGCGAGCGGTCTTGCGATCAAGTTGACGAAATATGTCCCGCCTGTGCTGCAGATGAAGGTGATCGACACGCCGCAATCACAGCCGAAGCAGGTTACGCCGCCGCCGACTCTGCAGGTGGAGAAAGTTCTGCCCACCGAACAGACGCCGGAGCCGGTGATCCAGATTGCGCCGGATCCGAATGCGCAGACGATTCAGGTTCAGCCGCAGCAGACACCGCCCGCACAACCTGTCGACGCCTCCGCATCCGGTCTGACCAACACGCACACGACCCCGCCTTATCCGCCGATGGCGCGCAGGCTGGGTCAGCAGGGCACGGTGATCTTGTCGATCACCGTCGCGGCAGATGGATCGGTGTCGGCGGCGCAGGTCGCGACCTCGAGTGGCGTGCCGGAACTGGACCAAGCAGCGGTGCAATGGGTGCAGGCCCACTGGCGTTACAAACCCGCGATGCGGGGTGGCGTGGCGGTGCCCTCCACAACGCAAGCCGCGGTCAAGTTCGACCTCAAGCAAGCCCATTAATCCCGGTTTCTTGGGCCTTTTTAGCCGGGCGATCCCGACGGATCGCCCGGCTTGCTTTGTCCGGGAGGGCGAGGCTATACGTGCCGCCCCGTTTGGTGCGGGCGCGTAGCTCAGCGGGAGAGCACTACCTTGACATGGTAGGGGTCACAGGTTCGATCCCTGTCGCGCCCACCATCCGCAAATCCCGACAGGCGGATGGACTGGACTGCCGGCGCCATCGCGTCTGTAACAAATTTGCCTTCCTCGCGAATATGGATCGACGCGCCACCGCACCGCGCCGATGTATTATCCCAATGGTGCGCTGCCGGGCGGCCGGTCTAAGATCGCCGTGCCGGTTTCTGGAAAAAGAAAATGGCCACTTACACAAAATCCGCCGAGGCGATCGCGAAGCTGACGCCCGAGCAATATCGCGTGACACAGCAAAGCGCGACCGAAGCGCCCGGGACGGGCGAATATCTCAACAACAAGAAGCCCGGCATCTATGTCGACATCGTCTCCGGTGAGCCGTTGTTCGCATCGTCGGACAAGTACGATTCCGGCTGCGGCTGGCCGAGCTTCACCAAGCCGATCGCGTCCGCCCATGTCAGTGAGTTGCGCGACACCTCGCACGGCATGATCCGTACCGAAGTGCGCTCGACGAATGGCGACAGCCATCTCGGTCATGTTTTCGACGATGGCCCCGAGGACCGCGGCGGGTTGCGCTACTGCATCAATTCCGCGTCGTTGCGCTTCGTGCCCAAAGAGAAAATGGAAGCCGAAGGCTACGGCGCTTATCTGAATCAAGTGGAGGACATCTGATGGCCAACGAACGTGCCGTGCTCGCAGGGGGCTGCTTCTGGGGCGTGCAGGATCTCATCCGCAAGCTCGACGGGGTGATTTCCACCCGCGTCGGCTACACCGGCGGCGACGTGCCCAATGCGACCTATCGTAATCACGGCACGCATGCCGAGGCGATCGAGATCGTCTTCGATCCGTCGAAGATCAGCTATCGCCGGCTTCTGGAATTCTTCTTTCAGATCCACGATCCGACGACGCGCAATCGCCAGGGCAACGATATCGGAATGAGCTATCGCTCCGCGATCTTCTATACGAGCGAAGAGCAGAAGCGCGTTGCGGAAGACACGATTGCCGATGTCGAGGCGTCGGGATTGTGGCCGGGAAAGGTCGTGACCGAAATCGCGCCGGCCGGACCGTTCTGGGAAGCCGAGCCGGAGCACCAGGATTATCTGGAGCGTTTTCCGGACGGCTATACCTGCCACTTTGTTCGGCCGAACTGGAGGCTGCCGGTTCGCGCCAAAGCGGCGAGCTAACCGGCGGCGTCACCGCTCAGCGCTCCCTATGCCATCCGAATCTCTGGTAAGCTGATCGGCATTATGCTTTCCCAGAAGGGCCGTTACGCGCTGCATGCGCTCATCGTCCTCGCCGAACACGATGGCGAGGAGCCGATGATGATCGCGGACATCGCCGAAGAAGCGGGCGTGCCGCGCAAATTCCTAGAGCAGATCCTGCTGGAGCTGCGCAAACGGGGAATCCTGCGCAGCCTGAGGGGCCGCAGCGGCGGATATCTTCTGGCAAAGCCGCCCAATGAAATCAGCTTTGCCGACATCATCCGTGTGACCGATGGGCCGCTTGCGCTTGCGCCTTGCGTGAGCGTCACGGCCTATCATCGCTGCGAGGACTGCGAAGACGAGAAGACCTGCGCCATCCGCAAGGTTCTGCTCGCCGCGCGCGACGCCACCGCGGAAATCCTGGAATCGCGCACGCTTGCTTCCGCGGTCGGTAGCCGCCGCCGCGCCACCCGAAAGCGCTGAAAGAAAACCGAAAATTCCGGCGAACCGAAGAATCTTCTTAATCTCTATTGACTCGATAGAGATTATGGAAAAAGCTGCCGGCCGCAATTGAGCAGGGGCCGTCATGTTGGGTTTCGGGGTTGGAAGAATTTTGCTCGCGGGCGCAGGCTTGGTCGCGCTGTCCACGGGCGCGCAGGCCGCGGGATCTTCGCAGCAAACGAAGATCGACACGCTGCAGCAGCAGATCGACGATCTTAACGCGCAGGTCGCGGACCTCAAGCGCAGCACGTCCGATCAATACGCGGATGTCGTGCAGCGCGAAGCCAATCCGGAGAAGCCCGACGTCAGCATCTCGCTGAAGAACGGGCGCCCGTCCTTCAAGTCCGCGGATGGCGATTTCAACCTGGATATCCGTGCGCTGGTGCAATTCGACACCGCCTATTATGGGCAGGGCAAAAGCCCGTCCGGCGACGATTTCAGCAGCGGCAGCAATTTCCGCCGCGCGCGCCTGGGCGTGCAGGGCACGCTGTTCAAGGACTGGTCGTATCAGTTCATCTACGATTTCGGCGGCTCGGGCACGGAAGGCTCATCGATCTCCGCCGCCTATCTTCAATATGACGGCTTAGGCCCGCTTCATTGGAGGATCGGCGCCTATCCGACACCGGAAAGTTTCGACGATACGACGTCGGCCTCCGATCTTCTGTTCCTCGAGCGCGCGCAGCCGACGGATCTTGCGCGCAGTCTTGCCGGTTCGGATGGCCGCGACGGCACGACGTTGTCCGCCTATGACGACAATTATTTCGCCGCGATCTCCTATACCGGCGATCTGGTGCAGGACTCCGGCGTGTTCGACGAGCAACAGGCCGCTGTGGGTCGCGTCGCTTATCGCCTGTTCAAGGGCGATGACTCCAATTTCGCCATCGGTGCGGACTCGTCTTATGTGTTCAAGATCGCCGACACCGCTGCCGGTTCGGGTTCGCCCAAGGCGTTGCGCTTGCGCGAGCGTCCCGAACTCAATGTAGATGACAACAATATCCGTCTCATCGACACCGGTACGATCGATGCCAGGAACATTCTGGAGTGGGGCGTTGAAGCCGCCGGCAACTGGCGCAATTTCTATGGCCAGGGCGGATATTTCGGATTGGATGTAACCCGGCGCGATAACACACTGCCCGATCCGTCCTTCAACGGCTGGTATGTGCAGGCGAGCTGGGTGCTGACGGGCGAATCCAAGCCCTACAATCCCTCGACAGGAAGTTACAGCCTGCCGAAACCGCGCAATTCCTTCGGTTTCGATCATGCTGGCCTTGGCGCCTGGGAACTGGCCGCCCGCTACAGTGTTCTGGACCTGAACGACAACGCTGGCTCAGCCGGGTTGCCTGCGCCCACGGGCGGGATTCGCGGCGGCGAGCAGAAGATTTGGACCGCTGGCGTGAACTGGTATCCGAACAATGCCGTTCGTTTCGTGCTGGACTATCAGCACACCGACGTTTCGCGGTTGAACGCTGCCGGTGGTGACATCGGCGCCAAGCTCGACGCGGTGTCGCTCCGCGCGCAATTCGCACTTTGACCTGAAGCATATTGGGAGATTTCTCGATGAAGAAAATCCATGCCCTCGTCGCTGCGATCCTACTCGCGGCATCAAGCGCGCAAGCCGCGGACGTCACGCTGCTCAATGTCAGTTACGATCCGACACGCGAGCTCTACAAGAACATCAACACGGCCTTCGCCGCCGAGTGGAAGCAGAAGACCGGCGATACCGTCACCATCAACCAGTCGCACAACGGGTCGGGCGCGCAGGCCCGTGCGGTGATCGACGGCCTCGATGCGGATGTGGTGACGCTCGCGCTGGCCTATGACATCGACGCCATCGCGCAGAAGGCGCAACTGCTGCCGGCAGCATGGCAGAAGCGTCTGCCGGACAACTCGACGCCTTATACTTCGACCATCGTGTTCCTGGTCCGCAAGGGCAATCCGTGGAAGATCAGGGATTGGGCCGATCTGGTGAAGCCGGGTGTGCATGTCATCACGCCGAATCCGAAAACATCGGGCGGCGCGCGCTGGGCGTATCTCGCGGCCTGGGCCTATGCGGAGAAGAAGCCGGGCGGCAGCAAGGATGCGGCGAAGGAATTCGTCCGCCAGATCTATGCGCATGTTCCGGTGCTGGATACCGGTGCGCGCGGCGCAACGACGAACTTCGCCCAGCGCGGCATCGGCGACGTGCTGTTGTCCTGGGAAAACGAGGCGCATCTGGCGCTGAAGGAAAGCCCCGGCAAGTTCGAGATCGTCTATCCGTCGAACTCCATTCTGGCGGAACCGCCGGTGGCGCTTGTCGACAAGAATGTGGACCGTCACGGCACACACAAGGTCGCCGAAGCCTATCTGCAATTCCTCTACACCAAAAAAGCGCAGGAGATCGAAGCGCAGAATTTCTATCGCCCGCGCGACAAGGACGTGCTCGCCGCGCACACCAAGGACTTCCCGAACATCAAGCTCTATTCGATCGACGAAGTGTTCGGCGGCTGGACCAAGGCGCAGGCCACGCATTTCGCGGACGGTGGTGTATTCGACCAGATCTACAAGCCGGCCAAATAGAGCATGCGTAGCGTTGCGATTTCCCCCCCCTTCGCACGCTTGCGGAATCCGAGCGTTCTGCCCGGCTTCGGGCTGACGCTCGGATTCACGCTTTTCTATCTCTCGGCCATCGTTCTTCTTCCGCTCACCGCGCTGCTGCTGAAACCGTGGGCGCTGGGCTGGAGCGGCTTCGTTGCCGCCATCACAGACGACCGCGTGGTGGCGGCGTTGAAGCTGTCCTTCGGCGGCGCGGCGATTGCGGCGATTGTCAATGCGGTGTTCGGCACACTCGTCGCATGGACGCTGGTCCGCTACCGCTTTCCAGGCAAACGCTTCGTCGACGCGTTGGTGGATCTGCCGTTCGCGTTGCCCACGGCTGTCGCGGGCATCGCGCTCAGCGCGCTTTATGCGCAGAACGGCTGGCTTGGCGGGCCGCTTTCGCTGTTCGGCATCAAGATCGCTTACACCCCGGCAGGCGTGATCGTCGCGTTGATCTTCATCGGTCTGCCATTCGTCGTGCGCACGTTGCAGCCCGTCATCGCCGACATGAGCGAAGACGCGGAAGAAGCCGCCGCCACGCTGGGCGCGACGCGGTTTCAGACCCTGCGCCGGGTTGTGCTTCCGTCGCTTGCGCCGGCTTTGGTGACGGGTACCGGTCTCGCCTTCGCGCGCGCGGTCGGCGAGTACGGGTCGGTGATCTTCATCGCCGGCAATCTTCCGATGAAATCGGAGATCGCGCCGCTGCTCATCATCATCAAGCTGCAGCAATATGACTACGAAGGCGCGGCCGCCATCGGACTGGTGATGCTCGCGGCCTCCTTTCTCATTATCCTGGCGCTCAATCTTTTTCAGAACCTTCTGTCGGCACGGCGGTAGAACATGCGCAAACCGGCCGACGACTCTCTTTTCATGCGCGCGCTGCTCATTGCGGTGACCGTGGGCTATATCGGCCTTTTCCTGTTCCTGCCCCTGCTCACGGTCTTCACGAACGCGCTGGCAAACGGGATTTCGGCGGCGCTCGATGCACTCGGCGAGCCGGATTCGATTTCCGCGATCAAGCTGACATTGATCACTGCCGCCATCGCCGTGCCGCTCAATCTGGTGTTCGGCGTTTCGGCGGCATGGCTTGTCTCGAAATATGATTTTCGCGGCAAGAGCATCCTGCTGTCGCTGATCGACCTGCCGTTCTCGGTGTCTCCGGTGGTGTCCGGCCTGATCTATGTGTTGATGTTCGGCATGCAGGGCTGGCTTGGGCCGTGGCTGCGCGATCACGACATCAAGATCATCTTCGCGCTGCCGGGCATCGTTCTCGCCACCATCTTCGTGACGTTCCCGTTCGTCGCGCGCGAGCTCATCCCGTTGATGACCGACCAGGGCCGCGATGAGGAAGAAGCCGCCGTCACGCTCGGCGCATCCGGGTTCCAGACCTTCCTGCGCGTGACGTTGCCTAACATCAAATGGGCGCTGCTGTACGGCGTGCTGCTCTGCAACGCCCGTGCGATGGGCGAATTCGGCGCGGTGTCGGTTGTGAGCGGTCATATCCGCGGACTTACCAACACCATGCCGCTGCATGTCGAGGTTCTCTACAACGATTATCAATATGTCGGGGCTTTCGCCGTGGCGTCGCTGCTGGCGCTGCTCGCCATCGTAACGCTGATCCTCAAATCCCTTCTCGAATGGCGCTACGCGGACGAGATCGCCGCGGTCCATCGTCATTGATCGGAGCCACCATGTCTCTCGTCGTCGACTCCATCACCAAGCGGTTCGGCTCATATGAGGCTCTGAAAGGCGTGAGCTTCACCGCGCCGCAAGGCGCGTTCGTGACGCTGCTCGGCCCGTCCGGCTCCGGCAAGACGACGCTGCTGCGCATTCTGGGCGGCCTGGAATTTCCGGATAGTGGCATGGTGCGCTTCGCCGATCTCAATTGGCTGGGCGTGCCCGCGCGCCAGCGCCGCGCCGGTTTCGTGTTCCAGCAATATGCCTTGTTCCGGCATATGACGGTCGCGAAGAACATTGCATTCGGGTTGAGCGTGCGACCGCGCCGCGAACGGCCGTCGCGCGGCGATATCAGAAAGCGCGTCGAGGAATTGTTGTCGCTGGTGCAGCTCGAAGATTTGGGCGACCGCTATCCCAGTCAGCTCTCCGGGGGGCAGCGCCAGCGCGTGGCGCTCGCCCGCGCGCTCGCCATCGAGCCGCGCATGCTGCTGTTGGACGAGCCGTTCGGCGCGCTGGATGCGAAAGTGCGCAAGGATCTGCGCGGCTGGCTGCGGCAACTGCATGAGCGCATGGGCATCACCACGATCTTCGTCACCCACGACCAGGAGGAAGCCTTCGCGCTGGCCGATCTGGTGGCGGTGATGAACGCCGGCCAGATCGAGCAATACGGCCCGCCGGAGGATGTCCGCCGCGCGCCGAAAACGCCCTTTATCCGTGACTTTATTGAGGCGCGTGCGTAGCGCCTGCTCCAAAACGGCACAGGCCGAAGGCCCGATCCGTAGCATTTTATAAAGTCCTAACACCGTAATCTGGCGCCATGAGAAGGGCGCGGATTCCAGGTTTTGTCCGGCATCTCGTGACGGCTGTTGCGGTGACGCTCGCGGCTTTCGCGAGTATTGGCGCTGCCCGCGCGGATGATGCGAGCGCGCAGCCCACGGCCTACCAGCCGCCCGCATCGATCGCAGAAACCTACAAGCTCGGCACAGGCGACAAGCTGCGTGTCATCGTCTATGGCGAAGATGATCTGGGCGGTGTCTTCGATGTCGACGGCAACGGCTATGTCAGCCTGCCGCTGATCGGGCAGGTGAAAGTCGGTGGGCTCTCCGCGCCGGAAGTCGAGCGCACGATCACGGCGAAATTCGCAGATGGCTTTCTGAAGGAGCCGCGTGTGAATGTGGAAGTCACGCAATATCGCCCGTTCTATGTGCTGGGCGAAGTGAACCGGCCAGGCTCCTATCCCTATACCGATGGCATGAGCATTCAGAACGCGGTCGCCGATGCCGGCGGCTATACGCAAAAGGCAGTTGAAGGCGGGGTCTATGTTCGCCACGCCGGTGACACCAAGGAAGTCTATCTCGACGCGGATACCACCGCGCAGATCTATCCTGGTGACGTCGTGCGCGTTCCATCCAGTCTGTTCTGGGACACGATCTCGGTGCTCGGCCCGCTATCGGGTTTTGCCGCGCTTTATGGCGCCTATCACAACTGACTAGCGCTTCGGCGCGAAGCCCATGCCGAGCGCATCGAAAGCCGCGCCCAGAATTTTCTGCAAATCGCATTGCGGATCGAGCTTGCCGGCAAGCTGCAGCGTCACCGCGCCATGCAGCGTCACCCAATAGACATGGCCGATGAGTTCGGGATCGCCTTGCGCCATGCCGGCTTCGATCAACCCCGGAATGTGGCGCGTCATGGTCTTGCGCGCGCGTTCCGCAGCCTGCGCGAGTTCGGGATACTTCCCGTCCTCCGGCTGGCTCATGTCGAACATCAGTTTGTAGGAAGAGGGATTGCCCAGCGCAAAGCGGACATAAGCTTCTGCCGCGGACCGTGCACGATCTCCGGCATCCCCTGGCACTGCATAGGCCTGCTCCAGCGTCACCGCGAATTGCAGGAAGATGCGCGCGCGGACGGCGGCGAGGATCTCATCCTTGTCGTGGAAATACCGGTACGGCGTCATCGGGCTCACGCCCAACTGGGACGCGAGCTCACGCATCGTGAAGCCGTCCTTGCCGTGTTCGGCGAACATGCGGGCGGCAACGTCACAAAGTTTTTCGCGGAAATCGGCGACTTCGGCGGTCGATAATGTGCGGGGCATGAAAAATTCCGGTTCCGGGCTTGAAACCACCTACCATCGATCATATAGATTTACGACGTAAATCGTAAATAAGATGTTCGGGAGGTTCAACATGAATGCCCCTGTGCGATTGAACCCATATCTTTCCGGCAACTTCGCGCCGGTGCGCAGCGAAGACAATTTTCCGAAGCTGTCCGTCACGGGAGAAATCCCCAAAAGCCTGCGCGGCAGCTATTACCGCAATGGTCCCAACCCCCAGTTCGAGCCGCGCGATCCGAACCATCACTGGTTCGCCGGCGACGGCATGATTCATGGCTTCCATGTTGCGGACGGCGAGGTCTCGTATCTCAACCGCTATGTGCACACGAACAAGTACATGCTGGAGAAAGAAGCCGGCCGTTCGCTGTTCGGCACTTTCGGCAATCCGATGACCTCCGATCCGTCCGTGGTCGGAAAGGATGGCGGCGTCGGCAACACCAACATCGTGTGGCATGGCAATCGCCTTCTCGCACTGGAAGAGGGCCACAATCCCTTCGAGCTGGATCCGATCACGCTGGAATCACGCGGCTATCGCGACTACGCGCGCGAAGCGTTGCGCTTCACGGCCCATCCGAAGATGGATCCCGAAACCGGCGAGATGGTCTATTTCGGTTATTCCGCGGGTCCCGGCTTCTTCTCGAACAAGCTGGCTTATGGCGTTGCGGACAAGACCGGCAAAGTCACGCGGCTCGACATGTTCGAGGCGCCGTTCTGCAGCATGGTGCATGACTTCTTCGTAACGCGGAATTACGTGATGTTCCCCGTGCTGCCGCTGACCGGCGATCTCAATCGCGCGATGAACGGCAAGCCCGCTTTCGCGTGGGAGCCGGAGAAAGGCAGCCATGTCGGCGTCATGCGCCGCGACGGTGACGTGAGTTCGATCCGCTGGTTCACCACGGATGCCTGCTACATATTCCACCCCATGAACATGTTCGAGGACGGCGACAAGATATATGTCGATGTCATGCAGTACGATGTGGCGCCGCTTTTCCCGAGCGCGGACGGTACGCCCGGCAAGCAATCTGGTGCGCGCCTGGCGCGCTGGACGTTCGATCTGGCGGATAACAGCAACACCATCAAGCGGGAATACATCGACGACATGCCCGGCGAGTTCCCGCGCCTGGACGAGCGTCATGCGGGCCTCGCATACCGCCACGGCTATTTCGCCGCGAATTCGCGCTTCGGCACCGATGTAAAATTCGACTCCATCGCCCATATGGATTTGCGGACGGGGAAGAAGTCCGTCTATACCTTCAAGGACGGGATGCCGGGTGAGCCTGTTTTCGTGCCGCGTTCGGCCAATGCCGGAGAAGGGGATGGCTGGCTCGTCGCCACCGTCTATCACCCCTCCACTGACAAGAGCGGTTTCGTGGTCTTCGATGCGCAGGACATCGCGAAAGGCCCGGTCGGCGAGGCGATGCTGCCGCGCCGCGTGCCCTTCGGCTTCCACGGCAACTGGCGTCCGGCCTGAGCGAGCAGGAATACGCACATGATGGATTTGCTGCGGGCGTTCAAACCGCTCGTCGGGGATTTTTTGTCCACGATCTGCTTCATCGCGGTCTATGAAGTCACCGGCGACATCATCACCGCTACCGCCGCCGGCATCGCGACCGGCATCCTGCAATTCCTCTGGCTGAAATCCCGCCGCCACAATTTCGCGCTGATGCAATATGCGAGCCTTGCGCTCGTTATTGTGCTCGGTACGGCGACCCTGCTCACCAAGGATCCGCGCTTTGTGATGATCAAGCCCAGCATCGCGGGTTTCGCCATCGCCACCGTCATGCTGCAGCGCGGCTGGCAGCTTCGCTACATGCCGCCCATCGTAAAGGAAAACGCTTCGGAGGGCTTCTTGGTGATGTGGGGATACCTCTGGTCAGCGCTTTATTTCGCGCTGGCCATCGGCAATCTCTATATCGCCTGGCGCTATGGCCTGAAGGAATGGGCGCCATTCAACGCTTTCGTGCCGACTGTCGGGCCGCTGGCGCTGTTTCTCATCCAGTACGCCACCATGCGCCACGTCATCCGCCGCACCATCATGGAGCGGATGCGCGGTGCGGCGCCCGCAGAATAATCTGCGTCGGACGCCGCTTTTCCCCAACTCCGACACAGCTCCGCCAACATCTTCTGTGATCGTTCCGAATTGCCGGAATGAAGGTCCGGCGATAGGTTTTGAGCACCGCGGAACGCGGGTTGCTCGGGGGCGATCATGTTCAATCGGAATACTCTCATCGGCGCGGCCATAGCCGGCGTCGTCGTTCTCGTTTTGGGTGTCTTCTTCATTCTCGGGGCCAAGAACGGTCCGTCCGGCGGTGGCTTCTTCAGCCGCATCGCGAACGGCGTGTCCTCGGTCACCGGCGTGCACAACCCGGAGCAGGAAGCCGAGGCGCCAGAGTTCGCGTTCCACCGGCTGGAGATCGACACTTCCCATGCCCAGCCCGAAGCCTGCCTCGTTTTCACTCGCGGCCTCGACGTCTCCGGCCACACGCACTACGAAGATTATCTGACGATCGATCCAGACACGCGCATCGTCGTCCGCGCGCTCGACCAGCGCCTTTGCATCGCCGGCCTCAGCTTCAACGCCACCTACACGCTAACGCTCAAGAAGGGCCTGCCGGATAAAGCCGGCGACAAGCTGTTCGAGGAAGAAACGGTTCCGGTCGAATTGCGCGACAAGCCTTCGCTGGTGCGCTTCTCCGGCGGCATCGTTCTGCCGCGCGACAACGCCGACGGCGTTCCGGTCACCACCGTCAACATCGACAAGCTGAAATTGAAGATCATCCGCGTCGGGGACCGGCTGCTTTCCCAGATCGAAAGCGGCACCGTCGATCAGACCACGCTCTATTCCTATGACGAGACCCAGCTGGAGAACAGTCAGGGCTCCGTCGTGTGGCAGGGCGCGATGGATGTGGCGAACGTCAAGAACGACAGCGTCGTCACGCTCATCCCGATCCGCGATATCCTGAAAGGCAAGCCGCCGGGCGCTTATGTGCTGGTCGCGCAGGACGCCGCGAAAGCCAAGGCGGCGGACGACAGCAGCGATGATTATGATTCCAGTGAACTTGCCACGCAGTGGGTGATCGATTCCGATATCGCGCTCACCACCTTCCAGGGCCAGAACGGCATGGCGGTGTTCGCGCGCTCTTATGCTACGGCAAAGCCGATGAGCGGCATCAAGCTCACGCTGGTGGCACGCAACAACAACATCCTCTCCACCGTGACGACGGACGGCACCGGTCGCGCGGACTTTGACGCGCCGTTGTTCAACGGCAAAGGCGGTGACGAGCCGGTCGTCGTGATGGCCTATGGCAGCAATGAGGATTTCAGCTTCCTGGATCTGCGCCGTCCATCCTTCGATCTCACCGATCGCGGCGTCGGCGGCCGCGACACACCCGGCCCGATCGACGCTTATTTGTATACGGAGCGCGGCGTCTATCGCCCCGGCGAGACCATCCATGCCACCGCGATGCTGCGCGACCGCGTCGGCGCCGCCGTCACCGCACCGCTGACGCTCATTGCGCAACGTCCCGACGGCATGGAGTTCGCGCGCACAACCGTTCCGGGCCAATCGCTCGCGGCGGGTACGGCGGTGTGGAACGTCACGCTGCGCAATACCTCGCCGCATGGCCGCTGGCAGATCGCCGCCTACATTGATCCGAAAGCACCCGCGGTCGGCCGCGTGCAATTCGATGTCGCCGATTTCGTGCCGCAGCGCTTGAAGGTCGCGCTCACCGCGCAAGAGAAAGTGCTGCACGCCAATCAGGACTTCCATGTGAAAGTGGAGAGCCGCTTCCTCTATGGCGCGCCGGCTTCCGGATTGTCCGGCGAAGGCAGCGCGAAGCTGACGACGGACAGCGATCCCTATCCGCAATTCTCCAAATATCAGTTCGGCCGCGTGGACGACTCGTTCTCCGATGTCGATGTCGACGTGAACGTGCCCGATACAGATGAGCAGGGCGTCACCACGGCCACCGGTACCATCGGTGATATTTCCGACACCACGTTGCCGCTGAAGGCTTCGATCAAGATCTCGATCCACGAACCGGGCGGACGCACGACCGACAAATCTGTCGACGTCCCGGTGCGTACGCATGACGTCGCGATCGGTATCCTGCCGGATTTCGACGGTGGCTCCGTCGCAGAGAACGCGCCCGCCGGTTTCGAAGCCATCGCGGTGGATGCGAACGGCAAGCGCATCGCGCTTTCCGGCCTCACCTACACATGGGTCAAAGAGAACACGACCTATCAATGGTATCAGACGAACGGCGAGTGGAAGTATCAGTCCGTCACGCGCGACCGCCTCGTCACCTCCGGGTCGCTGGCCATCGACGCGGTGAAAGCCGCCCGCCTGACACAGCAGATGCCGTGGGGCAGCTACCGCCTCACCATCACCGATCCGAAATCGGGCGCGGCGAGTTCCTATCGCTTTTATTCCGGCTGGGCCGCGAGCGCGAATGGCGATCGCCCGGACCGCATTCCCGTCGCCGCCGACAAACCGGCTTACAAGCCCGGGACTGTCGCGCATGTGTCGATCAAGCCGGACGCGGACGGGCAGGCGCTGGTCGTTGTCGCGGGCGACAAGGTGTTCTCGTCCAAGCTCATCAACGCACCGGCGAGCGGCACCAGCATCGACATTCCGGTTTCTGCCGATTGGGGCGCGGGCGCTTATGTGCTCGTCACGGACTATCGTCCGCTGAACGAAGCGACCAACCGCGAACCGGTGCGCTCCATCGGTGTCGCATGGCTCGGCGTCGACAATGCCGACCGCACGCTCGTCACCACCATCGGCGGTCCGCAAAAGATGTTGCCGCGCCAGCACATCAACCTGCCGGTGACGATCAAAGGCGCCGGCGATGGCGAAGAGGCGTATCTCACGCTCGCGGCGGTGGACGAGGGCATCCTGCAGCTTACCGATTTCAAGTCGCCGGACCCCGTCACTTATTACTTCGGCAAGCGCAAGCTCGGCGTCGGCATGCATGACGATTACGGTCGCCTGATCCGCGCGGAGAAGGCGCCCATCGGTTCCTTGCGCGAAGGCGGCGACTCTTTTGGCGGCCGCCCGCTCGCGGTGGTGCCGACGAAAACCGTCGCACTGTTCTCGGGCCTCGTGAAAGTCGGCGCTGGCGGCGTCACGCAGGTGCCGATCGATGTGCCGGATTTCAATGGCGAACTGCGCCTGATGGCCGTTGCCTGGACGAAGGACAAGCTCGGCCATGCCGACCGTCCGCTGACGGTGCGCGATCCCATCGTGGCCGACATCGTATTGCCGCGCTTCCTCGCGCCCGGCGACAAGGCTGAGGCCGCGCTCAACATGAACAATGTCGAAGGCGGCAACGGCAGTTACACCGCCACGATCACGACCTTCGGTCCTGTCGGCGTTCCGGCGGGCGGTCAAACGATCATCACCCGTCCGCTCAATCGCGGCCAGCGCATCCTTGTGCCGATCGAGCTGGACGGCCGTGGCCTCGGCATCGCGACCATCACGTTGAAAGTCACCGGCCCCGGCGGCTTCAAGGTGCAGCGCAGCTGGCCGATACAGGTCCGCGCGCCGCAACTCGATCTGGCGCGTGACGACGTTCAACTCCAAGCCGCGCATCAGAGTTTCACGGCGAATGCGCAACTTGTAAGCGATGTTGTGCCGAGCACGCTCACCGCCGCGATCAACGTCTCATCCAGCCATGGCTATAACGACGTGCCCGGCCTGCTGCGCTGGCTCGACAAATATCCCTATGGCTGCATCGAGCAGACGACGAGCCGCGCCATGCCGCTGCTCTACTTCAACGATCTGGCGGGGCTTGCGGGCTTGCCAAAAGATCAGGCCTTGCATGACCGCATTCAGGAAGCGGTGAACACCGTCCTCGACATGCAGAACTATGCCGGCAATTTCGGCATGTGGGGTCCGGGCAACGATGCCGATCCGTGGATCAGTGTCTTCGCGTTGGATTTCCTCAACCAGGCGAAACCCAAAGGCTATGTCGTTCCCAATGAAGCGTTGAAGCGCGGCGCAGGCTGGCTGAAGCAGACGGCGACATCCGACTCGAACGACGATGCCGTGCGCGCTTATGCCTTCTATGTGTTGGCGAAGATGGGGCAGGTGAACCTCTCCGACCTGCGCTACTTCTCCGACACGCGCGGCAATGAGTGGAACAACGCCATCGCCGCCGCGCTCACCGGTGCGGCCGCGGCGCAGGCGGGCGACAAGTCACGCGCCAACTTCGCGTTTAACCGCGCGCGCACCATCGTCATGGCCGCCGACCCACTCACCTACAGCCGCGACGATTACGGCTCCCTGGTGCGCGATCTTGCCGGTACCACGGCGCTGGCGATGGAAGGCGGCGATCCTGAGATCGTTCCGGCGCTGATGAAGCGTGTCGACGACGTGAACATGCGCCTCAACGCCACCACCACGCAGGAAAAGGCGTGGATGCTGCGCGCGGCTTATGAATTGTCGAAGCAGCGCATGCCGCTCAACATCGTCATCAATGGCCAGCCGCAGACACCGCGCGACGGCGCCGTGCGCCTGTCGCCCACGTTGGCGCAACTGCAGAAAGGCATCACGATCCTGAACCGCGGCGATGCCGGCGTGTGGCGCACCGTGTCGGTGCAGGGCACGCCGTCCATCCCGCTGCCGGAAGAAAACAACGGCCTAACCATCAAGAAGACGGTGTGGACGATGTCCGGCCAGCCTGCCGATCTTGCCTCGCTCAAGCAGAACGACCGCGTAATCATCTCGATCGATGGCCAGATGCAGAACAACTATTACAGGCAGATGGGTGCCATCGATCTGCTGCCGGCGGGCCTCGAGATCGAAATGCCGATCGCGGGCGATGCGGGCAAAGCCTATCCGTGGCTCGACACGTTGAACGATGTCTCCATGGAAGATGCGCGAGACGACCGCTTCGTCGCTGCCTTCACCATCGGCTCGCAATATCAGGACAAGCCGGACCCGAAGAAGCCGATCCCGCCACCGCCGAGCTATCACATCGCTTATATCGCGCGTGCGGTGACGCAGGGCAGCTTCGCCATGCCCGCCGCGGTGGTGGAGGATATGTACTCGCCGCAGATCCACGCGCGCACCAGCATCGGCAACGTGACCATCGGCGCGGAGAAGTAAGCAGGCGCGATGCGCGAGGTTTGGCGTAAGAGATTGATCGTCGGCGGGTTCACCTGCGCCGGCATCGCCTGCGCGCTCGCTGTTGCGGATCGAGCGAACCCGCCGGACATGACGCGCTATGAAACCCTGTCGCCGGAAGTTGTGGCGTCGAATGGCACCTTGCTGCGGCCGTTCCTATCGAAGGATGGATACTGGCGTCTCAAGACCGAAGTTCGCGACGTCAATCCGCGTTACCTGAAAATCCTCAAGGCTTACGAAGACAAGCATTTTGACAGCCACTTCGGCGTCGATCCGACAGCGGTGATCCGCGCTGCTGGGCAATATCTGGGCGCACACCGCATCGTCTCCGGTGCCTCCACACTCTCCATGCAGGCCGCGCGCCTGCTGGAGCCGCCGCGTCCGCGCGGGCTCGTCACCAAGGCGCTGCAGATGGTGCGGGCGGTGCAGCTCGAAGAGCGGTATTCGAAAGACGAGATCCTATCGATCTATCTCACGCTCGCGCCGTTCGGCGGCAACCTCGAAGGCGTGCGCGCGGCGTCGCTCGCTTATTTCAACAAGGAGCCGGAAGCGCTCGATCTGTCCGAGAGCGCGGTGCTGGTGGCGTTGCCGCAATCGCCCGCGCGCCTGCGGCCGGATCGTCATGGCCTCGCCGCCATTGCCGGACGCAAGAAGGTGCTGGACCGCATGGTTGCGGAAGGCGTCATCACCGCCGGCGATGTCGCCGTCGCCGAGCATGAAGGCGTGCCGTCCATCCGCCTCGCCATGCCGATGATCGCGCCGCATCTCGCCTATCATCTGGTGCAGGGCGCAAAAACTGCGCGCATCGAAACCACCATCGATGCCGATCTGCAGCAGGCGATCGAGCGCCTTGCTGTGCAGGAAGCCGCTTACTTCGACGACCATGCTTCGCTCGCCATCGTGGTGATCGAAAACCGCACGCGCAACGTGCTGGCCTATGTTGGCGGCACCGACTATTGGGGCAAGAGCGGGCAGATCGATCTGGCGCGCCGCTCTCGCTCGCCAGGCTCGGCATTGAAACCCTTCATTTACGGCCTCGCGTTCGACGATCTCATCCTGCATCCCTCCACCATGATGGAAGATCAGGCGACGACGTTCGGCGATTATGCGCCGCACGATTTCTCCGGCGGCTTCCAGGGCGCGGTGACGGCGCGCGATGCGCTGCGCATGTCGTTGAATGTGCCGGCCGTGATGGTGCTGGATCGCGTCGGCCCGCTGCGCTTCACGCTGGCGCTGCAGAATGCCGGCGCGCGTCTCGCATTTCCGAAAGGCGATAGCACGCCAAGCCTCCCCGTCGCGCTCGGCGGCCTCGGCATTTCGCTCGCCGACATGGCGATGCTTTACACCGGCATCGCCGATCGCGGCGTCGCTGAGCCGCTGCGCTATGTGAAGTACACGCCGAGCGGCGACACGCACAAACTCTTCGGTCCGGTGGCCGCGTATTACCTGCGCGAGATTCTGGCGGGCGTTGCGCTGCCGGAGGGCTGGGCGATGGGGCAGGGGCTTTCGCGCCAGCGCACCATCGCCTTCAAGACCGGCACGTCCTACGGCTTTCGCGATGCATGGTCGGCGGGCTTCTCGAACGATTACACGGTCGCCGTGTGGGTCGGCCGCGCGGATGGCGCGCCGCGTGCGGGCAGCGTCGGCCGCGAAGCCGCCGGGCCCATTCTTCTCAAGACCTTCGGCCTTCTGCCGAACGATCGCAGCGCCGACCCCGCGCCGCCGACGGGCGCCATTCTCGCAACGTCAACCAGTGCACTGCCGCCGGGCCTGCGCATCTTCACGCGCGAAGTGCAGCAGGCGGCGATCCCCCAGCCGACGCATGTGCCGCCGCCGACGATCAGCTTCCCGCCGAACGGTGCGACGGTTCCACTGCCTACTGCTGCGAAGGACGATCAAATCCAGTTGAAAGCGGATGGCGGTTCCGGCCCGCTCACCTGGCTGGTGAACGGCCGCCTCATCGGCAGCTTCGACCGTTTCCAGCCGGTGATGGTTGCCCCGCCCGGCGAAGGTTTCGCGCGCATCGTCGTGGTGGACGCACAGGGACGCAGCGACGCATCGGAAGTGCGTTTCAAACACCTTCATTAGAATCCTGTCATGGCCGGGCAGCGAAGCGCGACCCGGCCATCCATGCCGCAGCCCGTGTGCTTGACGCGGAAGCTCGTTTGCGTTGGTTAGGCGCATGCCCGATCCGCACGTGCAGCAGCATCCCAAAGGGTATCGCAACGCCGCCACCGTCGTGACCACGCCGGCGGAGCGTAAGCGCGCGTTCTTCATTCTCTTCGTCAGTCTTGTCTGCATGGGCGCCGGCCAGTCGGTGATCTACACTATCCTGCCGCCGCTCGGCCGCCAGCTTGGACTTGTGCCGACACAGATCACCACGATCTTCGCCGTCAGCGCGGTGATCTGGATTTTCTCGTCCGCCTTCTGGGGTGTGCGCAGCGATCGTTGGGGCCGCAGGCCGGTGATGCTCCTGGGCCTTGCTGCTTTCGCGGTGTCTTTCGCGTGCTTCGCGACCGTGATGCACGCCGGACTGAACAACTGGATGCCGACGTTCCTCATATTTCCAGCGCTCATCGCGTCACGCTGCGTATACGGCACCTTCGGTTCTGGAACGGGTGCTTCCGCACAGGCCTATGTCGCCGACCGCACTGCGCCGCATGAACGGCTGAAAGGCATCTCCATCATCTCGATGGCGTTCGCGTTCGGCACCACCTTCGGCCCCGTCATCGGTTCGTCGCTGACCTTGTTCGGTCTCTACGTGCCGTTCTATTTCATCGCCTTCTGGGCAATCCTGAGTGCCGGCGCGATCTGGTATTTCCTCCCCGAACGCACGCCGCCCAAATCGCAGGCCGTGCGCAAGACGACGTTGCGCTGGTACGAGCCGCGCATGTTTCCCTTCATGGCGTTCGGCCTCGTGCTCAGCCTCATCGGCGCTATCCCGATCCAGACTTCCGGTTTCTTCTTCCAGGATGTGCTGCATCTGGATGCGCATATGACCGCCGTCTACACCAGCATCGGCCTGATGGCGGCAGACATGGCGGCGCTGTTCGCGCAATTCGTCGTGGTGCAGCGCATGGGCTTTTCGTCGCGCACGCTCACTATCGCGGGCATCTGCACCACGGTGGGTTCGAACACGCTGTTCCTCTTCGCGCATGATTTTCCGACTGTGGTGCTGGCCATGATCACCTCCGGCCTCGGCTTCGGCATGGCGCGTCCGGGGTTTACTTCCGGCGCTTCGCTGGCGGTCGCGCCGCACGAGCAGGGTGCGGTGGCGGGCTTGCTGAATGCGGCGGGCGCGGCCGGCTTCATCTTCGGCCCGCTCATCGGCTGGCTCTATGAGTTCTCGCCGCGCGTGCCTTACGTGTTCGGCGTGATCGCGATGCTGTCGCTGCTCTCGGCGCAGTTCATCTCCCGCGTGCTGCGCGAGGCCGGAAAACTTCCGACCGATGCGGACGAGATCGAGGACACCGCCGATACGCCGGTGCCGGAGAACTGAGCTTCCGATAGCGGACGCGCCAGCCTTGCGTATATATATGCATATGCAGGGAAGGCGCGATGTCTAACAAGGCTTCAGGCGAAAACGGAATCGATTGCCGCGATGTGGCGGTCTGCACATGCCTGGGCTTGCGCCGCGTCGGCCGGATGACGACGCAGATCTTCGACGCGCATCTTCAACCCGCCGGATTGACCATCGGCCAGTTCGGTCTGCTGACACAGATCTATGTCGGCTCCACATGGGGTCCGCCGATGACCATGAAGGTCCTGTCGCATGCTGTCGGCATGGATCCGACAACGCTGAATCGCACGCTGAAACCGATGGAAGCGGAAAAGCTCATTCGCACGGCTCCCGATGAAAATGATCGCCGGGCGCGCTGCATTCAGATTACCGCGGCGGGGCGCAAACGCCTGGAACGCGCCATGCCGCTATGGCGCGCCGCCGACGAAGAGCTTCGCCGCACCATCGGCACCGACACCAAGCTCGCCTTGAGCGGTCTCCTGGGCCTTTCCACCCAGAAGCTGCGCAAATCCGAATAGCACCCCTGCGCCGGACGCAGATTGAAAGCCGTTCAATAAGCTGCATATACAGCTTTTCTGGCAAGAAGGAAACCGGACATGGCACCGCAGGCAATCTTTCTGATCGACATGGCTCTGGGCTATCTCGCCTGGGCTTTGGCCGTCTCGGTCTATGTCTGGCCTTGGCTGAAGGCGCTCGACCGCGCCGACGCGCAACGCATCATCGCCACGTTCCACAGCTTTCGCTTCTTCGGCCTGGTCTTCCTGCTGCCGGGATTTGTCGGGCCGCACTTGCTGCAAGACTTCGCGGCGCCCGCGGCCTATGGCGATCTCGCGACCGGCGTCCTTGCGATCCTGGCGCTGCTGACGTTCCGGATACGCCCGCTCTTCTGGCTACTGGTCCTGGCGTTCAACGTGGTGGGCCTTGGTGATCTCATCATCGACACGGCGAACGCGTCGCGCCTCGGCTTGCCCAACGTGGCCGGAGAACTGGGCGCCGCTTATGCGATCCCGATGCTCTACGTGCCCGCGCTGTTCTGGACGCACATCCTCGCCTTTGCGCTGATACTGCGTTCCGCACGCAAACCGGCGGCGGTGACGGCTTAACGCGCTTTCACGTCCGCGTTCATGCGGCCCAGCATTTCCACAGTCGGAAATCCGTCCGCGGGAAGGCCGTGCGCTTTCTGATAGGCGCGCAGCGCGTTGCGCGTCTTGCGGCCCAGCACGCCGTCGATGGTGCCGATGTCGTAACCCAGCGTTTGTAGATCGGTCTGAAATTGCGTGCGCTGGTCGGACGTAAGGGGCTGCTCGTCGCGTGGCCATGACGCCATGATCGGCGCGCCGCCGCGTAGGCGATGGGCGAGATAGCACACCGCCAGCGCATAACTCGCGGCGTTGTTGTATTTCAGCACGACGCGGAAATTTTCGAACGCCATGATCGCCGGCCCGCGCGCACCGGCGGGCAGGTAGATCGCGCCGTCGCCCGCGTTCACCGGAAAGTCCGTGCCGTTCGCGCGCTTTACGCCAAGCGCTTTCCATGCGGACACCGGCTTGGTCGTGTCGCCGTCGGCCTGCTCATACGCGAAGCCCGAAGGCAGCGTCACTTCCGCATAGCAAGGCGCACCGGTTTTCCAGCCAGCGTTCTGCAGCAGCACGGCCGTGGAAGCGAGGGCATCCGCCGGCGAGTGCCACAGATCGCGGCGTCCGTCGCCGTCGCCATCGACGGCATGACTCGCGAAAGACGACGGCTCGAACTGCGTGTGCCCGAATGCGCCCGCCCAGGACGACGTCATCTGCGACGGCGTCAGGCCTTCTTCCTGCTCCATCTTCAGTGCCGCCAGCAATTCCCTGCGCGCGAAATCCTGGCGCGGCCCGTCATAGGCAAGCGTGGCCAGCGCTTCGAACATGTTGTAGCTGCCCATCTGCTGGCCGTAATTGCTCTCCATGCCCCAGATGGCGACGAGAATGTCCTTCGACACGCCATAACGGCTCTCCAGATTGGAGAGCATTCCCGGATAGGTGCCTTCCATCTGCTGGCCCATCGCGATGCGGTCGTCGGACACGGCGCTGTCGAGATAGCTCCACACCGGCTTCACGAATTCGGGCTGCGAGGTGTTGGCGCGTTCCACGCTGGCATTGCGCGTGATTCCCGCCATCGAACTGTCATAGACGTCCGGGCGGATACCGGCATTGATCGCTGTGACCCGGAAATCGACGATGAACTGCGCGAATTTCTGGTCCGCCGCGCTCGCCGCAGCGGGGGAAACCGCCGGTTGCTGATACTGCGCTTTCACCGGCGCCGGTGTGGCGCAGGCCGCCAGCGCCAAGGCCAATGCTACCCCCGTTCCACGAACCATCCAGACCATCCCTGTCCGCAAATCCATGCTAATTCCTTGTAAACTCTACGCTTTCAGGCCATATCGGAAGTGACCAAAGCCCGTTGACAGACCATCCCACGGCCACTAGTTTCCGCGCCTCTTTTGACCCCGGTTTCCCGGCATTTTGAAGGCGTAAGTCCTATGAAGATCCGCAACTCGCTCCGTTCGCTGAAGAAGCGTGACAAGGACTGCCGCGTCATCCGCCGCAAGGGCCGCACCTACGTCATCAACAAGAAGAACCCGCGCTTCAAGGCTCGCCAGGGATAATCTCCCGCGCCGCGTTTGGTTTCGCAGTAATGTGCGCCCCGGAAACACCATCCGGGGCGTTTTTTGCTTTTGCCCGAGCCCAATCGAAGCGTGATCGCGCGCCGCGACAAGATCGTGGCGAAGCTGCGCACGCTCGTGCCGGATGGCGTGGTGGCGGATGCTGCCGGATTGTCCGCGTTCGATGGTGATGCGCTGACGGCCTATCGCCAGAAACCGCTGGCCTGCGTTCTGCCGAGGACAAAAGACGAAGTCTCCGCCGTTCTGAAATTCGCGGGCAAAGAAGGCATCGCCATCGTGCCGCGGGGCGCGGGCACGTCGCTCAGCGGCGGCGCGTTGCCGTTGCCGGATGCGATCCTCATCGGCATGGGCCGCATGAACCGGATTCTCGAGATCGATTACGAGAACCGCTGCGTCATCGCCGAACCCGGCGTCACCAATCTTTCCATCACGCGCGCGGTGGAAGCGCGCGGTTTCTACTACGCGCCCGATCCATCGTCGCAGATCGCTTGCACCGTTGGCGGCAATGTCGCGGAGAATTCCGGCGGCATTCATTGCCTGAAATATGGCCTGACCACGCACAATCTCATGGGTGTCGAGATTGCGCTGCCTGGCGGCGAGCGCATCAGGCTCGGCGGCAAGGCTGGCGATGACGGTCTCGACCTGCTCGGCATCGTCGCCGGATCGGAAGGATTGCTGGGCATCGTGGTGGAAGCGACGTTGCGCATCCTGCCCAAACCGCCGGTCACGCGCACCTTGATGGCGGCGTTCCGCTCTGTCCCCGACGCAGGGCAATGCGTGGCCGACATCATCGGCGCCGGCATCGTTCCCGCCGCAATGGAGTTCATGGACAAGAATTGCATCGGTGCTGTCGAGGACTATTGTGCGCCCGGCTATCCGCGCGACGCCGAAGGAATCCTCATCATCGAAGTGGATGGCGTTGTCGCCGAAGCCGCCGATGCCGCGCAGCGCGTGACGGAAATCGCAAAAGCCGCCGGCGCCAGCGCTGTCACCGAAGCCTTCGACGAAACCGAGCGCGCGAAACTGTGGGTGGGCCGCAAAGCTGCGTTTCCGGCGATGGGGCGCCTGGCGCCGGACATGCTCTGCATGGATGGCACTATCCCGCGCGGCGCGCTGCCGGCGGTGCTGACCCGCATGGCGCAGATGTCGGAAGACTATGGCCTCGGCTTCTGCAACGTGTTTCACGCTGGTGACGGCAATCTGCATCCGCTCATCATCTTCGATGTGATGCGTCCCGGTGAACTGGAACGCGCGGAAGCCTTCGGCGCGGCGATCCTGAAACTGTGCGTCGATGTCGGCGGCGTGCTCACCGGCGAGCATGGTGTCGGCGTGGAGAAACGCGACCTGATGCCCGCGATGTTCTCCGACGCCGATCTGGCGCAGCAGCAGCGCCTGAAATGCGCGTTCGACAGCGCGGGCCTGTTCAATCCCGGCAAGGTCTTTCCCTCATTGTCGGCCTGCGTGGAGCAGGGCCACATGCATGTGAAGGGCGGCCGCGTGCCCTATCCGAATTTGCCGCGCTTCTGATGATCGCTGCCAACACCGAGTCCGATGTCGTCGAAGCCGTGCGCGCCGCGCATGCGCATCATCGCAGCCTGGAGGTCGTGGGTGCCGGCACCAAGCGCGCTTTTGGCCGCGCCGCGCCTTGCGACGATATCCTCGATGTCTCCGCCCTGAACGGCGTTGTGAAATATGAGCCGTCGGAGCTGATCCTGACGGTATTGCCTGGAACGCCCGTCGCAGAGATCACATCGTTGCTCGCGCAGAAGAACCAACGCCTCGGCTTCGAGCCAGCGGATTGGGGGCCATTGTTTGGCGCGCCGGCCGGCAAAGCGACGATCGGTGGCGTCCTGTCCGCTGACGCCAATGGCTGCGCATCGCTGCGCTATGGTCGCGCGCGCGATTCGTTGCTCGGCTTTCGCGCGGTGAATGGCTTCGGCGAGGCCTACAAGGGCGGCGGCAAGGTGGTGAAGAACGTCACCGGCTTCGATCTTCCCAAGCTGATGTGCGGCGCAATGGGAACGCTGGGTGTTTTCACCGAAGTCACCCTGCGCGTCTATCCAAAGCCGCCGCGTCAGGCCGCCCTGGTGGTGCGCGACATCTCGCCGGAGGACGGCTTCTCGCTTTTGCGCCGCATTGGGCAATCGCCGCTGGAAGCGACGGCGCTTTGTTATCTTCCCGCGTCAGCCCCACTGCGCGCACTGGGTTATATCGGCGAAGGCGCCGCGCTCATTCGCCTCGAAGGCGCGGATGAGCCGCTCAAGGAGAAAATCGCCGCGCTGCGCGCGCTCGCGCCGCGTGCGCAGGAGATCGACGCGCCGGAGATATTCGCGTCCATCGCCAATGGTGAAGTGTTTTTGACCCAGACCTGCGATGTGTGGCGCGTCTTCGTGCCGCCCTCTGAAGCGGATTGGATGCTTGGCGCCATCGGTCCGGAATTCTGGCAGGCGGACGCCGCAGGCGGATTGCTTTGGATAGGGCTGCGCGAAGGCTACGACTCGAATATGCGCGACCTGTGCCGCGAGCCCGGCGGTCATGCGGTGCTGCTCCGCGCCGGCGAAGACACGCGCAATCGCATCCCCGTCTTCGCCCGCGAAAGCAAGACGCGCATGGCCCTTACGAAATCGGTGAAAGCCGCGTTCGATCCGCAAGGCATCTTCAATCCCGGCCGCATGTGGAAGGGCGTCTGATGCGCACCAATTTCTCGCTCGCACAGATGTCGGACTCCCATCTCGCCGAAGCCGAGCGCAATCTGCGCGCCTGCGTGCATTGCGGCATCTGCACGGCGACGTGCCCGACTTACGTGCTGACCGGCGACGAACGCGATGGCCCGCGCGGGCGCATCGTGATGATGCAGAATATGCTGGAAGCCGATGCGGTGCCGTCGCCGGAAACGGTGCATCATCTGGATCGCTGCCTCTCCTGCCTCGGTTGCCGCACGGCGTGTCCGTCCGGCGTGAACTATCCGCGCCTCATCGATACCGCGCGGGCGCATATCGAAACGCGTTACCGGCGTCCGCCCGGTGAGCGTGCGCTGCGCTGGCTGATTGCCAACGTGCTCACGCGCTCCGCTCTCGCGCGCATGATGTTGCTGGTGGCGAAACTGGCGTCGCCGCTCTCCTTTCTTCTGCCGGGCCGGTTGCGCGCGATGGCGAAGAAGGGCGCGGCCACGCGGCTGGGCCATGCAAACCATGTCGTTGTCGCGGCGCCGCCGGAGGCGAAACGCATTGCGCTCATGCCCGGCTGCGTGCAGAAGGCGGTTGCACCCGAAATAGACGAAGCCATCGCGCGCCTGCTCGCGCGCCGCGGCTACACGCTGGTGCGGATGGAAGGGGCAGGGTGTTGCGGCTCGCTTTCGCACCATCTGGGCCGCGAAGACGAAGCGAAGGCCTGGGCACAGCGCGCCGTCCAAAGCTTTCAGCGCATGCGCGACGTGGAAGCCATTCTCATCAGCGCGACAGGTTGTTCTTCGCATCTGAAGGATCTTCCGCATCTTTTTGCCGGCGAGTCTTTGTCCAGAATCGGCGCGGAACGTCTCGCCGCCAAGGTGAAGGATTTTTCCGAGTTGATCACTCCGCGCGGCGCGGAGACGCCGCATCGTTTGCGCGTCGCCTATCACGCGCCATGCTCGTTGCAACATGGTCTGCGCATCGTAGGTCTGAACGAGACATTGCTGACGGCGGCGGGTTATGAGGTTCTTGCCATTCCGGAAGCCCACCTCTGCTGTGGATCGGCGGGCAGCTATTCCATCCTGCAGCCCGATCTCGCGAACGCGCTGCGCGACCGCAAGCTTGCGAATATCGCCGGCCTTGTGCCCGATGTGATCGCCACAGCCAATATCGGCTGCCTGGAGCATCTGTCCGGCGGCATACCCGTCGTTCATGTCGCGGAATTGCTGGATTGGGCGGAAGGCGGGCCCAAGCCTGCCGCGCTTCACCAAATCGCCGAAGCGTGATGGCGCGCTGCCGGGGGCCACGCTAAAGTCCGGCCATGCGCTCTTTTGTTCTAGCTGCCGCTCTTCTTCTCGCGACGCCCGCACTTGCGGCCAACGCGCCGCCGCAGCTTTCGCCCTATGCGGCGAAGCAGCTCGACAAGCTGATGCCCAAGCTTGCAAAGGCGGGATCGCCGGAAGCCGCCAAGCCGATCGAAGAGCAGGTGCTGACGCTGTTCAACCAGTCCGGCAGCCCGAGCGTCGATCTTCTGATGATCCGCGCCGCGGCGGCGACGCAGGGCGGCGACAAGGGCACGGCGGCGAAACTCCTGGAATCGATTACCGACATCGCGCCCGGGTTCGCGGAAGCCTGGCGCGTGCGCGGCATGATGGCGGCGGATGCGGATGACGACAAAGCCGCCATCGTTTATCTCAACCGCGCGGTCACGCTGAACCCGCGCAACTTCCAAGCCTATGCGCAGATCGCCAGCATTCTGGCAGAGTACGGCGACAAAAAGCAGGCGCTGCAATATTACCTAAAGGCGCTTGCCATCGATCCTTACTACGAAGGACTCGACAAGGAAGTGCAGCAGCTTTCGCGCGACGTCGAAGGCGAGAAGATCTGACCCTCGATGCTGGTTGCGCTCCTCGCTTTTCTGGTGTCATCGGGAACAGCGCATGCGGCGGAGAAATCCATCGTCGGCGACTGGTACGAGGAAGCCACCTATGGCGGCTATCGCACCATTTCCATCGCCCACTTCCACGCTGACGGAACCTTCGTCGCCGAGTTCCGCAAATGCCTGCAACCCGGCGAGCTCGATAACACCGATACGGGCCACTACACTTATGTGAACGGCCATCTGCGCATGATCACCGAAACGCGCGACGGCTTCTGGACGCTCGATATCGAGGACTATCAGACCACTGCCAATGACGGATTGACCTGGACCTATGACAGCACGTCCGGCTCCGCCGTGGACCGGTACGGGCATCTCCACTTCAGGGATGTGCGCGTGACACCCACCTCGAAAGTGCCGAGCTGCGATCTGAATTCCTGATCACTTCCCGCCGACGAACGCCACGCGCAGAAGGTTCGTGGCGCCCGGCGTGCCCAGCGGCACGCCGGCGGTGACCACGATGCGCTCGCCCGCTTTCGCGAAGCCTTCGCGATAGGCGATCTCCGCCGCGCGCTCCACCACATCGTCCAGATCGTGCGCGTCTTCGGTGAGCACGCAGTGCAATCCCCAGGCAATGCACAGCCGCCGTGCGGTTTCGATGGAGGGCGTCAAGGCGATGATCGGCGCTTCCGGCCGCTCGCGCGCGGCGCGCAATCCGGTGGAACCCGAACCCGTCCAGCTCACGATGCATTTGGCGTGGATGGTGTGGGTCACATCATGTACCGCCTGCATGATGGCATCGGGCGTCGTCTCCAGCGGCGTGTCGCGCTGGGCTTCGAGATAGGACTGATAAAGCGGATCGCTTTCCACCGCGACGGCGGTGCGGTCCATCACGGTCACCGCTTCCACCGGATAGGAACCGGACGCGGTTTCAGCGGACAGCATCACTGCGTCCGCACCGTCGAACACCGCCGTCGCCACGTCGGAAACTTCCGCGCGCGTCGGCGTCGGGGCGCCGATCATCGATTCCAGCATCTGCGTGGCGACCACCACCGGCTTTCCCGCCCGCCGCGCCGCGCGCGTGATCTGCTTCTGCCGTCCGGGCACCGCTTCCAGCGGCAACTCCACGCCCAGATCGCCGCGCGCCACCATCAGCGCATCGGACAATTCCAGGATGGCATCGAGGGACTCGATCGCTTTGGGTTTTTCGATCTTGGCGAGAACGCCTGCGCGTCCGCGCACCAGCTTGCGCAATTCGGCGACATCGTCGGGACGCTGCACGAACGACAAGGCTATCCAGTCCACACCCAGCGCTAGTGCCGCTTCCAGATCGGCCTTGTCCTTGTCGGTCATGGCGGAGAGCGGCAAGAGCGTGTCGGGCAGGTTCACACCCTTCTTGTCTTTCAACACGCCACCCACTTCCACGAAGGCTTCCGCGCCATCGGGCTTCGACGCGAAGGTACGCAGCCGCACCTTGCCGTCGTCGATCAGCAGCACATGCTTCTGCTTCAGCGCGGTGAAGATCTCGCCATGCGGGATCGGCAGCACATCCGGATCGTTGGAGGAATCCGCGCGGATCAGCCGGATGCGCTGGCCTTCCTTCAGGGTGACCTGTCCGCCCGGCAGCGTGCCGAGCCTTATCTTCGGCCCCTGCAGATCGCAAAGGATCCCGATCGGACGGCCTTCCTCTTCCTCCAGCGCGCGCACCTTGCCGTGCAATTCGCGCAGCAGGTCATGGCTGGTGTGACTCATGTTGATGCGGAATACGTCCACGCCCGCTTCGAACAGCTTCTTCATCTGATCGGGCGCGGAAGAGGCGGGGCCCAGCGTCGCCAATATTTTCGTTTTGCGGTGGCGTCTCATGATTCAGTCCGAAAGCGTTTGTGTGTAGTCGGCGTCATCTCCAGTATCCACGGTGAAGAAGCCCTTGCTGTCCATCCCGTGCGCCGCGCAATGGCCGCGCATGCGCGACTGGAACTTGCCGTCCCCGATTCCGACGCAGAATTTGCTTTCGCCATCCCAGGAACCGGCGCCGCCATCGGTGGCGTAGAGATAGTAGTAACGCGCCTTCAGCTTACCCGGCACCACGGCCACGCATTTTTTTGGCGCCAGCATCCACCAGCCTTCGCTCACCCAGGCCGTGCCGTCGAAACGGCCCACGGCCACGCGTGTCGGCTTGGCCGTCTGGTTACAGATGTTCAGGGCGGCGTGCGCCGGCGACGCCAGAAGGGTCAGCACGGCAAGCATTCCGGAAGCGGCTGCAAATCGCATGGACAGCGTGTCGCGCAGGCGCGTGGTCCTGTCAACGCAGGCCTGCGCTATGCTGTGCGGATGGACGAATCCGCCTTCGAGCTTTTGCAGCCGGCCACGCGAAAGGCGGACATTCTTTTCGTCTGCGATCATGCGTCCAACAGGGTGCCGCAAGCCTATGGGACTCTGGGCCTCGATCGGGGCCAATTTGCGGCGCATATCGCTTATGATATCGGCGCGGCAGAGGTCACGCGTGCGCTTGCCGACGCCTATGGCGCACCGGCGGTGTTGGCAGGTTGGTCGCGGCTGCTGATCGACCTAAACCGCGGCGCGGACGATCCCACCCTTGTCATGAAACTGTCCGACGGGCGCATCATTCCCGGCAACCGGCACGCCGATGCCGCGGAAATCGCAAGCCGCATCGACCTTTACTATCGCCCCTATCACGCGGCCATCGCGGACGAGATCGAGAGACTGCGCGGCGCGGGCGTCGTGCCGACCATCATCTCCATGCACAGCTTCACCCCGGTGTGGAAGGGCTTCAAACGTCCGTGGGAAGTCGGAGTGCTCTGGGACAAGGATGGCCGGCTCGCGCGTCCGTTGATGGCCGCGCTGCAGCGCGCCGGCTTCACGGTCGGCGATAATGAGCCTTACAAGGGCGAGCTTGAGAACGATTGCATGTATGTCCATGGCACCGGCAACGGTCTGCCGCATGTCCTCATCGAGATCAGACAGGATCTCATCGCCACGCCCGAAACGGCGCAAGCATTCGCCGCGCGGCTGAAGCCGATCATCGACGAAGCCTTGGCGGCGATGGGACCGGCGGAGGTAAGATATACGCGCGTGCTGCCAGCGCCGAAAGGAGCCCCACACATGGACGAGAAGACCCGCACCGAACTGGAAGCCGCCGCGTTCCGCCGCCTGGTGTCGCATCTGCGCGAGCGCACCGACGTGCAGAACATCGACCTGATGAATCTCGCCGGCTTCTGCCGCAATTGTCTCGGCGACTGGTATCGCGAGGCGGCGGCGGAGAAGGGCGTCATGCTGGAAAAGGATCAGGCGCGCGAAATCGTCTACGGCATGCCGCCCGCGGAATGGAAAAAGCGCTATCAGAAAGAAGCCTCGGCGGAACAGAAGGCGGCCTTCGCGCGTGCCTCAAGCAGCGAAGCGGCAAGCAAAAAATAAGAGCTTCAAAGACTCACAGCTAATCGCCGCGCCGCCCGTTGCCGCCTGCGCGCAGGGCGGGCTAGGTTCCGCGCCCTTCCGGTACGAAGAACGGGCAATGTCGAAAACAGGCTTCGCGAAAGAGCATCTGAAATCCTTCATCGAGCGCATCGAGCGTCTCGAGGAAGAGAAGGCGGCGCTCGCCGCCGACATCCGCGAAGTCTATTCCGAAGCCAAGGGCACCGGTTTCGACGTGAAGATCATGCGTCAGGTCGTGCGCCTGCGAAAACTCGACACCGCCGATCGCCAGGAACAGGATGCGATCCTGGATCTGTATCTCGATGCGCTGGGCATGGGCCGGGAGTAATACGCGATAAATCCTTGCAATCGCGCGGCGATGGGTGCATGCCGGACCCAACGCTATTGTTATGCCTGCGAAGTCCATTCTCATCTGCGGCGCCGGTATCGCCGGTCCCGCTCTCGCATACTGGCTCAAACGCTACGGTTTCGAACCGACGCTGATCGAGCGCGCCCCGTCCCTCCGCGATGGCGGCTACATGATCGACGTCTGGGGAACCGGATACGAAATTTTGCAACGATATGGCCTGCTCGATGCCGTGCGGGCGCACGGATACATCTTCGACCGCCTGCAATTCGTGGATCGCGAGGGCCGTGAGGTCTCCGGCTTCGGCGGCGAGGTTTTCCGCGGCGCGTTCGACAACAGGTTTTTCAGCGTTCCGCGCGGCGATCTTGCGCGCGTCCTGTACGAAACGGTCGAAGATGAGGTGGAAACGATATTCGGCGCCTCCATTCGCGCGATGGAGCAGGATGACCGGGGCGTAGATGTCGAATTGACGACCGGTGAAAAGCGCCGTTTCGATCTCGTCATCGGTGCGGGTGGCCTGCATTCGCCGGTGCGCCGGTTGGTGTTCGGGCCGGAAGAGGCTTTCGAGAAATATCTCGGCTATTGCGTCGCTTCGTTCATCACCACGGACTATCCGCATCGCAACGAGGCGACCTATCTCAGCTTCGCGCGGCCGGGCCGCCAGATCAGTCGCTATGCGATGCGCGACAACAAAACCGCGTTTCTGCTTGTCTATGCCGACAACGCGCCACCCACCGTCGCGCCGCATGACATCGCCGCGCAAAAGCGCTTGCTGCATGAGAAGTTCGGTGGCGACGGCTGGGAATGCGCGGAAATCCTGCAAAGGCTGGATGCGGCGGAGGAGCTCTATTTCGATCCGGTGAGCCAGATCCGCATGCCGCAATGGACGCGCGGGCGCTGCGCGCTGTTGGGCGATGCCGCCTATTGCCCTTCGCTGCTGGCAGGGGCCGGGTCCGCCTTCGCGATGCTCGGCGCTTATGTGCTTGCCGGCGAACTGCACAAGGCAAACGGCGATTATGGCGTCGCCTTTTCGCTCTACGAGGCAAAGCTCGCCGATTTCATGCGCCGCCAGCAGGACAATGCGGTGAAATTCGCAGGCTCGTTCACGCCGAAGACATCCTTCGGCGTGTTCCTGCGTGACCAGGTGCTGAACCTGATGAACATCCCGCCGATCGGCGTGTGGCTCACCAAGCAGATGCTCGGCGAAATCTATCCGTTGCCGGATTACGCCTAACCCGCCGCGCGCTTCTGCTCTTCGTTTTCCTCGATGTGCTGTTCGAGGCCCAGATCCTTGAGCTTGCGATAGAGCGTGGAACGGCCGATGCCGAGACGCCGCGCCACTTCGGACATGTGTCCTTCGTAGTGCGAGATGGCGAGGCGGATCATCTCGGATTCGAGATCTTCCAGCTTGCGCATGTGGCCGTTGCCGTCCATCGCCGCCAACGCGTAAGGCGAAGCATGCGCGGGCGCATGGTGCGAAGAGGTTGCGTGTGACGGCGCATAGGCCGGCGCAGGCGCCATCATCGGCGCCATCTGCGTGCGGCGCGCATGAACCTCGACGCCCATCGCGGACGCGATTTGCGGGAAGTCGCAGACATCCAGCACGGTCGCATCGCACAGCACCACGGCGCGGAAGATCGTGTTCTCGAGCTGGCGCACGTTGCCGGGCCAGTTGAACTTTTCGATCAGGTCCGTCGCTTCCGGCGTCAGCCCCGCAACCGCCTTGTTCTCTTCCGCGGCGAAGCGGGAGATGAAGTGGCGGGCAAGCGCAGGCACGTCTTCGCGGCGCTGGCGCAGCGGCGGCACAAAGATGGGGAACACGTTCAGGCGATAATACAGGTCTTCGCGGAACTGGCCTTCGCGCACGCGCTCGGCGAGGTCGCGATTGGTGGCGCTGATGATACGCACATCCACTTTCACCGGGCGCTTGGAGCCGACCGGATCAACCTCGCCTTCCTGCAACGCACGCAGCAGCTTCACCTGCATATCGAGGCGCAGCTCGCCGATTTCGTCGAGGAACAGCGTGCCGCCGTCCGCTTCCTGGAATTTGCCCAGATGCTTGTCGGACGCGCCGGTGAACGAGCCTTTCTCATGGCCGAACAGAATGGATTCGATCAGGTTCTCCGGAATGGCGCCGCAGTTGACCGTGATGAACGGCTTGCCCGCGCGTTCGGACGAGCCTTGAATGGCGCGCGCGATCAATTCCTTGCCCGCGCCGCTTTCGCCTTCGATCAGAATCGGAATGTTGGACTGCGCCGCGCGCTGGCCGAGGCGAATAACCTGCTTCATCTCGCCGGAGGAGGCGATGAGGTCTTCGAACACAAGACGGTTTTCCGTCTTCTTCTTCAGGCGCGTGACTTCATTCGACAACGTGCCGATCTTCAGCGCGTTGCGGATGGAAACGGTGATGCGTTCGGGTGAGGCCGGCTTCACAAGGAAGTCGCTCGCGCCGGCGCGCATGGCTTCGACGGCGGAATCGATGCCGCCTTTGGCGGTGAGCACGATGACGGGAAGATCCGGATGCTGCGCGCGCATCCGTTCCATCACCTGCAATCCGTCCATGTCCGGCATCACGAGGTCGAGCAGCATGAGCGAAACCTGGTCGCCGCGCGGACCGGAAAGAAGGTCGAGCGCGGGCTGGCCGCCGGGCGCGGTCACGACCGTCATGCCCGAGCGCGTGATCGCGGCTTCGAGCAGGCGGCGTTGAACCGGATCGTCGTCAACAATAAGGATTGTCTGCGCCATGTTCCCTAGGCCCTCCTGGCGCAACGAGTGTCGCCCCCAAATGGTAAAATCCGTTTTAAAGGTCCCGCTTTGCGACACCTTTCGGATGGACGAGAAAAGCATTTAAAGCGAGGATTTCTCAGTGAAGGCGGCGAAGCTGGTGAAGGAACTCTTAGCGCGCAGTGCGTGCATCAATCTCTCATGAACAAACGCGAAGATGGCATTGCGAAAAGGATCTCGCGTTTCGCGCGAGTGTCGGGCGGTCTGGCGGGCGTTGCCGCACGCGGTGCCGCGCGCTCGCTGAACGGCACGCGTGCCATTTCGGCACAGAATGCCGCGGATCTCACACGCGTGCTGGGAAATCTGCGCGGGCCGGTGATGAAAGTCGCGCAGTTCATCGCAACCGTTCCCGGTGTTCTTCCGCCCGATGTCGCGGCGCCGTTGCTGACGTTGCAAACCAGCGCGCCGCCGATGGGCGCAAGCTTCGTGCGCCGGCGCATGGATGCGGAATTGGGCAAGGGCTGGGAAAAGAAATTCAAATCCTTCGACAGGGAGGCCGCGGCGGCCGCATCGCTCGGGCAGGTGCATCGCGCCGTGGCGAAAGACGGAACGCAGCTCGCCTGCAAGCTGCAATATCCGGCGATGGATGCGGCGGTCGACGCCGATGTGCGGCAATTGAAGACCGCGCTGATGCTCCAGCGCGGTTTCGACGGCACGATCGACACGCGCGAGATCGGCGAAGAGATCGCCGCGCGCCTCGAAGAAGAACTCGATTACGCGCGCGAAGCCGCCCACATGAAGCTCTATGCGATCATGCTGAAGGATCGCCCCGACATCGCGGTGCCCGAACCTGTCGCGTCGCTTTCCACCAAACGCCTCCTGACGATGACATGGCTGGATGGCCGCCCCATCGCCGAATTCGAGACTGCGAAGCTTGCCGTTCGCAATGCCGCATCCACGGCTTTGTTCAAGGCGTGGTGGCGGCCCTTCGCGCGTTATGGCGTGATCCATGGCGATCCGCATCTGGGCAATTACGCGGTGCGCGGCGATGGCGGCATCAATCTGCTCGACTATGGCTGCATCCGTACCTTCAGGCCGGATTTCGTCGCGGGCGTGATCGGCCTTTATCGCGCACTGCAGAAGAAGGACGAGAAGCTCGCCGCGAAATCCTATGCGGCCTGGGGTTTCAAGACGCCGACGCCGGAAATGGTGAAAATCCTCAACATGTGGGCCGGTTTCATTTTCGATCCGCTGCTGGATGATCGCGTGCGCGTGGTGGACAATGGCGTGCCGGCCGCGGAATACGGCATCAAGCAGGCCAACGATGTGCATGCGAAATTGAAAGCGATGGGTGGCATCCGCCCGCCGCGCGAATTCGTGTTCATGGATCGCGCCGCCATCGGATTGGGCGGCGCACTCATCCGCCTCGGCGCGGAATTGAATTTCCACAAACTCTTCGAAGAGGAGATTTCCGACTTCGATGTGGATGCCCTCGCCAAACGCCAGCGCGTGACCTTCAAGGCGGCGGGTGTGCCGCTGCCGAAATGACCCTTCGGCAAGCTCACCCTTCGACAAGCTCAGGGTGAGGATTTAGAACTCTCCTCATCCTGAGCTTGTCGAAGGATGAGATCGTAGAGCGACATGACCGATAAGCCGTTCGACTATTGGGATTTCTTCACCGGAGAAGCCAAGCGCGCCGACAGCCCGCTATATGTGCGCTTGTCGGAAAGCGTGCGCGACAATCCGGAGCTTCGCGCCTTCGCGGCGCAAGCGAAGAAAGGCCAGCCGCATGCGAACATCCTGTTTGGCGCGGTGCATTATCTTCTTCTGCGCGGCGCCGATCATCCGCTGCGCGGTTACTATCCCAACTTGAATGGTGGCAACCGCATCGACGGCGATCCCGTTCCGCATTTCATCAACTTCGTCGGCAGATATCGTGACGAACTCACGCCGCTGATCGCGTCCAAAGTCACCAACACGAATGAAGTCGGCCGCTCTGCATTGTTGCATGCCGCATTCCGCGCGGTGGCGAAGGATTCGGGCGATCCGCTGAATCTGATCGAGATCGGCCCCAGCGCCGGTCTCAATCTTATCTGGGACCGCTATGGCGTGCGCTATCATCGCGGCGCGGAGACATATGAACTGCCCGTGTCCAATCCCGCCCTCGTCATCGATTGCGAATTGCGCGGCGAGAAGACTCCGTCGCTCGGTCCCACGCCGAACATCGCCAGCCGCGTCGGACTCGAGCTCAATCCCGTTGACCTGAGCGATCCCGATCAGCGCGACTGGCTGCGCGCGCTGGTGTGGCCGGACACGCATGGCCGTTTCGAGCGTCTCGAAGCCGCGCTGAAGGCTTACGCGTCGGAACGGCCGGAAATCCGCATCGGCAGCGCACCGGATCTTCTGCCCGACGCTTTGCGCGCGATCCCGGAGGAGCAGACGGTCTGCATCTACCACTCTTATGTCATCTACCAGTTCTCCGCCGAGATGAAGGAGGCGTTGGAATCCATCCTCACGCTCGCGGGCCTGCGCCGCCCGATCTGGCGCATCGCCATCGAAGGCAAGGTCGACGGCACCAATGCCATCGAGATGATCCGCTATCACGATGGCGTGCGCGACGCGCAGCAACTCGCGCTGTGTCATCCGCATGGCCGCTGGCTGGACTGGCAGGCCTGATCAGGCCGTGGCGCGTTCGGAAAAAAGAGACGCGAATGTTTTTCCGGCAAGGCGCAACGCCAGCCATACGGCGAACGCCGGGGCGATCAGCGCCGGCCCTGGAATGTGCAGGATGCCCAAGCCCAGCTGAAGGAATGGCAGCCAGAACACCAGTTGCACCAGCCGCCGCCCGGCCGCATCGAGCGCGTCTGCTTTGAGCAATGCCAACCCCGCGAATACCAGCGGCAGGCTGTCATAGCTCAACAAATAAGGCGTCGCTGCCATCGCGCAGGCGAAGAACAACGCCTGCTGCAAGTCAGGATCGCCGTTTCGGTGACGGAATGCCCAGAAGACGGTCACTGCCGCGAGCAGGGCAATCACGACTTGCACCGTCATCGCGGTCGTATAGCTCGCGCCCACCGCGTGCAGATTCATGAAGATCGTCGGCATGAACGGTGCGGCCAGCAAACGCGGATCGCTCAGCACGCTGTTCTGCACGGGAATGCCCAATTCCAGATATGCCTGCCATGCGTGCAAGCCGAACAGCATTATCGAAAGCATGAACAGGACCGCCGTTGTGGCTGCCGCCATGAAGAGCACGCGCCAGCGCCCCGATGCGCACAACATCACGGGCAGCAGCAATCCCAGTTGCGGTTTGAGCGTCAACAATCCGATCAGCACGCCCGCAAGAAGCGGTCTGCGATCGAGGCAGGCAAAAACCGTGACGAGCAGCGCCGTCGTCAGAAGCGAGCTCTGTCCGGACATCAGGCAGAATGCCGTCGCCGGCGCCACGAACAGAGCGGCAGTCAACGCCGGCTGTTTCCATTGCCCGCGCGCCACGATGAAGAGAACTCCGAAACCAATAATTGTCCAACACAGAAGCGCGGGCAGATAACCGATCAAGCCGAACGGCGCAGCCAGCAGCATGATGTCCGGCGGATAGCTCCAGTTCTGTCGCGGATAATTCGCGCCCAGAAAACCTTGCAGCAAATGATGGTAGAAATTCGGATCGTAGAAACGCTCGGCGGCATGGCCAAGCGCGGCGCGGCCATACATCCAGAAATTCAGGAAATCGCGCCCGACGACGAGCGAAGAGCCGTCCTTCGGAAACGGCAGCGCGCCATGCAGAAGCCACAGATAGACAGCGGCAAGGGCGAGAAAAGCGATCGCGCCCAGCAGCACCAGATCGCGCAGGAAGCCGCGATTTTCCGGGGACAGGTCTGCGGGCAAGAAGTTGCGCATCCTGCCGCATCGTCGCATCCGCCCGGTTTCGGATTTCTTACTGGCGCAGGCGCGGGCGGCTGTGCCAGCCTGTGCGACAAATGACAGACGATCTTCTCGACGACGAAGCGCCGCCGATCCCCGCCGGATTCCAGCGGCTGGAATGGTTTCGCGGCTTCGGCCGCCAGATCGGCCCGCTCTATGAGAAGATCGGCCCCGGGGAGAAATACACGCGTGCCTTTCTCGTGGGCGAGCATCACACCAACGGCATGATGAACTGCCATGGCGGCATGCTGATGGCGTTTGCCGACACGGCCTTCGGTCACGCCGTCTCCATGCGCGCGCGCGATCACTATTGGGTGACGATCCGCCTGCTCACCGATTTTCTCTCCGCCGCCAAGCTCGGCGACTGGGTGGAAGGTACCGGCGACATCGTCGGCGTCGAAGATGGCGTCTATACGATCCAGGGCCGCATCTGGTGCGGCGACCGCACCATCATGACCGGCACCGGCATCTTCAAGACGCTCGGCAAACGACCGTCCCGAAAATAATGAGCGAACAGAAAGACCGCGCGGCGCAGATCGCCGCCTATATGGCGAGCGACGGCCCGCTCACGCCTTTTCACGGCGAAGTGCCGCCCGCGCCGAAATGGTTCACGCGCACCGTTGCCGTTCAGCCGGAGAACGCGTTCGTGGAAGTCGAAGCCGCGAAAATCCACTATCTGCGCTGGGGCGATCGTTCGAAGCCGGGCCTTCTGCTGGTCCATGGCAACGCCGCGCATGCCTATTGGTGGAGTTTCATCGCGCCGTATCTCGCACAGGACTATAATGTCGCCGCGCTGGATTTCTCCGGCATGGGCGATTCCGACTGGCGCAAAAGCTATTCGGCGGAGCGCTTCGCGGAAGAAGAGATGGCGGTGTGCGAAGCCGCCGGCATGTTCGCGGTCAGCGAGCCGCCGGTGATCGTCGCGCACAGCTTCGGCGGCTTCATCACCATGCTCACCGGCGCCAAATATGGCGACAGGCTTGCGGGCACGGTGATCGTGGATTCACCCGTCAATCCGCCGGGCCGTCCGGGCGGGCCGCCGCATCGCACGTTCAAGCCGCACAATGTCTATCCCGACATGGCAAAAGCCCTGTCGCGCTTTCGCCTGATGCCGCCGCAGGGCTGCAAGAATCTCTACATCGTCGACTGGGTGGCGCGGCATTCGCTCAAGCAGGTGGAAGGCGGCTTCACCTGGAAGTTCGATCCCTTCATCTGGCAGGACTTCTCCATCGGCGACACCGCCGCGCGCCTGCGCGAAACCAAATGCCGGATCGCCATCTTCCGTGGCGCCGAATCGATCCTCATGCCGCCGGAGATCGGCGAGTACATGTTCAACCTTCTGGGCCGCGCCGCGCCGGTGGTCACGATCCCCGAGGCCCGCCACCACGTCATGCTGGATCAGCCTCTGGCCTTCGTTTCGGCGCTGAATGCGCTCTTAGCCGACTGGAACCACTCGGTCCCGAACCGGCGCATCTAGGCAAGATTGTCGCGGTTGCCGGGGAGGGGGCCTTTGCTATAGTCCCGCCCGGTTCGAAAACCCGCCACATCACTGGGGACAATAATGAGCGAGACGGACGAGGAACTTCTCCATCAGGAGCCCGGCCAAATGGGCACCATGGACCTCAAGGACCATCTGCGCACGTGGCATGGTTTTGTGGCCTTCGTGAAATGGCAGGCCATCGGCATCGCCATCATCATGATCTTGCTCGCCATCTTCCGCACCAACCACTGACATCTTCCCGGGGCCTATGAAACTCGCCGTCCTCAAGGAGCGTCGCGCGGGTGAAACCCGCGTCGCGGCAACGCCGGAAACGGTGAAGAAGCTCAAGGGCCTTGGGCTGGACGTCACCGTGGAATCCGGCGCGGGCGAGAAGGCCCAGTTCTTCGACAACGATTACATCGCCGCCGGTGCAACGGTATCGCCGGATCGCGCCACCATGCTGCGCGATGCCGACATCGTTCTGAAAGTGCGCGGACCGGAGTCCGATGAAATCCAGGCGATGAAGAAAGGCGCGGTCTATGCCTCGCTGCTCGCGCCTTATTCCGAAAAAGAAACCATCGGCAAGCTCGGCGCGCAGGGCGTGAATGCGTTCGCGATGGAATTCATCCCGCGCATCAGCCGCGCGCAATCGATGGACGTTTTGTCCAGCCAAGCCAATCTCGCCGGTTACAAGGCGGTGATCGACGCCTGCGCGCAGTTCGGCCGGGCTTTCCCGATGATGATGACGGCGGCGGGCACCATTGCTCCGGCGCGTGTGTTCATCATGGGCGTGGGCGTCGCGGGCCTGCAGGCCATCGCCACCGCGCGCCGCCTGGGCGCCATCGTGACGGCGACGGACGTTCGCCCCGCCACCAAGGAACAGGTCGTCTCGCTGGGCGCGAGCTTCGTGGCCGTGGAGGACGAAGAGTTCAAGCAGGCGGAAACCGCCGCCGGCTATGCCAAGCCGATGTCGGCGGAATACCAGGCCAAGCAGGCCGCGCTGACCGCCGAACACATCAAGAAGCAGGACATCGTCATCACAACGGCGCTGATCCCCGGCCGCAAGGCGCCGGTGCTCGTGACCGAAGAGATGATCAAGACGATGAAGCCCGGTTCGGTGATCGTCGATCTAGCGGCGGAGCAGGGCGGCAACACCCCGCTCACCAAGCCCGATGAGATCGTGAACGCGAACGGCGTGACCATCATGGGCTACACCAATCTGCCCGCGCGGCTGGCCTCCGACACGTCGAGCCTTTACGCGCGCAATCTCTTCAACTTCGTTGCGTTGATCGTCGACAAGAAGTCGGGCGCGCTGGCGCTCAACTGGGATGACGAGATCGTCAAAGGCGCGGGGCTGACCCGCGACGGCGAGATCGTGCATCCAAGCCTGAAGGGCTGATCTCATGGAAATGGTCGATCCCATCGTCTTCCGCCTCACCATCTTCGTGCTGGCGATCTTCGTGGGTTACTTCGTGGTGTGGAGCGTGACACCCGCGCTGCACACGCCGCTGATGGCCGTGACCAACGCGATCTCGTCGGTGATCGTGGTCGGTGCGCTGATCGCGGTCGCGGTGCCCGCGCTGTCCGCGGAAGCGTGGACGTCCAAACTTCTCGGCTTCTTCGCGCTGATCCTTGCATCCGTGAACATCTTCGGCGGCTTCCTCGTCACCCAGCGCATGCTGGCGATGTATAAGAAGAAAGAGGGCAAGTGATGTCGGTCTGCGCAGCCGTCCTCCTGCTTCGACAAGCTCAGCATGAGGACTACTCCACATTCCTCACCCTGAGCCTGTCGAAGGGTGAGCGGCGCCGGAGTGCCGCTCCATGAGAGCCGATATCGCAGCCATTCTCTATCTCGTCTCGGGCGTCCTCTTCATCATGGCGCTGCGCGGGCTTTCGTCGCCCGCTTCGTCCCGCGCGGGCAACCGCAACGGCATGATCGGCATGACCATCGCGATCCTGACGACCTTGTGGGTCGCGGGCATCAGCGACGCGATGACCTGGGGCTTGATCGTGGCCGGTCTCGCCATCGGTGGCGGCGTCGGCGCGGTCACCGCGCGGCGCATTGCCATGACGGACATGCCGCAGTTGGTCGCGGCGTTCCACTCACTGGTCGGCCTCGCAGCCGTGCTGGTGGCAGGCGCGGCGTTCTATTCGCCGGATGCGTTCGGCATCGGCGCGGAAGGTGCGATCCGCACGCAAAGCCTCATCGAAATGAGCCTCGGCGTCGCCATCGGCGCCATCACCTTCGCCGGCTCCATCATCGCCTTCGCCAAGCTCAACGGAAACATGTCGGGTGCGCCGATCCTTCTGCCCGCGCGTCACCTGCTGAACATCATCCTGTTCGTGGTCATCGTCGGCCTGATCGTCTATTTCACGATGGTTCAGCCGGCCTGGGCGTTCTGGGCCATCGCGGTGCTCTCCTTTGTCTTCGGCATCACGCTCATCATTCCCATCGGCGGCGCGGACATGCCGGTGGTGGTGTCGATGCTCAACTCCTATTCGGGCTGGGCGGCGGCGGCGATGGGTTTCACCTTGGAGAACTCCGCGCTCATCATCACCGGCGCGCTGGTCGGCTCGTCGGGCGCGATCTTGTCCTACATCATGTGCAAGGGCATGAACCGCAGCTTCATCTCCGTCATCCTCGGCGGCTTCGGTGGCGAAGTGGCGGCGGGCGGCGGCAAAGTGGAAGCCCGTCCCGTCAAGCAGGGCAGCGCGGACGACGCCGCCTTCATCATGAAGAACGCCGGCTCCGTCATCATCGTGCCGGGCTACGGCATGGCGGTGGCGCAGGCGCAGCACGCCGTGCGCGAAATGGCCGACATATTGAAGAAGGAAGGCGTGAAGGTTTCCTACGCCATCCATCCGGTCGCGGGCCGCATGCCCGGCCACATGAACGTGCTGCTGGCCGAAGCCAACGTGCCCTATGACGAAGTGTTCGAGCTGGAAGACATCAACAGCCAGTTCGCGCAGGCCGATGTGGCTTACGTCATCGGCGCGAACGACGTGACCAATCCGTCGGCCAAGACCGATCCCAAATCGCCGATCTTCGGCATGCCGATCCTGGACGTGGAGAAAGCCAAGACCGTGCTCTTCATCAAGCGCGGCATGGGCAGCGGCTATGCGGGCGTGGAGAACGAGCTCTTCTTCCGCGACAACACCATGATGCTCTTCGGCGACGCCAAGAAGATGACCGAAGAAATCGTCAAGGCGCTGGGCTGATCTTCCCCATTTCGGTATTATCGCAACGATGGCCGGCCTTATTTCCAGTCTGATGGGCGTTCCCGCCACCGAGGCGCAGATCCGCGCGGAAGTGGCGCGCTTCCGGCGCACGCGGGACATCCATGTCATGCGCGGCGTGATGAGCGAAAACCTCGCGCATATGACAAGCAAGTCCGGCGCGCTGTTGCAGGCACAGGGCATCTTCATCGCCGTGGCCACCTATCTGCTGTCTCAAGGCTGGCCGCGCGTGCTGGCGCTGGTCTCGATCTTCCTGCTCACCATCGCCGCGCTGGCGGTGATGACCAATCTGCGCACAGTCTTCATTGGCCGCGCGCCGCATATCGAGAACGACGAGGAAGCCGAGGTCGAGATCGTCGTGCAGACCTCGCTGCTCGCCGCCCGTCGCGGCATCTTCTTCAACGTCGCGCTGTATCTCACTTTCCTGTCGATCCTGCTGCTGGCCATCGGCGCGGCGCTTCTCGAGGTCCCGCGCTGACGATCCGTGCTAGGCTCGCTCGGGGATTTGGGAGCGGCAGCATGCAGGGGATCAACATTCGCGACGCGGATCTCGCGCGCGACAGGCCGGCGATGCATGGCTTCATCATGGGCTCGCAGCGCCACGAATATGCGATCGAGCCCAATCGCAGGCTCGATCCGCCGGTCGCGGAGGAGCATCTCGCAAGGCTGATCAAATATCTGGAAGACCACGAAGGCCGTATCTTCATCGCCGAGGACGCGAACGGTGCCGCGCTGGGCTGGGGCGTGGTGGGCGCCTATATGGGCGAGATCTTCATCGTTCCGGAAGAGCGCAACTACGCCTACATCTTCGAATTGTTCGTCGTCGAAGCCATGCGCGGAAAGGGCATCGGCCGTGCGCTGATCGTCGCCTGCGAGGATTGGGCGAAAGCCGAAGGCTTCAAGACCATCCAGATCGGCGTGCTGTCGCGCAACGAAAGCGCGGCGGGGCTTTACCGCAGCGCGGGTTATGCGGACTACGCCATCGAGCTTCGGAAATATCTGCGCTGAAGCCATGCGGCGCCGGCGAATGTGCAGCGCGCGCGCCGCAATGCCGCCGGTGCGCCCTCGATGCTACCAACGCTCCAGCGAAGGAGCGCTGTTCATGGATCACTATCACACCTGGTTCGACCTGAAGCCCGGCGTCAAGGACACCGAGTTCGCGCGCAACATGGCGCGCTACATGGATCATCTCAAAGACAACAAGCTGATCGAGGGCTGGCGGCTCACGCGCCGCAAGCTCGGCTTCTCGCCGCCCGAATGGGGCGAGTTCCATATCGTGATGGAGACGAAGGATCTGGCGCAGCTCGATGCTGCGTTCAATCACGTCTCCACGCGCAGGGAACCTGTGGAGAGCGTGCATTTTGGCGTCAACCAACATGTCCGGAATTTAAAAATCGCGCTCTACCGCGATTTTCCCGACGTGCATCGCCATGAAGGCGAGGAAAAATTCTGACGTCGCCCAAAAGCTGCCCTATTTTGCCGGAAATAAGCGCCGAGCAAAGGAGGCAGATCATGAGCGCATTTCTCTCCACCCTTCAGGGCCGCATCACGCTTGCTGTCGCGGCGCTTGTCGTCGTGGCTGCGGCCGGTGGCGGATATTATTATTGGTCGCAATCGCACACCGGCTCGGCGCAAGTCGCATCGCTTTCCGAAAAGGGCGTCTGCAAGGTCGCCGTCGCGCGCGCGCGCGATTACGGCGTGCTGCCGCCGGACGCGGAGAAGGTCGGCGAGAAGACCGTGTCCGATGACGACGCCAACCGGGTCACCTGCAACGCGCAGGCCGGCAACGCCACCTTCACGCTGATCGCAACGACGCCCTGCGATAACGCGAACGACGACAAGTGCCTGATGCTGCAGAAAGTCACCGGCGCGGACGGCAAGGCGCTCTACGACACGCAGGATATCTAAAGCAGCGCGATCCCCTGGATCACGAAGCCCAATCCAAACGCGATGCCGGCCGCGAAAGCTGCCGGCATTGTCGTTTGCGGCAACAGCGCCGCAAGTCCCAGCACCAGCGCCGCGACGAACAGCACTGCCGCCAGCCTTGATTTGCCGCGCCGCTGCAGGATGTCCACGCCAACGAACGCCGCCCCGAACAGCGCCAGCGCCGCGCCGGGCTGATAGAGCGCTGCGCCTGTCGCCGCGCCGATGCGGATCATGAGCAAGCCGATCGCGCCGATGGCCGCGCCCGCCTTGCCCAGCTTGCCCGCCGCCATGCCGAAAGCGATGAAGCCCAGGATCAGAAAGACGTCGATCACGACGTAATAGGTGTGCAGCGCCGCGCCATGCAGCGCGCGATCCATCCACGGCTCGATCAGGCGCAGAATGCCGCCGATGATCGCCGCCAATGCCAGAATGTGAAATCCGCTATGCCGCTTAGCCATGTTTCCCCAGAACCCCGATCGCGTGCCGCGCGGCGGCAAGATAGACGGGATTCGGGTTCAGCGCATATTCGCGCAAACAGGCTTCGGTGAATTTGATCGCGTGATCGTCCGCTGTGTCCACGGCCAGTGCGATCAACCGGAACGGCGATTCCTCCGGCGCAGAGATGCGTCCGGGATCCGGCTTCCTGGTGCCATAAACGGAATAAAGCGCCGTCGAGGTCTGCCATGCATAGCGCAGCGCGGCCTGCGTCATATCATCATCAAGGTAAGGCGCCAGTGTACGCAGCGCTCCAATCGCGGTCACGCCATGGATGAAGGCGATGACGGTGTAGGAGTCCTGCGCATTGGCGAGATAGACGCGCACGAACGTCTCCGCCAGCACCGAAAGCGTTTCCTGCGGATCGCCGCTCACATCCAGCATGCCGATCACCGGCGCGAAATCCGCAAAATCGTGCAGGCCGTGCAGACCGGCGCTGAACGATCCGCGTTCGCTCCGTGCGGGGCCGGGCGAGAACGGCACCTGCGCAATCGCGTCGCGAGCGCATCCCGGAGCGCCCGCATATTCCGCAATCGGCAACGTGTCGTAACACGCCGCCCAATAGCCGAACGCATCGGCCAGTTCGCGCAAACGCTCCGGCGTTTCCGCTTCGCCAAGGCTGCGCACCGCATGTCCCGCGCGGATCACGCCATGGGCTGCCGCGCAGCCGATGCCGGGCGCCAGCCGCCCAGACCAGCGCGCCACGAAATCCTGCCAGCGCGAATCCCAGATCTCATGGGCAAGATAGGCCGACCATGACGGTGCATCGTCATTGCCGAGCGCGGCTCTCCAGTCGGCGATTTCGCGCTTGGCACCGGTACGCGGTATCAGATAGCTGCGCAGCGGCCAGTTCTGCTCCAGCCACGGCATCACGGCATCCGCGCGCCCCATCGCGGCGAGCGCTTCGGTCACCATCGGCGCGTGATTGGTGAAGCCGTTGGACAGGTCGGGGCCGTAGTCGCGCAATGCGCGCAGCGCCGTGTCCATCTGCGAATAGTCTTTGTGCAATGCGGTCATCGCACCAAGCTAGGAATGCAAATCCCCACTTTCCATCTGCGCTTTGGCGAAAATCACGAAGGTCTGATCTGCATACCGTTCATTGCCCTCTTAATTTTGCGGCCATTGTTGCGTTGCGGCACGTGTTGTCTGTGCGCAATCGCCGCAAGACCGGCATTTGTCACCCCACTGTCACGTCCGGGGATTAACGCGGGTCCCATTCCGTGGAGCGCCATATCTACGGAGGGCAGAAGAATGAAACGCAGTCTATTGACGGCGCTCGCCATGTCGGCGGCGGTGTTTTCCGCGCCTGCTTGCGCGGCGCAGTTGAACGGCGCCGGCGGCACCGCGATCTATCCCGTGCTCCAGGTGTGGGCGCAGGATTACAACCAGAAAACCGGAACGGCCGTGAACTATCAGGCCATCGGCTCCGGTGGCGGCATCGCGCAGATCAAGGCGAAGACCGTCGACTTCGCGAACTCCGACAAGCCGCTGAAGCCGGAAGAGCTCGATCAGGCCGGCCTCGTGCAGTTCCCGCAGGTCATCATCTCGATCGTGCCGGTGCTGAACGTGCCGGGCATCCAGCCGGGCCAGCTCGTCATCGACGGCAAGACGCTCGCCGAGATCTATCTGGGCAACATCAAGAAGTGGAACGATCCGGCGCTGGTGAAGCTGAATCCGAAAGCGAAGCTGCCGGACATGGCGATCACCGTCGTCCATCGTTCCGACGGATCGGGCACCACGTTCAACTTCACCAACTATCTTGGCAAGGTCGATCCCTACTGGCAGACGAAAGTCGGCTCCGACACGTCGGTCGAATGGCCGGTGGGCCTGGGCGGCAAGGGCAATGCCGGTGTCGCCGCTTACGTTCAGCAGACGCAGGGCGCCATCGGTTACGTCGAGTTCGCCTATGCGATCCAGAACCACATGACGCACATGGACATGCTGAACGCCGACGGCAAGCGCGTGAAGCCGACGATGGATGCGTTCCAGGCGGCGGCGGGCAATGCCGATTTCAGCAAGGTGAAGGACTTCTACCTCATCCTCACCAACCAGCCGGGCGCCAAGAGCTGGCCGATCACGGCGGCGACCTACATGCTCATGCGCAAGGACTACGACGCCGGCAAGAACGGCGAAGTGCTCAAGTTCCTGGACTACGCACTGCATGACGGACAGGCCGCGTCGCGCAAGCTGGACTATGTGCCGTTCCCGGCAAGCGTCGTGAAGCAGATCGAAGCGTCGTGGACCGCCGAACTCGGCGCCGCATGGGCCGGCGGCGGCAAGACGGCCGCGATGCACTAGGCGTTTCGCCTTTCCTCTCGAACTGGCCGGCGGGGCGACTCGCCGGCCTTTTTCGTTCAGGGGAAGATGTGAAGCTGCGCATATTGCAGCAGCATGATCGTCTTGGCGTCCTGGATGCGGCCATCCCGCATCATCGCGACGGCATCGTCAAAGGACAACTCCAGGACTTCGATATCTTCGCCTTCATCGGCCAAGCCGCCACCTTTGCCGCGTTTCGAAGCCGCGTCGTACTCGCCCACGAAAAGATGGATTTTCTCCGTCACCGCGCCGGGACTGGTGTAGCAGGCCATCACCTTGCGCGCATTCTTCGGTGTATAGCCCGTTTCTTCCTCCGCTTCGCTGATGATGCGCGACAGCGGATCGGCTTCATCCAGCAATCCCGCCGCCGTTTCGATGAGGAGATCGCGATAGCCGTGAATGTACATCGGCATGCGGAACTGGCGTGTGAGGATCACTGTGCGGCGCTCCGGATCGTAGAGCAAGATCGTGCAGCCATCGCCGCGGTCGTAAACCTCGCGCGCGGAACTGTGCCAGGTCCCGTCGCCGCGCCGCCACGCGAAATCCACCCGCTTGAGGATATAGTGGTTGTCCGAAAGCAGCTTCACGCTTTCGATGCGCACGCGGTCGCTGATATCCGTCATCGTCTCGCTCGTCGTTTACACGGCGTTATCTAGGCCAAAAGCCGGCTGCTTGACAGTCATGGTCTCAACGCCAAAGTCTCGATTGTCTTCACATGGTGTTCCTTGTCGGATCTCGCGCTCGAGCTCACAAACGTCACCAAGCGTTTCGGTTCCTTCACCGCGGTGCAGGATCTGAGCCTTGCCCTGCCGCGCGGGCGCATCCTCGGCTATTTGGGGCCCAATGGCGCGGGCAAGACGACCAGCATCCGCATGATGCTGGGCATCCTGAAGCCGGACGAAGGCGCGGTGCATATCCTTGGCGGCGAAGCCACCGGCCAGCGCCGCCAGATCGGCTATCTCCCCGAAGAGCGCGGCCTCTACAAGCGCATGCGCGCGGACGACGCCATCGCCTATATCGCGACCCTCAAGGGCATGCCGCGCCACGATGCGCTGGCGAAAGCGCGCGTGCTGTTGGATCGCTATGGCCTGGGCAAATTTTCGCGCACGCGCATCGAAGGTTTGTCCAAGGGCATGGCGCAGAAGGTGCAGCTCATCTCCGCCATCGCACACGATCCGGAGTTTTTGATTCTCGACGAGCCGTTCTCGGGTCTCGATCCCGTCAACCAGAGCGAAATCGAGCAGACCATCCGCGAGCTTGCCGCCGGCGGCATCACCATCCTGTTCTCTACCCACACCATGCAGCATGCGGAGCGCCTGGCCGACCAGCTCATCGTTCTGTCGCGGGGGCGCAAGCTGTTCGATGGCAATCTGGATCAGGCGCGCAAGCTGCTGCCGCGCCGTGCGCGCATCGGCGCCGACGCCGATCTGTCTTTCCTGCAGGCGTCGCCGCAGGTGACATCGATCGCGCATGAAGGCGAGAACTGGATCCTGGATCTCAAGGAAGGCGCGGACGGGCGCGACCTGCTCACGCAATGTTTTGAGCGCCGCGTGCCACTCACCCATTTCGACGTGGCGCCGCCCAGCCTGCACGATGTCTTCGTCAGCCTGATCGAACGCGACAGGACCGCCGCATGAGCCGCATCCTCATCATCGCCCGGCACGAGTTCATCAAGTTCGTCACAAGGCGCGGCTTCCTGTTCACGCTGATCGGCGTGCCGGTGTGGATTGCGCTTGCCGCCATCGTTCCGGCGAAGCTGTCCTCCGCCGAGAAAGAGCGGCAGGTCGTTTTCTCCGTGATCGACCGCAACGGCGCTTTTGCGCCGGTGATCGAACAAGCCGTGATCCGCCGGAACGCGCAGCAGCCCGGCCGGTTCGTGTTGCGGGAAGCCCCGCCTGCGGTCCTTCACACGTCGCCGGAGCGTTTCGCGTCTTACGCGCGCAACTATCTCAGCACCGAGAAGGGCGGCAGCGCGCTGGACGCCATCGTCGTGATTCCGAAGGATTTCGATGCCGCGCATCCGGCGCAGTTCTGGTCCGGTCACAGCGAAGCCGCGCTGGAGGATTTCGTTCAGACCGCGCTGACCAATGCGTTGCGGCTGCGCGCCATGAAACGCCTGGGCGACGCCAATGCCTCCGCGGTGCTGGATGTGGAAGCCCATGTCCAGCCGCGCAATCCCTCCGCCGGATTGCCCTCCGCCATCAAGGGCGTTGCCTCCGTGTCGGTCGCGGTGGGCATGGCCATCCTGCTTCTGATCGTGGCGATCATGAACTCCATGGCGCTGCTGCAGGGCGTGATCGAGGAGAAATCCACCCGCATGATCGAGGTGCTCCTGTCCTGCGCCACGCCATGGGAGATCGTCACCGGCAAAATCTTCGGCGTGATCGGGGTGGCGTTATTCACCGTGGTGCTGTGGGTGGGATCGGCGGCGATTCTGGGATCGGTGTTCGCCGGCAGCATGGCGGCATCGATGATCCACGGCGCGCTGGCCGCGCTGTCCGATCCGGTGCTGACGGGGCTGGTGATGCTCTATTTCCTCTGCGGCCTTCTCATCTATGGCGCGATCTTCCTCATCATCGGCAGCATGAGTGCGTCGCTGGCCGATGCGCAGGCCTATCTGGGTCCCTCCATGATGATCATCATGCTCCCCAATCTCTTCATCGCGGCGATCCTGAGCGCCCCGAATGGCGCGCTGGCGACGGCAGCAAGCTATTTCCCGGTCTATACGCCCTACATCATGCTGATGCGCGTCGGCTCGCATCCGCCGGCCATCGAGCTGATGACCACCGCGCTCCTGTCCGTGAGCGTTGCCGCGTTCCTCGTCTGGAAAGCCGGCCAGACCTTCGCCCGCCATGCCCTGACCACGGAGAAGCCGCCGCGGCTGGGTTCGTGGTTCTCGGGGGCCAAGCGCAGCTGACCATCTTCTCTTGTGCGCCGCGAACAGGTGCGCTATATACTGAACCATATGGTTCAGTATTCGCAAACCCGCTTCGACGCCTCCTTCGCCGCGCTCTCGGACGCCACACGGCGCGGCGTTCTGGAGCAACTCGGGCGTTCGGACGCCTCGATCACCGAGCTTGCCGACAAATTCCACATGACCCTCACCGGCATGAAGAAACATGTCGGCGTGCTGGAAGAGGCCGGGCTCGTCACCACGCAGAAGATCGGGCGCGTGCGCACCTGCAAGCTCGGCAGGCGCCGGCTGGAGGAAGAAGCGGCGTGGATCGAGAAGTATCGCCAGCTCTGGGCCGCGCGCTTCGATGCGCTGGATGGAATTATCGAGGAATTGAAACAGCAGGAGAAAGCCGATGCCCGCCCAAAACGATAACGCGCAGGCTCTGACCAGATCCGAGCGGATATCCGATCGCGAGACGACCGTAACGCGCAGGTTCAAAGGCCCGGCGCGCCTCGTCTACAAGGCGTGGACCACGCCCGAGTTGCTCTTGCGGTGGTGGGCGCCGGAGTCGTTCGGAATGTCGTTCCTGTCCTGCGAGATCGATCTTCGCGTCGGCGGCGCCGTCCGCTTCGTGTTCAAGCATCCGGCTTCGGGCGAACCCATGGCGTTCTTCGGCCACTACCGCGAGGTGGTGCCGAACCAGCGCCTCGTCTGGACCAACGAGGAAAGCGAAGACGGCTCGATCACCACAGTGACCTTCGAGGAAAAGGGCGGCGAGACGCTCGTCGTCGTGCACGATCTTTATCCCTCGAAGAAGGCCCTCGACGATGCCATCGCCTCCGGCAGCGCCGCCGGCTACGACGAGCAGTTCGTGCAATTGGACAAGCTTCTCGTCGGCATGGAGTGACGATCATCTCATCCTCTCCCCCTGAAGGGGGAGAGGGAGAAGACGAAAACAAAAAGGCCGTCCTGTTCGGACGGCCTTTTTGAATTCTCATCACGGTGGCGATTATTTCGGCAGAACGCCTTCGCGCTGCATGCGCTTGCGTTGCAGCTTGCGGTAACGGCGGATCGCCTCGGCGCGTTCGCGGGCGCGCTTCTCGCTCGGCTTCTCGTAGTGGCCGCGCAGCTTCATCTCGCGGAAGATGCCTTCGCGCTGCATCTTCTTTTTCAGGGCCTTGAGCGCCTGGTCGATATTGTTGTCGCGAACGATGATCTGCAAAGACGACTCCTGCCGGTATTAAGAAGGCCGCGGTTGATATCAGAAGGGTTTTGGCCTGTAAACCGTTCCAGTCTGCCGGATTTCCATGGAATCGAGGCCTTGACGTCGCTCCATTTGTTCTCTATATGTTCTAGTTTGGCTTTTCTGTCGGATATGGGCAGGAAAGAACAGGGGGGATACCCCTCCCCCATGTTTTTGAAAAACAACCTCCGGACGTTTTTCTGCTAAAATCAAAGGGTTGAGAAAAGCGGCGCGTCATGGCCATCCTGAAAATCGCGAAAATGGGGCATCCGGTCTTGGCCCAGAAGGCGGCGCCGGTGGCGAATCCCGCCGATCCGGCCCTCCGCCGCCTCGTCTCCGACATGGTCGAGACGATGATC
>DATCRK010000009.1:0-39587 GCA_036569005.1 Rhizomicrobium sp. | reverse complement strand
CCTTCGGCGCCGATTGCGCGGCGGCGCTAGCCGTGAAGGGCTGCGCTTCCTTCTGGCCGCTATAGATCGTCTTCGCCCAGATCACCGTCGGGAAGGTGCGCAGGCTCGTATTGTATTGCCGCACCGCTTCGTTGTAGTCGCGCCGCGCGATGGCGATGCGGTTCTCCGTGCCCTCAAGCTGCGATTGCAGCGCCAGGAAGTTCTGGTTCGATTTCAGGTCGGGATAATTCTCGGTGATCGCGAGCAATCGGCCCAGAACGCCGGACAACTGGTCCTGCGCCGCCTGATATTTCTGGAACGCTTCCGGATTGGTGATGGTGGAGGCATCAACCTTCACCTGCGTCGCGGATGCCCGCGCCTTCACCACATCCACCAGCACCGTCTTTTCCTGCTGGGCATAGCCCTGCACGGTGGCGACGAGGTTGGGCACCAGATCGGCGCGGCGCTGATACTGGTTCTGCACGTCGCCCCAGGCGGCCTTCACCTGCTCGTCTTTGGTTGGAATATCGTTGATGCCGCAACCGGCAAGGTATAGCGGCAGGAAAAGGATCAGGAGCGCGCGCCCCAAATTGTTGCGTCCGATCGCGAGATTCATGGATCTGTTCCCCTCCAAGGGTGGTCTCTCAACCGCCAATATATAGGAAATCTCCACCCTGCGCGCAGGGGTGAAAATGGCTTGGGGAAGGATTACATTGCTCTAATGCCTTTCGACTCAGAACTGTCATGAGCGGTTACGGAGACCGCTACCGCGATCCTTTGGACGACGCCTTCGGCGAGGGTCCGGAGCACGACAGTGCTTCGGACGAGACAGCGCCGGTCGCGCAACGCGAGCCGCCTTATCTCGCCGGCCTGAACCCCGAGCAGCGCGAAGCGGTGCTGACGGTGGACGGCCCCGTGCTGGTGCTGGCCGGCGCGGGCACCGGCAAGACGCGCGTGCTGACCACCCGCCTCGCCCACATCCTCGCCACGCGCCGCGCATGGCCGGGGCAGATGCTGGCCGTAACCTTCACCAACAAGGCCGCGCGCGAGATGAAGGAGCGCATTGGCCTTCTTATCGGCGGCGTGGTCGAAGGCATGCAATGGCTCGGCACCTTCCACTCCATCGGCGCGCGCATGCTGCGGCGCCACGCGGAACTGGCCGGGCTCAAATCCAATTTCACCATTCTCGATGCCGACGATCAGCTGCGCCTGATGAAGCAGTTGATGGAAGCCGAGAACATCGACGACAAGCGCTGGCCCGCACGCACGCTGGCCAGCATGATCGACGGCTGGAAGAACCGCGGTCTTCGCCCGCAGGATGTGCCGGATGGCGAGTCGCACGGGTTTGCCTTCGGCAAGGGCCGCGATCTTTATCGCCAATATCAGGAACGCCTGAAGGCGCTGAACGCGGTGGACTTCGGCGATCTGCTGCTGGAAGTGCTGACGATCCTGCGCACCAACGACGACATCCTTGCCGAATATCGCGACCGCTTCAAATACATGCTGGTGGACGAATATCAGGACACCAACACGGTGCAGTATCTCTGGCTGAAGCTGCTCGCGGGCAGCGCCGGTAACATCTGCGTCGTGGGTGACGACGATCAGTCCATCTATGGCTGGCGCGGCGCGGAGGTGGAGAACATCCTGCGCTTCGAACGCGATTTCCCCGGCGCGAAAGTCATACGCCTGGAACGCAATTACCGCTCCACGCCCGCGATCCTGGGCGCGGCGTCCGGCCTCATCACCGCGAACAAGGGCCGCCTCGGCAAGACGCTGTGGACCGAAGGCGATCACGGCGAGAAGATCAAAGTGCAGGGCGTGTGGGACGCCGAAGAAGAAGCGCGCGGCGTCGCCGGCGATGCGGAGGACTTGCATCGCCGCGGCGAAACCTTCTCGCAGATGGCGGTTCTCGTCCGCGCCTCGTTCCAGATGCGCGAGTTTGAAGACCGCTTCCTCTCGCTCGGCCTGCCTTACAAGGTGATCGGCGGCCCGCGCTTCTATGAGCGCGCGGAAATCCGCGATGCAATGGCATATCTGCGCTTGATCGCGCAGGGCGACGACGACCTCGCCTTCGAGCGCATCGTCAACAAGCCCAAGCGCGGCATCGGCGATACGTCCGTGGCGGCGCTCCACCAGTTCGCGCGCAGCCAGCACATGCCGCTGCTCATGGCCGCCCGCGAAATCGCACAGACCGACGAGCTTCCGCCCAAGGCGCGCAAAGCGCTGGGTGAACTGGCCGCGAATTTCGCGCGCTGGACGGAGACCGCGAAGGCTCTGCCGCACACCGAGCTTGCCGAAATGGTGCTGGATGAATCCGGTTACACCGACATGCTCAAGAACGACAAGAGCGCCGAAGCGCCGGGCCGTCTGGACAATTTGAAAGAACTCGTCCGCTCGATGGAGCAATACGAGTCTCTCACCGGATTCCTGGAGCATGTCTCGCTCGTCATGGAGCTGGAGCAGAACGACAGCGGCGACCGCATCAGCCTGATGACGCTCCACGCCGCGAAGGGGCTGGAATTCGACACCGTGTTCCTGCCCGGTTGGGAAGAAGGCCTCTTCCCGTCACAGCGCACGATGGACGAGAACGGTCTCGCCGGTTTGGAAGAAGAACGCCGCCTCGCCTATGTCGGCATCACGCGCGCGCGTAAACGCATCTTCATTTCCTTCGCCGCGAACCGGCGCGTGCATGGCAACTGGCAAAGCGCCCTGCCCTCGCGCTTCATCACCGAACTGCCGGAAGAGCATGTCGATACGGTGGTGGATGAAGGCTTCTATGGCGGCAGCGTCGGCTTCCGCGACAACGCGCAGGCCGCGAACTTCGGCAGCACTTATGACAGTCCCGGCTGGCGCCGCGCGCAGGCCAACCGCGCGAGCCAAGGCGCCATGCGCACCCGCCCGCCGATGATCGAAGCGCAAGCCTACACGATCCAGACGAGCGATCCCGAAAGCTCGCAATACAAACGCGGCGACCGCATCTTCCACCAGAAATTCGGCTACGGCCGCGTGAGCTTCGTGGAAGGCAACAAGCTGACGGTGGATTTCGACAAGGCGGGCGAAAAGAAAGTCATCGACAATTTCGTGTCGCGTGCGTGACAAAACGATAGTGCGACACGCGTCACTTTTTGTTCGCGGGCATCAATCGCAAACCTGATCAATCGTTTGCGCGTCTGCTGCATTGGCGAAGAACCCGCCTGACTTTTTTTGCGCCACGCGCACTTCCCGATCCGAGACATTTCCACAGTGATCGCCGCGCATTGAGCGGCGTTTAGCGCCGCGCTACGAGTCCGCGCATCGTCATCCGGCTCACCGCGTTCCGGTGCGCCATTCGCCTTGAGTTTCGGCAAGGAGAATATACGTGACTGAACCATCGCCCGACAGACGCATAATTCTCGCCGGCACCGCGGCAGCGGGCGCCGTCTCTCTGCTTGGCTTGCATCAGACCAGCGCCGCTGAACCAACCCAGAAGGAGTACAAGATGGCCGCGATCCGCCCGTTCCACTACGAAGCTTCGAAAGACGAGCTCGCCGATCTGAAGCGGCGCGTCGCGGCGACGAAATGGCCGGACAGGGAACAGGTCTCCGACACCACGCAAGGCGTGCAGCTCGCGCCGATGAAGAGCCTCGCCGACCATTGGGCGAACCACTACGACTGGCGCAAATGCGAGACGAAGCTCTTCTCCTACCCGCACTTCCTCACCGAGATCGACGGCATCGACATCCATTTCATCCATGTGAAGTCGAAACACGCCAACGCGCTGCCGATGATCGTCACGCATGGCTGGCCGGGCTCGATCATCGAGCAGATGAAGATCATCGACCCGCTCACCGATCCCACCGCGCATGGCGGTACGGAAGCGGATGCGTTTCATCTCGTGATCCCGTCGTTGCCCGGTTACGGCTTCTCCGCCAAGCCGCGCGAAGTCGGCTGGAATCCGCCGCGCATCGCCAAAGCCTGGGCGGTGCTGATGGAGCGCCTCGGATACAAGAAATATGTCGCGCAAGGCGGCGACTGGGGCAATGCGGTCACCGAAGACATGGCCGTGCAGCAGCCGCCCGGCCTGCTCGGCATCCATACCAACATGCCCGCCACCGTTCCGGCGGAGATCAACGCCTCGCTCGCGGCAGGAAAGATGCCGGCCGGTCTTTCGCCGGATGAGAAGACCGCGTGGGAACAGCTCAACTTCTTCAACAACAACGGCCTCGGCTACGCCATCGAGATGAACAACCGGCCGCAGACGCTCTATGCGCTCGCGGATTCGCCAGTGGGCCTCGCCGCGTGGATGATCGATCACGACGACCGCAGCGAGAAGATGATCCAGCGCGTCTTTTCCGGACAAACAGAAGGCCTGTCGAAAGACGACGTGCTCGACAACGTCACCCTCTATTGGCTGACGAACACGGCGGTGTCGTCCGCGCGGCTCTATTGGGACAATGCGCATCATCCCACCGGCGGGTTCTTCGATCCGCGCGGCATCAAGATTCCCGTCGCCGTCACTGCCTTCCCGGACGAGATCTACACCGCGCCGGAAAGCTGGGCGAAGAAGGCCTATCCCAAGCTCATCCACTTCAACAAGGCACCCAAGGGCGGTCACTTCGCGGCGTGGGAGCAGCCGGCCTTCTTCGTGTCGGAAATGCGTGCATCGTTCAAAACACTCAGATCATAAAGGTACATCGCAGACATGCAGGACGAGATCGATTACCGCCGCCGCGAGCTTCTGGGCGCGGCAGCGGCGGCATTGGCCGCCGGAGAGTTCGCCATGACCAGCGCCACTGATGCGAAACCCGCGGTCAAAGCCGGCACGCACACATCCTTCGGCCCGCTGAAACAGATTGACGCCGGCACACTGAGTATCGGTTATGCCGAAGCCGGCCCCGCGAATGGACCTGCCGTTCTTCTCCTGCACGGATGGCCTTACGACATCCACGCCTTCGTCGATGTCGCGCCGCTTCTGGCACAGGCGGGTTATCGCGTGATCGTTCCCTATTTGCGTGGTTACGGCACCACGCGGTTTCTCTCCGCCGATACGCCGCGCAACGGTCAGCAATCCGTCGTCGCTGTCGATGCCATCGCATTGCTGGATGCACTGAGGATCGACAAGGCCATCGTCGCGGGTTTCGACTGGGGCGCGCGCACGGCCGATATCATGGCCGCGCTATGGCCGGAGCGCTGCAAGGCGCTGGTGTCGGTGAGCGGTTATCTCATCGGCAATCAGGAAGCGGGCAAAGCACCGCTGCCGCCCAAAGCTGAACTGCAATGGTGGTATCAATTCTACTTCGCCACCGAACGCGGACGCGCCGGTTACGACAAATACCGAAGCGATTTCTCCAAACTCATCTGGCAGATCGCCTCGCCCAAATGGAATTTCGACGACGCCACCTTCGACCGCACGGCGGCGGCCTTCGACAATCCCGACCACGTCGCCATCGTGATCCACAATTACCGCTGGCGGCTCGGCCTCGCGCAAGGCGAAGCGAAATACGACGATCTGGAAAAGAAACTCGCCGCCGCGCCGGTCATCGCCATCCCCACGATCACGATGGAAGGCGACGCGAATGGCGCGCCGCATCCCGAACCGGCCGCCTATCGCGGCAAATTCTCCGGACGCTATGAGAGCCGTGTCATCACCGGCGGAATCGGACATAATCTTCCGCAGGAAGCACCAGCGGCTTTCGCCAAAGCGGTGCTCGACGTCGACAAATTCTGACCGGGGATCCCGCCATGAACGCACTATCCCTTCTCAAGATCGCGCTCGTCGTGTTCGGCGCGACGATGCTTCTGATCTATCCGCTTTCCATCGTCTGGCCGTCCGGCTGGGCATGGCACATGGGTGCGCCATATGAATCCGACTATTTCATGATGATCGTGGGCGTGTATGCCGTGCTCGGTCTCTTCCTTATCCTTGCTGCGCGCGATCCGCTGGCCAACAAGAGCCTGATCTGGTTCACCGTCGTCTCCAGTCTCGTGCACGCCGCGATCATGGCGCAGCAATCCTTCGGCACGATGGGCGGCATGGATCATATGGGTCACTTGATGGGTGACGTGCCGGCCCTGTTCGGCGTGGCCATCATCCTGGGCGGCCTGCTCTGGAGCGCGGACAAGGCCGCCGCTTGAGGTGAGCGTGACGCTGGCGTATGTCCCGGCGCCATGACCACCAACCCGCCGCTCTGGAAAGCCACTGTCGTCGTCGCCAAGGAAGAAGCCGGCGACATCGCGTCGGCGTTCGAGCTGGGCACCAATCCGCAGGCGGTGCTCATCCACGAAGAGCCATTCAAGCCGGATGCCACGGTGGAAGCGCTCTACACCGCGATGCCGGATGGCGATCTCCTGAGCCAGCTTGCAAGCCGCGACGTGCATGTCGCGCTGCTGCCGGATGTGGATTGGATCAAGCTCAGCCAGGAAGGCTTGCCGCCCGTTCGCGCGGGGCGCTTCTTCGTCTTCGGCGCGCATGACAAGGGCAAGGTGCCGGATGGCGTCATCCCCATCCGCATCGAAGCGGGTCTCGCCTTCGGCACGGGCCATCACGCTACCACGGCGCTCTGCCTCGGCGTGCTGTCCGATCTTTCCAAGCGCCGCGCGTATAACAATGTGCTGGATCTCGGTTGCGGCACGGGTCTCCTCGCCATCGGCGCGGCAAAGCTGTGGAAGAAGAAAGTGCTCGCGTCCGACATCGATCAGGTTGCCGTCGAGATCACGCGCGATAATGCGCGCGCGAACGGCGAAAGCGCGCTTATCCATGCGATCACCGCGGACGGCCTTACCAGCCCTGCGCTTGCTGCAAAGGCGCCCTACGATCTCATCATTGCGAATATTTTAGCAGGCCCGCTTACGCAGCTTGCGCCGTCTATTGCCCATGCGCTGGAACGCGGCGGCGTGGCTGTGCTCTCCGGCCTTCTCACCTGGCAGGAAAATCTTGTTCTCAGTTTCTATCGCCCGCATGGCCTGATCTTGCGCGAGACGCGTCGCGAAGGCCCATGGTCGGCGCTCGTGCTTGAGGCAGCGCGCGGGCGGCGGTAGGGTCGCTCTGCCCTTTAAATCGTCATGGCCGGGCTTGTCCCGGCCACCCATTTTCCAGAAGCGGTGCAGGCATTTACGGCTTCTGGAAAATGGATGGCCGCCACAAGGCGGCCATGACGGAAACAAACAGCGAAGATAGCTCCGATGGACAAGACCCAATCGTTCCAAAGTTTCGAAGACCGTTCCGATGCCGCCACCGTGGCGCCGCGCCTGAAGCTGTTGCGCGCGGAACTGGCCCAGCGCGGGCTGGACGGTTTCGTCGTCCCGCACTCCGATGAATACCAAAGCGAATATCTGCCGGAGTGCAATGAGCGTCTCGCATGGCTTACCTCCTTCACCGGCTCCGCCGGTGCGGCTGTCGTGCTGAAGGACAAAGCCGCCGTGTTCGCCGATGGACGCTACACGCTGCAGGTTCGCCAGCAGACCGACACCAAGCAATTCGAGCCGCGCGATCTGGTGGAAGAAGGCCCGAACAAGTGGCTGGAGAACAACGCGCCCAAAGGCGCGAAGATCGGTTTCGATCCATGGGTTCATTCCGCTGCCAGCGCAGATGCGCTGCGCGCCAGCGTGGAGAAAGCCGGCGCAACGCTGGTCGCTATTGACGGCAATCCCATCGACGCGGTGTGGCAGGACCGCCCTGCCGCACCAACCGCGAAGGCCGTTCCCCATGCGATGAACCTTGCCGGCGAAAGCGCCGAGTCCAAGCGCACGCGCATTGCCGAAGAGATCAAGAAGAACGGCGCGGATGCCGCCATCGTGTCTCTCGCGGATTCGATCTGCTGGCTGCTCAATGTGCGCGGCGGCGACACGCCGCACACGCCGTTCGTTCTTTCCTACGCCATCCTCAACGGCGACGGCTCCGTCGACTGGTTCGTGGACAACCGCAAGATCACGCCGGATGTCACCAAGCACCTGGGCAACGCCGTGCGGGTGCGCGAGCCTTCGGAGTTCAACGGCGCGCTCGATGCGCTGAAAGGCAAAACCGTCACCGCCGATCCGAACTGGACGGCGGCAGCCGCGTTCGACCGCCTCGCCAAGGCCGGCGCGAAAGTGAAGCGCGGCGTCGATCCCTGCCAGCTGCCGAAGGCGTGCAAGAACCCGGTGGAGATCGAAGGCACGCGCAAGGCACATGTCCGCGACGGCGCGGCGCTCTCCAACTTCCTTGCGTGGATGGCCTGCGAAGCGCCGAACGGTGAGCTTACGGAAATCGAAGCCGCCGAAACCTTGGAAGGTTATCGCCGCAAGGCCGGATCGCTCACCGATCTGTCGTTCGATTCGATTTCCGGCGCCGCGCCGCATGCCGCGCTGCCGCATTACCGTGTGACAACCTCATCCAATCGCAAGATCAACAAGAACGAGATCTATCTCATCGATTCCGGCGGCCAGTATCCGGACGGCACGACGGACGTGACGCGCACCATGATCGTGGGCACGCCGACCGCGGAGATGAAGGATCGCTTCACCCGCGTGCTGAAAGGCCATATCGCGCTGGGCACGATGAAGTTCCCGCCGGGCACGCCGGGCGTTGCGCTGGACGCCTTCGCACGCAAGGCGTTGTGGGATGCGGGCCTCGATTACGATCACGGCACCGGCCATGGCGTCGGCTCCTACCTCTCCGTGCATGAAGGCCCGCAGAACATTTCCAAGAAGCCGATCATGCAGCCCTTGATGCCGGGCATGATCTGCTCCAACGAGCCGGGCTATTACAAGGAAGGCGAGTACGGCATCCGCATCGAGAACCTCGTTGTCGTGACCGAGCCCAAGCCCATTCCGAGCGGCGATCCGCAACGCAAGTTCATGCAATTCGAAACCATCACCTGGTCGCCGATCGACCTCAACCTCGTCGAGCCGTCGCTGCTGACCAAAGACGAGCGCGACTGGCTGAATGACTATCACGCCCGGACGCGCGAGAAGCTTGCGCCGCTGGTGGACGAAGACACGAAGGCGTGGCTCGAAAACGCGACGCGGGCGATCTGATCATGAAAACAATGTCTGTTTGCGTTGTTGCCGCCGCCCTGCTCGCGCTCGGCGGTTGTCAGGTGTGGCCCGTCAATCAGGATCCATCCGGCATGAACTATCGCCGCGATGCCAACCGCGTCGTGGAAGCGATCCAGGCCTATCGCCACGACAAAGGCACATGGCCGTCATCGCTTGCGGCACTGACGCCCGCCTATATTTCCGCGATCCCGGACGATCCGAAGCTGGACTATCATCCTTATGACGGCTCGGTGCTCTATCATTTCATCCCGCAATGGCCGCAGCTTCGCCCGGTCTATTGCCAGTCCGTCGGCGCCACCACCGAATGGCGCTGCAAGGAAAAAGTGATCTAGGCGGGGCGCGGCCCGCGCCCTATATTTTCGCCATCAGGAGATTCCCATGAAAACCTTCGCTCTCGCCGCCGCTGCCGCCACGCTTGCCCTTGCCGGATGCGCGTCCGGCACCTTCGTCAGCAAGGAGCAGAGCACGCAGTTTCAGGTCGGCACGACGACGGAGCAGCAGGTTCTCGCCGCGCTGGGCGAGCCGGACGCGAAGGCCGAGCTCATCAACGGCGGACGTCGCGACAGCTATATCCGCGAAGTCGATGGCGAAACGCCGATCGACTACGTGCCGCTTGTCGCGCTGGTCGCGGCGCCGAACTACGGCCACACCACGACTGTGAATTTCGATTTCGACGCGAATGGCGTGCTCAAGGACGTCAGCCGCTTCCGCGAGCGCTCTTGATTATCCGAGGCGAATCAACCGCTTAAAATAAATCTTCCTATCTGAACGGATTAATTGCTTGACGACCGTGACGGTAGGAGTGTACAAAACTCCCAACTCTCGAATTGCGCCCAAAAACTGATCTTGAAAGATGAGGCACGAGCTTCATCGGAAACATCGCGTTTTCGTTTGCTGCCTGGGTCCCCCTCCCCTCGCGAAGCTCACGCTTCGCTCGGCCGGGGATGACAAGAGTTTGTTTTTTGGAAATTGGAGAACGATGGCACGGGGGAAATACCCCCCATGACTCGCAATTCAAATACCAGCGCTCGAAACCGCGAGCGAACAACCACAACATCTGGAATCCGTTACACGGGGCCGCGGCGAAAAATCGAAGAACAACCCCACGGCGATTATCACCGCATTTCAAAGGCTTGATCCAAACCGGCGAAAATTCGCGAGCAAAATCAAAGGGCGCGAAAATTCAAAGCCCTTTGATCATCGCAAGCCATGCGTCTTCGTCGATCACCTTCACGCCGAATTTCTGCGCGTCGGTGAGCTTGGATCCCGCGCCGGGACCGGCGACGACGAGGTCGGTTTTCTTGGACACCGAGCCCGCCGTCTTCGCACCAAGCGACTCCGCTTTCACCTTGGCTTCCTGGCGCGTCATCTTCTCCAGGCTGCCGGTGAACACTACCGTCTTGCCCGCGACCGGCGATCCCTTGATCTTCGGCGCGGCGACATCCTGAACGTCCACTTCCTTGAGGAGATGATCGACAACCTTGCGATTGTGCGGCTCGTCGAAGAAATCCTTGATCGCTTCGGCCACGACATCGCCGATGCCACCGATGGCGTTGAGCTGCTCGACGGCGTCATCGCTTTCCATCGCGTCGACAAAAGCGTCGATGCTGTGGAAAGTACGCGCCAGCAGCCGCGCATTGGTTTCACCCACATGGCGGATGCCCAGCGCGTTGATAAATCGGTCCAATCCGATCTTGCGCCGCGCATCGATGGCGGCGACGAGGTTCTCGACCAGCTTGCCTTCGCCCTCGTCCTTCTTCTTGGATTTGGTGTCGACGGCATCCTTGCCCTCCTTCGCGCGGCGCTCCGCGCTCTGCTCCGCGCGCTTGGCGGCCAGAACCTTGCCGAGTTTCGCGGGCTGCTTCGCCAACTGGAAGATATCCGCCGGCTCTTTCAGCATGCCGGCTTCGTGCAGCGTTTCGATATAGGTGCCGCCGAAGCCTTCGATATCGAACGCTTCGCGGCCGACGAAATGCTTGAGCCGCTCCACCGCCTGCGCCGCGCAGATGAGGCCGCCGGTGCAGCGGCGATCGACGTCTTCCTTGCCGGTCTTTTCGTCCACTTCGCGAACGGCGTGGCTGTGGCAGATCGGGCATTTGTGCGGGAATTGATAAGGCTTTGAACCGCGCGGCCGCTTGTCGGTGAGAACCTTCACCACCTGCGGGATCACATCGCCCGCGCGCTGGATAATGACGGTATCGCCCTCGCGGGCGTCGAGACGTTCGATCTCGTCTTCGTTATGGAGCGTCGCGTTCTCGACCACCACGCCGCCGACGGTGATGGGCTTCAGCCGTGCAACCGGCGTGAGCTTCCCGGTGCGGCCGACTTGTATGTCGATCTTCTCGAGGATCGTCTCCGCCTGCTCCGCCGCGAATTTGTGCGCGATGGCCCAGCGCGGCGAGCGCGACACGAAACCGAGGCGTTCCTGCAGCTTCAGGTCGTCCACTTTGTAAACGACGCCGTCGATATCGTAGCCCAGCTTTGCGCGCTTGCTTTCGATATCACTGTAGAATTTGAGAACCTGCTTCACCGTCTCGCAGCGGCGCACCAGAGGGTTCACGCGGAAACCGAAGATCTTGAACGCTTCGAGCATGCCCCATTGCGTATCCGCCGGCATCTTGCTCACCTCACCCCAGGTATAAGCGAAGAAGTTCAGATCGCGCGAAGCGGTGATGGAAGGATCGAGCTGGCGCACCGAACCGGCGGCGGAGTTGCGCGGATTGGCGTAAGTCGGCTTGCCGTCTTTCTCCTGCCGCTTGTTCAGCGCTGCGAAATTGGCGTGGCTCATATAAACCTCGCCGCGCACTTCCAGAATCTCCGGCGCCTTGCCATGAAGGCGCAGCGGAATGTCCTTGATGGTGCGCAGGTTGGCGGTGATGTCCTCGCCTTCGGCGCCATCGCCGCGTGTGGCGCCCTGCACGAAGACGCCTTTCTCGTAGCGTAGCGATGCCGAAAGGCCATCGATCTTGGGCTCGGCCGTGAACACCACATCGTGCTCGTCTTTCAGGCCAAGGAAGCGGCGGATGCGCGCCACGAATTCCTCGACCTCCTCGTCACTGAAGGCATTGTCGAGCGACAACATGGGAACGCGATGCACGACCTTTTTGAACTTGTCCGACACCTTCGCACCCACGCGATGCGACGGGCTGTCGGCGCGGATCAGTTTTGGAAAGCGCGCCTCGACGGCGAGATTGCGCTTGCGCAGCGCGTCATAGTCCGCGTCCGTTACGGTCGGCGCATCGTGCTCGTAATAGGCGCGGTCGTGTTCGGCGATTTCCGAAGCGAGATATTCGAGTTCCTTCTTCGCCTCCGCTTCGGAGAGCTTTTCGACAGGCTTGCCGCCGGCCGCACCAAAGAGGTCCGCGCTGTCGGCTTTCTTTTTGCTGGAGCCGGATTTTGATTTTGCACTCATGCCCGTTTGCGCGTCTTCTTCTGCGGTGTGGCTTCGTTCATCAAACGCTTGGCGGCGGCTCTGGCTTCGTCGGTCACGGTCGCACCGGACAACATCCGCGCGATCTCCTCCCCGCGCTCGTCGTCGACCAGCATATCGACCCGCGTGCGGTCGCCTTTGCGCGTGATGCGGAAGTGCCGGTCCGCCCGCGCCGCCACCTGCGGCGCATGCGTCACCAGCAAGACCTGCGTGGTCTTGGCCAGCCGCTGCAACCGCTCGCCCACCGCATCGGCCACGGCGCCGCCGACGCCGCGGTCCACTTCGTCGAATACCAGCACGGCAGGAGGACTTGTTTCGGAGAGCGCGACCTTCAGCGCCAGCGAGAACCGCGCCAGTTCGCCACCCGATGCGATCTTCGTAAGCGGCCCGAACGGCGCACTTTCGATGGTGGCGACTTCAAAGGCGACACGCTCAAGCCCATTCGCTGTTGCCGCATCTTCGGCCAAAGGCTCCAACGCCACACGGAATTTCGCATGCGCCAGTTTCAGGGGGATCAGTTCGGACACCACCGAACCTTCCAGCTTCTTCGCAGCCGCTTTGCGCGCCGCCGACAGCTTGCGCGCCACATCGAGAAAAGCTGTGCGCGTTTTGACAACCTCAGCTTCGGCAGATTTCAAACTCGAGCCGCCGCCCGCCAGCGAGTCCAGCTTGGTCTGGAATTCATCGGCGACGCGCGGAAGTTCATCCGGCTGCACACCGTATTTCCGCGCGGCAGCGCGCAACGCGAACAACCGGTCTTCCTTGCGTTCCAGCTCGCTGCTGTCGCTGTCCAGCCGCGACAGCAGGGCTTCCAGATCGCGCCGTGCTTCCTCGGTCTGCGCGAAGGCTTGTTCCAGTGCAGCCTCGGCGGCGGATGCGACCTTGCGCGCCTCTTCATTGGTACGGCTTAACTTTCTCAGCGCGCCGGCAAGCGAAGACTCCGCGCCACGGTCGCCGCCCAGCAATTCGACCGCGGCGGAAATGTCTTCCGCAATCTTGCTGGCGTTCATCAACATCGTGCGTTCGGCGGCGAGTCTGGCTTCCTCGCCTTTTTCCGGCGCGAGCGCGGAAAGCTCGGCGGAAGCATGGCGAACGAAATCGGCATCGGCCGCCGCTGCCGCGGCGGCCTTGCGAAGCCCTTCGAGCGTCGCGCGCGCCGCTTCGAATTCCGCGAAGCGCGCAGCAAGGCCCGACACGAGCGGTTCATGGCCGCCAAATGCATCGAGGATATGGCGATGTGTGGAGGTGTCGAACAACCCGCGATCGTCCGATTGCCCGTGGATCTCCACCAGCATCCCGCCCAGATCGCGCAGCAGCCCGACACCGACCGGTTCGTCATTGACGAAGGCGCGGGTGCGTCCGTCGGCGGTGATCGCGCGGCGCAGGATCACTTCGCCTTCGGCCGGAATGCCGTTGGTCTCAAGAATGGCGAAAGCCGAATGTTTGGGAGAAAGATCGAAAAGTGCGACGGAGGATCCCTGCTGCGCGCCGGTCCGCACGCTGGAGCGGCCGCCGGCGCGCGCGCCGGCGGCGAGGCCCAAAGCATCAAGCAAAATGGATTTGCCCGCTCCCGTCTCACCCGTGAGCACGTTGAGACCGGGCGCGAAGTCCAGCGCCACGTCCTCGATCAGGACGAGGTCGCGAATCTTGAGCGTCGCGAGCATGCGGCCAGTTTATAGCCGGAATTGCCTTGCAAGCCACGAGCTCTGATCGACGCCGGGCTTCAGATTGTGGGTGACCAGAAGATCGTAAGCATCCTGGTACCAGGGGCTACCGGGATAGTTCGCACCCAGCACCGCGGCGGCCGTTTGGGCTTCGTTGTAGATACCCAGCGCGTAATAGGCTTCCGTCAGGCGTTCCAGTGCTTCGGCGATCTGCGAGGTCTTCTGGTAACGCTGCACGACAGATTTGAAGCGGTTGATCGCGCCGATGTAGTCGTGGCGCGTGAGATAATAGCGGCCGACTTCCATTTCCTTGCCGGCGAGATGGTCCAGCGTCAGGTCGATCTTCAGGCTGGCGTCGCGGGCATATTCGGTGTTCGGGAAGCGTTGCACCACGTCCTGCAACGCGGTCAGCGCCTGCTCCGTCACCGTCTGATCGCGGCCCACGTCGACGATCTGTTCATAGAGCGACATCGCCTTCAGATAGAAGGCGTACGCCACTTCCTTGCTGCCGGGATGCAGCGAGATGTACTGGTCGGCGGTGTTGGTCGCGTCGGTGTATTTGTTCGCCTGATAATAACAGAACGCGCTCATCAGCATCGCGCGGCGCGCCCAGATCGAATAGGGATGCTGGCGCTCGACTTCGTCGAACTGCTTGGCGGCGTTTTCCCAGTCGCGATTGTTGATCTGCTTCCACGCGTCCGCATAGATCTGCTCGACCGGACGTTCGACGTAGTCGGCGTCCTTCTTGTCGTCGCTGGCACCCGAGCAGGCCGACAGGATCAATCCCGCGGCCGCGACAACCGAGAACGCTCCGGCCCGGAACTTCCGGATTCGGGTATTTTCAAGCAAATTCAACAACATAGCTCTCCCGAAACAGGGGCAGCCGACGCCCAAGCGCCCACCTTATGCCATTGAGCCGGAAGGCCGGTCCAGACCGGCCGGGCCAAGTTCCCCGTTCATGGCAAAGATTTGTGCTTTCGGGCGCCTAGGCGTCCACGCGCGTATAGTTTGCCGGGTCCGCGAACAGCGCGCGCAAAACCGCGTTGTTCGTCGCATGCCCGGATTTCACGCCCTCGAAGCGCGCGAGAAGCGGCGCGCCGGCCAGCGCCATATCGCCGATGGCATCCAGAATCTTGTGACGAACGAATTCGTCCGAAAACCGCATCAGGTCCTTGTTCAGCACCGTGTCGCCTTCGATCGCGAGCGTATTCTCTAGCGAGGCGCCGCGTCCCAGACCCATTTTGTTGAGCGCATCGAGTTCGTGCATGAAACCGAATGTTCGCGCGGGGGCGATGTCGCGAGCAAAATTCTCGCGGGTCAGCGTCATCCGGTAAGACTGCTTTCCGATCGCCTTGGTGTTGGAATAATCCAGGTCGTAAGAGTATTCGGCGACGTTAGACGGCAGCAGCCGAATGCGCGCGTCCTTGATCTCGACTTCAACGGGCTTTGTCACCTTGATGGCCTGTCGCCGACCGTCCTGCTCCTTCGTCCCGGCTTCCTCCAGAAGCGCGAAATAGGAGAGCGCGTCGCCATCGAGGATTGGCGGCTCCGGGCCGTCCAGCGTGACGAGAAGATCGTCGATTTGCGCGCCTGCGACGGCCGCCATGAGATGTTCGATGACGCCAACCGTGGCCCCGTCCTGTGCGATGACCGTGCCCAGCCGCGTTTCGCCGACCCGGTCATACAATGCCGGGACCTCCTTGCCGCCCAGATCGGCGCGCCGGAAAACAACGCCCGCGCCGGAACGCCCGGGCGACAGCGTCATGTTGACGGTGCCGCCCGCATGAAGCGCCGTGCCGCTTTTGCGGATCTCTCTGGCAATGGTGCGTCTCATGCCGCCACTTTATCCGAGACGCTCCCCAAAAGCGAAAGGCGCCCCGATGCGTCGGAGCGCCTCTCGTTTCACGAAGCCTGAGCGTCAGTTCTGCTGACGGCGCAGGAATGCCGGGATCTCGAATTGATCGTCCTTCTTCGATTCCGGGAACAGATCGTCCGCGTTGTTCTGTGGCGCTTGTTGCTGGCGCTGCGGCTCGCTGCGGCCCATGACCTGGCTGGTCGCGCGCGGCGGTTCGTGACGGATCTCCGGTGCCTTGTCCTTGCGCGATCCGAACAGGCCGAAGCGGCGTTTCTGCGGTTCCGGCTCCTGCGCATAACGCGGCTCTGCTCGCGTTGTTGCCGCCGGACGAATGTCGGCCGGCATCGGCGGGATGTCGTCTTCCCCGATGACATAGCGGCCCGCGGGCTTCTCCGGCTCGCCGATGATTTCGGACTCCATCGGCGACAACGGTTCGCGCTCCATCGACGCTTCCATTGCCGGCGCGGCTTTCAGTTCCTGCGCGATGGTCTGCACGCGGGCATGAACCGGGTTCGCCATCGCGGCAGGGCGTGCAGGCTCAACCTGCTTCGGCTGGATGACAGGCTGCTTCTGGAACGTGCGAAGGCTGGCGACATTCGGCGGCGTCTGCTGCATCTGCTCGGCATCCATGCCGGTGGCAACAACGGAGACGCGAATGCGGCCTTCCATGTTCTCCAGGATCGTGCCGCCGAAGATGATGTTCGCGCCGGGTACGACTTCCGCGCGGATGCGGTTCGCCGCCTGGTCGACTTCGAACAAGCCCATGTCCGGACCGCCGGTGATGTTGATGAGCACGCCGCGCGCGCCTTTCATCGACACGTCGTCGAGCAGCGGGTTGGAGATCGCCGCCTCCGCAGCGCGCAGCGCGCGCTCTTCACCCTCGGCTTCGCCCGTGCCCATCATGGCTTTGCCCATCTCGCCCATCACCGTCTTGATATCGGCGAAGTCGAGGTTGATGAGGCCCGGCATGACGATCAGATCGGTCACGCCGCGCACGCCGGAATGGAGAACGTCGTCGGCCATGGCGAAGGCCTGCGCGAAGGTCGTCTTCTCGTTGGCGACGCGGAACAGGTTCTGGTTCGGGATAACAATAAGAGTATCCACGAAGGCCTGCAGCTCTTCGATGCCGCGTTCGGCGATCTGCATGCGCTTCTCGCCTTCAAAGCCGAAGGGCTTGGTGACGACGCCGACCGTGAGCACACCCATCTCGCGCACCGCGCGGGCGATGACGGGCGCGGCGCCGGTGCCGGTGCCGCCGCCCATGCCAGCGGTGATGAAGACCATGTGCGAGCCGTTGATCTGCTCGAGAATCTCTTCAAGCGACTCTTCGGCGCTTCCACGGCCAACATCTGGCTTCGCACCTGCGCCGAGACCTTCGGTGATGCGGGCGCCGATCTGGATGCGGCGCTCGGCCTTCGACTGGGCCAGCGCCTGCGCGTCCGTGTTCGCCACGATGAATTCGACACCCTCCAGCTTGGAGGAAATCATGTTGTTGACAGCGTTGCCGCCGGCGCCACCGACGCCCAACACCGTAATGCGCGGCCGCAATTCCTTCACTTCGGGAGCCCCGAGTTTGATCGCCATGTTCTATCTCCTTTGCACTCGGCCTTTGGCCCTACCCGACCCAACTCTTCTTTTTGTTCGCTGCCGCGCGAATCACTTGGGATTGAATCACCCGAAGAGTCCCGCGACTAGATTCTTGATGAAGCCGCCTTGATTTTTTTCCGGCTCGGCTTCGAAGTCCGGATTGAGCGCTTCCGGCGGCATGGTTGCACCTGCCATCAGAAGCCCCAGAGCCGTCGCATAGTCCGGTCCGGCGGATGCGGCAGGCAGTCCATGAAAGGTCTGCGGCCGACCGAGACGGATCTGTTTGTTCAGCACTCGTTGCGCCAGCTCCCGCGTTCCGGCGAGCTGGCAGGCTCCGCCCGTCAACACGGCGCGGCGGCCGGCAGCGACGTCGAAACCGCTGGACCGCAAGCGGTCCTGCACCTGGGCGAAGATCTCTTCCAGGCGCGGTTGGATGATGCGGGTCAGCATGGAGCGCGGCACGCGCGTGGCGAACCCGTCCCCGTCCTCGCCCATCTGCGGAACCGAAATCACGTCGGTACCCGTCTCGATGTCGCCGAGAGCCGCACCATAAAGAGTCTTGAGACGCTCGGCGGCCGAGATCGGTGCAGCCAGCATGCGAGCAAGATCCGAAGTGACGTGACTGCCGCCCATAGGCACCACGTCAGCATGAACCAGTTGGCCTTCCATGAAGACGGCAATGGAGGTCACACCGCCGCCCATGTCGATCACGGTGGCGCCCAACTGCTTTTCGTCGTCGGTCAGGGTGGAAAGACCGCTGGCATAGCCAGAGAATAGCGAACCCACGACCGACAGATGGCAGCGCTCGATCGCCAGCTTGAGATTGGCAAGCGGAGACGGCTTTACCCCGACTGCGTGCATCGAAACGCCGATGCGCTGGCAGAACATGCCGGAGGGATCATGCACGCCACGCGCTTCATCGACCACATAAGAGGTCGGCGCGGCCTGTATGACCTCGTAGCCTTCCATCTGGCACTTGCCGCGTCCTTCGCGAAGAAGCGCATGAAGATGAGCATCGGACACCAGTGCTCCGTCCAACGCCGCCATGGCGCGCGCCTTGATGCTGAGCGGCGAACCGCAGGCCACGGAGATCAACACGTTCTGGATGCGGGCATCGGCCCGACCCTCCGCGGCCGCGACGGCGTCGCGTATGGCCTCCTCGGCCTCGACGATGCTCGTCACCGTGGCGGATTTGATGCCGCCGGATTCTCGCAAGGCCGCGCCCAGTACCTTCATGTTGCCCTGCTCGGCCCGGCCGATCAGGCAGATCGTTTTAGACGTTCCGACGTCCAGGACTGCCACCAGTCCGGAGCGGAAAGTCGCTTCCGCCTTGGCGGTGCGAATTTTCGATGCGTCGCCCATCAGGTTTTATTCCCCCGCGTAACCTGCTGCTGCTCGCCGCTGCGCAGCACAAAGAAGTAGTTGTCCGGCGATCTGAGATCGATTTCGACGATGTCGCGTTCGAGGACGCTCTTGTCGACGATGAGGTGTTCCAGCGCATCGAGCTGCTGCTGCCAGCCATCTTCCGGCAGCTTCACCACAACGCCGTCATCGAGAATAAGATTCCAACGGCGTCCCGAGATGCGCTCCATCGCCTTGACGCGCGCGACGACCGCACGGTGCTGCGCGATGGCCTGAACGAGATCCGCGCCACCTTGCGGTGCGCCGCCGATGAACAACGGCAAGTGCGGATAGTCCTCGGCCCGGGCGAATGCGATCGGCTTGGCCGATCGTTCGACGACATGAAGACCATCTGCCGCTTGCCACAGCGCGTAAGGCTTCTTCTCGACGATCGAGACCGAGATCGAATCCGGGTATCGCCGGCTGACATCGGCTTGGGCCACCCATTCGAGTTGCATGAGCCGCGCGCGGGCAGCGTGGACGTCCGCGCCGAAGATGGATTGGCCGGGCTCGAAACCTAAGGCCGCCAGAATACTGGCCGGCGGCGTATGACGATTGCCCGCCAGGTGAACCGACGAAATTCCAAAGCCTGCGTCGGCGGCGATGGTGTCCATGCCGTCCTTGATGCCGGCGAACGCCCTGCCGACGTAACCGCCCACAAAGAGGCCCACGATCAGCGTCAGCACGAAAAGACTTGTGCTGATGTAAAGCATCGGCCGCGAAGGCGTGAGACGCTCTTTCGTTTCGCGGAAGAACCGCGCAACGGCGCTATCGTTGAACTTCTCACGCTTGCCGAATTGTTCGCGGCGAGGAACGCGCGCCGGCGAAGCGCCGCGACGGCCGACATTGGCGCGCGGATTGGCCCGCTTCGGTGTCTTCATCGATCGCATGAGGCGTCCTCCACGATCCAGCGGCAAAGTTTGGCGTAGCTCATGCCGGCATAAGCGGCCTGCTCCGGCACCAATGAAGTTGGCGTCATGCCTGGCTGCGTGTTCGTCTCGAGCAGAACAAGACGGGGCTTGGAGCCGGTGTCGTCAAAACGCAGATCGGTACGGGAAACGCCCCGGCAGCCGAGCGCGGCATGCGCGGCCTCGGCGAGCCGCATCGCTTCTTTTGCGACCGCGTCTGGAATCTTGGCAGGCAGGATGTGCTTCGAACCGCCTTCGGCGTATTTCGCTTCATAGTCGTAGAAATCGAGTCCAGTTGTGATCTCGGTCACGCCCAGCGCTTTTCCGCCCATCACTGCGACGGTGAGTTCGCGACCCGGGACATATTCTTCGACCATCATTTCGCTGGAGAGGTTCCATTCCTCTTTGCCCAGCGCTTCCGGCGGGCGATTGTCGCCTTTGCGGATAATGAAGACACCGACAGACGAGCCTTCGTTCACCGGCTTCACGACGTAAGGTGGTTCCATCAGATGCTGAGCAGCCGCTTCGCGGCGATCCACCACGATGGACTTCACCACCGGCAATCCCGCCGCGGCGTAGATATCCTTGGTGCGCTGCTTGTGCATGGCGACAGCGGACGCGAGAACGCCGGAATGGGTGTAAGGAATGCGCAGCAATTCAAGCAGGCCCTGCACGCAACCGTCTTCGCCCCAACGCCCGTGCAAGGCGTTGAACACAACGTCCGGCTTGGTGGCCTGAAGCTGTGCCGAAAGATCGGCTGTCTTGGGATCGATTTCGATGACCTCGAAACCTTCCTCCCGCAAAGCTTTCGCGCATCCAGCACCAGAGGAAAGGCTGACTTCGCGTTCAGCAGAGAGCCCGCCGAGCAGAACGGCCACTTTCTTGTACGTCGTTGTCATGGCACGCCCACCCGCTTGATCTCCCATTCCAGTTCGATGCCGGATTTTGCTTTCACCCGTGCGCGCACGTCTTCACCGAGACCTTCGATATCGGCCGCAGTAGCGTCGCCGGTGTTGATGAGGAAGTTGCAATGCTTCTCGCTGACCTGCGCCGCCCCGTGCATCAAACCGCGGCAACCGGCTTCATCGATCAACTGCCACGACTTGTGGCCCGGCGGGTTCTTGAACGTCGAACCGCCGGTCTTCGATTTCACGGGCTGTGTGCTCTCCCGCTGTTCGACCAGCGCATTCATCCGCGCCTTGATTTCGGACGCGTCGCCCTTTTCGCCTTCGAACACCGCCTCGACGAAGATGAAATCGTCAGGCACCTGCGACTTGCGATAGACGAAACCCATATCGCTCGCATTCAGGACATGCTTGTGGCCTTGCCCATCGATTGCAGTGGCTTCGACGAAGATATCCTTGATCTCACGGCCGTAACATCCGGCGTTCATGCGCAGAGCGCCACCCACCGTACCGGGGATTCCACGCAGAAATTCCATGCCACCGATACCGGCTTCTGCGGCCTGCCGCGCAACAGCGGCGTCGAGCGCAGCCGCACCGACGCGGACGCGCGTATCTTCAACGGCGATCTTTCCGAATGCGCCCGGCAAACGAACAACAACGCCCGGGATACCGCCGTCGCGCACAAGAAGGTTAGAACCGACACCGATCACACTGACGCGCACATCAGGAGACTTAGCGGCCAGAAACGCTGCCAGGTCTTCCATATCGGCGGGACGGAATAAAACTTCCGCATTGCCGCCTGCGCGGAACCAAACAAGGTCTTTCAGCGGCGCATTCTCGGCATAGGTGCCTCGAACGGCCGGAAGCGCGCTGGAGGCGAGGGCTATCATCACGCCTTGCCCTCCCGTGCTTTCAAAGCATTTTCCAGATTGTGCGCCCAAGCGGAAATAGAGCCTGCGCCCAGCATGACGACCACGCCGCCGGACTTCAGATGCGGTGCGAGCACCTCCGGCAAGTCGGCTTCGCTATCGATGGTGAGCACATTCCGATGGCCATGACTGCGGAGCGCTTCGACATAGCTGTCGCGGTTGATGCCTTCGATGGGTTGTTCACCCGCAGCATAGACCGGCGCGATGACGGCCACGTCGGCATCGTTCAGGCATTTCGCAAATTGCTCAAAGGTGTCGCGCAGACGCGTGTAGCGGTGCGGCTGCACAACAGCCACGACCGGCCCCGAATAAGCCTGGCGCGCAGCTTTCAACGCCGCGGCGATCTTGAAGGGATTGTGGCCATAGTCGTCGACGATGGCTGCGCCATTCCACTCACCCACGCGTGTGAAGCGACGGCCCACACCACGGAAATTGGCGAGGGCGTTGCGGATCTTCTCGTCGGCAATTCCAAGCTCGCGCGCTACAGTGATCGCAGCCAAGGAATTGAGAATGTTATGCTCGCCGGGCATCGGAAGAGACATGCTCTCTAGCCGAGTTTCCTGCAGCGTACGGCGGTTCAGAACCGTCACGTCGAAATGCGAAACCCCTTCGGAGAAGCGAACGTTCGTGGCGCGCACATCGGCTTGCGGGCTAAAGCCGTACGTGATGAGGCGGCGATCTTCTATCTTGCCGATCATCGCCTGCACTTCGGGATGATCCAGACACAACACGGCGAAACCATAGAACGGGACATTCTCGACGAAACGTTGGAACGCATCGCGCATGCGATCGAACGTGCCGAAATAATCGAGATGGTCCGGATCGATATTGGTCACAACCGACACCGTCGCCGGAAGACGTAGGAACGTTCCATCGCTCTCGTCAGCCTCGACGACAACCCAATCGCCGGCGCCAAGCTTCGCATTGGTGCCGTATTGATTGATGATGCCGCCATTGACGATCGTGGGGTCGAGACCGCCGGCATCGATCAGCGCGGCCGTGAGCGTTGTCGTGGTGGTCTTGCCGTTGGTGCCGGCAATGGCGACGCAATTCTTCAGCCGCATGATCTCAGCCAGCATCTCGGCGCGACGCACCAACGGGAGCTGTAAGGCCCGTGCCGTCTCCAACTCGACATTCCCGGGCTTCACCGCGGATGAATAGACGACAATCGCGACGTCCTTCAGGTTCATCGCGTCGTGGCCGATGTTGACCTGAATCCCCATGCTGCGAAGGCGCTTGATATTCACACTCTCGGCGGCATCCGAACCCTGAACCTTGTAGCCGAAATTGTGCATGATCTCGGCGATTCCGCTCATGCCGATGCCGCCGATACCGATGAAATGGATCGTGCCGATATCGAGCGGAACGCGGGTAGGCGATACCTTCATGCCACCCTCGCCAGCTTTTCCACGACGTCTGCAAGCCGTTGCGCTGCATCCGGCTTCGCCTGCGCATGGGCCGCAGCCGCGCGCTTCGCCAGATCCTCCGGCGCACCGAACGCGTTCTGCAGCATCGTTGCCAGCTTTTCCGGCGTGAGTTCTTTCTGCGCCACGCGCCAGCCACCACCGGCCTCAACGAGCGCGTCGGCATTGGGCGTCTGATTGTCATCCAGCGCATGCGGCAACGGGATCAGGATCGCGGGGCGGCCGATCACCATGAGCTCGGCCACGGTACCGGCACCAGAGCGCCCGATCACCAGATGCGCATTCGCCATTCGGGCCGGCAGATCCTGGAAGAAAGGTGCCAGTTCGGCCTTTACGCCTTCCTTATTATATAGAGTGCGGACAGATTCGAGGTCCTCAGGGCGGCACTGCTGAACAATATCAAGCCGCGCTTTGATGGCCGCAGGCATCCGGGCGATTGCGGCGGGAACGATCTCGCTCAGCGCACGCGCACCCTGACTGCCGCCAAAGATGAGAAGACGTATAGGCCCCTCGGAGGGCGTCTCGTAATGCGCACCATTATAAGCCACGACTTCCGGCCTTACCGGATTGCCAGTGTAGACGATCTTCGACATTTCCTTCGGCAGAAAGCGCTTCAGCGGCAAGCCGGCAGCGATGACACGGACATAGTCCGCCACCAGACGGTTGGCCCGGCCGAGCACCGCATCCGGGGCAAGGATCGCAGTCGGCTTCCGCGAAATGCAGGCGGCAATCATCACCGGCACGCTGGGATATCCGCCGAAGCCGACAACCGCAGCGGGCTTAATGCGCGACAGTTTGCCGAGCGCGACGAAGATGCCCGCGAGGATCTCGAACGGTGCCTTGATCAATCCCATGACGGAGCGATCCGAGAACGCAGCTGCTGGAACGATTTCGATAGATGCACCGGGGAAATAAGTCGGATATTGCGTGCCGCGCGCGTCCGTCATCACGACGATCTTGCGACCGCGCTTGGTCAGTTCCGCCGCCAAAGCCTGCGCCGGAAAGAGATGCCCGCCGGTCCCACCGGTCGCCAGCACGATCGTGCTCATGCGGGCACCTCGCGCAGGAAACGGAAGGCGCTGTGATCCTGCTCACCGATCTTCGGACGCTGCCGCGTAACCGAAAGTGCGAAGCCCATCGTCATCGCGACGGCAAACAGCGAGGAACCGCCATAGGATATGAACGGTAGCGTCATACCTTTTGCCGGCAACATGTTCATCGCCACGCCCATATTGATGAACGCTTGTAAAGCTATCACCGATGCCAGCGCCGCCCCGGCGAGTTGTGCGAAAGCATCGCGCGCGCGCGTCGCCCGCAGCAACAGCCGCACGCTCAAAACGCAGAACAACAGTGCGATAAGGCCGCAAAGCGCGACGCCAAACTCCTCTCCGGCAACGGCGAAGATAAAATCGGAATGCGCATCCGGAATCCGGTATTTGATCGTTCCGGCACCCGGACCGACGCCCAGAAGGCCGCCGTGTTCGAAAGCCTTCATCGCCAGACCGGCCTGATAACCGGTCTTATCATCATCCATGAATTGCTCGACCCGGTGATGGATGTAGGGCACAAACAAGTAGAGAAGAGTCAGAAATACGCTGCCGATGCCGCCCAGAATGCTGGTCCAAGCCAAGGACAGTCCGTTGAAGAACAGGAGCGTTGCCCACAACGCGAACAACACTGCGGTCTGACCGAAATCCGGCTGACGCGCCAGCACGAGCAGTGCCGGCAACAGCACCAGAAATGAGACCAGTTCCTTTCTCAAGGTGACGTTCTTAAGCTTGATGGGCACAGGATCGGCGAGGATTGCCGCGCCAAGGATAGCGTAACTCGGCTTCAGGAACTCCGATGGCTGCAACGTGGTGAAGCCGAGGTCGATCCATCGCTTTGCACCAAGCACTTCGCTGCCCGTAAACAGCACAAGGCAAGAGCCGATGACCCCCAATGCAAATACGATTGCTGCGCCAAGTTTGATGGCCCGCAGCGAGAGCAAGGACGTGAAGCCGAGAATGCCGCCCGCGATTAGAGCGAAGGCAATCTGTTTGATCGCGTAACGGAAATCGCCCGCAGTCATCGGGCCGCCTGTTGCCGCCGGGCTCGCCGCGAAGGCGAGCATCAAGCCAACGCCAATCAATGCAAGCATGACGAACAACGCCATGCGATCGACGGTGAACCACCAATCCGCCAGGCCACCGCGATTTGCCCGGGAAATCGTCATGACGCCTGCCTTTCCGGGGCGCTCAGATGCCCGACCAGATCCCGGAATGCGTCGCCCCGGGCTTCGAAATCCTTGAACTGGTCGAAAGACGCGCAGGCCGGCGAAAGAAGAACAACGGGCGCAGGAACATTTGAAGCGCGCGCATCCGCAAAGGCCGATGCGACGGCCTTCTCCAACGTGCCGGAGATGTCATGTGCCACGCCGTTCAATGTCTCAGCGAACTCCTCCGCAGCTTCGCCGATGAGATAAGCTTTGCGGATACGACCGAACTGCGGCTTAAGGCTTTCGATCCCGTCTTGCTTGGCGCGGCCGCCGGCGATCCAGAAGATATCCGGGAAGCAGACCAAAGCCCGCTCTGCCGCCTCGGCATTCGTGGCCTTTGAATCGTTGACGAAACGAACCTTACCAACGCGGCCCACGTCTTCGATCCGGTGCGCGAGCCCTGGGAAGTTGGCGATAGCCGCGGCGATCAGGCGGGCATCCTTCACGAAGGGTTTGACCGCTGCGTAGGCGAGTGCCGCGTTCTGCCAATTGTGCGATCCCGGAAGATGCGGCGCGGCCGACATGTTCATGACCTGCGCCGCGCGCGGTCCCTGGGCGTCGTAAAGCGAGCCATCGAGCACAAAGATGCCGCGCCCCAGGACTTTGCTGACCGCGACCGGTATCGCATTCGCACCATGGCTGGACACGCATCGCGTATAGATGGCCGCGGTCAGCGCGTCGTCCACGCCAATGCAGACTTCTCCATCCCTTGCGGTCTGCGCAAGCAAACGCGCCTTCACAGCGGCGTAGTTCTCGAGACTCCCGTGTCGATCGATGTGATCCGGCGTGATGTTCGTGAGAACGGCAACATCCGGCGCGAGACCCGGCGAGAGATCGATCTGATAAGAGGAAACCTCAAGGACGTAGATCGTCTTGGCCGCGGGCGGCGCAAGATCGAGCACCGACTTCCCGATGTTGCCGCCAATCTCGGCGACGAAGCCGCATTGCGCGAGGATATGCCCGATCAACGCTGTTGTCGTGGACTTCCCATTCGTACCCGTTACCGCAATGATCGGGACGCGACCCTGGATCTCCCGTCCGAACAACTCCATGTCGCCGATGATTTGGACATCGGCATTTTTTGCAGCAATGACGACGTCATGTGGAACAGGATGGGTAAGCGGCACGCCCGGACTTAGGATCAGAGCTTTGAGCTTGTCCCAAGGCCATTCCGCGAATGGCCGAACGATAGCACCTTCGCGTTTTGCGGCCGCGCGGCTTTCTTCTTTGTCGTCCCAGGCAAAAACACGCGCGCCACCTTCCACCAGCGATTTCACCGACGCGACACCGGAACGTGCCAGTCCGAAGACGGCAACGTCGGCTTTCGCGAAGGTGGTGGAAACGATCATCGCGTTACCTGAGCTTCAACGTGGAAAGTCCGACCAGCGCAAGAACGACCGCGATGATCCAGAAGCGGATGACAACTGTGGATTCCTTCCAGCCCAGCTGCTCGAAATGGTGGTGAATGGGCGCCATTTTAAAGACGCGCTTGCCTGTAAGCTTGAAGGACGCCACCTGAATGATGACCGACACGGCCTCCAGCACAAACAGTCCGCCAACAATAGCAAGAACGATCTCATGCTTGGTTGCGACCGCTACCGCGCCGAGCGCACCGCCGAGAGCCAGTGATCCCGTGTCGCCCATGAACACCATTGCCGGTGGCGCATTATACCAAAGGAACCCCAGCCCCGCGCCGAGCAAGGCCGCCAGGAAAACAGCCAATTCACCTGTCCCGGCCACATAGTGAAGCTGAAGATAGTCGGCGAATTTCACGTTGCCGACGAGATAGGCGATGAGCGCAAAAGCCAGCGCGGCAATCATCACCGGCACGATAGCCAGTCCGTCGAGGCCGTCCGTGAGATTGACCGCATTCGACGCGCCACAGATGACGAGCATCCCGAAGATCAGAAATCCCCAGCCTAAAGGCACGAGCGCTTGCTTCAGAAATGGAATGGCGACACTGCCCGCGAGCGGTGGACCTTCCAACTTCATGACGGCATAGCTCGCCAACGCGGCTACCGCGAACTGCACAAGCAGCTTCATGCGCCCGCTTATTCCGGCGGACGAGCGCTTGGTCACTTTCTGATAGTCGTCGGTAAAACCCAGCAGGCCGAAGCTCAAAGTCACGAGCAAGACGATCCAAACATAAAAGTCGGTGAGATCCGCCCAAAGCAGCGTGGCCGTCACCGAAGATATGAGGATCATCAACCCGCCCATCGTGGGCGTGCCCTGCTTCTCGACGATATGTCTCTGCGGTCCATCGGCACGGATCGGTTGACCTTTGCCCTGACGCGCGCGCAACCAAGCGATCATCGAAGGCCCGATAAGGAAGGCAATCAGAAGCGCCGTCATCAGCGCGCCGCCGGCGCGAAACGTAATGTAGCGAAAGACGTTGAACGCCGCGAACCGGTCCGCCAACGGAAACAGAAAATAGTGAAACACCGGCTCCTCCCCTAGCTCGCGAGACCGCGCGCCTTCAGCGCATCGATGATCGCGGCCATCCGGCTGCCCAAAGAACCCTTTACGAGAACAACATCGCCGGCCTGCACCGCGTTCGCGACCAGCGGCGCGATTTCGGCGGAGGTGGCGGCATGGGACGCGCGGCGCGAAGCCGGCAAAGCGTCCCACAACGACTTCATCTGCGGGCCGTTCGCGTAAACGAGATCGACGCGCGCAGCTTCGATATCCTTCGCAAGCTCGGCATGATGCGCCGCGCCGTTCGGACCCATCTCGAGCATGTCACCCAGAACAGCGATCCGCCGCTTCGCATTGGCCGAACCGAGCAGCGCCAGCGCCGCGGCCATGGACGCAGGGTTCGCGTTGTAGCTTTCGTCGATGATCTCGGCGCTGCCGCCATCGGCCTCGATCTTGAAGCGCGCGCCGCGGCCCTTCAGCGCCGCGAATTGCGAAAGCGCCGCCGCGGCATTCAGGACATCGCCCTCCAGCACCGCCACCGACAACAGCGCGCCGACGGCGTTGCCCGCGATATGCGCACCCGGCGCGCCGACGCGGAAATCGACGCGGCGGCCAAGGATCTCGCTTTGAACCTTCATCCCGTCTTCGGTTTCGGTGAAACCGATCAACCGCGCATCGCTGCCCTTCGCGCCGAAGGACATCACGCGGCTGACACCGGCCTGTTTGGCGCGTGCGTTGAGACGCGAGGCATACTCGCTGTCGGCCGGAATGAGCGCCGTGCCGCCCGGCAGGATGCCTTCGAAGATCTCGGACTTCGCGTCCGCGATGGCGTCGCAATTGCCGAAGAATTCCAGATGCGCCGGCGCGATCGTTGTCACCAGCGCCACATGCGGGCGCACGAAGCTGACGAGATTGCGCAGTTCGCCGAAATGATTCATGCCGACTTCGAACACGCCATATTCGGTTTCGCGCGGCATGGAGGCGAGGCTGAGCGGCACGCCCCAGTGATTGTTGTAGGACGAGGCCGAGGCGTGCGTGTTGCCGAGCGCGCCGAACGCCAGCCGCAGCATCTCCTTCGTCGTCGTCTTGCCGGCGCTGCCGGTGACGGCGATGATCTTCGCATGGCTGCGCGCCCGCGAAGCGCGCGCCAGGTCTTCCAGGCCGCGCTGGACATGCGCCACGGTGAGCAGCGCGCCGTCCGCGCCTTCCGGCGTGTGCGAGACGAGCGCCGCCGAGGCTTTCGCCGCGAACGCCGCTTTCACGAAATCATGGCCGTCGCGCGCTTCGCCCTTGAGCGCCACGAACAGATCACCGGGCTTGAGCGTGCGCGTGTCGATCGACATGCCCGTGGCTTCGAACGCGCGGCTGGCATGGCCCAGTGTCGCGGCTGCAGCTTCGGCGGATGTCCACAGCGCGCTCATGCGGCCTCCGCGGTGCGGCCGCCCAGCGCAAGCGCCGCTTTCACGGCAACGTCCTTATCGAGAAACGGATGAACCACGGAGCCCACGACCTGCCCGGACTCATGACCTTTGCCGGCGATGACGAGAATGTCGCCGGTCTTCAAAGACGCGATGGCGTCATGGATGGCTTGCGCGCGGTCGCCGATTTCGCGCGCGCCTGGCGCGCCCGACAGCGCTTCCTTGCGGATCGTCGCCGGATCTTCGCTGCGCGGATTGTCGTCGGTGACGATCACGTCGTCCGCGAATGTCGCGGCGGCCGCGCCCATCAGTGGGCGCTTGCCCTTGTCGCGGTCGCCGCCGCAACCGAACACGACATGCAGCTTGTTCGAGACGTGCGGGCGGATCGCCTTCAACACCGTTTCCAGCGCGTCGGGCGTGTGTGCGTAGTCGACATAGATCGCCGCGCCGGATTTTGCGTACGCCACTTTCTCCAGACGGCCGGCCGCGCCCTTCAGATGCGCCAGCGCCGCGAACACCTTGTCGGCCGGATCGCCCAGACCGATGGCGAGGCCCGCGGCGACCAGCGCATTCGAGGCCTGGAAGTCGCCGGCCAGCGGCAGCGATACGGTGTAGTCCTTGCCGCCGAGCCGCACCTTCAGCACCTGCCCGTCGGCATTCGGTGTGCGCGCGAGAAGCTTCAGCGTTTCGCCTTTCACGCCCACGGTGACGATGTTCAGGTCGCGCGCCTTGGCGGCGGCGATGAACGCGGCGGCGTGATCTTCATCGGCGTTCACGACCGCTACGCCGCCCGCTTTCACCACCTCGGAGAAGAGGCGCAGCTTGGCGGCGAGATAGGCGTCGAAATCCTTGTGATAGTCCAGATGATCGCGCGTGAGATTGGTGAAGGCCGCGGCCGCAATCTCCACGCCATCGAGGCGGTATTGATCGAGGCCATGGCTCGACGCTTCGAGCGCCAGGTGATCGACGCCGTCCTGCGCGAGCTTCTTCAGGATGCGGTGCACTTCGATGGGATCGGGCGTGGTGTGCGCCAGCGCGATCTCGCCCTTGGGCGTGACCACGCCGATCGTGCCCATGCTGGCGGAGGAATAGCCGAGCAAGGCCCAGATCTGGCGCAGGAACACCGAGACCGATGTTTTGCCGTTGGTACCCGTCACCGCGGCAACCGTCTTCGGCTGCATCGCGAAGAATTTCGCCGCCAGCCGCGCCAGACGCAGCCGCGGATTTTCGTCGGGAATGAAACGCACGCCGAGCTTTTCGGCATCGCCCCGCGCTTCGGGCCGCGCCAGCACCGCCACCGCGCCGCGCTTCACCGCATCGGACATGAACGCCGCGCCGTTCGCGCGCGTGCCGGAAAGCGCGGCGAACAGATAGCCCGGTTTCACCTCGCGGCTGTCGCACGCAAGACCGGAAAATTCGGTAACGGACTCCATCGGGCTTTTGCCCACCTTACCCGGCACCACATTCGTCCCCGATTGTGGTTCCATTATGAATTTCCCTTGCCCGGAACAGGGACGGCAGCCGAAGTCGGCATTTCGAGCATGGGTGCGATGTGCGCGATTACGTCGCCGGCGAGCGGGGCGGCGGTGTGACCCGCCAGCGCCATCACGGCGCTTTCGCCGTGCGGCTCGTCCAACATCACAAACACCAGATAGCGCGGGTTGTCGACCGGAAAAACGGCGCAGAAGGACGTCAGCAGTTTGTGGGCAATATAGCGACCGTGATCGTTTTTTTCGGCCGATCCGGTTTTTCCGCCCACATCGTAGCCCGGAATATCGGCATTCTTTCCCGTACCGTTGGTCACCACATAGCGCAGCAACTCACGCATCTTCAGGCTGGTTTCCGGCTTGAGCACCTGTTCGCCCCGCCGGTCGCCATCCTGCTTCAGGAAAGTCGGCTGGATGCGGCGGCCGCCGTTCACAACCGTCGCGGCAGCCGTGACGAAGGCGAGCGGCGTAACGGAAATGCCATGGCCGAAGCCGATGGTGGCGGTTTCAACCTGGCCCCAATTCGAAGGATAGAGCGGTCGCGCGCGTTCGGGGATTTCCGTGCGCGTGCTGGCAAGCAGACCCAAGTTTTGTAGCCATGCGCGCTGGCGATCCGGGCCGGAGAGGAGCGCGATCTGCGCCGTACCGGCATTGGAGGACTCCGCCAGGATGTCCTTCGCCGCCATCACCGCGGGCATGCGCTCGGCATCATGGATGGTGAATTTTCCGATCTTGAAGCCCGGGCCGACAGGGAACGTCGTGTCGAAGGTGATGGTGTGATCTTCCAGCGCCAGCGCGAAGGCAAAGATCTTGAACACCGAGCCGAGTTCGTAATCGTTCGCCGCCATGATGTTGCGGGTCGGGTTGTAGTCCTTGCTCCTGGGGTCCTGCAGCGAGGCCATGGCGAGGACTTCGCCGGTGTTCACGTTCAGCACGATGCCGCCGGCGGCTTTGGCGTTGTACTTCGCGCGCGTCACATCCAGCGAATGCAGCAGCGCATATTGAATGCGCATGTCCAGCGACAACCGCACTTCCTTGCCGGCGGCAAGCTGCGCGTTCAGTCCCTTTTCAATTCCGGAGATGCCGTGACCGTCGCTGACCGCCTGCGTCATGCCGATGACTTGCGAAGCATCGCCTTCCGGATAAAACCGCTTGGTGCTGGGCTCGAATTCCATGCCGGGAAGCCCAAGGCTCATCACTTTGTCGCGCGTCAGCGGCGTGATCTGGCTGGCGACCAGCACATAGTTGTGTTTTCCGCTGAAAGCCCGCGCCAGCCGCTCTTCGCTGACGCCGGTTGCTTCGGCCAGGCCGTGCGCGGCTTCGGCTTTATCCCAGAACACATGCGGGCGGACATAGAGATCGTAGACCGGAAGATCGCGCGCCAGGAGACGGCCGTTGCGATCGACGATATCGGCGCGGACGACTTCGCTGTCGGTCTCTATTCCGGCGACCGTGTGGTTGTCGCGTCCCTTCAGCAGCGCAAGATCAACAAGACGGATGCCGATGACGCTGAAGGCCAGGACGCAGATTCCAGCCGCGACGACGATACGTCTTTGGATCGTGGTCGGCGGCTTTGCGGCCATCTCAGTTCCTGGCGACCACGAGATGCAGGTTGGCGCTGCTCGCTGCGGGCATCGTCACGCTGGCGTTCTGGACGGGATTGGCGTCCATCGGATTCTCGCCGCGGCGCGGAAGCATCTCGAAGGACGACAGCTCCATCACCGGCGTGTCGTTCATGCCGAGCGAGGCTTGCGCCAGCTTCTGGATGCGCGCGGGATTGGCGACACGCTGCCATTCGGCCTGCAGCACGTTCATGCTGCTCTTTTCCTGCGCGATCTGCCGGTTGACAGATGACAGCTCCATGTTCGCGACACGGGTGTGTTCGGAGACGCGGTAGAGCGCGAGGCACGACAGGGCGGCGAGGCCGACGAAGAAGAAGTTGAGGACGCGGGCGATCATCATTTCCTCCTATGCCGCCAATTTTTCGGCGGCTCTGAGACGGGCCGAGCGCGCGCGGGGGTTTTGCGCGATCTCGGCTTCGGTGGGCAGGCGGGCTTTCGACGTGATGAGGCGAAAGGTTTGCTTGGTCTTCGCTTTGGCAACCGGCGCATGACGCGACCCGGCAGGCGTCGGCTTGGCGCGCTCGGTGAAGAAGCGCTTCACGATGCGGTCTTCGAGGCTGTGGAAGGCGACGACGACCAAGCGGCCGCCGGCGCTCAGCACGCGTTCGGCGGCTTCGAGGCCGCGTTCCAGTTCGCCCAGCTCATCGTTCACATGGATGCGCAGGGCCTGGAAGGTGCGCGTCGCGGGATGAATGGGATGGCGCAGCGCAGCGGGACCAAGTGCCTTCGCAACCACATCGGCCAGCTCAGCGGTGCGCGACAGCGGCCTTGCGGCGATGATGGCGCGGGCGACTTTGCGGGCGAACCGTTCTTCGCCGAGATCGCGGATGACGCGCGTGAGTTCGGCTTCGTCGGCGGTGTTCACGAAGTCCGCGGCGCTCATGCCGGACTTGGACATGCGCATGTCGAGCGGGCCGTCTTCCCGGAACGAGAAGCCGCGGTCGGCTTCATCGAACTGGAAGGACGAGACGCCGAGATCGAGCACCACGCCGTCGCGCGAACCATCGACCAGCTCATCCATCTCGGAGAACGTGCCTTGCACGACGGTGAGACGGCCGCCGAATTGCTTGGCGAGCTCTTCGCCGCGCGCAATCGCATCGGGATCGCGGTCGATGCCAACAACGCGGCAATCGGCGGTTTCGAGGATCGCCTTGCTGTATCCGCCGCCGCCGAAGGTGCCGTCGATATAGCTTTCGCCATCGCGCGGGCGCAGCGTTTCCAGAACTTCGGAGAGCATCACGGGAAGATGGCCGCTCATGGCGCATCCCCGCTGGCTTCGTAGGTTTGCTCGACGACTGCCACGCGCGCTGCGGCGGTGGCTTCGAGCGTATCCGGATTCCAGATTTCGAAGATCGCGTTCAGGCCGACGAACGCCACGCGATCGGTGATGCCGCAATGGGCGATGAGATCGTCGGGCAACCGCACGCGGCCTTCATCGTCGATTCCGAGATGACGGATCTGGCCGAACATGCCGTGCGCCTGCGCGGCGTAATTCTTGTTCAGCAGCGGATTCACCGGCTTCATCTGCGCGGACAAATCGGCGAGCAGCGTGTTGCCGAAACCTGTCAGCGCCGGATCGCGGCTGATCGACTTGATGCAGTAGAGGCCTTCGGTGCCCTGGCCAGCGAGCACCTTGCGGAACTCCGCAGGCACGCTGACGCGGCCCTTCGCGTCGAGCTTGTTCTGGATGGTTGAAAGAAACCAATCCACGGCTGTGTCGAAGCCCCCTGGTCCCGGTGCTTCCCCCGCCGGCCGGGAGATTCCGCACTGGGCATGAGGGTTTCACCCTTCCAGCCCGTTTGGGACTAGATGGGATAACATGGGCTGAGATGGCCCGTCAACGGAAAACGCAGGTATTTGAAGGGCTTGAGTCTAGGTCTTGATTCGAGACATCTACCTGTTGATTCCGCATGAACGAATGTTGAACGTCTAAACCATGGCTTCACCCGGGTTAAGAAAGTGTTAAAGACGCGGCCCGGAACGCCAACCGAGTCACAACCATGAGTAGCAAAGTTGAGCTCACCCCTATCGGCCATGTCCGCGGGGGCCGGGCGGAGCCCATCGACGACCAGTGGGACGCCGTCACCGCGCGCATCGAACTCGACCCCAACCAGTTCAAACCCGACGCGACCGCCAGCTTGGGCGACTTCTCCCACATCGAGGTCGTCTTCCATTTCGACCGGGTGCCGGACGACGAGATCAATGCCGGCGCGCGCCACCCGCGCGGGCGAAAGGACTGGCCTTTGGTCGGCATCTTCGCACAGCGCGGCAAGGGCCGGCCCAACCGCATCGGCGTCACCGTCTGCAAACTGGAACGCGCCGACGGATTGACGCTGCATGTGCGCGGCCTCGATGCGATCGACGGTACGCCGGTTCTCGACATCAAGCCGGTGATGAAAGGCTTCCTCCCGCGCGGCGAGATTGGCGAACCGGTGTGGGCGGGCGAGCTGATGAAGGATTATTGGTAGCGACCCTCGCATTACATCACCTCCCCCTTGTGGGGAGGTCGAAAAAGCGAAGCTTTTTCGGGTGGGGGGATTTCATGCACCGCTCCCCCCACCCGAAAAATTCTGCGCACTCGCTTCGCTCGCTGCTCGAATTTTGTCGGCCTCCCCACAAGGGGGAGGCGATTGCGCGGCTTCAACGCGCTGCAGCAGCGTCCGCGTCTCTCGCTTCCATGCTGCGATCTGCTTTCGCAGCGCTTTGGCTTCGTTCGTATAAAGCCCGGTTTTAAAGCGGTTTCTGTTACCGCGCGGTGCGCCAAGTTTTGGTTGCCACACATCTTCGGGCCGCAACATCTTGATCATTGAAGTCACGTTTTCGGCTACCCCCCCCTCTCCCCCTCCGTGCGATTGACGTTGATGAACTGCTCGGTGCGCGAGACTTGCCCGCGCAGGCGGCCGACGACCTTGCCGACATTGGCGCTGGCACCGAGCATCGCCGTCATCCGGTCCATGAACGACATGCAGACGGACGGATCGGTGTCGGTGCGCGCGACATAGTTCGACAGATAACCGATCAGCGCCGCGCTGGACGCGATCTGCTTTTCGAGCAGCAGCGCCGCATCGCCATCCGGCAATGTGAGCGGAATCTGCGCCGCGTCCACGCGCGCCTTTGCGCGCAATTCCGCGTCGTGCATCTCATCGAGCAACAGGCGCGTGCGCTCCTGCGGGCTGGCGGGCAGCGGTTCGGCGGCGGCAGGTGACGCGGTCTGGGTGGCGCCGCTTTCGGATTGGCTGGCGGCATCTTCCGCCTCTTCCAGCGCCTCGATCGCGTCCGACCGCGCCAGCCACCAAGCTTCCCTGGCATCGGTATCCAGCCCTTCGGGAAACGGCATCGCGAGAAGCTCGGATTTGTCTTTATTTTCAAAGTCTTTGGCCCATTGGCGGGCTTCCGGGTGGTTCATGTTGACTCCTGTCATAAAACAGGAACAAAATAAGAACATTATACTAGGAAGTCAGGCCTAAAAAATCCTTTTCCGGGCAAGCCGTTTTCCCCATTCCAATGCAGCGAGAAGCGCGCCACCGGCGATACCGCAGATCATCAGATCGTCGCCGTGCAGCGGGCCGAAGCGAAAGAGCTCCTGCGCGGGCGGCCAATACAATGCGACAGCCAGGACCGCGAGCACTGCCGACACCAGAACCCACAATGCACGGTTCGGCCGCAGCACCGCGTCGGCAATGGAGGAGTCGAACGAACGGTTGACCAGGATGAGGCCGATGTTCATCAGCACCAGGGTGACGAAAACGAAAGCGCGCAGATCTTTTTCCGGCATCGCCGCGTGCGCGCCGAGCGCCATCGCAAGCGCAACGATGGCAAGCGCCAGCACGCCCTGCAGTGCCGACCAGATCGCGGCGGCGCGCGACAGCACCGGCGCATCGGGGCGGCGCGGCGGGCGGCGCATCACGTTCTTCTCTTCCTTCTCGGCTTCGAACACGACCGAGCACGCCGGATCGATCACCATTTCCAGAAGCGCGATCTGCAGCGGCATCAGCATCAGCGGCAACCCGAACAGGAAAGGCAGCAGCGCAAGCCCTGCGATGGGAATGTGCACGGCGACGATATATTCGATGGCCTTGCGCAGATTGTCGTAGATGCGCCGTCCCAGCCGGATAGTGGTGACGATGGCGGTGAAATCGTCATCCATCAGGACGATGCTCGCCGCCTCGCGCGCCACATCCGTGCCACGCCTGCCCATTGCGATGCCGATATGCGCCGCCTTCATCGCGGGCGCGTCGTTCACGCCATCGCCGGTCATGGCGACGATCTCGCCACCTCGCTTCAAGGCTTCCACGATTCTCAGCTTCTGTGCCGGGCGGATGCGCGCGAACACAGATACGGCCTTGACGCGTTCGGCCAGCACCGTGTCGTCGAGCGCATCCATGTCGCTGCCTGAAAGGAGTGCGCCATGATCGATGCCTGCCTGTTTCGCGATAGCGCGCGCGGTGGCCGGATAGTCGCCCGTAATCATGATCACGCGGATGCCGGCGGTGCGGCATTCCTCCACCGCCCCGGGCACATTGGCGCGCAGCGGATCGGCAAATCCCACAAGGCCCGCATAGTGGAATGAAATCTCGCGTTGCGTTTTGGGATGGGCGCCCTCTGCGAGATCGAGAGGACATTCGGCGACGGCGAGAACGCGCAGCCCTTGCGCGGCCAAACCGTCCACACGTGCTAGCAGAATGGCTCGCTCTTCATCCGTCCAGCGGCAAAGATCCGCGATCGCTTCGGGGGCGCCTTTCGCATAGGCCATCAGGTTCGGACCGCTGACCCACACATTCGTCGTCGCGAAGAGATCAGGGCTGATGCCGTATGTACGCAGCAGATCGCGCTGTTCTGCGATTTCCGCGGCAAGCGCGACTTCGTGGATTGCGCGGTCCATCGGATCGGTCGGCAGCGGCGCGCTGGCGGCAAGCGCCGCATGGACGACGTCATGGAGCGCTTTGGGTGGCGCGGGCTGCGATGTGTGGCGCCATTCCGTGCCGTTCGCGGCGATGAATTCCACGCGCATGTGGTTCTCGGTAAGCGTGCCCGTCTTGTCCGTGCATAGAACGGTCGCCGCGCCGAGGGTCTCAATCGCGGAAGCCCGGCGCGTCAGCACGCGGGCGCGCGAAATCCGCCAAGCGCCCATCGCCATGAAAACCGCCAGCACCAGCGGAATCTCTTCGGGCATCACAGACATGCCAATGGCGATGCCGCCCAATGCCGCGTTCAACCATGAGCCGCGCAGCAATCCGAAAAGCAGAATGACAAGACCTGAGACCGCCAGGCCCAAAAACGCGAAATCACGCACCAACCATGACAGCTGCGCCTGCAATCGTGGTTGCTCCAGATCGATGGATTGCAACGAGCGGCCGATCTTTCCCATTTCCGAGGAAAGACCGGTGGCCGTCGCGCGCGCCATCGCGTTTCCCCGCACAATGAGTGTGCCGGCGAAAACGAACGGCAGATCGTCGCCGCCGGGTATGGCGGCAGGCTGCTCCGGCCCGGCGGCGCGCTTGCGCACGGCGATGGATTCGCCGGTCAGCAGTGATTCATCGGCAAGCAATTCGCTGCACCGGACGACCGTTGCATCGGCCGGAACGCGGTCGCCTTCGGAGAGAAGAAAAATATCGTCCGGTACGATCTCGCGGCCGGGGATGCGACTCTGCACGCCGTCGCGCAGCACCAGTGCGCGCGGGCTCGCAAGATTGCGCAGAGCTTCGAGCACATGCTCGCTGCGCGTTTCCTGCACCACACCGATGGTCACCGAAAACGTCGCGAAAAGGAGCAGCACGGCCGCGTCGAGCGGCTCACCGAGGAGGAAATAGATGACGCCGCCAGCCAGCAACAGCGCGAACATTGGCTGACGCACCGCCTCGAAAGCGATGCGGACAAAATTGCGCCGGCCCGGGGCCGGCAATTCGTTGGGGCCGAAGGTTTTGAAACGTGCCGCAGCTTCAGCAGAGCTGAGCCCGCGCCACTCGACTTTTTCCATGCAGGCCGCTTCCGGTTTTGCTTCTCACAATGCCGCATTTGGGCGGCTACCGATTGCGGCGGATCAAAGTTCCGGAGGTCCAGCGGCCTTGACGCCGCGTGCGCAAATTCGGAGCGCAGCGTTTTCGCGCTGCGCTCCGGTAACTCACATCACATGCGATGCAACGCGCAGAGCTTGTTGCCGTCGGGGTCGCGCAGATAGGCGAGATAGAGCTTGCTGCCCGGGTTTTCGCGCACGCCCGGCGGGTCTTCGATCGCGGTGCCGCCGGCGGCGACGCCCGCCTTGTGCCAGGCGTCGGCTTCCGCCGGCGTCTTGCATGCGAAACCGATGGTGCCGCCATTGGCATGCGTCGCGCCCTTGCCGTCGATGGGCTTGGACACGCCGAAGACGCCCTGCGGCGTCATGTAGAAAAGACGGCCCTTCGGATCGATCACGCCGGGCGGCACGCCCAAGGTGCCGAGCGTGGCGTCATAGAATTTCTTGGACCGCTCGATGTCGTTCGATCCCACGAAGATATGCGAGAACATGCGCTTCCTTCCCCTTGATGGTGATGGTGTGGACGGGAGTTTGCGCGGGACGGGATGACGGCGCAATCGCCGCGCGGTCAATCCAGCGCCTGCAGCGCCAGCTTCATGTGCGTCTTGCAGGAGGTTTCGCGGCCGCCTTTCAAATCGGTGCGGGCCAGCACGATCTGGCTGCGCGCGGCGGCTTTCTGGCGCGCGCCGGCGGGCCGCATGGCGGCGAAATCGATCATGCCTTTGCAGGTCATGGTGTCGGGATTGCCGGTGCGGTCGGCATTGGCGTGCAGCGCCGTTTGCGCCGCAACGGGCGCGGCGGCGAACACAAGAACGGCGAAAACGGTGCGGGCCAGGAGCGTCATCGCCGGACAACGGGCGATGCGGTTTTGCGTTCCAAGGGGCGCTTGACTCATTTCCATATTTCAGGAATCAATGAAATATGGATACGCAAGACGCCGTCAAACGGCTTTCCGCGCTGGCGCAGGATTCGCGCCTGGAAGTTTTCCGCCTGCTGGTGAAGGCAGGGCCGGGCGGCATGGCGGCGGGCGATATCGCGAAGAAGCTGAAGACTGCGGCCAATACGATGTCGGCGCAGCTTCTGGTTCTGTCGAACGCGCAGCTCATCCGCGCGCGGCGCGAAGGGCGGTCCATCATCTACTCCGTGGATTTCGAGGCGATGAGCGGGCTGCTCGTCTTCCTCACCGAGGATTGCTGTCGGGGTGCCGCGGAAGTCTGCGCGCCGCTGGCCGCCGTCGCCAAACGCTGCTGCTAAGGGAGAGAAAAATGAAACGCCTGC
>DATCRK010000008.1:0-60431 GCA_036569005.1 Rhizomicrobium sp. | reverse complement strand
CCGGCATCGTCATCTCCATGCCGGTGGTGCCGCTCTTCCAGGTGACATTGCCGCCCGTCCACGCCGTATCCACGCGCGAGGCCCAATCGGTGATGCGCGCATCGGCATTCTGCCGCGCCGCGCGCAAGCTTTCGAAATCCTCGAACATGCCGCCGGAATCCTTCTGCACGACGCCGGGCTTCTCCCAGCCGTCGAAACGCGCCATCCAGATGTGATCGGCCCAGACGAGATGGCTCAGCGTGCCGTGAAGGGATTTCCAGAACACGCCGCGATCTTCGCGCCGCACGTCATCGGATAGCCGCGCCGCGGCCTCGTAAAGCCGCGCGTTCATCGCCGCGTTGTACGCCGCCATGGTGCGGACATAGCCGGGTTCGACGAGAGTCATGATGTGCTTCCTTCCAGATCAACGCTTCGCGCCGGGAGGCAGTCATCGTCAATCTTGATTGCAGCGTTCCACACAAACTTCCTGCTGCACCGCAAAAATAATCTTCCTGTCGGATAGGAATATACTTGACTACCGAATTGCGGGCATCTATATAAGAACAAATAAAGAACATATCGGATGTTAAACCAAGGAAAACAATGAGATTCCCGATCCGGATTTGCAGAAGGTCGGCGGCTTCCTGCGCGAGCAGGTGGAGATCTGCCATACGCTGACGCGCGCCATGGAGAACACTTTCGCGCGGGAAACGAACCGTTCCGCACAGGAAGCCACGCTCAAGCTGATGATGAAGCTTATCGGCGCCACCGCTGTCGCCGCCGGCGCGATGAACAAGCTCAAAGGCACGCAGATCAACCAGACCATCACCATCCGCCGGATGGAGCGGGAGGGGGCATCCCCTCCAAACGCAAAAACGAATGGTGGTAGTCCGGCTTGAGCGGACCACAAAAGAAACGGCGCGGCGGCCAGCCGGGTAATCGCAACGCGCGCAAGACCGGCTGTCACACAGCCGAAATGCGCGCCTTGCGCCGCGAGGTCACGCGCGCCATCGCGCAGGTGAAGCTCGGCGTGGCCATCGCGAAGCTATGCGGCAGCAAGATCACGCAGCGCACGCAGGTCGTTGAGCTGCAATCCGCCATAAAGGGGCAGAACGAGTTTCTTCCTCGCCAGATGCGCGAGGTGGCCGTTCACCGTTTTGCGCGACAGCCCGGTCAATTCGGCAAGCTGGCTTTGCGTGACGCCGACGACGCAGCCATTGCGCGCGTCATTCCCGGCGAGAAACAACAGCCGCGCCGCCACCCGCGCGCGCGGCGGCAGATGGATCATGTTGACGGAGAGCGCCGCCGCGCCCGCAAGCTGCGTGTAGAGCAGCGCGGTGACATGGCGCGGCGTGTCGAGCAGCGTGCGCCCGATCTCGCGCAGCACATGATCGGGCACGAAGAGCAGCAGCGAATCTTCGTTCGCCAGCGCGGTGACGATGCGCGGCCCGAGCGCCTGGCTGAACACGCGGCCTGCCGGCGCGATGTCGATCAGCACATCGTTCCCCGCGATGGTGCTCACCATCATGTCCACGCTGCCGCGCAGCACCGCGTAGAGCCCGGTGATCTCGTCGCCCGCGCCATAGACCCATTGTCCGCGCGCCACCTCGACCACGCGGCCCTTCTCGGCCAGCGCGGATTTGAGCGCGGCGGGCAGGGCGGCGAACCAGCCGTTCTGTTCCAGAACCGCCAGAATCCCCGCTTTTGTGGGCGTTTCGATCATGCGCGAGAGTGTAACGATCGTGACAATTTCGTCCAGCCACCGGGCGTAGCCTTTGTCCATAAGAACACCGGAGGACGCCATGAACGCGCACAGCAAGATCGGTCTCACCGTGGTCCCGCGCGAGAATTGCGGCGCGGAAGTCCTGGGCGTCGATCTGAACACCATGAGCGACAGCGAATTCGCCGCGGTGAAGAAAGCCTATGCCGATTACGGCATCATCTTCTTCCGCGACCAGAAGCTGACCGAAGACCAGCACATCGCCTTTGCGAAGCGCTTCGGCGAGATCGACGTCAACAAGTTCTTCCCGCATATCGACGGCTATCGCGAGATCGCCAAGGTCGGCAAAGAGAAAGAGCAGAAGACCAATATCGGCGGCGGCTGGCACACCGATCATTCCTACGATCAGATCCCGGCGATGGGCTCGATCCTCGTGGCGCGCATCCTGCCGCCGTCGGGCGGCGACACGCTCTTCGCCAACATGTATGCGGCTTACGACACGCTGGATAACGAAACGAAAGAGAAGATCGCCAACCTGAAGGCGGTGCATTCCAACAGCCACGTCTTCGGCTCGAAGGCCTATTACAACAACGAGGAGCGCACCGAATTCGCCAACGACGAAGCTGTCGGGGAAGCGGTGCATCCTGTGGTCATCACCCATCCGCTCTCCGGCAAGAAAGCACTTTATGTGAATCCCGGTTTCGTGCTGCGCTTCGAACGCCAGACGATGCAGGAAAGCCAGCCCTTGCTGCACAAGCTGTTCGCGCATGCGATGAACGCGCGCTTCCACACCCGTTTCGACTGGAAGCCCGGCTCCATCGCCTTCTGGGACAACCGCGCGACGTGGCACTACGCGCTCAACGACTATCACGGTCATGAGCGCCTGATGCACCGCATCACCATCGCGGGCGAAGCGCTGCATTAGGTTGGACCTTGGTCCAATCGTCCCGCCTGTTGCGGCGTCCTAGCGTTCCTGTTCAAACGACGGGAGGCGTGCGATGCCGACGATCCGGCCATCGCTTTTGTGCGTGATGTTGGCGATGGGCGCTTTGTCGGGTGTGCCGGCAATGGCGGCGACAGTGCCGATTCCGATCCTGGGCTTCGGCAAGAACCTCAGCGCCGCCGATCAGCAATTGCTGTCGCAAGCGGTGCGGCAGGCGTTGGAAGCGGGCAAGGCCGGTGCCAGCGCAGACTGGTCCGACGACAGCACGGGCCACGCCGGCCGGGCGACTGTGCTGCGTGTCTATCAGAAAGGCGATGCGCCGTGCGGCGCCGTCGAGCATGTCTTCACGAAAGGCGACGGCGATCGCTACGAGCTTCCGTTCTGCCGCCAACCAGACGGCTCCTGGAAGATCGCGTTTTGACGATCAACTTTCCTCCCCCGTTTTACGGGGGGCGCATAGCGGCAGCGTATGCGCGACCGCGCAGCGGTGGAGAGGGTGGCGGTAGCGTTGCAATGTTTTCGCCGCCTCAGCCACCCCCTTCGCCTCACTTCCCCCGCAAAGCGGGGGGAGAAACTACGGCTTCACGAATTTGTAAACGAACTGATCGGTCTTGCCGCGGATCGATTTGTCGAACACCGGCTTGGTGTGATCGTCGGCCGGATTGGCAAGCACCTTGCTCTCGCCGGCGAATTTGAAACCCGCCGCTTCGACTTCCCTCTTCACCACCGCCGGATCGATGCGATGCAAGGTATCGGTGTCGCGAATGCCCGAGCCCTTCTCCGCCGCATGGTCCAGTACGATGAACACGCCGTGCGGTTTCAGGTTGTCGAACACCGCCTTGTTGAACACCGCGAGATCTACCGGTCCCGCGAACTTGTCATGCAGGTCGTGATAGTTCTGCGAGGTCCAGATCGCGTCCGCTTTCTGCGGGATCGGCAGCTTGGCGATGGATGCGTGGATATAGGTGACGTTCGGATAGTCCGGCATCGTACCGCTCGGCACGTCGATCTTGAACTTCTTGAACTCTTCGTCGAACTCCGTCGGCTCGAAGGCATAGACGTGCCCCGTCGGTCCGACGACATCAGAGAACAGTCGCGAGAAGTAGCCCTTGCCGGGAATGAGATCGACCACGACGTCGCCTTTTTTTACGCCCGCCAGCGCGAGCATGTCGGCGGGATGACGGTCGGCGTCGCGGGCGGTGTCGGCTGCCGGCCGGTTCTTGTCGGCGATGGCGGCGGCAACGGATGCGGACGGCGCCTTGGCGTAAGACGGCGCGCCGATCAACAGCGCAATGCCCGCGGCGATAATCATCGTTCTTTTCATGAAGTCCTCCCCTGGGAAGATCGGAGCCTATCACCGGATGTCGCGGCTGACAGGCATTTCATGCGTGTCATGCTTGTGTGCGCCACGCCACAGTCGCGTGATTTCCGCATGGCAAACGCTGTCAATCGAAGTCCCGCAGGTTATAGCTGTCACGGCGAAGCGAGGGATGACCATGCGGGCGGGTGTGCTTTCCATTGCGGTGTTGCTGGCCGCCGTATCGTCCGCGCTGGCCGATCCGGTGGAGACCGTGGTGGTCACATCGGCACGTTTGCCGCAGCCCGTGGGCAACGCCGCGTTCTCCGTCACGCCGCTGACCGCCGATCAACTCGCGAACTCCGATCGTCTGGATGATGCGCTGGAGCAGGTGCCGGGTCTCTCGCTCTTCCGCCGTTCCAACAGCATCAACGCCAACGCGACGACGCAAGGCATCTCGCTGCGCTCCATCGCGCCCAGCGGCGCGGGAAGGACCGCAGTGTTGCTCGATGGCGTTCCGGTCAACGATCCCTTCGGCGGTTGGGTGATCTGGGGCGCGTTGCCTTACGAAGACATCGGTGGCGCCGATGTGGTGCGCGGCGCCGGCGCCGGGCCTTATGGTGCCGGCGCGCTCACTGGCACCATCCTGCTCACCGAACGCGACACGACGAGGGGCATCGCCATCGCCGATGCATCCTATGGCAGCCTGGGTACCGTGCGTGCCGGCGCCAGCGGCGGCGTGCAAAGCGGCGGGTTCGATCTTTTCGCCAGCGCCGCGGGCGAACGCTCAAACGGCTGGATTCCCATCCGCGAGCCGCGCCGCGGCGCTGCCGACAATCACCTGTGGCTCGACAGCGGCGAAGCCTCGGCGCGCGCACAGCAACAGTTGAGCGACGGCATCACCTTGTCCGCCCGCGCGGAATATTACGACGATGCCAGCGGCGGCGGCATCCAAGGCGTGGAGTCCGAAGCCAAAGGCTGGATCGGCAGCGTCACGCTCGCGCGTCCCAACGAAGGCAATCATCTGGGCTGGCGCATGCAGGGCTGGTTCATCAGCAGCGGGTTCATGAATACGTCGGCGTCGGTGCCCGCGTTCCCCTTGCCGCGCAGCACGGCGACGCCGGCGAACGATCAATATGCAACGCCCGCGCTCGGCATCGGCGGCAACGCCGCGCTGATCGGATCGCGCGGCAATTTCCGTTGGGAAGCCGGCGGCGATGTCCGCGTGAACAGCGGCGAGTCGCGTGAGTACTATCTGTTCGACGGAATGGATTTCGACAACAAGCGCCGCTCCGGCGGCATGGAAACGGTGGGCGGCGGTTACGCCGAAGGCGCGTATGATGACGGCGTGTGGCTCGCCACGCTCGGCGCGCGCCTCGATTACTGGTCCACCGCGCAGGGTCATCTCGTGCAATCGGTGCGCGCGACGAATGCCGTATTGCTCGACAGCGACTTCAAGGGCCGCGAAGGCACCGTGCCCACCGCGCGCGCCGGCCTGCGCCGTTCGATCTTGGGCGATCAATATCTGCGCGTCGCCGCTTACGAAGGCTTCCGCGTTCCGACATTGAACGAGCTTTATCGCCCGTTCCGCGTCGGCAACAACAACACCACCGCCAACGCCGGTTTGAAACCGGAAAGACTCTATGGCGCGGAGATCGGTTGGGGTGGCGCGCTGGGAAGCGACCTCACATGGAATCTCACCGGCTTCTGGAACAAGCTGCACGATGCCATCGCCAATGTGACGATCGCGTCGTCGGTCGCGGGTGTGACGTTCCAGCGCCGCAACGCCGGCGATATCGACGCGCTCGGCGTTGAAGGCGATGCGGCTTGGCGGCTGAACGATGTGCTGTCATTGCGCGCGGCCTTCTCCGTCACCGATGCCCGGGTGAAGGAAAATCCGGCTGCGATCCCTGCCGGTCAGCCGTCGCTCACCGGAAATCGTCCGGCGCAGGCTCCGCCCGTCACCATCACCGGCGGCGCGACGTGGCTGCCGTTCAACAAGGTGAAACTCGACGCCGATCTGCATTGGGAAAGCGCGCGCTTCGAGGATGATCAGAACACCATGCGCCTCGGCTCCGCCTTCGTGCTGGATTTGAAAGCGTCCTATCTGCTGACGGATGCGCTTGCGGCTTTCGTCGGCTTGGACAACGCCACGAACGCCAACATCGCCACCGCGCAAGCCGCCGATGGCACGATCTCCTACGGCGAACCGCGCATGTGGGAGGTGGGTCTGACCTATCAGCCCTAACGCAGGCCGAGATCGCGTGCGATGATCCCGCGCAGTATCTCGCGCGTTCCGCCGCGCAAGCTGAACGACGGCGCGGTCTGCAATAGATAGGTCAGAACGTCGGTGAAGGGATTGCTTACCGACAAATCCACCTCATCGCGCGCGATCGCCTGAATTTCCTTCGGCATCGCCTGTTCGAGCGTCGTGCCGATATCCTTCACGATGGAGGCCGCAACCGCCGGCGATTTTCCGGCCTGCAATTCGCCTGTCACCGACAGCGACATCTGGCGCAAGGTCCACATCTCCGTCGTCATACGGCCGATGAGCAGGCGTTCCGCTTCCGTCGGGTTGTCGCCCACCATGCGGAGGAATTCGAGGAAGAGGCGCAAGCTGGAGAGATAACGCTCCGGCCCGCTGCGCTCGAACGCCAGTTCCGCGCCGACCTGCATCCAGCCATCGCCGGGACGGCCCACGACACGCTCATGCGGCACGAACACATCGTCGAAGAACACTTCGTTGAAATGCGTGTTGCCGGCCATGTCCTCGATGGGACGAACGGTCAGGCCCTTGCTGTTCTTCACGTCGACGATCATCTGCGTGAGGCCGGTATGGCGCGTCTCGCCGTCGTCCGTCCGCACCAGCGCGATCATGTAATCGGCATGATGCGCGCCGCTCGTCCAGATCTTCTGGCCGTTCACGCGCCAGCCGCCATCCGCTTCCCGCGCCCGCGTGCGCACGGAAGCCAGATCGCTGCCTGAATTGGGTTCGCTCATGCCGATGCAGAAACAAAGCTCGCCCTTGGCGATGCGCGGCAGGAAGAACTGGCGTTGCTCCTCTGTGCCGAAACGCAGCATCAGCGGTCCGCTCTGCCGATCCGCCACCCAATGCGAACTCACCGGCGCGCCCGCCGCGAGCAATTCCTCCAAAACGACATAGCGCTCGGCATAGGACCGTTCACGGCCGCCATACTTCTTCGGCCACGTCATGCCGATCCATCCCTGCGCGCCCAGCGCGCGGGAAAACTCCTGTCCATAGCCGCTCCATGACAGCGCGCGCTTGCGCGACGGCATGTCCTTGAGTTGCTCTTTCAGGAAGGCGCGCACTTCGCCGCGAAGCGCTTCGGCTTTGGGCGGCAGGTCGTAGGGAGCGAACTCGAATTGCGGCATGGCGCCAGTCTGGCGCGCAGGCCGTGTCAGCGCAATGTCACACGCGCGTCAGGCGGAATTGGCCGACGTCGATGTTTCCGGCGCGGAAGCCTCCCTCGCAGGACGCGAGATAGTAGTCCCACATGCGCTTGAAGCGCTCGTCGAAGCCCAGCGGTTGGATCGTCGGCCAGCGCGCATCGAATACTTCGCGCCAGCGCCGCAGCGTTTCGGCGTAGGACAGCGCAAAGGTGCGTGCCGTCTCGAAGCCCAGGCCTTGCAGCGTTGCTTCCCGTTTCAGGGCGGAGGGTGAGGGCAGCATGCCGCCCGGAAAGATGTACATCTGGATGAAGTCGACCTGTCCGCGATATTCCTCGAAGCGGCGGTCTTCCACGGTGATGATCTGCAACGCGGCCACCCCGCCCGGCTTCAGCCGGTCGCGCACGACGCGGAAGTAGGATGGCCAGTGTTCTTCGCCGACGGCTTCGAACATCTCGATCGAAACGACGCGGTCGAACGATCCCTGAACGTCGCGGTAATCGATCAGGCGAAAGTCGGTCAGATGCGAAAGCTGCGCTTCTTCCGCGGCCTTCTTCGCAAATGCCAATTGCTCGGTAGAGAGCGTGATGCCGGTCACCTTGCAGCCATATTCCCTGGCCGCGAACATCGCAAAGCCGCCCCAGCCGCAACCGATCTCAAGAATGGTCATGCCTTCGCGCAGGTCGAGCATCTGCGCCAGCTTGCGCCATTTGTTGCGCTGCGCGTCTTCCAGCGACTGGTTCGGGCTTTCAAACACAGCCGACGAGTAAGTCATCGTCGGATCGAGCCACTGGGCGTAGAACGCGTTGCCGAGGTCGTAATGCGCGGCGATGTTCTTGCGGCTGCCTTTGCGCGTGTTGGCGCGCAGCTTGTGGGTCACCATGCGTGCCCATTCCAGCGGCGCGATACCTGTCAACGTGTCGGCCAGCTTGTGCATGTTGCGCGCGCCGAATTCGAACACCGAAGCGAGGTCGGGGCTCGTCCAGTCGCCATCCATGTAGGATTCCGCCAGCCCGATCTCGCCGCCAAGGAGCAGGCGGCGGAAGCTGCGGGCGCGGGCGATATCGAGAACGGCTTTCGCGCCGTCTTGCGCAGCCTTGATCGTGCGCTCAGCGCCGTTCGTGAAGCGCAGTACCAACTCGCCTTCGGTGATATCGCTTACGGTGCGCGCCATCAGATGGCCCCAAAGGGGCGGACGCACGAGGTTTGCCCGTGCAGGCATCTGGTTTTTCGGTTCGTCACCCATGGTGTTCTCACGATCCGGCAGGTGTCGGCTTTGTAATGTGAGCATGGGACGGCACGCGCTTCAACCAGAGACGCAGGGCCTCCAGGTGAATGGCTGCCATAATTTTAAGCGTCATCAGGGGATGTCGCAGGATAGCCAGCATCAGGGTCTTATCGCTAAGTGTTTGTCTCTTCCCGGAAAACACCGCGTTGAGGACAAAGTTCCCGCGCTCGCTCTCGCGAATGGCGACCAGCACGCTGTCGCCCGGCTGTTCGACGCGGAACCGATAAGCGCAGTCCATCGAAAGAAACGGCGAAACGTAGAAGTCCTTGTCGCAGGACTGCTGAATGCTCGCGCCGTTTGCCGTCACCGGAAGGACATAGGCGTGACGCTCGCCGAAAGTGTTGTGAACCTCATAGATGACGGCCGCAAGGCTTTCATCCGCGCGGCGGCAGAACCAGACGGACAGCGGGTTGAACACGAAGCCCCAGAGGCGGGGATAGCAAAGAACTTCCACGCGCCCGTCCGCGACAATGTTCGCGTCGGCAAGCCTCGCGCGCACCCAATCTCTCAGCGGTCGGCCGTCGCCGTGATCGTCGTCGTAAAAGCTGACGATGCGGCTGCGATTGTGCGCGAACAGCCGCGAACGCGCGGCGAACCCATCGATCTCATCCAGATCGAGCAGTAACGAAAACACCCGATAACGGAAGGAATGGCGCTTGGGTGAAACGCGCGTATGGGTCACGAAACCGTTGTAGATGGCATTCATGCGGAAACGCCTGCGAGTTGGGGTATCCGCACGATGCGACCGGATTCTTTGGCCACGCGCCACGGTCGCCGCAGGCCGGTGGCATCCTCGGCGGCCGCGAGCCCGGATTGCAGGGCATCTTCGTGAAAGCCTGAACCGAAGTAGCTGCCGCAGAACCAGGTGTTGCGAACCCCTTGCAAATGCCACAGCCGCTGCTGCGCTTCCATCGCCGCTGCATCGAATACCGGGTGATCGTAGTGATACACGCCATGCATCATCTCTTGGCGCGGCATTTGCCGGGGATTGAGCGTGACGAACAGCGGGGCACGGCAGTCGATATTCTGCAGTTTGTTCATCCAGTAGGTGACGCAAAGATCGTCGTTGAGACGATCGTCGGTGTGGCCGAGGTAATTCCAGCTTGCCCAGGCCATTCGGCGCCTGGGCATCAGGCGCGGATCGCAATGCAGCACCGCTTTGTTGGGCCGATAGTGGATGCTGCCCAGAAGCGCGCGTTCTTCCGCGCTGGCATCGCCCAGCATGGCCAAGGCCTGATCCGCATGAGCGGCGATGATCACGCCATCATAGCGCGCGCTTTCGCCGTGATCATCGATGATCGTCACGCTCGTCGCGTCGCGGAGGATCGCCTTGACGCCGCGGCGAAGCCGGATGTCCTTTCCGAAACGAGCCGTCAGTTTCGTCACGTATTCCCGTGACCCGCCGGCGACGGTGCGCCATTTCGGTCGGTTCACCAGTTTCAGCAATCCATGATCGGCGAAGAACCGCGTGAACGCGGCAACCGGATGCGCGCGCATGTCCTCCAGCGACGATGACCATATCGCCGCCGCCATGGGAAGCAGATGGAAACGCGCGAACGCGTCGGAGTAGCCATGCGCGTCGAGATAACTCCCCAGCGCGGTGCGCGTATCGTCGGCGCTCAGCGTTTCCGATGCCTCGCGGTAGAAGCGCACAAGATCGCGCCACATCGCCCGGTAGTCGCGTCGCAGGAAATTGGACGGCTGAGCGGCCAATCCGCAGGCCGTGCTGGAATATTCGAAGCCGCCCTTGTCCAGAGATACCGCGAACGTCATCTTGCTTTTCTGCGTGCGCACACCGAGATGCCGGAAGAGGGCTGTCAGGTTCGGATAGTTCTGCTCGTTGTAGACGATGAAGCCGGTATCGACCGGCACGCTTCCTGCAACCGTATCGACATCGACGGTATGGGCATGCCCGCCCATCCGCAACTCGCGTTCATATACGGTCACGCGGTGATGACTTGACGCGAGCCACGCGGCCGACATTCCGGCGATGCCGGAACCTACCACCGCGAAATGTTTCTTTTTTGAAGAAATGGGGCTGCCAGGCGTTACGGCATAGGGGGCGTGCAAGGGCATATCCTTCGCTGGATACTTTGCTTACGTCGCCCGGTGCCGCCTGGATCAAGGCCGAATGATCCGGATGCGCGCCATTTGCGTAAAACCGGTTATGATGGCGCATGCTTTGCCACTTGCCTCGATCCGGTTCGTTAGCCCCTCCTGGCGCCGCAAGGCGGGGGCGAGCGTGCGCCATCATGCTTTTCAACCGGTTCGGATGAACGATACCAGGTCTGAATTACCGGCCGACATGACGGCGCTTCTGGCGACAGTGGGTGCCAAGCGCGACCGCGCGGCATTCGAGATTCTTTTCGTCTACTTTGCGCCGCGGGTGAAAAGCTATCTGCTGCGGCTGGGTGCGAACGCTGCGCTGGCCGATGATCTTGCGCAGGAAGCAATGCTGACGGTCTGGCGCAAAGCCGAGATGTTCGATCCCGCGAAAGCTTCCGCTTCGACGTGGGTCTTTACGATCGCGCGAAATCTGCGGATCGATGCGATCCGCCGCGAGCGGCGTCCGGAATTCGATCCCAATGACCCCGCCTTCGTGCCGGAAGAAGAGCCGCAGCCGGACGACCGCATGGTACGCGACGGCGAAGATGCGAGGCTGCGGGAGGCATTGACGAAACTTTCGGCGGATCAGGCCCAGGTCGTCCAGTTGTCGTTTTTCGCCGACAAACCCCACAGCCAGATCGCACGCGAGCTTGGCTTGCCTCTTGGCACGGTGAAGTCGCGCCTTCGCCTGGCCATGGCGCGGATCAAGGCTGTGTTGGGAGATGAAACATGAGCATCGTGCATCATCCCGCCGACGAACTTCTGCTCAGTTACGCCGCCGGCGCGACCGATGAGGCGACCTCGCTGATCGTTGCCACACATCTGGCACTGTGCCCGCGATGCCGCAGCACGGTCGCGAAGGCGGAGGCGGCGGGCGGTGCACTTCTTGAAGCTGCTGACAGCACTCCACTTTCCAGCGGCGCCCTGAAATCCGTGATGTCGCGTTTGACGGAACCGGAACGAATGGCGTCGCCGGCTCTTCGCGCGCCATCGAATGTGCCCGAACCGCTGCGCTCCTATGTCGGCGATGACCTGGGCGCGATTCGTTGGACGAGCATCGCGGGCGGAATTTCTTTCAAGCCGCTTTTCAAGAGTGGCGCCGCCCGCGCGCAACTGATCCGTTCCAAGCCCGGCGCTGGCGTTGGCTTGCACACTCACGCCGGCGAAGAGTTCACATTGTGCCTGTCTGGCGGTTACACCGATGTTACCGGGCAATACGCACGTGGCGATCTGCAATCCACAACGCCGGATGTCTTGCATCGTCCCTTGGCCGATGAAGGCGAAGATTGCATTGTGCTGGCGGTGAGCGATGCGCCATTGGTGTTTCAGAACTTGGGAATAGCCCTGATCGCAAAGTGGTTTGGGTTTTAGACTCGCCGCGCTTCCCTCCGCCGCTCTATGCTGACCTCCAGCGACATGGAGGAACAGCACATGGAACTCGTCAATCTCGGCAAGACCGGCCTGAAGGTTTCCAAACTCTGCCTGGGCTGCATGACATACGGCTCAAACAAATGGCGGGGTTGGATTCTCGGCGAAGAGGAATCCCAGCCGTTCTTCCGTGAGGCTGTGGAAGCGGGCATCAACTTCTTCGATACGGCCGATGTCTATTCCATGGGCGTGAGCGAGGAAGTCACCGGTCGCGCGCTGAAGAAATATGCCGGCAGCCGCGAAGGCTATGTTCTCGCCACCAAAGTGTTCATGCCGATGGGCAAGTCGCCGAACGAGGGCGGCCTGTCGCGCAAGCACATCATGCACGCTATCGACAACTCGCTGCACCGCCTCGGCCACGATTACGTCGACCTCTACCAGATCCATCGCTTCGATCCGCACACGCCGATGGAAGAGACGATCGAAGCGCTGCATGATGTCGTGAAGGCGGGCAAGGCGCGTTACGTCGGCGCGTCCTCCATGTATGCATGGCAATTCGCGAAATATCTTTCGCTCGCCGATGCGATGGGAAAAACGCGCTTCGTCTCGATGCAGAATCATTACAATCTGGTTTATCGCGAGGAAGAGCGGGAAATGATGCCGCTCTGCCGCGATCAAGGCATCGGTATGATCCCGTGGAGCCCGTTGGCACGCGGATTCCTGGCCGGCAATCGCCGCCGGCAGGACAAAGGCGAAACCGCGCGGGCCCAATCCGACGATTTCGCGCACCAGATGTATTACCAGGACAGCGATTTCGACGTGGTGGATCGTGTCAGCGAGATCGCGAAAAAGCGTGACGTTCCCAACGCGCAGATCGCGCTTGCATGGCTGATGCAGCAGCCCGGAGTCACTGCGCCGATTGTCGGCGCGTCGAAGCCGCATCATCTCGGCGATGCCATCGCCGCGACGAAGCTCAGGCTCGACGATGTCGAGTTGAAAGCGCTGTCAGAACACTACAAGCCGCATCCCGTGTTGGGACACCGCTGACGATCAGCCGTGCGGCCGGCGGCCCTGCTGCTGAAGCGGCAGCGGTTCGTCCGGAACCTGTGTCGGCCCCGGTGTCGTCGGAACGGGCGTGGCAGGCACGCTTTCCGGACCTGGCTCCGCCGAAGGCGCGACCGGCGTTGTGGCGGCCGGCAGCGTTTGCGTCGCTTCTTCGTCGGCTTCCGTCCAGCCGCCACCGAGCGCGCGATAGAGATTCACGTCGGCTTGGATACGTGCCAGCTTGATCTGCACCAGTTGGTCCTGTGCGTTGAACAACGTCTGCTGTGCGGTCAGCACAGTAAGAAGATCGGTCACGCCTTCGCGGTATTGGATTTCCGAAATGCGGAACGCTTCGGAAGCGGCCTTCACTTCGTCGGTCAGCAATTGCTCCTGCTGCGTGAGGCTCGCGACCTGTCCGAGGGAGGTTTCCACATCCTGAAAGGCGGTGAGCACGGTCTTGCGATAGGTGGCGATCAACTCAAGCTGCTGGCCTTTGCTCAAGCGGTACTGGCCCATCAGATTGCCGCCATCGAAGATGGTCTGAAGAACCGATGCACCGGCGCTCCATGCGAAATTGGAGCCCTTGATCAGGCTTCCTATCGCCGCGCTGGCGAATCCGCCCGAACCGGTCAGGCTGATGGAAGGGAAAAAGGCCGCGCGCGCGGCATCGACATTGGCATGCGCTGCGGCGAGATTTGCTTCGGCTTCGGCCACATCCGGGCGGCGGCGCAGCAATTCGGACGGCAAGCCGGGACGCACGGAGGGCGCTTCGATCTTGTCGAGATTCTGCCCGCGAACGTCGAAGCCTTCCGGCAGCGTTCCGAGAAGGATCGCGAGCGCATAGCGCGCTTCGCGCTCGGCTTCCTTGAGTGGTGGAATCTGCGCCTTCTGACCGGCGACCTGCGCTTCCTGCTGCGCGAGATCGAGACGTGACGAGACGCCGTTCGTCACTTTCGCCTGCGTGATCGACAGAACGCGGTTGGCCGCGTCGATGTTCGCCTGTGCGATGGCGACACGCTCGCGCAACGCGAGGACGTTGAAGTAAGTCGAGCCGGTGCCGGAGATCACGGTCAGCGCCACCGCCTCTTTTGCGAAGCGCGAGGCTTTCACCTGTTCGTCGGCGGAGCGCAGATCGTTCTGTGCCTTGCCCCAGATGTCGAGCGCCCAGCTTGCATCGCCGGTCAGGCTGAAAGAGTTGGTCGTCAGCGCCTTGCCGCTGAGCGTGCTGAACGGCGTGCGCTGGCGCTGGCCGCTTCCGGAAATACCGATTTGCGGCCACAACACCGAGCCTGCGATTTCCGCCTGCGCCTTGGCTTGCAACACCTGTGCGGTGGCGACAGCAAGATCGAGGTTGTCGCGCTGCGCCTGATCGATAAGTCCGTTCAACTCATCGCTGCCGAAGCCCTTCCACCAGTCGGCCTTGGGCCACAAAGGGGCGTCCGCCGTGATCGGGGCGGTGAAATTGGAAGGCATGTTCTTCGCGGTCAGCTGCTGGGGAATCGGAGTCGTGCAGGCCGAAAGGACCAGCGCGAGCGCGACCGCGGAGGACGAGAGCAGAACATTCTTCATGGAAATTAGACCCGCTGCGATGGATGGCCGGACGGCCCCGTGGCCGACTTCATAGCCGGTGGCTTGCTGAATACAAGGTAGCCCCCGCGCACAGATGTAGATGCGATTGCGGCATTGGCAAGGCCGCGCATGTCGCATCGCAACATGTTCCTGGTGGCCGCACTACTGTGAAATCATAACACCCCTAATGGACCGGCAAGTCCCTGTTACGGTTGTGTGTTCCTAGGGGTGACAAATCATTTAGCGGAACGGGAATTTGGATGGCCCGGAGAAAGTGGGGGCCAAGCCAGCACCATGTTTCGGGGTCCAGGTGCTGGCTTGGCACCCGCGCAACCTTGCCCATGTGGAGCGCCGATGCGGGCACGGTCACGATTCGGAGGCAGCCCGCAACGCGCGGATTGCCGAAACCCAAGTGCTACAGTGCAGCCGGACAATCGGTGAAGGGAATTCAGAAATTGTATCAAACTGTCGCCCGCCGCAGCGCACGCACCTCATGAAACAACTTTCTGCGCAAACGAAAAACGCGGCGCGAAAGTTCCGCGCCGCGTTTCTTGCAAACCGGTTATTCGATTAAGCGCCGCCGGCCGGCTTGCGTACCACTTTGAACCGAGAGAGTTGATCGTTGGCCAGCGCGAAGTCGGGACGGATCTCAACGGCTTTCTTGTAGTCGATATAGGCGTCGCGAATGTTGCCGACCGCTTCATTGGCGATCGCGCGATCGTAGTAGGCGATCTCGGGCTTGTTGGCGTTCAACGCGAGACCTTTGGTGATGTCTGCGATGGCCGCCTGATAATTCTTGAGCATTATCTGGACGGAGCCGCGATCCACATAGCCTTCGCCGAGAGACGGATCGATGGCCAATCCGCGATTGTAGCTGTCCAGCGCGCCTTCGGGATCATCGGAGCGTGCCTTTACGATTCCGAGATTGATATAGGTGGCGGCCCGATCGCGGGAACTGAGCGCGGTTTCCTGGAGCGCCAAAGAACAGAGCCGGACGCCTTCCAAGGAAGAGCCGCCATATTCCGCAGCCTGATAACAGCTCCCAGCCAAGGTCCCGTTCAGGACGCTCACAGCCGCGTCGGCCGGCACTCCAAGTCCGACGAAACCCAATCCCAGAACCGCGATAGCGGCTGCTCTCCGAAACATCGTGTCACCCTCCACAAGTGCTACGACAGGATGTTGCATCCTGCCACAGTCCGGTAAAAGACACATCGCTGTGAAACCGGCACAGGCTCTCCACGTTGAGAAAGCCTGCAAGACCTTATCCAGTCAGCCTTTTTCCGTTCGTTGTTGCCGCAAAACTTTTCGCCGCTCGTTACACGTAACCGTGAGGGATTCCCATGAATTGGGCCTATGTCCTGCCGATCGCGCTTCTGTGCTGCTCCAATGTCTTTATGACATTTGCCTGGTATGGGCAGCTCAAATACCCGAACACCGCGCTCTGGATTCTCATTCCGGTGAGTTGGAGCATCGCGTTCTTCGAATACTGCTTCGCGGTTCCGGCAAATCACATCGGGCATCGCGTCTATTCCGCAGCGCAGCTCAAGACGATGCAGGAGGTGATCACGCTGGTCGTATTCGCGATCTTCTCGGCGACTTATCTCGGCGAGCCGCTGAAATGGAATCATGCCGTCGCGTTCGGCCTGATTGTCCTCGCGGCTTATTTCGCTTTCGAGAAGTTCTAACTGCCGCCAAACGGGTTCGGGCTGAATTCCTTTACGCTGTGCAACGGAATGTGGATGCCGTCGCCCTTGTCGAGATAGACGATCAGCGTCATGCGTTGCGCTGCGGAGTCCCACTCGGCTTGGGGCGCGATACCTTCCGGCTTGCGGAAGGTCTTGCCGTCGAAATCCATCTGATGTGGAGGCACACTGTCCCAACCGGCGGCCAATCCCTCGGCGAGCTTCTGGCGAACCGCGGCGTGATCCTCTTCCGACATGCTGCCCATGTTTTCGGCGTTGGGCGCGCTGACGAAAATCTGCTCCTTGGGCGTGACCTCCATCCGCGCGGCGACGATAGTGCCGCCGGAATCATAGGCGCCTTCCCATCGGCCGACCGGCGGCGGGACATGGCGCGAGCAACCCGCGACCGCTCCAAAACAAAGAATCGCCAACACCGCTGCCGTGAATCGTTGCATGGCCGAACGCTCCGGAAACCGATCCATTCTAGCGCGATTTTGGGTTGAGAAATCCTAACGCATGGCTGCTGTGACATTGGTCCTCTTGCTGCCCGCGCCGCGCCCTTGATACGACGTGGTTTTAACCGAGGACTCGCTCGTGGCTCCCGTTCTTCCCAAAGGTTTTCTGGCCGACTCGCTCGGCCGCATCCAACCGTCGCCCACCATCGCCGTGACCCAGAAGGCGCGCGATCTGAAGGCGGCGGGGCGGGACGTGATCGGCCTTGGGGCGGGCGAGCCCGACTTCGACACCCCCGACACCATCAAGGACGCCGCCATTGCGGCCATCAAGCGCGGCGAGACGAAATATACCGCCGTGGAAGGCATCCCCGAACTGCGCAAGGCGATCGCGGCGAAGTTCAAGCGCGAGAACAATCTCGACTACAAGCCGGAACAGACCTTCGTGTCGCCCGGCGGCAAGATGATCATTTATAACGCGCTGCTCGCCACGCTGAACCCCGGCGACGAAGTCATCTGCATCGCGCCGTATTGGGTAAGCTACCCCGACATCGTTCTGCTCGGTGGCGGCAAGCCTGTCGTCATCGACGCGAAGATCGAGGACGGTTTCCGCCTGACGCCCGCGGCGCTGGAAGCGGCGATCACGCCGAAGACCAAATGGATCATCTTCAACCAGCCCAGCAATCCGACCGGCGCCTGCTACACCAAAGAACAGCTTCAGGCGCTCGCCGATGTCCTGCTGAAACATCCGCAGGTCTGGATCCTCGCCGACGACATGTACGAGCATCTGGTCTATGGCGGCTTCAAATTCCATTCCATTGCGGAAGTGGAGCCGAAGCTTTACGACCGCACGCTGACGATGAATGGCGTCTCGAAGGCTTACGCGATGACGGGCTGGCGCATCGGTTACGCCGCCGGACCGGAGCCGCTCATCAAGGCGATGAGCAAGTTGCAGTCGCAATCGGTTTCGAGCGCGTCTTCCGTTTCGCAATGGGCGGCGGTGGAAGCGCTGAACGGGCCGCAGGACTTCATCCCGAAATTCCAGAAGGTCTTCGAGGAACGCCGCGACCTTGTGGTCTCCATGCTCAACCAGGCGCATGGTATCGAGTGTCCCAAGCCGGAAGGCGCGTTCTATGTCTATCCCAGCATCCGCAAACTGATCGGAAAGACGACGCCGTCGGGCAAGAAGATCGAGACCGACGAGGATTTTGCCGGCGAGCTTCTGGAGGCGGAAGGCGTTGCGGTGGTGCATGGCGCGGCGTTCGGCTTGTCGCCGTTCTTCCGCATCTCCTATGCAACATCCAACGAAGTGCTGGAAGAAGCCTGCAAGCGCATTCAGCGCTTCTGCGGAAATTTGCGCTAGCGGCACATCGTCCACGCCGCTTCGTCCATATGGAAGTGGTTGGCGTGGAGATTGTTGTAGTCGGGCCCCAGCACTTCGCCGAAGACAGTGCAAGCGGAGTCATGCGCCGCGCGCAGGAAGCGCCCTTCGGGCGTGGGCTTGAGCCAGTCGTCCTTCACGCTGATGCGGCGGCCATCCGCCGTTTCGAAAGCTTCGATGTCGATGGCGTTCGCGGTTGCGTGTTCGCTGCGGTTGCCGGTAGCGGCGCCGTTGATATTGCGGCATTCATAAGTGCCGAGCTGGTCGATGCGCTTGATCCCGGTTTTCAGGATTTGCCGCGAAAGGCGCTGCACATCGCGCTGCCACCAGTAAAGCGCGGCGGATAAAGAGCAGGTGGTGACAGGCGCGATGTTGAAGGCGATGGGCGTTTTCGTCGCCCGCACCACGTCGTTGAACCCGCAATCGGTGCCGGTGCTCATGTCGTCCAGCGGCGTGTAGGAAAGATCGCGCGCGCGGTCGAGCGCGGCGCGGCACATCTGCCGGTCGGTCTTCAGCCGTTGCATCTGCCAATGCGCAAACATGCCCGGCCGCGCATCGAGGACCGGGCGATCCCACGGAATCGCGTTGGGTGGGACTTTCACCAGCCCGAAATGAATCGCCGCCCAATTCAACATCACCAGCGCAAACAGGATGCCGAAGGCAATCTGGCTCGCCCGCACCGCATGAGGGTGATGCGGCGGTTTGATTTTGTTGGGAGATTCGGACGGAACTTCGCTCATGCAACTTTATAACGATCCCTTCGCGGCGCCTGTTCCGGCCTCTGCGGACGATGCTGTGCGCAGGTCAAGTCTTGCGAGCGCCCTTGATAGGCGCGAGCATCTTCCCACTAAGCGGGGCGCGTGACGCCGCCCAATGCCTTGGGAAAGAAGACGCCCGCCGCGCCTCGTACCCCATGTGTCCGGGGTAATGGAGGCGATTTATGTCCAAAAAATCTGGAGGAGTGGGGCCACGCGCAGTGGCCCTCGTGGGACCTTACGGCAGCGGGAAGACCACGCTGCTCGAATCCATTCTTTCCATTACCGGTGCGGTGCAGCGCAAAGGCGCCATCGCGCAGAAGAACACGGTGGGCGATTCCAGCGCCGAGGCGCGCGCCCGGCAAATGAGCGTGGAAGTGAATTGCGCGACCACGAAATACCTGGATGAGAGCTTCACATTTCTCGATTGCCCCGGCTCCATCGAATTTCTCGCAGACACACTGAACGTGTTACCCGGCGTCGATGCCGCCGTTGTGGTGTGCGAGCCGGAAGCGGCAAAGATCCAGATGTTGCAGCCCTATCTGAAGCGGCTGGACGACCTGAACATTCCGCACTTCCTCTTCATCAACAAGATCGACAAGGCCAGTGGCGCGGTGCGCGATCTGCTGGAGTTGCTGCAAGAGGCGAGCACCAAGCCGCTGCTCATGCGCCAGATTCCGATTGTCGAAAGCGGGCAGGTGAAAGGCTTTGTCGATCTGGCGCTGGAGCGCGCGTTCCAGTATGCGCCGCATGCGGAGTCCAAAGTGATCGATCTCGGTGCATTGGCCGACGAGGAGAAGCAGGCGCGCTTTGCGATGCTGGAAAAGCTCGCGGACTATGACGAGCATCTGATGGAAGAACTGCTCTCCGATCAGGAGCCGCAACGCGATGAGGTGTTCGCCGATCTGTCGAAAGAACTGGCGGATGGCGTCGTGGTGCCCGTGCTGCTGGGTTCCGCGGGAGGCGACAACGGCATCCGCCGGCTGCTAAAGGCGTTGCGTCACGAAGTGCCGGATGTGGCAAGGGCTGGCGAACGCATTGGCAGTCCGCCGAACGGCGACGCCGTCGTGCAGATCCTCAAGACCTATAATGGCGCGCATGGAAAGCTATCGCTCGCGCGGGTGATGGCCGGCTCGTTGAAAGATGGCGCGGTGCTGCGCGGGCGCGGCGGAGATGCGCGCATCGGCGGCATGTTCGCACTCAAGGGCGACGCGCAGACAAAACTAACGGAAGCCAGGGCTGGCGATACTGTCGCATTGGGACGGCTGGACGGAATCTTCACCGGCGAGACGCTGTCCACCGGCAAGAGCGCGCTCCCACATGTGGAGATCGAAGAACTGCCGGACGTCTACAGTTTCGCCATCGAGACCACGGATCGCAAAGACGAGGTGAAGCTCACCGCCGCGATCCACAAATTGCAGGAGGAGGACCCGTCACTGCATTTCAAGCAGAACGCCGAACTGCACGAGATGACGCTGATGGGACAGGGCGAAATCCATTTGAAGGTGGCGGTGGAGAAGCTGCAGAGCAAATACGGGCTCAAGATGATCACCCATCCACCGAAGACGCCGTACAAGGAAACCATCCGCAAGCCGGCGAAGCAGCATGGCCGCCACAAGCGGCAGTCGGGTGGCCATGGTCAGTTCGGCGATGTGCATATCGAGATCAAGCCGCTGCCGCGCGGAACGGGCTTCGCCTTCGAGGACCAGATCAAAGGAGGCGTCGTGCCGCGCCAGTTCATCCCGTCGGTAGAGAAGGGCGTGGTGGAATACCTGAAGCACGGTCCGCTCGGATTCCCGGTGGTAGATGTGGGCGTGGCGCTGGTGGACGGGTCCTATCACACCGTCGATTCATCCGACGCCGCGTTCCAGACGGCCGCGCGCATCGCCATGAGCGAGGGCATGCCGAACTGTGCACCGGTTCTTCTCGAGCCGATCATGCGCGTGAAGATTCACGTTCCGAATGACGCTACCGCCAAAGCCAATCAAGTGGTGAGTGGGCGTCGAGGGCAGCTGATGGGCTATGACGCGCGGCCCGGCTGGAAAGGCTGGGACACGGTGGAGGCGCAGATGCCGCTGTCGGAATTGCACGACATCATCATCGACCTGCGCTCGCTCACGCAAGGCGTCGGCACTTACGAAATGGAATTCGATCATCTTGCCGAACTTAGCGGCAAGCTGGCCGACCAAGTGGTGGCGTCGCAGAAGCAGATGGCGGCTTGAGCCTCAGAGCGACGCGGCGCCGAAGGTGTCGCAATCGCTCATCTCGCCGCGCGAAAGTCCACGCTGGAACCAGCGCATGCGTTGTGCGCTGGTGCCGTGCGTGAAGGAGTCGGGCACGACAGTGCCTTGGCTTTCCTTCTGTAACGTGTCGTCGCCGACAGCTGCTGCTGCTTTCAGCCCGCCTTCGACATCACCTTGCTGCAGGATGTGGAAGCGTTCGTTCGCGTGAAAAGTCCACACGCCGGCATAGCAATCGGCTTGCAGTTCGAGACGCACGGACGCGCCGCTGGCACCGCGCGAGCCCGATCCCTGCAGCGCGCTCTGCTCGCGATCCATCGTGCCGATCAGGTTCTGGATGTGATGGCCGTATTCGTGCGCGATCACATAAGCCTGCGCGAATTGTCCCGGCGCGCCGAACTGATCGGAAAGCTGGTTGAAGAACGACATATCCAGATAGATGCGACTGTCGTTCGGGCAGTAGAACGGTCCCGCGGAAGATTGGCCCGCACCGCAGGCCGTCGGTGTCTCTTGCGTATAGAACGTTATTGTGGCGGGGGAGAATGTGACGCCGCGCGCCTGCAGGATCGGGGTCCAGATATCTTCTGCCGACCCCACGATCTTGCGCGCGAAATCCAGCTGCGCGTCGCTGCTATGCGTATCCTGCTGGGCGACTTGCTGTTGGCCGCCACCGCCCAGCACACTGTCCAGAAGTCCGTCACTGCCGTTCGACCCGAAGAGCAGGATCAGGATGACGAACGCGATGAACCCCAACCCGCCGCCGCGCATCCCGAAGGCCGGAAATCCGCCGAAGCCGCCACCCCAACTCGGGCCACCGAAACCGCCAAACCCGCCTTGGCCGCGCCGGTCGTCGTAATTGCTGGTTTCCCGCAGATTGTTCAGATCCATCTTGGCTCTCTTTGGAATAATTCCAAACTACTTGATCCGTTCGTCCGGAGGCTTATCTTAGTCCTCAGGAGAAAAAAGGAGCATGGCCGTGAACGTGAACATTGGTTTGAAACAGGGAGAGCGCAAGGCGATTGCAGAGGCCCTCTCCAAGGTCCTGGCCGACACCTACATGCTCTACCTCAAGACGCACGGCTATCACTGGAACGTCACGGGGCCGCATTTCGCTGCACTACATGTGTTGTTCGAAGGCCAGTACAACGAACTGCACGACGCCGCCGATCTGATCGCCGAGCGCATCCGCGCACTGGGAGAATATGCACCGGGCAACTACCGCACCTACGCAAAGCTGACCTCGATCCAGGAAAGCGGAGACAATGTCCCGCCCGCGATGGAAATGGTGCGCGATCTGGCGGAAGGGAATGAGATTCTCTCGAAAAGCTGCCGTGAGGCCTTCAAGGTCGCCGAAGAAGCGGACGATCAGGGTACGATGGACTTGCTGATCCAGCGCATGCAGGCGAGCGAAAAGGCCGCGTGGATGCTGCGCAGCCATCTGGTCTAACCCCCTCGGATCGCTTCGCATTCCGGCCGGGAACTTCCACGGTTCCCAGCCGTTCACTCGTGTCGGCACGGGGATTTAGGATGTTGGAGACCACCGCGCCGCTCACGACGGCTTCGCCGTCCGTGCGCGGAAGGCTCAAGATTGCGACGACGGCTGCCCACGCCCGGCTCGACACGCTGGCGGAACGTTTCGATCTGTCGACCCGCACGGCCTATGCGGAATTCTTGTCGGCGCACGCCGCCGTCCTGATCCCGCTCGAACAGATGTTGGCAGAAAACGGAGTGGTGGACCTTCTGGCCGATTGGCCGGAGCGAAGCCGGTCGTCGGCATTGATGCGCGACCTCGACATCCTGCGTGCTGACCTTCGTGCGGCGCTGGTGCCTTCCTTCGCGACGGAAGCCGAGATGTTCGGCGTTCTTTACGTGCTGGAAGGATCGCGTCTCGGCGCACGCGTGATCCTGCGCGCCATCGACGAAAACACAATGAACGGCGCAACGCATTATCTTCGCCACGGCGGCGTGAAGTTATGGCCCAGCTTTTTGGATGCTATGGAAAATGCGCCCGGCGTTGCGGCGAATTTCCCGGCGACCCTCGATGCCGCGCTGACGACCTTCGAGATATTCGAGCGCGCATTCGGCGCAGAGTTGCAGGCCGCGGCATGAACCCGCCCGTCGATCTGACGAATTGCGATCGCGAGCCCATCCATCTTCTGGGGAATGTTCAGCAGTTTGGGTGCCTGGTCGCGGTATCCCAGGACTGGCTCGTCACGGATGCTAGCCAAAACTGTGGCAAATATCTCGGCGCCGATCCCGATACCCTTTTCGGCAAGCCGCTGGCGGATTTCATCGGCAATGAAGCTGTGCACGAACTGCGCGGGCGCCTCCAGATGCTCATGGGGCAGGATGCGGTCGAACGCGTTTTCGGTCTGAAGGTAACCGGCACTAGCAACTGCTTCGATGCGGCTATCCATGCGGTCGGCAAGACGATTGTCATCGAATTCGAGCCGTGCAGCGACGAGAAAGACGCGATCAATGCCACCGCCACCGTGCGCACCATGCTTTCGCGACTGCAGACGAAAACGTCGCTCATGCCCTTTTACAACGAAGCAGCGCGCCAGCTTCGCGGACTGATCGGCTTCGACCGGGTGATGATCTACCGATTCGATGAGGACGATTGCGGCGAGGTCATCGCCGAGTCCGCGCGCAGCGATCTGGTGAAATATCTCGGCCTGCACTATCCGGTCTCCGATATTCCCAAGCAGGCGCGCCTGCTCTATCTGCGCAACTGGCTACGCATCATCCCCGACATCCAGAGCGAGCCATCGCCGATCCTCTCCGCGCTCGGTTCCCGTAGCGAGCCGATCGATCTTTCGATGAGCATGCTACGCTCTGTCTCGCCCATTCATATCGAATATCTCTCCAATATGGGTGTCGGAGCATCGCTATCCGTTTCCATCATCGTGAACGGGAAGCTTTGGGGCCTGTTCGCCTGTCATCACTATTCGCCGCGGCATGTCAGCTATGCGCGCCGTTCTGCCGCCGAGCTTTTCGGGCAGATGTTCTCATTGCTTCTGGAAAGCCGGGAACGCGCAGCGGAGTCCGAACTGGAAGCACAGGCGCGGTCGGCACAAAGCGAACTCACGACCGCGTTGGGGAGCAACAAGAGCAATCTCTCTCATCTTGTCGACCAGCTTGCGATGTTCGAGCAGTTGTTGGGTGCCGACGGCGTGGCCGTGTGGTTGAACGGCGAACTCTCATTGCGCGGCATGACGCCGACGCGCGAGGAAACTCTCGGGCTTATCCGGCACATCGCTCGCGCCGGACATATGCAGACTTATGCGACGCATGAATTATCGAAGGAATTTTCCGCCGCAGAGGATTTTCCCGAACGTGCCGCCGGTGCGCTGATTCTGCCCATCTCGCGCGCGGCCCGCGACTACATCGTGTTCTTCCGGAAGGAAGTCGCGCGCACGGTGACGTGGGGCGGCGACCCCACCAAACCGGCAACGCTCGGTCCCAATGGCATTCGCCTGACGCCGCGCAAGAGCTTCGATGCCTGGAAGGAAGTGGTTCGGGGGCAGGCGCGGCCGTGGACGGGCGGGGACAAGCGCGTGGCCGAGATTTTGCGCGTCACCTTGCTCGAAGTGGTGCTTCGCCTCGCCGATGTCGCGGAAAAAGAACGCCGCGCGGCCGGCCAGCGGCAGGAATTGCTTATCGCGGAATTGAACCATCGCGTCCGCAATATCCTCAGCCTCATTCGCGGCCTCATCATGCAGAGCAAAAGCCGCGATATGACCTTGGAGGAATTCGCCAATGTCGTCGGTGGCCGTGTGCAGGCACTGGCGCGCGCGCACGATCAGATCACGGTAGACAATTGGGGGCCGGCCTCCATGCGTGCGCTGTTCGTCGCGGAAACGGCGGCGTATCTCAACGAGAAATCAGGGCGCGTGAAGCTCACCGGCCCGGAGGTTCTGCTTGAACCGCAGGCGTTCTCGACGCTGGCGCTCGTGGTGCATGAGCTTCTGACGAACTCGGCGAAGTACGGCGCGCTGTGCGACAGCGTCGGCAAAGTCGATGTGAAATGGCAACTCGAAGCGTCCGGTCGACTCAAGATCGAATGGACGGAGGAAGGCGGGCCGCCGGTGCGGGCGCCCACGCGCCGCGGCTTCGGCTCGACGATCATCGAACGCAGCATCCCTTACGATCTCAACGGCGAAGCGCAGATCGATTATCAACTGGCGGGCTTCCGCGCGCAGTTCGCGATACCGGCGAATTTCGTCAAGCTGGAAGATGGCGCCAGTGAACCGCAGACCATCAGCGCCTCCGTATCGGAATTGGCCAAAACTACGCCGGCCTCCAAAGAGGAATCGACGAAGAGTGTTTCCTATCGCCGTGGGCTGATCGTCGAAGACAATCTCATTATCGCGATGGATGCCGAAGCATCCCTCGAGCGGATGGGAGTCGAATTCATCGATATCGCGGCGAACGTGTCGGAAGCCTTGCATCTGATCGCACAACGCAAGCCCGACTTCGCGATCCTCGACGTGAATCTCGGTACCGAATCGAGCTTTCCGATCGCGGATCGGCTCGTGGAGGTGAAAGTGCCGTTCATTTTCACGACGGGCTATGGAAAGAACATTGCCTTCCCGGAGCGTTTTGAAAACGTCCCGGTGGTGACCAAGCCCTATTCGGCGGACGCGGTGCGCGAAAAACTCGCGACCATCAAGTGAAAAATCGCCGGAGCAGCGGGCTGCTCCGGCGATCAGGGGTCTTCTATCAGAGACTTCCACTTCAAGGGGGATGAAGCAAAAGTCACGAGGGGTAACCCTCTTGCCGTTCTCCAGGGGGAGGAGTTCGACCTACCTGATTTGGGAACGGAAAGCCCGGATTCAAGAACCTTTCAGCGTTTTCACGCGAGACCGAAAGCCTAGAAACTCCAGTCTTTCGCCGCCTTCACAAGAAAGTCACGGAAAGCCGCCACGCGCTTGGACTGGCGCAGCGCATCGCAATAGACCAGATGCACGTCGAACGCGGGGCCTTCCGTATCCGGCAGCACGCGCACCAGATTGGGACGGTCGGCCGCAATGTAATCCGGCAGCGCGGCGATCCCGACGCCGGCTTCCGTTGCGTGCAGGATGCCCGTGAGGTTGTTGATGCGCAGGGCGCGATAACCGTCTGGCGAGATCTTGCGCACGGCGTCAATCAGCCAGTTCACGTCGCGGATTTCCGGCGCCGCGCTCTCGCCATAGGCGATGAGCGCATGTTTGGTCAGATCGCCGAAGTTCTGTGGTGTGCCCGCCTTGGCCAGATATTTCTGGTCGGCATAGAGGTGATAGTGCACCGTGAACAGCTTGCGCTGGATGAGGTCTGCCTGCACCGGCGCGCGCATGCGGATGGCGATGTCGGCTTCGCGCTGCGCCAGATCCAGCTCGCGGTCCTCGAACACCAGATGCACCTGAAGCTCGGGGAATTCCGCGAGGAAGGATTCAATGCGCGGCAGCACCCAATAAGTGCCGAGACCGTGACTTGTCGTGATCTTCAGCTGCCCGCGCGGCGCAGACTGCGCGTTCTTCAGCGCCTCTTCCGCCTGACCGAGACGCGAGAGCACGTCGCTCACCGCGGTGAACAGCAGTTCGCCTTCGTCGGTGAGCGTGAGCCCACGCGCGTGGCGCTGGAACAGCGGTGTGGTGATTTCTTCTTCCAGCGCGCTGATCTGGCGACTGACGGCCGATTGGCTCAGCGTCAGCATCTGTCCGGCGTGTGTGAAACTTCCAGCGGATGCGACCGCATGGAAAATACGCAACTTGTCCCAATCCATCTTCGCGCCCCTCCAGACGCTAAATGGCTGCTAATGGCCTCCGGCCAGAAACCTCTCCGCTTCCAGTGCCGCCATGCAGCCCATGCCGGCAGCCGTCACGGCCTGCCGGAATACCTTGTCCTTCACGTCGCCCGCCGCGAACACGCCGGGCACGCTTGTGCGCGTCGAATCCGGCGCGGTCTTGATGTAACCGTCGTCGTCCATCTCGACCTGTCCGCGAAACAGCTCCGTCGCCGGCGAATGGCCGATCGCGATGAACAATCCGTCCACGTCGAGCTTTGTCGACGTCCCCTCGGAGAGATTGCGCACTTTGATCGCGTTCACGCCGCGCGGGTTATCCGTACCGACAACCTCGTCCACGACGGAATCATAAATTATTTCGATTTTCGGATTGTCGGCGAGGCGCATTTGATTGGTCTTGTCCGCGCGCAAGGTTGGACGGCGATGGATCAGCGTCACCTTGTCGGCGAAATTTGTCAGGAAAAGGGCTTCCTCAGCGGCTGTATTTCCGCCGCCGACAACCGCGACGCGCTTGCCGCGATAGAAGAAGCCGTCGCAGGTCGCGCAAGCCGAAACGCCGAAGCCCTTGAATTTTTCTTCGCTGGGAAGGCCGAGCCAGTTTGCGCTCGCGCCCGTCGCGATGATGAGCGTCTCGGCGATATAGCGATCGCCCGAGTCGGCGACCAAGGTAAACGGACGTTTGGCGAGATCGGCGGAGACGATGATGTCCTGCACCAGCTTGGTGCCGACATGCTCGGCCTGCGCCTGCATCTGCTCCATGAGCCATGGGCCCTGGATGGCTTCTGCGAAGCCCGGATAGTTTTCGACTTCCGTGGTGATGGTGAGCTGACCGCCCGGCTGGATGCCGGCGATCATCGTCGGCTCCAGCATGGCGCGCGCGGCGTAAATCGCCGCCGTCGCACCGGCTGGACCGCTGCCCAAAATCACAACTTTTGAATGGATATCGGCCATGGCGCTTCCGTGGGAAAAGGGACGCGCAAACAACTTCCGGCCCCTGCCGTCATATCGTGAGCGTTCGCGGAAACGTCAAGAAGTTCGCGAATGCGCTTTGCCGCACAGGCCGGTTTGCGGTGCTCTCGCAACGCCGTTGCGCGAATCGACCCGCATCGGCGCATGAAATGCCGCCTGCGTGCCGTGGCGCTAGGCCGCTATGTCTTTGGTCTGGTTAACCGAATCCACATTGGGAACCGGCTCACGAACCCGTTATCATCTTTACTCGCCAAAACCCGGCGCCTATAGGGGCGCGCGGGGAGCAACAGGCGGAATTGGACCGATGAGTTCCATTATTGATTTCGACAAGCTCTCCCAAGCCGAAGGGCAGCACACGCCCTATTCGCACGTCCTGGCACCGGCCATCGTGGACGAGTCGGCGCGCAAGGATATGCGTGCGGATTTCCCCGAAATTGCGCGTCCGGGATTCTTCCCGCTTTCGGAAATGAAGGTGGAAGGCGCGTTTCAGCGTCTCATCGACGACATGAGCAGCGACCGTTTCGCAGAGATCCTCGGCAACAAGCTCGGTATCGAACTCAAGGACAAGCCGCGGCTTATCACCGTGCGCAAATGGTCCGCGACGAAGGACGGCCGAATTCACAACGACGGCGAAGCGAAGATCGCGACTGCGCTCATTTATCTGAATGAAGATTGGGGTTCGTCTGGCGAGGGCTGCTTCCGCGTGCTGAACGGCCCGGAGTCGATGGACGATTATACCTGCGAAGCGCCGCCGATTTTTGGAACGCTGATCGCGTTCAAACGCTCGGACAATTCCTGGCACGGTCATCCGCCATTCGCCGGCGAGCGTCGCGTGGTACAGATGGCATATGTGCGCAGCCAGGCCGATGTGGAACGCAAGGCGCGCCGGGGGCGCTTGTCACTGTTCCTCAAGAAGCTTAACGTGTTTCATGCCGACGCCTGATCGATGACGGCTGCAAATTCTCCTGTCGATTTCGACGCCCTGCGCGCGCGCGACGCGAAGGACGATCCGTTTCCTTACGTGATCGTCCCGGAGTTTGTGCGCGAAGATGCGCAGGAAGGAATTGAAGCGGACTTTCCGGCGATCGAACATCCCGGAAGTTTCCCGCTCGCGTCTTTGCGGTTTGGCTCTCGCTTCTCCGCGTTGATGGAGGCTTTGCAGGGGCCGGAGATGCGAAAGCTGGTCGAGGAAAAGCTTGGCATCGATCTGGCGGGTCGTCCCACGACGGCGACGGTGCGCGGCATCAGCAAGGCGGCGGACGGCAAGATCCACACCGACAGTAGAACCAAGCTGATCACGGTTCTGCTCTATATGAACCGCGGCTGGGAAAGCACACATGGGCGCCTGCGCCTGTTGCGCGACCAGAACGATCTGCAGAACTACGCAGCGGAGGTCCCGCCGGATCGCGGCACGCTTCTAATCTTCAAGAACGGCCCTACCGCTTGGCATGGTTTCGAACCTTTCGAAGGTCCGCGTCGCGTGATCCAGGTCAACTGGGTCACCGACGAAGGGGTCGTGCGCCGTGAGGGCGCGCGCCATCGTCTCAGCGCTTTCATCAAGCGTTTGTTCGGGCGCAGCCGCCAGCCGGCGGTCGCGGATACCTATTGAATTCGCTTATCGCGTTTGTCGTTTCAGCACTTTCCGGAATTTGATGATCGCACCGGCCGAGATTTCGACTTGCTGGATCGTGACCGACGGAAACGCCGGCGGTCTCAATCAATGTCTGGGCCTTGCGGAAGAGCTTGGCCTCGATCCGGTCGTGAAGCGTGTCGCGTTGCGCGCGCCATGGCGGCAGCTCTCTCCGTTTTTGCGCTGGGGACATGCCCATGCCTTCACCAAAAACAGCGATTCGCTCACACCACCCTGGCCGGATCTGCTGATCGCGTCGGGCAAACAGAGTATCGCGGCAGCGTTGCACGTTCGCGAGATGGGCAAACGTGACGGCCATCGCGTCGTTACCGTGTTCATTCAGAATCCGGGCATCTCACCTTCGCATTTCGATCTGGTGATCGCGCCGGAGCACGATCGCGTCGTCGGCGAGAACGTGCTCTCTACGCGTGGCGCTCTGCACCGCATCACGCGTGAACGGCTGGAGGAGGGCGCTGCAAAACTCCTTCCCCGGGTGTCCCGGCTGCAGCGTCCCTACATCGGCGTGCTGATTGGCGGCGCGAACGCCTCTTACGATCTTGGTGCCGAAGAGATTGCGAAACTCGCCGATGCGCTGAAGCGCGCGGCGCGCGAGAACGGCGGCAGCCTCCTCATCACACCGTCGCGCCGCACTGGTGAAGGCAACGTCGCGCTGCTGAAATCCGCGCTGAAGGACACGCCATCGTTCATATGGGATGGCAAAGGCGACAATCCCTATTTTGGGTTGCTGGGCCTCGCCGATCATCTCGTGGTGACGAACGATTCGGTCAGCATGGTCTCCGAGGCTGTGGCCACGGGGAAGCCGGTGCATGTGTTCGCATTGCCGGGCAAGGCGGGCCGCTCGCGCAAATCGCGAAAATTCGCGCGCTTTCATGCCGACATGGCGGAGGCCGGCTGGACGCATCCGTTTGAGGGAAAGGCCGACAGCTACGCAAGGCCGTCGGCCCCCCGCGAGACAGCCCGCGCGGCGGATGCTGTTCGCGCTACGCTGCGCCGGCTGACAATCCGTCACCGCTGAAGACATTTCGCGAAGAAATGATCTTTCCCGAAGTCGAAATATTATTGCGTGCGTGACGCAAGGGGAGGATAATGCGCGGTCACTTTCTAACCCTCCCGACCTCCCATGGAACACCACAAGCTCGATTCTATCGACCTGCGTATTCTTTCCGAACTTCAGGCCGATGGCCGTATCACCAATGTCGAGCTTTCCCGGCGGGCCAAGATCACCGCTCCACCCTGTCTCAGACGCATGCGGGCGCTGGAGAAGGCGGGATACATCAAGGGCTATCACGCCGATCTCGAAGGCCGGCTGCTCGGATATGAAGTCACCGCCTTCGTATTTGTCGGGCTTTCCAGCCAGGCCGATGCGGATCTGAAGCGCTTCGAGGAGCAGGCGCGCGCGTGGCCGCAGGTGCGCGAATGTTACATGCTCTCGGGCGAAGTCGACTTTCTTTTGAAATGTGTGGCGAAGGACCTGTCGTCCTTCCAGTCCTTCATTACCGATACGCTGACGGCGGCGAAGAATGTCGCGAGCGTAAAGTCCTCGCTCGTCATCCATCCGTCCAAGCGCGAGCCCGGCGTGCCCGTCGAAGTGAAGTGATCAGTCGATCGGCCGCTTGTAGGTTTCCGGCAGGAACAGCAGCGTCACGATGAAGCCGATGCCGGAGACGATCGCCGGATACCAAAGCCCCGCATAGATATCTCCCGTCGCCGCCACGATGGCGAAGGCCGTTGCAGGCAGAAAGCCGCCGAACCAGCCGACGCCAACGTGATACGGCACCGACAGGGCCGTGTAGCGTATGCGCGTTGGAAATAGTTCCACCAATGCGGCAGCTTGCGGTGCGTAGAGCGCCGCCGCAGCAAGTCCCAGGATGAGTAGCAGGATCAGGGCGCGCGTCTTGTCGACAGCCGCAGGATCGGCGTTCTCCGGATAGCCCGCTTTGGCCAGCGCCGTTTTCAGGCGCAAGCCGAAATCCTTTTTCGCCGCGGCCAGATCGGCCGGGTTTAGGCCGCGCCCGTCCGGACTGGCGACATCTTCGATGCCGATCCTCACATGGGCAAAGCCTTCGCTGGCGGCTTCATTGCGATAGGGAATGCCCGCGCCGGTCAGCGTGCTTTTGGCGATGTCGCACGAACTTACATATTGCGCCTTGCCGATGAGATCGAATTGCACCGAGCAGTCCGCCGGCGCCGCTATCACAGTAACCGGCGCGCGTTCGGCGGCGGTCGCAAGCGCGGGGTTCACCGCCGCGGTCAGCATCTGAAACACCGGGAAGACGGCGAGCGTGGCCACGCCCAGGCCTGCCAGCATCACCGGCTTGCGGCCGATCTTGTCGGATAGCCACGCGAGGAAGACGTAGAACGGCAGCGTGATGACGGTGACGATCATCACGAGACTGTTGGCGTCCGCCAGATCGAGTTTCAGCACATGCTGCAAGAAGAACAACGTGTAGAACTGCGCGAGATACCACACCACGCCCTGGCCCGTGAGAACGCCGACGAGAACAATGAAGATGGATTTCAGGTTGGCGGCGCTGGTGAAGGTTTCTGTCAGCGGCGCTTTGGCGATGCGGCCTTCGTCGCGGATCTTCTGGAAGAGCGGAGATTCATCCAGCTTCAAGCGAATCCACAGTGAGATCACCAACAACACGGCGGAAAGCAGGAACGGAACGCGCCAGCCCCAATCCGCGAAGGCGCTTTCTCCGGTCATGCGCTGCACGATCAGGATAATGCCGAGCGCGAGGATCAGGCCGATGGAAGCCGAAAGCTGAATCCATCCGGTCGCCACACCGCGCCTTCCGGGCTGGGCATGCTCGGCGACATAGATCGCGGCGCCGCCATATTCACCGCCGATGGCGAAGCCTTGCAGAACGCGCAATCCGACCAGCAGCCACGGTGCCGCAAGTCCGATCATGTTCGCGTCCGGCAGCAAGCCCGCGATAAAGGTGGCGAGGCCCATCACCGTGATGGTGACGAGAAAGGTGCGCTTGCGCCCGGTGCGATCGCCGAGACGCCCGAAGAACACGGCGCCGAATGGCCGAGCAAAAAATCCAGCCGCAAAAGTCAGCAAGGTGAGAATGTAGCCTTGGGTCTCACCCGCGCCGGCGAAGAAGTGTTTGGCGATGATCGGTGCGACAGAACCGTAAATGAAGAAGTCGTACCATTCGAACACGGTACCGGCGGACGACGCGACAACGACCAGACCCATGCGGCTGTTTTGCGCCGCAACATTCGATGGCTCGGACATGCATGTTCTCCCCGATAGCAGTGCTAGCGGAGGGCCGGGCAAAGCTGCAAGTGAAACTTAAGGCGTGGAGCGGATCGCCATCGACGGCAGTTCGCCGCCATTCGCCTTCGCGACTTCACGGGCGAGCAGCACGCTGGAGCGGTCGAACGTGAAGGCGTGCAGGATCATGTTCACGGTCTCGCCGTCTTCGGAGAGCGGCAAACAGATGCAATCGAAGTCTTCGAAGCCATCGCCGATCCAGCCGGCGTCGCCGTAGGCGCGCACCACGACTTTGTCGCGCGCGCATTTGCGGAAGATCGCGGAGACGCCTTTGCCGGCGGCATCGTTGACGCCGGTGTAGATCTCCTTGACGGTCCTGCCTGTCGAGTCCTTGATGAAATACTGCGTAACAAGCGTGCCCATCAGCTTGTAGCGGAAATCGGTGATGCCGGGCAGCACCTCGACAATCATCACCCAGCCGAGATGCTCTTTCAGTTCGGAGACTTTGAGATCGCCGCGCGACGGCATGGCGCGCGTACCGCGCTTGGCGTTCCAGTAGCCAAGCAGGAATGCGAGCGTCTCATTTTCCAGGCTGGCCGGATTGATCTCCGTGCCGACCTTGTCCAGCCGATCCGTCATAGGCGTCCCTTCCCCTGACGCACGCTACGCCCCGGATGCTTAATCGCGGGTTAGGCGAAAGGTGGGGAAAGACGCCGATAAAGTTGAAGCGGGCGTCAGCTTTGCTGCTTCGCCAGTTTGCTCGCGCGCACGCTGTAGGCGAAATAGATCAGCAATCCCGCGCCGTTCCAGAACAAAAACCACTCCTGGGTGAACGACGGCAGGCCATTTAAGAACAGGTAAACGCAACCGATCACGCAGATCGGTCCAACGACCCATGGCAGTGGTGTTTTGAAAGCCCGCGGACGATTGGGATCGCGCACGCGCAAAACGAGCATCGCAACCGAGACGGCCATGAAAGCGAACAGCGTGCCGGCGTTGGCAAGAAGCGCGATCCTGTCGAGCGATAGCGTCGCCGACATCGCAGCCACCGCGATGCCAGACACGATGGTCATCAGCACGGGTGTCCCCCGCTTCTTGTGAACCGCCGCGAGCGACGACGGCAGCAATCCATCGCGCGCCATCACGAAGAAGATTCGGCTCTGTCCGTACATCAGCACCAGAATGACGGTGGGAAGCGCCACGATCGCGGCGCTGGCAACAAGCTGCGCCGCGAAGCCGTGGTTCAACCCATTGAGCACGAACACAAGCGGTGCGCCGCTTTTGGAGAAGGCGAGGAACGGCGAGGCGCCCAATGCCGTCCCCGCGACCAGGATATAGATAACCGTGCAGATCAGCATCGAGCCGATGATGCCGATCTTCAGATCGCGGCCGGGATTCTTCGTCTCTTCCGACGCGGTCGACACCGCATCGAAACCGTAGAAGGCGAAGAAGACCAGCGCGGCCGCCGCGAGCATCCCGCGCTTCACGCCGTCCGCATCGACATGCGCGTCCAGACCATAGGGCGCGAACGGATGAAATTTCGCGGGGTCGAAAGCTTGCCCGGCAAGGATCACGAAGAGCGCAAGCGCGGCGATCTTGATGAGGACCAGAAAGAAATTCACGGTCGCACTCTCGCGCGTGCCGATGATGAGAAGGATGGCGACAGCCGCCGAAATGACGATCGCCGGCAGGTTGATAAGACCACCTGCAAATGTTCCGTGCAGAATTGAATCGGGGACCTGCCAGCCAATGGCCTGGATGAATTCCGCGAAATGTGCTGACCAGCCGACGGCCACCGCCGCCGAACCGACGGTGTATTCGAGAATCAGGCTCCAGCCCACGATCCAGGCGAGCAACTCGCCCAGCACCGCATAGCTGTAGGTGTACGCACTGCCTGAAGCCGGAATCATCGTCGCCATCTCGGCGTAGCAAAGCGCCGCGCATGCGCAGATCACGCCGCATAACAAGAAGGACAGGATCACCGCGGGCCCGGCGAGGCCCGCGCCGATGCCCGTCAGGGTGTAGATGCCGGTGCCGACGATCGCCCCGACGCCCATCGCCACCAGATGGGGCCAGGTGAGCGTCGGTCTCAGCCGGTGGACGCTTTCCACGTCGGCAAGCGCATCGACGGATTTGCGGCGATTCCAGAACGACATGCGATTCCCCCTCGGCAGGCGCGCCAAGCTAGGGGGGAGTTCGCGCCGCTGCAAATGCTCAGTGGCCGGAAAGCTCGTTCTTCGCTTCGTCCTTCGTGATCGGCTGATAGTCCTTGCGCCAGAACGCCTCGGAATCTTTCACGGTAAGGACGGTGGTGCGCAAGTTCTGGATATCGGCGAGCGGATCCTTGGAGACGAACAGGATATTGGCGCGCTTGCCCGGCTCCAGCGAGCCAAGATTTTTCTCTTGGCCGATAGCCTCGGCGCCGACGAACGTGGCGGAACGGATGGCCTCTATCGGTGTGAAGCCGGCGCTATTCACCAGCAGCGCGATCTCATCGAATACGGATGGCAGCGGCTTGTCCCAATCGGAATCCGCGTCGGTGCCGGTGGTGATTTCAATGCCGGCCTTGTGTGCCGCGGCGGTGATCCGTGCCGCCAACTCGGTCTTGCAATAGGGCGGCGGGGATTTGGGGCCGGTCTCATCCCACATCGCCTTGTAGACATAGATGGTGGCGTCGAGGATTGTGTGGTGTGCCTTCATGTCTGCGAACAGTGGATCGAGAACGCTCGTGCCGTTCACGAACTTTGCATCATCCACGGGCGCGCGGTTGTGATATTCCGGCGGGATATTGTCGCTGACCTGATAGGCCAGCATGCAGGCGTGACTGACGACGTCCTCGCCTGCGTCGACAACTTCCTTGGGCGACGCGGGAAATGTCGCGGCGTGCCCCCACACCAGCATATTCTGGCGATGAGCTTCTGCCGTGATCTTCGCATCCAGTTCGCCGGACATGTCGGCGTAAAGCTTCAGCGCCGTTGCGCCTGTGCCTTTCGCGCGCGCGACGGCCAGAGCGATATCGGTGTCGTCCGTCATCGCCTGCATCCACGGCACGGCGCCGGGCGTCGCGCCCTGCGCGGCCGCGATCGTCCGCGGATCGTGGAAGAATTGCGGTCCCGCCATCAGCGCTGCGTAATAAATGTCCGGGCCGGCCATCTTGTGCAGCATTGTCTGGCGCGAAAACCAGCCCAGATCGCGCGTATCGCCGGCCATGTCACGCACCGTTGTCACGCCGCTGTAGATGAAGCGGCGAAGCTGTGCCTGTTCGAATAGCGGATCGGGATCGGTGGCAAGATGGACATGCGTGTCGATCAAGCCCGGCAGAGCGTAATCGCCATGCAGATCGATCACCTGCGCCTTGGCGGCGAGCTTGCCGAGTTTCGCTTTCCATTGCGACGACGGCACGATGGAATCGATGCGCCCGTCGCGCGCGATGATCGCCATGCTCGGTTTTGGCGCCGCGCCGGTTCCGTCGATCACGGTCACGCCGTTATAGACGACCGGTGGTTTGGCGGGCGGTGTTTGCGCGATTGCCGGAGCGGCAAGCAGCAGGCAGGACGAAAACGCGATGCGGCGCAGCATGAATCCCCTCATTGGCACGACGACACCCCATGCTACACTTCCCGTTGCCAATCGGGAGAGCTTCCATGTCGCGGCCCAGGAACAAGGAATTCGAATTCGGCGGCATCAACCATCTCGCGCTCGTCTGCAAGGACATGGCGCGGACGGTGGAGTTCTATTCCGGCGTGCTCGGCATGCCGCTCATCAAGACCATCGAATTGCCGCGCGAGATGGGCCAGCACTTCTTCTTCGATGTCGGCAACGGCGATTGCATCGCGTTCTTCTGGTTTGCCGATGCGCCCGACGCTGTTCCCGGTGTCGCTTCCGCGAAGAAGGGCCCGCTACCGGGCCCGTCCGCGCATGGCTCGATGAACCATGTCGCCATCAACGTGCCCGCCGACAAGATCGACGAGTACCACGACAAGCTCGTCGCCAAAGGCATCGAATGCACGAAGGTGGTGAGCCACGACGACTCGCCCCAGCAGGCGAGCCTCGAAATCACACCGACGACGTTCGTACGCTCCATCTATTTCTACGATCCCGACGGGATCGCGCTGGAGTTCGCAGCCTGGACCCGCGAGTTGCCGCAGGACGGCGACGTGAAGCACACCGGTCGCAAGGCGCGCACGCTGGAAACCGCGAGCTAGCGGATCGCGTCGTCCCACGTCCCAGCGATGGATGACAACGAAGAGGGTTTCCCGATGAAAAGGGCCTTCGAGGCTTCGCGCACCAGCGTTTTGTCCTTTTCGGCGGTGAGGTATTCGACAGGCGATTTGCCGTCGATCCGCGCGAGCAGCAGCGCCGGCAGCAGCGCCGCCGTTCTCGCTTCCATGTCGGCTGGTTCTTCCCACGTCACGTTTTCCAGATAAGCGTCGGTGAGCGCGGCAAAGGATTTCAGATAAGCCGGCCTGGACTTCCTGTGCCAGACGCATTTCAGCAGCAAATGGTTCAAGCAGAACGCCAGATCGAACGCAGGATCGCCATAACAGGCTGTTTCGGCATCGAGGAACACCGGGCCATCGGGGCCGATAAATATATTTTTGGGGCTAATGTCGCCTTGCATCAACGCGATGCGCGCCTTGGCCACGCCATCCGCAAGCGCGCGGATGCGCGGCGCCAGATCGGGATGCTTCTTTGCGGTGTGCAACAGATACGGCTCAAGCCGCAGCGCGTGAAACTGCGTATCGTGCGCGAAATCATGCATCACGTCTTCGCGGTTCGCCGTGAAAGCGTGGATGTGCGCCAGGCGCTCACCCACGCGTGCGGCGAAAACCGCATCTGCTCGCCCCACGGCAAGCTCCGCCTTCCAGAGCTTGTGCGTCTCCGGCGGCAGGTACTCCATCGCGAAAATATGATGCGGCCGATCTTCGCCAAGAACATCCGGCACGATACGCGGATCGAATTCCGCGACCAGACGAAACCAATCCGCTTCCGTGGAGGCGCGTTCGGCGGGCGCTTTCCATTCCGCTTCCACGCGAAGCCGGGGCAACGCGCGCTTGACGATCAACCCGCGGCCATCGGCCGTCTTCACTAGCCATACGTCGCAGGACACGCCACCCGTCAGCGTCTCGACTGTGAACGCCTGACCGGATGCCAGCAGCCCCATGCGCTGGAGCGACGCGGCAAGGATGTCTTCATCTTCAGACTTGGGTTCGACGCTCATCTGGCGCGATCATCGGCGGCACGCCAATATGCGGCTTCGCCATAGAGTCAGCAATGCCGCAAATCTTCACCGATCCCAAAAGCCTGACCGCCGCGCTTCTCGGTGGGCTGGGACCGCGCGTGGTTCTGGCGTTGCCGCTGGGCCTCGGCAAGGCCAATCATATCGCCAATGAAATATTCGCGGCAGCCACGGCAGACAAATCGCTCGATCTGAAAATCTTCACGGCGCTGACGTTGGAAAAACCGCGTTATGCGAACGAACTGGAGAAGCGATTTCTGTCTCCAGTGATCGACAGGCTGTTCGGCGGCTATCCGGAACTGGCCTATGCGCAGGCCCTGCGCGTGGGAAAATTGCCGCCGAATGTCGAGGTTAACGAGTTCTTCTTTCTGGCAGGGCGATGGCTGAACAACCCGGTCGCGCAGCAGAACTACATCTCCGCGAATTACACCCACGCGCTGCACTATATCCTCGGCATGAACGTGAACGTCGTGGCGCAACTGGTGGCGAAGCGCGGCGACCGCTACAGCCTCTCCTGCAACACCGACATCATGGTCGATCTGCTCAAGGCGCGCCGCGAAGGCCGCGCGAATTTTCTGTTCGTGGGGCAGGTGAGTTCCGAGCTTCCGTTCATGCCGGGTGACGGCGAAATCTCCGCCGAAGAATTCCACGCCGTTCTCGATGCGCCGGACTATGACTTTCCGCTGTTCGCGCCGCCAAAGGAACCGATCGATCTTCATGAATACGCTGCCGGCTTTCATGTCGCGCGATTGGTGCCGGATGGCGGCACGCTGCAGATTGGCATCGGGCAGGAAGGCGACGCCGCCGCGCATGCGCTGATATTGCGTCATCGTGAAAACGCGGCGTTTCGGGAAACCATTCGCGCGCTTGCGCCGGATGAGGCCCATCCGGGGTTTTTGGAACAGGCGCCGTTCACCCAAGGCCTCTATGCTTCCACAGAGATGCTGGTGGATTCATTCCTTGCCTTGATGGATGCCGGCGTTCTCAAGCGCGAAGTGGACGGCACGCTGATCCATGGCGGCTTCTTCCTCGGGCCGAAGGATTTCTATCGCCGACTGCGCGAGATGCCGCCGGAGCAGTTGCGCAAGATTCAAATGACGGCGGTGTCGTTCACCAATCAGCTTTATGGCGACGAGGAGAAAAAGCGCGCGGCCCGCGTGGGCGCCCGCTTCGTCAACAATGCGATGATGGCCACGTTGCTGGGCGCGGTGATCTCCGATGGATTGGAAGACGGGCGCGTGGTCAGCGGCGTCGGCGGGCAATACAATTTCGTCGAACAGGCATTCGCGTTGCCCGATGCGCGCTCCGTCATTGTGCTGAATGCTACGCGAACATCCGGCGGCAAGGTCACATCGAATATCCGCTGGTCGTACGGCCACGAGACAATCCCGCGTCATCTGCGCGACATCGTGGTGAGCGAATATGGCGTCGCCGATCTGCGCGGCAAATCGGATCAGGACGTGATCGCGGCCATGCTGTCCATCTCGGATTCCCGTTTCCAGCCGGAGTTGATGCGCGCGGCCAAGGATGCGGGCAAGCTACCGCGCGCCTATGAAATTCCTGCGGCCCATCGCGAAAACACGCCGGACAAGATCGCGCGATTGCTGAAACCGCTCGCCGATCGCGGATTGCTGCCAGCGTTTCCGTTCGGCACCGATTTCACGCCCACGGAGCAGCGTTTGCTGCCAGCGCTCAGCCTGCTGAAAGAGTCTTCAACGTCGAAATTGGTGAGGCTGGCTCTATCCGGGTTGTTCGCAGCCGATGTGCCGGGCGGCAACGACGCCCTGCAACGCATGGGTTTCGATAACCCCATGACGGTTGCGGATAGGATTTACCGGCTTCTCCTGCGCGCGGCGCTGGCGCAGACTGCCCGCCAATAGAAATCCCGCGAGGAAATTCCATGAAAGCCGCTGTCTATTATGAGAACGGTCCGCCCTCCGTCCTGAAATACGAAGACGTGCCCGATGCGAAAGTCTTTCCGGGCGGCGTGCTGATCCGCGTCGAAGCCATCGCCATCGAAGGCGGCGACACGCTGAACCGCCTGCAGGGCGCGCTGATGAGCAAGCCGCATGTCGTCGGTTATCAGGCGGCGGGCGAAATCGTCGAAGTGGGCGAGGGCGTCACCGATCTGAAGGTTGGCCAGAAGGTCGTCACCACCAACGCTTACGGCTCGCATGCGGCGTTGCGCGCGGTGCCGGCGCGTGTGGCGTGGCCGCTGCCGCCAGGCATGGATGTGAAGGAAGGCGCGGTCGTACCGGTGCCGTTCGGCACGGCGGACGATTGTCTGTTCGAGTTCGGACGCTTGAAGAAGGGCGAGACGGCGCTCATTCAGGCGGGCGCCAGCGGCGTCGGCGTGGCGGCGATTCAGCTCGCAAAACGCGCCGGCGCGCGCGTGATCGCGACGGCCTCGAGCAACGAGCGTCTCGAGAAACTTAAGCCGCTCGGCCTGGATCACGGCATCAACTACAAGACCGAGGACGTCGTGCAAGCCGTGATGAAGATCACCGGCAGCGGCGTCGATGTCGTCGTCGATCCGGTGGGCTCGACCTTGCAGACCTCGATCGCCTGTCTCGGTTATCGTGGCCGTATTTCGCTGGTGGGGCAGGCGGGCCGCGATCCGACGAAAGTGGATGTCTCGTCCCTCATGGCGGGCAATCGCTCCCTGACGGGTGTGTTCCTCGGTGCGGAGATCGCGACCGACCGCGCGCACAACAACATCCAGCGCCTGATCAACGAGGTGGCGAAGGGTGAGTTGAAGGTCGTCATCGACAAAACCTTCCCGCTGTCTGAAGCCGCCGCCGCGCACGAATACATCGAAAGCCGCAAAGCGGTCGGCCGTGTGCTGCTTATTCCCTGAGGAGTCTTCATGCGCGCTTTCGCGTTGGGTGTATTGATTCTGGCTTCGGCGACATCTGCCTCGGCGCAAGAGCAGGCATCCCATTGGGTTCAGCTTGCGCCGGGCGGCGGGCAGGAAGCGCGCGTGCTGACCGCTGCGCCCTCTTGCCCGTCGATCGACATCGATGGTGCACCAACGCCGATGGCGGAACGCGCGCCGCCCAACGATTATTTCCCGCTGCGCTTGTGCGCGCTCGCGATCCCGGCAAAGACGAAAAAAGCGATGCTGGGAAGCGAAGCTCTGCCGCTGATGACCAAGGCGCCCCAGCGCATCATGGTGTTCGGCGATACGGGGTGCCGCATCAAGGGTGGCACGATCCAGGATTGCAACGATCCCAAGAAGTGGCCGTTCCCGGACATCACGGTGCAAGCGGCCAAGCTGAAGCCCGACCTCGTCATCCATGTCGGCGATTATCTCTATCGCGAGTCTCCGTGCCCCGCTGGCGACAAGCGCTGTGAGGGGACGCCGCATGGTGACAACTGGGCTGCGTGGGATGCGGATTTCTTTGCGCCAGCCGCGCCACTTCTCGCCGCTGCTCCTTGGGTGATCGTGCGCGGCAATCACGAAGACTGCGCGCGGAGCGGCAAAGGCTTTCTGCGGTTGCTGGGGCCAGACCCGGTCAATCCGGTGGCGGGCTGCAACGAGCACATTCCGCTCTATTCGATCCCGCTGGGCGATGTGACTCTCGCGGTGATGGACAACACCGATGCGCCCGACACCACCATCGATGCCGATCTGCGCACCGAATACGAAGCCGACTTCAAGGCGCTGCAGGACGTCAAGAAGCCTGTCTGGCTTGTCGGCCATCGTCCCATCTGGGGCGCGGTCACGCTCTACGGCATGACGATGGGCGGCAACCGCACGCTCATAGCGACGTTGCCAAGCACCAGCCCGTTGCGCAACACGGCGCTAATGGTGTCTGGGCATATCCATACATTCGAAGCGCTGAACTACGAGGATGAGAACATCCCGCCGCAGCTCATCGCCGGCTTCGGCGGCGATGCCCTAGACGCGGCGCCGGCGGATGTTTCCGGCACCAATATCAGCGGAACGCGCGTCAAAGACGGCGTTTCCATCGGCGGCTTCGGCTTCCTGCTGATGACGCGCGAGCGGAAAGGCTGGCGCATCGACGTTCATCGCATGGACGGCTCCATTGAACGCGTCTGCCGCTTCGAAAACCGCAAGCTCGATTGCCCGAAAGCCTGATCAGAATTTCACGCAGATCTTTCCGAAGTGACCGGCGGCTTCCATCGCGCGCAGCGCTTCGGGCACCTGCGCGAATGAGAACCTGCGGTCGATAACTGGCCGCAGCTTCCAGCCGCCGATGGCCTTGTTCATGCCCGCGAACTGTTCGCGGCTGCCGACAGAGATGCCGATCAGCTTCGCATTCTTGCCGAACAGCGCCGGGATGAAGATGTTGTTCATGAACCCGCCCAGCACGCCAATCACCACGATGCTGCCGCCCACGCGCACGGCTTCCAGCGATTTGCCCAGCGTGTTCTCGCCGCCGACTTCGACGACGACATCCGCACCACGGCCATTCGTCAGCTCCAGCGCCTTCTTTCCCCATTCGGGCGTTGTCTTGTAGTTGATGAGATGATCGGCACCGAGTTTCTTGGCTCGCGCCAGTTTCTCGTCGCTGCTCGACGTCGCGATCACTTTCGCGCCGATGGCCTTGGCGAATTGCAGCGCGAAGATGGAAACGCCGCCGGTGCCCTGAACCAGGATGGTGCTGTTCGCATCGATCGGCGCTTCAACCGCAATCGCGCGCCACGCGGTAAGTCCGGCGCAGGGCAGCGTCGCCGCTTCTTCGAAGCTCAGGTGATCCGGAATTGCGATCACGCCTTCGGCATCGATCAGCATCTTCTCCTGCAGCACGCCGGGCACCGATCCGCCCAATGCGAGATTGCGCGCCTCGGCGGTGACGGGGCCGGATGTCCAGCTCTGGAAGAAGGTGGGACAAACCCGGTCGCCCGCCTTCACGCGGGTCACGCCGCTGCCCACGGCCTCGACCACGCCCGCGCCGTCGGAGAACGGGATCAGGGGCAACGGTGTGCCGCCCATTTTCACGTGCAGCAGATCGCGGTAGTTCAGCGATGCCGCTTTCATGGCCACGACGATCTGGCCCGCGCCGGGTTTCGGGCCCGGCTTCTCGACCAGCTTGAGATTGTCGATCCCGACCGCGTTCAGTTCCCATACCCGCATGGCGCACCCGTCTTTCGTTGTGCCGACCATAGCGCTTGACGCAACGGACTGTGCAATAGTGCGCAAGCCGAAAATGGAGCGGGGCATGACCGGCGAGATTTTTGACGCGGCAAACCAGAGCGCGGTCTGGGCCGTCATTCTCGGCGCCGTGCTGGCGACGGCGGGCGGCTTCGTCGCCACGCAGATGGAACGCTATGTCGAGCACCGCCGGCGCGAGCGCAACGCGGCGCTGTTCTTCGGCGAATTGCTGACAACGCTTCAGATTATTCTCTTTCATGCCAACAACACGCATGGCCGCGGCGACCCGTTCGGCCCGATCACGCTCAGGATGCTCAAATCCGCGCGCAAGGAGATCGACATCTACGATCGCAACCGTGAGACGCTGTTCGATCTGCACCACGGCGATCTGCGAGCACGAATCCAGAATCTCATCATCCGCATCACCATGCCGCTCGAAGGCATCTTCGACACGACCGACGAAATCCTCCGCTGTCAGGATGCGTTGCGCGACGCCGGCGCCATTCCGCGCACGGATCTCGAAGGGCGCGTGGCATCGCTGAGGCAACAGCGCGACAGCGGCTACGAGTTCATCGTAGAGACGGTGGAAGACCTGCCGGGTATCATCCGCGATCTGGAACCTTTGGCGCATCACAGCTTCCGCAAGCTCGACGAGATCGGCCGCAATATCTGAGCGGTTGCCCGCGCGCGGCGCCTGACATAAGAACCGGCCCCGATGGCCGCACCCCTTCTCACCTTGCAGAACATCCAGCTCCGCTTCGGCAATACCCAGTTGCTGGATGGCGCGGAATTCTCGGTCCGTGCGGGCGAGCGCTTGTGTCTTGTTGGTCGCAACGGCTCGGGCAAATCCACGCTGCTGAAGATCGCGGCGGGCCTGATCGAGCCGGATGGCGGCACGCGCTTTGCGCAGCCCGGCGCAGTTATCCGCTATCTGCCGCAAGAACCGAATCTCTCCGGCTTCGCGACGACGCGCGATTACGTCGAAGCAGGATTGGGCGAGGGCTACGACACCAACCGCACCTACTATCTGCTCGGCAAACTGGGGCTCACCGGCGCGGAAAATCCGGTGACGCTATCTGGTGGCGAGGCACGGCGCACGGCGTTGGCTCGTGCTTTGGCGCCCGAGCCGGATATTCTTCTTCTCGACGAGCCGACGAACCATCTGGATCTTCCGGCCATCGAGTGGCTGGAAGGCGAGTTGCAATCGCAGCGCGGCGCGTTGGTGCTCATCAGCCACGACCGCCGTTTCCTGGAAGACTTGTCGCGCGTGACGGTGTGGCTGGATCGCGGCGAGACCCGGCGTCTGGAACAGGGCTTCAAGTCCTTCGAGGGTTGGCGCGACGCGGTGCTGGAGCAGGAAGAGATCGAACGTCACAAGCTCGATCGCAAGATCGCGATGGAAGAAGACTGGGTTCGCTATGGCGTGAGCGCACGCCGCAAGCGCAACGTCAAGCGCATGGCCGATCTTCGCGCGCTGCGGCAAGGCCGCCGCGAGCAATTGCGCGTCACCGGTCAGGTGAAACTGACGGTGAGCGAGGCGGAAGAGGGCGGCACGCGCGTCATCGACGCGAAAGGGATTTCAAAATCATTCGGCGAGCGGAAGATCGTCGAGAACGTTTCGGTTCGCATCCATCGCGGCAATCGCGTTGGCGTGGTTGGCGCGAACGGTGCGGGCAAGACCACGCTGCTCAACATGCTCATCGGCAAGCTGAAGCCCGACATCGGCAATGTGAAGATCGGCACCAATGTCGTGATGGCAGCGCTGGACCAGAATCGTGTCACGCTGGATCCCGAGACGATGGTCAGCGCAGTGCTCACCGGCGGATCGAGCGACACGGTGTTCGTGGGCGGTGAGCCGCGGCATGTCACGAGTTATCTTAGGGACTTCCTGTTCACGCCCGCACAGGCGCGCTCGCCAGTGAAGGTGCTGTCCGGCGGCGAGCGCGCGCGATTGTTGCTCGCAAAGGTCTTGGCCGCGCCATCGAACCTGCTGGTGCTGGACGAACCGACCAACGACCTGGATCTGGAAACGCTCGATCTTCTGGAAGAGATGATCGCGAATTATCCGGGTACGGTCCTGGTGGTGAGCCACGACCGCGATTTTCTCGATCGCGTGGCGACGTCGGTTCTGTTCGCGGAAGGCGATGGCCGCTTCGTCGAATATGCCGGCGGCTACAGCGACATGGTCGCGCAACGCGGCGAAGGCGTTCAGGCGCGCGAAGTGTCGAAGGCGGCAAAGGCCGAAAAGGCGGAGCCGAGACAGCGCGAACGCACGCCGTCTTCGCAGCGGCTGTCTTTCAAGGACAAGCACGCGCTGGAAACGCTGCCCGCGCGTATGACCGCGTTGGAAAAGGAAATCGCCGCGCTGCACGCAACGCTGGCCGATCCCGATCTCTATGCGCGCGATCCGAAGAAATTCGCGGATGCTTCGGCCAAGCTGGAAAAAGCGCAGACGGAATTGTCCGCTTCCGAAGAGAAATGGCTGGAGCTGGAGATGCTGCGCGAGGCGTTGGAGCAGCGTTAGGCCGCGAGCTTGAAATCCCGGCGCAACCATAATGCCGTCAATGCGCGCTCGACGTCTGTCGCGTTCGTCATCTGGCAAAGGGTGGAGCGCGCGGCACGGCGGTCTTCGCTGCTCGCTGGCCACGGCGCATTTTCGATGTACCAGCCAAGATGCTTGCGGAAGATCTTGAGGCCGTGCCGTTCGCCATGGAACGCGATGCTGTCGCGCATGTGCTCCAGCACGATGGCGAGGCGCTCTTCCATATCGGGTTCGGCAATTTCGCGGCCGTCAGCGAGCGCTCGCTCGATAGAGGATGCGATCCACGGCCTGCCATATGTGCCGCGCCCGATCATCACGGCGTCGGCGCCCGATTGCGCCAAGGCTTCGCGCGCGCTGGACGCGTCCACGATGTCGCCGTTGGCGATCACGGGAACGGACACCGCCGCTTTCACATCGGCGATCGCTTTCCAGTCCGCGACGCCTTTGTAGAACTGGCAACGCGTGCGGCCATGCACGGTGATGGCCTTTACGCCCGCTTTCTCGGCCAGCGCCGCGATTTCCGGTGCATTGCGGCTTTGATCGTCCCAGCCCAGGCGCATCTTCAAAGTAACAGGGCGTGATGTTGCATTCACCGCGGCTTCGATGAGGCGGAGTGCCAGCTCCGGTTCGCGCATCAACGCGGAGCCGGACAATGCACCCGTCACCTCTTTCGCCGGGCATCCCATGTTGAAGTCGATGATGTCCGCGCCCGCCGCCTCTGCGAGCTTTGCGCCGGCGGCAACCCAGTGCGGATCGCGTCCCACAAGCTGGATCACCATCAGCGGCAAACCATCGCCCACAGCCGCGCGGCGCACGACGTCAGGCCGTCCGCGCGCGAAGGCATCGCACGCCACCATTTCCGTCGCGACATAGGCGGCGCCCAGGCGCGATGCCGCGCGCCGGAACGGCAGATCCGATACGCCGGTCATCGGCGCCGTCAGAACGCGTCCGAGTATGCGGACGCCGCCGATGTCGAGACTTTGCTTCATTGCTGCGGCGGAGGCGTCGGCTGAACGGAGATTAGCGTCATGTCGAACACCAGCGTCTGGTTCGGTCCGATGGCACCGCCCGCGCCTTGCGCGCCATAGCCGAGGTCGGCGGGGATCACGAGCTGCCACTCGTCGCCCTCGTGCATCATGCGCAGCGCTTCGACCCAGCCGGGGATGAGGCGTCCGGCGGGGAAGGTCGCGGTCTGGCCGGGCGGCGTCTGGTCGAAGACTTTGCCGTCGATGGTCCAGCCCTTGTAGGTGACGGTCACCTGATCTGCGCCGCTCGTCACGCCCTTGCCGCTGCCGGATTTGATCACGCGATACTGCAAGCCGTCGGCCGTCGTCTTCACGCCGTCCTTGGCTTTGTTGTCGGCAAGAAACTTCGCGTTGGAGGCCGGGCTCTGGTCGTAAGTCATGGTCGTTTGTTCTTTCTTCTGTCCGCAGCCCGCGAGGCTGAGCGTGGCGGCGAGGGCAAGGATAAAAATCGGAAGGCCGAGTCGCATGGAGAACCCCAGATTGTGCGGCTCAGCCATGAACCGGGACGGGTCGAAAATCCAGCCAATCCTTGAACCGACCAAGAGCTAGAACTGACAACTTGTCAGTCTGGCCGGCTTATGACACGATCCGGAAAAATCAGGGTGGAAAAGTTTATGGAACATTTCGACGTCGTGATCGTGGGCGCCGGCTTGTCGGGCATCGGGGCGGCTTATCACCTGAAGACCGAGGCGCCGCGGAAGAGCTACGTCATTCTCGAAGGCCGTGACGCCATCGGCGGCACGTGGGACCTGTTCCGCTATCCCGGCATCCGCTCCGACAGCGACATGTTCACCCTCGGCTACAACTTCAAACCGTGGCGTGAAGCGAAGGCCATCGCCGACGGTCCGTCCATCCGCAAATATGTGCGCGAGACCGCGTCCGAGAACGGCATCGACAAGAACATTCGCTTCAACCACATGGTCAAGCGCGCATCGTGGGACAGCGCAACCGCGCGCTGGACGGTGGAAACCGAAACCGGCCCGCAGAAGCAGATCGCATGCTTCACCTGCAACTTCCTTTTCATGTGCAGCGGCTACTACGCCTATTCCGGCGGATACGATCCGGAGTTCGCGGGCCGCGATACGTTCAAGGGCCGCATCGTCCATCCGCAGAAATGGCCGGAAGATCTCGATTACGCCGGCAAGAAAGTCGTCGTCATTGGCAGCGGCGCGACCGCCGTCACCGTCGTTCCTGAAATGGCGAAGAACGCCGCGCATGTCACCATGCTGCAGCGTTCGCCGACCTACATGGTCTCGCGCCCCGCCGAAGACAAAATGGCGAACTGGCTGCGCGCGAAACTCCCAGCAATGCTGGCCTATCAGCTCATCCGCTGGCGCAACGTGCTGTTCGGCATGTATTTCTTCAACAAGGCGCGCAAGAGCCCGGCGCAGGTGAAGCAATATCTCATCAATATGCTGAAGCCGGAGCTGCCGGAGGGTTACGACATCGGCACGCATTTCACGCCGTATTACAATCCATGGGACCAGCGCCTGTGCCTGGTGCCGGACAGCGATTTCTTCCAGGCGATCAAGAACGACAAAGCTTCGGTCGTCACCGACCACATCGAGGCGTTCACGCCCACCGGCATCAAGCTCAAGTCCGGCAAGGAACTTGAAGCGGACATCATCGTCACCGCCACCGGCCTGAAGCTGGAACTGCTCGGCGGCATGCAGGTCACGGTCGATGGCGAGCCGCGCAATCTCTCCAAGGCCATGAGCTACAAGGGCATGATGTACAGCGACGTGCCCAATCTGGCGTCCTGCTTCGGCTACACCAACGCCTCGTGGACGCTGAAATGCGATCTCACCTGCGAATATGTCACGCGCCTGCTCAACTATATGGATCGCAAGAAGGTGCAGATCGCCACGCCACGCCGCGATGCATCGGTGGAAGAAGCGCCGTGGCTGGATTTCTCATCCGGCTATGTGCAGCGCGCGCTGGAGATCCTGCCCAAGCAGGGCATGAAAAAGCCGTGGAAGCTGGATCAGAACTACGCGCTCGACATTCTCACGCTGCGCTACAGCAAGATCGATGACGGCACGATGATGTTCTCGAAAGCGCACGCGGCCGCGCCCGCGAACGCCAATCAGGCGGCTATCGCGGCGGAGTAGCAGGTACTCAGAATCGGTATCCGTCGAACCAGCGCACCAGCACCGGTTCGTTGCGGTTGGTATAACCGATCAGGATCATCTCGGCGGATCCGACCGGCTTGTAGATTGTGTTCGGCGCCACCACGACTGCCGCCGTTCCGCCGATCTTCAACTCCGGATGGGCCTGCGCGTAGCGCTCCATGGCCTGATGGAGCGCATAGGTCAGCGGCACCAGAACCTTCTGCGCGCGATGCTGGTCGTCCACCAGCGCGCGAAAGAACGCCATCTTGGTACGCACGACCTGAAGGATGTCGATGGTCACCGTGGTGATGGCAACGAGTCGTCCGTTCTCATAGGCAACGACCGCCAATTCCTTGGCGCGCGCATAAGGATCGATGCCCTGCGGCAGGATTCCCATGCGCTGCCACATCGCCACCGCGTCGGCCTCCGCCTGCGCGTCGTTCTTGCGCCAGACGTCGCGGAACTCGATGCCGGAGAATTCCTCGTACAATTCGCGGGAGCGGATGTTCGAAAGTTCAGCAAGGCTGGTGGCCATGAATATCCCCTAAATATGGCCTGCCACCCGAGTTCTTAGGGTGTGGTCCTTTCTATTGAGCCAGAAGTCGCTTGTTAGCGAAAGCCTTTCCGGAACCCGATTTGAAATACCGTTCAAGCTGTCGCGCATGAGTTTCGGTTTCGACGGCCACATATGAGCGCAGGATTGCTGGAAGATTCTCTCTCGTCGATTTTACATTCCCGCACTGGTGCGATCGAAATCTTCGCCGAAGATCGTCGGTCGATCCGACATAGACATCGTGATTTCTAAGCTGGAGAAAATAGACGTACCACACCCGGTAGTCTCCCTTCGCTCCTGATGGAGCTTCGGGAGACACCCTACGCTTCTTCTTCGCTTCGGTTCAGCGTTCGGGACTGCGTTCGTGGAATTTGCTGTGAACAGGGTGGCCTGCCACCCGAAGCTCCGAAGGAGCGTAGGGTGGCGGACAGGGAGGTTATAGCCAACGCCATAAATTTCAATGAGTTGCGAGGTCAAACCACCTACGACCGCCGCATTGAACCCAAACGACATTTTTCTGATCAGTCAACCCGTATGCGCGCGCAATGCCGTTGCTGTGCATCGTTGGTTCGTTCCTTTCCCAACGATACTCGCGTCCAAAACGGCATTGCGCGCCGCACGCAGCAGAGGTCGCTCATGCCCTGGCGCCTCTGCTGCTCAAACTCCGGCCAATTCCCATGAGCGGAAAAGTCGTGGGATGGGCTTTCGAGCAGAATACGGGATCGCAAGCCGCAAAACTGGTTTTGGTGAAGCTCGCAGACAACGCCGGCGAAGAGGGTTTTTGTTGGCCATCAGTGCCGACGATTGTTGAGCACACCGAGCTAAGCCAGTCTGCCGTCTACAAGCATCTGGCGACCTTGGAAGGTCTTAGGCTGATAAAGCCAAAGGAGGCCCCTCATCCCGATCATGGCTACACCGTCCGAGGTTATCAGCTCCAAGTTCCTTGGCGAAATGACGTCATACCACCTCGCAGAAATCGGGCTGCGAAAATTCCACGAGGTGGAAAAGAGATTCCGTCACAAGGAAAAGGCGCTCCACCAGGCGGAAAAGAGATTCCACCTGGTGGAATCCCATATAAGGAAGAACCGTCAATAGAACCGTCAAAGAACCCGCGCGCGCGCGAGCGGCTGCCCGATGGGCCGCTCGCTGCCGCGCTGAAGGAAGCAATGGGGCCAGGGCTGTTCCGGACTTACTTCGCAGGCGCGCAGCTAATCGAACGCGAAGACAAGCCGAACAGATTGCTGCTGGCGACGGAATTTTATCGCTCAAAAGTTACCACGCTATTGGGCGCACAAGTTCGCAAGATCATGGGCGACAACGTTGAAATTGGGACCATCGCTGCGGCGCCCGAAACGGACGTAACCCAACCCTATTGGCTGGATCGATGAAGGAATATGGCAATGAACGCGATTGAGATTTTGCTGATCACCGCGGAGACGGTTGCTGCGAACCACCAGTCTTACAGCTCGCGCAAATCAGCTTTCGACATAGTGGCAGACATGCACGGCTTCGCCAGCAACGACCCGGCCGGGTATTTGGCGCTGACGATCAAAGGTGGGGTTTTGGCTCTCGCTGCAACCGAAAAAGAAAGCACAAGACAAGCCATCGCAGAGTGCCTTCCTGCTCTGATACGCGCCGCGCGAGCAGAGTTGGCATCGCCACGTAGGCCGCCGCTGGCCGTTCTCAATCCCGGCTGGCGAGGTCCAGGCCGGTGACGCCCCCCTCAAAAGTCCAAACCGATTGGGGGATCAAACCGCTTGGGGCCTCAGCGAGGGATTTTTTGCGGGGCTGAAATTCTCGGAGAATTTTTTTTTGAAGACCCAAAAAAGGGGAGTTGACGGTGACGGTCCAATCGGAGCATAGGAGCGAAAGCGATGAAGGTTATCGGCGTGACGTCGAGGCCACATCGCAGATCCCCTCCAGCATCGGCGCAACGTCGAGCAGGCAGGCAAATCCGGTCGAGGCTGATCGCCTCAATCGGTTCTGTTTGCATCGGAAGGTTTTGATGACCAGCGTTTCCCCAATATCACTCATCTGTTCGCCGAAAATGCGAGCGAGACCGGGCGCTATTTCCGTAGGCGAGCGGCCGAAGGGCTTGAAGGTCCGCGTCGATCGAGTAGCTGATCCGGTCTTCGACGTATCCCTCAGCGATCAGGGCGCCACCATCTCGATTTTCTCGGAGATCGGCGGCGACACGGGCGTCACTGTTGCGGGAATGTCCGACGCCCTGAAACAGGCCGGGTCGCGCGATGTCACCGTCCAGATCAATTCACCAGGCGGCGACTATTTCGAAGGCGTCGGAATCTACAACCTGTTGCGTGCTCACACCGGCAAAGTAACCGCCCAGATTCTGGGTATTGCCGCGTCGGCGGCAAGCATCATCGCCATGGCGGCAGATCGCGTGGAAATGGCTCGGAATGGCGAGCTCATGATTCACCGGGCATGGACGCTCGCGGTCGGGAACAGCGAATTGATGCGCGAGGCAGCGACGATGCTGGACCGCGTCGATGCTGCAGCAGTCGGCGTTTACGCGGAGCGTTCTGGACAAAAAGCAAATCGCGTCCGCGAACTCATGGTTGCCGAAACATGGATGACCTCGGAAGAGGCCATTGCAGGTGGCTTCGCAGACGCGCTCTTGGCGGCGGACGCTCTTCCGGCTCCGAAACTCGCCGCGACACCACGTTCGCGGCGCGAATTTGAAAAGGCGCTAGCGCAGCTCGGTTATGCGAAGGCGGCGGCGAAACGCCTGGCTGCAGAGGGCTGGTGTGCGCTCGATCACCAAGCCGAAACCGATCCCGACATCCCCGCACTCACAACCCGCGTCAAAGCGGCGAATTTGGAACTCAGAAAGGTTGGAAAATGAGAACACGTTATCAGAATCGTTTTGGCTTCATGCCTCCGCAAATGAGGGATGGCGGCGATATCCAGGCGTTGATGGAAGCCTTCGAAGGCTATCACGAGACAACGAAGGGCATGGCCGGCGAGGTTAAGTCGCTCGGTGAAGCCGTCGACGAACTCACCACGAAGATCGCGGCGCTGCAGATCGGCGGCGCCACTGCCGCAGGGAAAAAGAATCCAAAGGACCTCGCGGATTTCTCTGTTTTTGTTCGCACCGGAAAGCCCTTCGCGTCGATGACCGAAGGCTCCGGGCCGGAAGGCGGCTACACTGTGTCCGATACTATCGACAATACGATTCAATCGCAGCTCGTCGAAATATCGCCTCTGCGGCGCTACGCGAAGATCGTGATGCTTGGCGCCGGTAATGGCGCCTACAAGTTCAACGTCAATCGCCGTGGGGCTACTTCCGGTTGGGTTGGCGAGACCGACGCTCGTCCGGAAACCAATACGCCGGCGTTGGGTCAGATCACAATCGCTGAAGGCGAGCTCTATGCCAATCCCAAGGTCTCGCAATATCTGCTCGACGATTCATCCTTCAATATCGATAGCTTCGTGCAGGAAAATCTCACAGATGAATTCGCTGTGCAGGAAGGCGCAGCGTTCGTCAGCGGCAATGGTATGGTCAAGCCGAGAGGTTACCTCACCGCGCCCGTTGACACCGCCGCGGATGCGGTGCGCGCGTTCGGGACGATCCAATATCTCAAAACCGGCGGTGCCGCTGGGTTTGCTGATGCCGATCCCGGCGACGCGCTTATCGACCTGGTCTATTCGTTGCGTCCGTCATATCGCGCCGGCCCGGGCGTCGCATGGATGATGAACTCGACAACGGCCGGCGTTGTCCGAAAGATCAAAGACGAGCAGGGCCGCTATATGTGGCAGGACAACCTGCAATCCGGCCAGCCGCCGAGTCTTCTCGGATACCCGGTCGGCATCGATGTGAACATGCCGGATCTCGGCGCCAACAACTTCCCGATTGCTTTCGGGAACTGGCAGCTCGGCTATCGCATCCTTGATCGCTTGGGTACTCGCATCTTGCGCGACCCATACAGCGACAAGCCGTTCGTTCATTTCTACACAACGAAGCGGGTCGGCGGAAACGTCGCTGACTCGAACGCCATCAAGCTTCTGAAGTGCGCAGCGTGAGCGTAACCGTCCTGCGGAAGGCCCCGCTTCCGTAGGACGGTTGTTTTTCCGAAGGCAGAATCTGATGACCGATTTCGTCCAGGCCGCAATTCTCAGGGCCTCCATGGACCCGAGCGGATATGAAGCGGGTGCAAAGAAGGTCGAGACTGCCAGCAACGCAGTTGCGGCTGCGGCTGATCGTGTTTCTGCCTCCACCGAAAAGGTCGGGCGCTCGACGGCATCGACGCAGCAACAATACGATCGCTTTCAGGCGAGCGTCGACAAAACCTATCGAGCACAACAGCAATATCAGAGCGCGATCGCGAAACTGAACGCCTTTCAGGACGCTGGGATAGCGACGGGCGCGCGATATTCGCAAACGCTGGAAGCTATCGAGCAGCGTTATCAGCGTTATGTGGTAGCAAATGAAAACGCGATCGGCGTCACAGGAAAGCTGAAAAGCGCCGTTGAGGGTGTTTCTTCTGCCTTTGGTGAAGCCGCGCAGTTCGCCGGCATATTAGGCGCCTCATTGAGCGTTGGGGCGCTCATAAATTTTGGAAAGCAGGTATTCAGCGTCGCAGCCAATCTCGACGAACAGGCCGAGCAGGTCGGTGTCTCGACGGAAGCCTTGCAGGCATATCGGGCTGCTCTGCAGCAGAACGGCATTGAAACCGGCCAGACAGATGCGCTTCTGCAGCGCCTGACGCGGAGCATGGGCGAAGCACTCTCTGCGACCGGGGCTCAAAGAACGGCGTTTGTGGAGCTTGGTTTGACCGCCAGTGACCTCGCCGGCAACACGGAAAGCGTGATTCCAAAAGTTGCGTTAGGGCTTCTGAATATCGAAAGCGCTTCTCGAAGGGCACAGATCGAAACTGACCTGTTCGGCAAAAGCGGACAGCGTCTGGAGTCTGCCCTTAGAACTCTCGCGGATCCAACTGCGGATTTGATAGAGAAGGAGAAAGCTCTCCGTCAGGTGATGGGAACCGATCTTTCGAACGCGGCCGATAAAGCAGCGGACAAGATGGCTGCCGCGTGGAATAGCCTGCAGATTTCTATAGCGCGGCCAACCGTTGCCATCGCAAACTCGATTACCAGCATCATCGACAAATTGAACGCCCTCGCAGATGCCTCACCTTGGGAGCGCATAAAAGCAGGATTTTCGTTGTTAGGTGGCCTTGGTTGGGCGCTTGCGGAGAACGATTCTCTCAATGATGCCATCGCCGGGAAAGGCGCAGCGCATCTATCGCTCTTTGATCCGACAAAGCTCGCCGGGCCATTCTCGCAGTCATCGGCGCAAACCCAACAATTTGCGAACTTCGGATTTCCTTCCGCTTCGTCGAAAAATGTTTTTGATGAAGCCGCTTGGGACAAATATCTCGCGGATCGAAAAGAAGAGGCGAGGCTCACGACTCTTTCCGCCACCGAACAGGCGGCGGAAAAGGAAGCCATCCAGCAGTCGATTGAAAAGCAGACGATCAATGGTGCGAAAGCTGAGGAGATAAACAAAACTTACGCTTATGCGGTGCAGTATCTCACGCAGCAAGAACTCAGCCATGCACGCAGCAATGGCCTTCTAACCGCACAGGTCAAGATATCGAAAGATCAGGCTGCCCAGCTCCGTGAGATGGAGAAAGCTGCCGACAGCATCATCGACAAATATGCCGAGCAATATGAAAAGCAGCGCGCAACATACGACAATTTCCACGCGCAGCTAGCTGAAGAAGCCACCTTGGCAGGACAGTCGGCAGATCAGCGTGAACTATCCTTGGCGCTACAAAAGGAAATTGCGCTGGCAACCGATGCGGGACTTCAGCCCCAGCGCGCATGGGTCACTGCAACGGTGCAAGCGCGTCAAGAGGCAGAGAAATGGCGCGGCGAAATCGAGGGTGTGACCCGCAACATAACGACGTCATGCGAAGAAGTACCAGCAGCCGTTCTTGCAGATGCTTCGTCGGAAATCGCAGTTGAACTGAAAAGGATTCTCGCATGACCGTCGCAAACGTAGTCTTAGAGCCTCATTGTGCACGTCTGGTGCAGGATACGCTGAGCTATTGGCGCAAGAAGCCATACCGGCTCAATCGAAAAATAAAGATTGTGAGTCAATCCCAGCTGGTGTTCACGGTGCGCGGGAATGTTGCCATCAGCGACATTTTTGAAGATCTGGATCACAATTTTCGAGACTTCGAAACCGCACTTTCAATTATGAGCCATGCGATTGAAGAGATGCCGCGGGAATGGTTCAAGGAATCAGGCGCGGAAGTAACAGTGCTGGCATGGGAGGGCTGCGGACCGAAGGCATCGAGGATCAAAATCTCTTCCAAGAAGGACTACTCGCTTCGTGACGGCCGTCTGGTCAACGATTCTGCGGATAATATCGGTGTAGAGCGCTTCGATTTGGTGCCAGGCGTATATTTGGCGCCTTCGCTCGGCAGGCACGACATCAGATCCGATCTTAGCGACGAACAATTACTCAAGATCGCGATCCTGCAGCAAGAAATCTCGCTTCGGCACAAGTTGAATATGTGTGTTGGAGGCGATATTGAAATTGCAACGATAGATGCTTCCGGCGTCAGTGTCAGAACGCTGGGCGAATATCCGAACAAGGCGCTGACGATCGCGCAGATAGGGAAGTTGAATCCCTACGACGTCGACAGCATCGCGGCTTGAGATGGATGCAGAACCCACATCAATTCGAGATGGGTTTCTCGCGGTGCAGCGACTCCGCGCATCGGCAGAAGGCGAAGCTGATGCCCTAGCGCGTCACTTGCGCGCCAAGCTCGCTGAGATGGAAGGGAGCGGTAACAGGCACCAACGAAGAAAAGCGAAAATCGCGCGCAAACGCATTGACTCTTTCGAAACCTGGTACCGCCACCGATTGGCAACTATCTTCAGAAAAGCGGACGAATTTGATCCTGAAGCCGGAACATTTCGCGCAGTTCAAGAGGAGGCCTCAGCGCGATTGGCAGCGATATTCGACTAAAGGAAGAAACGGTGTCTCGACTCAGTGCCGCGAATCACCTTCTTTAGGACTAGCCGATGCCAGCGGCTCTGATCTTTTGGAGCGTTGCGCATGCACGATTGGCCCTACGAAATCATTGCGGAATATAAACGATGGTCCGGCGATCGACCGGAAGTGGTTGCCGCCGCCCGTACCGCTGATGTTGCGGACGCCGCTTTCGCCGCCGCATGCCAAGCATACCCCGATGCAGAGCTGACGTGCTGCTGGGGCCCGATCCGCCGGCGCCATCGGCCAAATCCAGGGCAGCAGAAGCGATATCCAGCTCCTGTGCGGGCGCTTAACGTATTGCGCGGGAACTGGCGATAGATGTCGCGCACGCTTCAGTCAGAGAAAAAGAAGGCAGCTTCGCCGGATCCGTGGACGTAGACGTAATTGCCATCGATCCAATAGGACGGCCTTCCGTCATAGCTGAAGAGCGTTTGGTCGTTTATGAAGAATGCCGCCCGTCCGCTAGCGCTCTCAAATACTGTGTCGCCATCGACGAAGTAGGTCGCGGCACCGTTTTTCACATCAAAAAGAAAGCGCGAGGTCATGGAAGATTCCCGAGTCAATCCAGCGCCGCAAATCGCGTGAACCGTTGCGCTAGCGTGCAGTCAACTTCTCAAGTTTTTTGTATGTATTGATCAGTGAATGTGATCGCTCTTGGGACGCGGCTCGATTTTTTTGACAAGGCTTCATGGCATCGTAGATTCGTTCGATGTCTTGTTGGGAAAAAAGATAGGTGCGGCCGGATTTAGCAAACAGCGGTGGATCCCGCTCATTTTCCTTCAAAAATTTCGAGAAGCTTTTTGTAGTCATTCTGAAGTGATTGGCGGCTTCGCGCAGCGTAAGAAGCATTGTCTTCCCCCAAAGGGGTGTTTCCTGATTCCGCAAATCATTGTATGATAATAGTGGCTGTAGAAAGCCTGACGCGATAACCCACAGAACGCTTGACGGCGAGTCTGCTGGGGGCAGCGAAGCCCTTGGCGGGGCAGAACTGCGTGGCGGCGCCTTGGCGGGCGCGCCGACCTGGCCATTAGGCCGGGAGCGGTGCGACATGTCCAGAGGGGAAACCCTTAAAGGCGCGCCGACCAGTCTTCGCGCTGGTTTCTACCTCCCGGCTGCCCGGCCGGTTCGGGCGCGGCTGTAGAAGGCCATCTCGAAGGAAATTCCAGTGAAAAATCTTGGTTCTGCTGGCGCGCGAACGCGCGCAGCTATTTGCCTGACTGCGCAGCTTCCTTATGCCGTCTCGGACCGCAAAAGGTCTCGCATAGATGCTGAAATTGAGAAGCACCTGGACCGCGCTAATGCGTTAATCGCCCTTCTCGATCAGCTCGACGGTGACCCGGATCTGGAACCCTCCATCGAGGGCTTTCGGCCTGTTTCGCCCGAGATGGTCGATCTGGAAGGCGAGCATGACGGCTGTGAGCCGGACGGCCTGTGCTGGCCGGAGTTCGAATAATTTCCAATCCGCTATTTACTCCTCACCGGAGGAGGTTTAGAAAAAGCCTCCGGTGAGGAGATTTTCATGATAGCTACGGCTCCGCTGTTCAAATTTGGCCAGGCGGCCCATGTCGCCGGCGTGTCTGAGAAAATGCTGCGGAACTGGCTCGATCGCCGGCAGGTATCGATTGAGGACAGTCAGTTCGATCATCAGCACGGGAAATGGCGTCAGTTCTCATTCGTCGACGTGTTCACGCTGACCCTCATAGGTCGCCTTGTTCGATACGGTATCACCGTCGAAGATGCGGATCGCGTTGCTCTGAGCGTTATAAAAGATGGTATGCGGCGCCAATGGCGGCACAATCGCGTGTCACACGACGTTGTGACTAAGTATCTCGCCGAGAAGCGAATTTTCGTCGGACAACCGAATACGCCGGATGGAGACATTCAGTTCTCTGTCGGCCCGAACAGAATCCCGCCTGAAGCTGATGCACTTCCGGATTTTCTCTCTATCAGCCTCTTGAATCTTCTTGATGGTGTTGCTCAGCGCATGGGCGATGTCGTCGCCGATATGAAGATTGAGGTTGCTGCGATCCAGAACAACTCATCGCGTAAAAAGAAGGAGTCCGTATCAGCATGACCATGAAAGGCAGAAATGCCACATCGCAGCTAGAACGCGACACTCCAATCTTCGGTAGCAATCCTGTGGAGAGATTTGTCCGCAGTTCGTGCTCGATCAACACAAAGGACTGCGACACGATCATCTTGCAGATCAATGAGCACAACTTTCTATTGAGTTATGATGTTTTCGTCCGGCATCTGAAAGCGATGATGGCGAATGCGAGCGATTTCGACGAGCAATACAGGCAACAGCCTGTATTGAAAAACTGATGCCTAAAGATCTCCTTCTTCGACCGAATCGCGAGCCCGTTATCAACTTCGACGCGGAAAATAGAGTCGTTTCTGTGGAGTTCTCGGAGGGTGTTTTGTCCTTCGTGATTGAGGATTTCTGGTCATTTTCGGAGAAAATTGCCGAATATGCGCTCATTACATCGATTGTCGTCCCGCCCGACGGGAGCGCACATGAATAAGCGCGCAGCCTTCACCCAAGCCGATCTGCGTCGCGCCGTGAAGGGTGTGAAAGATGCTGGCGTGCCCCTGCAGCGCGTCGAGATATCGCCTGATGGCCGGATCGTCATCGTTGCCGCAGATGTACCGGCGAAAGATCACACGTCTGAACCGAACGAATGGGATCAGATGTGAAGAAGAAGCTTCCGCCATACGTTCAGCACTTCGTAGATCGGCACGGAAAACACCGTTTCTACTTTCGGCGAGCCGGCCTGAAAAACATCGCACTTCCCGGTGTCCCGTGGTCTGAGGAATTCATGGCCGCGCACGCTGCGGCCATGAGCGATGCGCCGGCTTCTATAGATGTTGGGGTCGGAAGGACGGTCGCGGGGAGCATTAATGCCTTGGTCGTGGCTTATTTCGGATCGGCGCAATTCAAATCTCTGTCGCCAACAACCCAGGCGACATATCGCGGCGTTATCGAGAATTTCCGTAGCATACACGGCGATAAAAGGGTCCTTAAGCTTCAGAGCAAGCACGTTGCTCGCATGATGGCCGATAAGGCTGGGACACCTGCGGCCGCCAACAATCTTCTGCGCATGCTACGAATGTTGATGCGCTATGCGATCGCCCACAATTGGCGCCGCGACGATCCAACCGCAGGGCAGAGAGCTTTCAGAATTCGAACGGGCGGCTTCCACACATGGAGCGAAGCTGAAATCGCACAATTCGAAGCGCACCATGCAATCGGTTCACGCGCCCGCCTGGCGCTGGCGTTGCTGCTCTATACCGCGCAACGCCGCGGGGATGTAGTTCGTATGGGCCGCCAACATTTGCGAGACGGGGTTCTCTCGATTCGCCAGCAAAAGACGGGCTCGATAGTCGAGATCCCGCTTCATTCCGAATTGCGCGCCATCTTGAACACCGCGAAGAGCGAGCACCTGACCTTCCTGGTAACGAGCAGCGGTAAGAGCTTCACGCCGGCTGGGTTCGGCAATTGGTTTCGCGAGCGATGCGACGAAGCCAAGCTTCCGCCAGGCTGTTCTGCTCATGGCCTGCGCAAAGCAGCATCGCGGCGTTTGGCGGAAGCGGGATGTACGGCGCATGAGATCATGGCCATCACCGGTCATCAGACTCTCAAGGAGGTGACGCGCTACACCGTCGCGGCTGATCGCGCTGGTCTGGCGCGGAAAGCAGTAGCGAAGCTCAAAGTGAGAACATCAAGTGTCAAACCAAATGAGAAAGTTTGACAAAATGAGAGCTAAGCCGTTGATCGCAAAAGCTCGATTTTTGGGAGTGGCGGACAGGGAGGGATTCGAACCCTCGAACGGCTATTAACCGTTACACACTTTCCAGGCGTGCGCCTTCAACCACTCGGCCACCTGTCCGTAACGCTTGGGAGATGGGGAGATACACGCCCCGGCCCACCCCTGCAAGGCCCGCCTAAGCCTTT
>DATCRK010000007.1:0-38908 GCA_036569005.1 Rhizomicrobium sp. | reverse complement strand
GGCCAGCCCTGCCGCAAGCGCGAACACGATCAGGGCGATAGCAAGATCGTGAGTCACGCGGTTGTGCAGCCAGGGCGCGCGAAATTTGTGGCACCGCGCCTGCTCGAATTGCCACGCCTCCGCAACCTGCGACGGCACCGTGCGGATCAGGAAGGCGTAGAAACTTTCGCCCCGCCGCGCCGTAGCCGCATCGCGCTCCGTCGCGGCCCAGCGATGATGCCCGAAAATATGCGCCACGCGGAAATGCCGGTAGGCCATGCCGGTCAGCATGAGCGCCCCCCAGAACTGCTCGCGGCGATCCTTGCTGTGGACCAACTCGTGCGCCGTCAACATGCCGAAGATGCCGGTGGTGAGGCCGATAGAGAGCACAAGCGCCGCGATGCCGACGGCCTCGGCATGTGCGGACGCGATCGTCGCCCACGCGATGACGGCGAGTTGAAACGGAATATAGGCCAGCGGCAGCAGGCGATAGCGCACCGGTGCCTGCAACGCCGCCGGCACCGCGCCGCGCCGCGCGACCAGTTCGGAGCCCAGCAGCAGAAAAAGAATGAGCGGCAGGATTAACAGCGGCGCTGAGGGGTTCCACCAATAGAGAAGCTGGACAACACCGCTCAGCAGGAACGCGGTGGCATACCGGATCAATGGACCGACAGCGCGCGCCGGGGATCGAGCGCGCGCTCCTCCTCGCGGATGCGCACGAAGAGAATGATGGCATTGAGGATGGAAAAAACGATCGCGACCATCCACTCACCGAACACCAGCGGCAGCACTGCGATCTCGCCGATGACGATGATGTAGTTGGGATGGCGCATGAACTTGTAAGGCCCGCGCTTCACCAGCGGCACGCCGGGCAGGGTGATGATGCGCGTCGTCCAATAAGGGCCGAGCGACACCAGCGTCCAGACGCGCAGAATCTGCAGCACGATATAAAGTGCGAGCGGCATGGCATAAATCATCGGCGGCGAAGGTACCGCGAGGAAGATCGCGATAAGCCATGCCGTATGCAGAATGACCAGCCACGGGTAATGCGCGCGGCCGATCTCCACCGCCCCCCGCGCCATCAGCGCCCGCGTATTGCGTTCGGCGTAGGGCAATTCGGCCAGCCGCTGCAGCGCCACCAGGCCGATAATCACCCACACCCAGATCATCTGGAATCCAGCGTCAGGAAGGCGGCAGAGAAGCCCGGCCCGAGCGCCGTCATCAGGATGCGTTTGTTCTTCGCCCGCCAGTCCATGCGTTCCAGCACGAACATCACGGTCGCGGCGGACATGTTGCCGTAGTCGCGCAACACCTCGCGGCTTTCCACCAGATCGCCGCGCGGAATATCGAACGCGTCTTCCAGCGCGTCCAGGACCTTTGCGCCGCCGGGATGGCATGCGAAGGCATCGATCTCGGACTTCTTGATGTCGTTGCGATGCAGAAATTCATTCAACAGCTGCGTGAAATCCGCCGCCACGAGGCTCGGGATGCTCTGCGCGAAGCGCGCCTTCAACCCGTCTTCCTCGACGTCCCATCCCATGATGTCGAGCGAGTTGGGCCAAGTGTGCTCGCCCATCGCCTCGAAGCGCGGGCCGTCGCCTTGGGTCGACAGGATCGCACCCGCCGCGCCGTCGCCGAACAGCGCGGTGGCCACGATGTTGCTTTTGGAGGTGTCGTTCTTGCGGAAGGTGAGCGCGCACAACTCCACGACGAGATACATCACCTTGCTGCCGGGCCGCGCCTCGGCCATCGCCGCAGCGCGCGAGATGCCCACGACGCCGCCCGCACAACCCAGACCGAAGATCGGCAGGCGTTGGATGTCGCGCCGCATCTTCAGCCGTTCGACGACCAGCGCATCCAAGCTCGGCGTCGCGATGCCGGTAGTGGAGGCGACGACAATGGTGTCGATGTCCTCGACTTTCAGCTTCGCCTCGGCCAGCAGCTTGCGCGCGACTTCTTCGAGCAGATTCACCGCGTTTTCGATGAAAAGCGCCGTCCGGTCCGTCCAGCCATGAGGCTCGTTGTACCAGTCGATCGGTACGCAAGAGTACCGACGGTCGATGCCGGTGTTCACGAAAACCGGCATGAACCGGTCGATATCACGGACTTTCTGGAAGAGTTGTCCGGCCCGCTCCGCCGCGGCCGCCTGGTCGATGGGATAGGGCGGCACGGCGCTTTTCAACGCCAACAAGCGCGTTTGCATAAAGTTTTCTCGAAGACCGTGGTGCCACTCCAGTCTTCATCATAGCGCCGGTTTCGCGCGTGACAAATCGACCAATCCGGCCAGCAGGGCCAGCGCGCCATAGGCGATCAGCGCCGTCTGCGCCTCGGCTGTGGCGTTCGCGGGGGGCGGTCCCCAAACACCGTAAAGCTCGACGCCCGCCATCGCCGCCACAAAGACCCACAGCCACGTATTTCCCCGGCCCTTCGCGGGCACGAAGCGCGCATAGAGCCATGCGCCGATGAACAGCGAGAGCAATTCCAGCGGCAGGCTGATCCACAGCCAGCGCCACAACCCGAAGCCGACCTTCCAATCGCCCCAAATCCACAGATCCGGCATGTGAACCACCAGATCGAGAATCCAGTGCGAGAACACCGCGAGCGCGGTGGCCGCGAACACGGCCAGCTTCTGGCGGCGGAAGAACAACGACACGACGCCACCGAAGACGAGCGAGATGATCGTCGCGCCGATCAATCCATGCGTGTAGGGCATGAAATAAAGATCGAGCGCGCTGCCTTGCGTGAAGCCCGGAACGATCCGCACTTTCTCGACGCCGAGAAGCACGAGCGTCGACCAGATCACATCCAGCCATTGCACCGCGAGGAAATAGACCCACAGCGGAACGCGCTGCACCGCCGCCTTGGCGCCGAATGCCGGCCCGTAATGTCCGATGAACATGCTTGCCCCGCTATGCCGTCGTCGCGTCGAGAGTCATATGCGATTTGTGGCGCGATTTGTGATTGATATGCGTGTCGCCGAAGCCGCTGGCATATTTCAGCCCCGCGCCGATGGCGCGGTCGAAGCCGATATGCGCCATCCAGATCAGCGACATCGCCAGAGCGATGTGGTTGTCCGACATCACGCTCCAGCCTGCCAGCAACAGCGGCCCGATCATGGAATGGACGATGTTGTAGCCGATCGCCCCGATCCGCGGCCCGAAGAGATAAGCCAGGAAAATCACATCGGGCACGAAGAACAGGATCGCGGCCTGCGTCCAGTTTCCGCCGATATGCTGATAGAGTCCCGCCGATGCCGCCAGCATCGCCAGTCCTTCAAGCTGCAATAGCCGTTTCACGCCGCCTGTGGCCATGACCGTCCTCCGTGGTTGATGAGAGAAGATGGCTCGCGCCGCGCTAAACGGGAATTGCCGAAGACCGTCTCTCTGCTATACGTTTATGCATGGACTTGGGCTGGGATCATTATCGTTCCTTTCTTGCGGTCGTCCGGCGCGGCAGCCTTTCGGCGGCGGCGCGCGATCTCGATCTCACCCAGCCGACGCTGGGCCGCCACATCGCCGCGCTGGAGGCGGCCATCGGCGCCAAGCTCTTCACCCGCTCGCAGACCGGATTGAAGCCGACACAGACCGCGCTCGAACTCGTGCCGCATGCCGAAGCGATGGCGGCGTCGGCGGAAGCGCTGCAACGCGCCGCCTCCGGCGAAGCGAATATTGCGCGCGGCACCGTGCGCGTGACGGCGAGCGAAATCGTCGGCGTGGAGATATTGCCGCCGATGCTTGCCGCCTTTCGTGAGAAACACCCGCACATCGCCATCGAGCTGTCGCTCTCCAATCTCAATCAGGATCTGCTGCGGCGCGAGGCCGATATCGCCATCCGCATGGTGAAACCCACGCAGAAAGCGCTCGTCGCGCGCAAGATCGGCGAGGTGGAATTGTCGCTGTTCGCGCATCGCCGTTACCTTGCCAGGCACGGCACGCCGGAAACGCTGGAAGATCTCGTCAAGCACACGATCATCGGTTTCGATGCCGACGATGCCCCGGTCCGCGGCATGAAAGGATCGGGCGTGCCCGTTACGCGCGAGCTCTTCGCCTTTCGCAGCGACAACGATCACGCGCAGCTTGCGATGTTGCGCGCGGGCTTCGGCATCGGAGGCACGCATGTGAAGATCGCCGCGCGCGACAAAAATCTGGTGCGGCAGCCGTTCGAGCCTTTCGAGATGGTGCTGCCGGTGTGGCTGGTCATGCACGAAGACCTGCGCGACGTGCGCCGGGTGCGCCTTCTCTACGACCATCTGACCGAGGGCCTGCGCGCGCATCTGACCGACGGGCCAGCCGCGCCTCGCCCGAAAAAACCCGCCAAATCCGTCGGTTAAAGGGGGTGGACAGGCAGGCCGGGGATGGCCTATACCCGCCCACCTTTCGCAGGGTTTTGCCCTCGAAACATGACGCGGGATGGAGCAGCCCGGTAGCTCGTCAGGCTCATAACCTGAAGGTCACAGGTTCAAATCCTGTTCCCGCAACCAACGCGAGACTTGAAAAAGGCCACCTTTCCGGTGGCCTTTTTCTTAGTCGCAGCGTTGTCCCCGCGAAGGCGGGGACCCACCTTTTCCAGCAACAGGTTCAAATCGTTCGTCCGCTGTCGCGGCCTCACTCCCGCAACCAACATGAGCACACGATCTTGGGCCCGGCCTTGTGCCGGGCCTAAGTCGTTTTTGTGCGAATGATGCCCCCGCGAAGACGGGGCCCATCTTCCATTTGCACCGCGCGAAAAATTTCCCCCACAATACAAAAAATATCGGGAGCAATGCGTGGCCAAGAATTCCATTCTCGCGGCGTTGGAAGCTGCCGCAGCGGCAGGTCCGAACCCCAATCCGCCCTCCATCGGCGCAACGCTCAAGGCCCATGCCGCGAACAAACCCGATCAATGGGCGGTGAAGTGTCTGGACGACACCGTCACCTGGAAAGAATTGCACCGCCGCACCAACCGCATCGCGCGCGGGCTTCTGGCGAAGGGCGTCCGCCACGGCGACTTCCTCACCATCGCGCTGCCCAACTCCGTCGGCTTCATCGAGGCGTTTTTCGCCGCATGGAAGATCGGCGCCGTGCCGCAGCCGGTATCGTGGCGTTTGCCGCTGGCGGAGATGAAGGCCATCGCCGATCTCGCCAATTCGCCCATCGTCGTGAACGACACGCCGCTCGATATCGGCCGCCCTGTCGTTTCCATCGCGGAATTGCTCGCGGCTTCCGATGACGACAACGATCTGCCCGATGCGATCTCGCCTTCGTGGAAGGCGCCGACATCCGGCGGATCGACCGGGCGGCCAAAGCTCATCGTTGCCGGAACGCCGGGCGTCACGCAGGAAGGCGGCGCCATTCTGTGGCGCATCCGTCCCGACGACGTCGTGCTGATGCCCGGCCCGCTCTATCACAACGGCCCGCTGGTCACCGCGTTTCCCGCTCTGATGGTCGGCGCGCAGCTCGTCCTGATGCCGAAGTTCGATGCCGAGGAAACGTTGCGCCTGATCGAAAAGCACAAGGCGACGTGGATCTATGTCGTGCCGACCATGATGAGCCGCATCTGGAAGCTGCCGGAAGAGGTTCGCAAGAAATACGATGTGTCGTCGCTGAAGACGCTCTGGCATCTCGCGGCGCCATGCCCGGCATGGCTCAAGGAAGAATGGATCGCGTGGCTCGGTCCCGATGTGGTGTGGGAATTGTATGGCGGCACCGAAGGCGTCGCCGCCACCATTCTCGATGGCAATGAATGGCTCGCGCACAAGGGCTCCGTCGGCACCATCGCGCTGGGCGGCGAGATCGAAGCCTTCTCGCCCGAAGGCAGGATGCTGCCACGCGGCGAGACGGGCGAGATCTTCATGCGCCTGAAGCCGGATGCGCCGTCGACCTATCGCTATGTCGGTGCCGAAACGCGCGCGCTGGGCGACGGATGGGAATCCATCGGCGATATCGGCTGGCTGGACAAGGACGGCTATCTCTATCTCGCGGACCGCCGCACCGACATGATTTTGGTCGGCGGCGCGAATGTCTATCCAGCGGAAGTGGAGGCGGCGATCGACGAGCATCCCCTGGTGCAATCGTCCTGCGTCATCGGCATCCCGGACGACGATCTCGGCAACCGCGTGCATGCCATCGTGCAGCCGCGCGGCGGGCTCACGCAGGCCGATCTCGAAGCGCATCTCGCCGACAAACTCGTGCGCTACAAGCGTCCGCGCAGCATTGAGTTTGTGGCCATGCCCCTGCGCGACGACGCGGGCAAGGTCCGCCGTTCGCAATTGCGTGAAGAGCGCATCGGCAAGGCCTAGGTCGCGCCTTTGTGACCGCGCCGCCGTGCCCCTCGCGATAGGCTTTGCCGTCGCTTTCGGGGAGCGCCGATGCGCAAATTTCTGTTCGCCGCATTGCTGGCGTCGCCCGCGCTGGCCTTTTCGCCGTCCCCCAGCACCGTCGATCCATCGCGGATTTCCGACACGATCCGCGTTCTTGCTTCCGACGATTTCGAAGGCCGCGCGCCGGACAGCGAAGGCGGCCGCAAGGCGGTCGACTATATCGCCGGCAAATTCCAGCAGGACGGCCTTGAGCCAGGTGCCGAAAACGGAAGCTGGCTGCAGCAGGCGGAGTTCGATCGCTATACGCTTACCAGTCCCGTCACCGCGATGGTGAGCAATCCGGCGATGCACGCGAAGCTGGAGCAGGGCGCGGCGGTCATGCTGTATCCCGACGCACCGGGCAATCATGTCGATATCCGCAACGCGCCGATGGTATTCGTCGGCTACGGCATCTCCGCGCCGGAAGCGGGATGGGATGATCTCAAGGGTTTCGACGTCACGGGCAAGGTCGCCATCGTGATGATCGGCCAGCCGGATGCGACGAAGGACAATGACGATCTCGGCCGCCTGTCCAATCGTGTCGATAACCTCGTGCGCCGCGGCGCGATTGCTGTGCTCTTTCTTTACGATGCCGACGATACGGGCTGGCTGTGGCCGACCGCGCAATCCACCTTCGCGATGCCGCAGTTCAATCTCACCGATAGTCCATCGATGTCCCCGCAATGCGCGGGCTGGCTTTACGATGCGACAGCCGCGCAGATCTTCAAGCTCGGCGGCCTGGATCTGAAGGCCGCGCGCGCCGCGGCGAAGTCATCGTCCTTCGCGCCGATGCCGCTGAACATGAACTTCTCCGCCGCTTATGCCTACAAGACGGAGCGCATCACCTCGCCCAACGTGATCGGCATTCTGCGCGGCACAGAACGGCCGGACGACGTGGTGATCTACAGCGCCCATTGGGATCATCTCGGCCGCGATCCCAAAACCGGCGCGATCTATAGCGGCGCGCTGGACAACGCGTCCGGGGTCGCCGCCTTGATCGAGATTGCGCGTGTGACGGCATCGGGCGCGCGACCCGGGCGCTCGATCGTGTTCATGGCCACGACGATGGAAGAGAAGGGATTGCTCGGTGCGCGCTATTATGCCCGCCATCCCGTCTATCCGCTGGAGAAGACCGTCGCCGACCTCAACATCGACGTATTGATGGACGATGGTCCCGCGCGGGACATCTCCATTGTGGGATCGGGCCGCAACGATCTGGACTATTATGTCTCGCGCGTCGCGCGCACGTTGAACAAGAAAGTGTTCATGGACGCCAATCCCTCGCAGGGCGGTTACTATCGCGCCGATCACTATGCTTTTGCGCGCGCGGGTGTGCCGTCGGTGATCCTGTGGTCCGGCAGCAACCTGATCGAAGGCGGATATGCGGCGGGCAAGAAGGCGGACAATGACTATGCCACGCGGCGCTATCATCAGGCCGCGGACAAGTGGTCGCCGCAGATGAACGTCATCGGCATGGCGCAGGATGCCGAATTCTATCGCGATCTCGGCCTGCTGCTCGCCAACTCCGACGATTGGCCGGATTGGCGACCGGGCAATCCGTTCCGCTCCCTGCGCGACAAGATGATGCGTGCAAAATAAAAGAGCCGGCGCGCAGCCGGCTCTTTTCACTTCCCGGTTTATCGAAGCCTAGTTCATGCGTTCGATGATGATTGCGGGCGCCATGCCGCCGGCGGCGCACATCGTCACCAGCCCGCGCTTCAGGTCACGGCGTTCCAGCTCGTCCAGGATCGTGCCGATCAGGATGGAGCCGGTGGCACCGATGGGATGGCCCAGCGCCATCGCGCCGCCGTTCACGTTCACTTTCTCGCGGTCCAGCTTCAGGTCGCGGATGAATTTCTCGGCCACGACGGAGAACGCTTCGTTGATCTCGAAGAGGTCGATGTCTTCGAGTTTCAGTCCTGCCTTTTCCAGAACCTTGCGCGCGGCCGGCACCGGCGCGTTCAGCATCAAGGTCGGGCTGTCGCCCATGTTTGCCATCGCGACGACACGCGCGCGGGGCTTCATGCCGTTCTTCTTCGCATAGTCGGGTGAAGCGAGCAGCACCGCCGCCGCGCCGTCGACCACGCCGGACGAATTGCCGGCGTGATGCACGTGGTTGAACTTCAGGTCGGGGTAAACCTGGCGGATCAGCCCGCCATAGGTCGTGCCTTTCTCGTCGAGCGGAATGTTCGCCATCTGCTCGAAGCTCGGCTTCAGCGCGGAAAGACCTTCCATAGTCGTCTGCGGACGCGGGAATTCTTCGCGGTCGAGCGCCAGGGTGCCGTCTTCGCGATAAACCGGCACGACGCTCTTGCTGAAGTGGCCGCCCTTGATCGCTTTGTCGGCGCGCTGCTGGCTCACCAGCGCAAGCTCATCCACCGCCTGCCGCGAAATGCCTTCCAAAGTCGCGATGGCATCGGCGCAAACGCCCTGATGGCTCTGCGGATGGCGTGCGCGCAAACGCAGATTGCCCGCGTCCATGAACGGCGGCGATTTCGGATCGGCGGTGGAGGATGTGTAGCTCATCATCTCGGTGCCGCCGGCGATGACGAGATCTTCCATGCCCGACATGATGTTCGCCGCCGCGATGTTCACCGATGTGATGCCCGATCCGCAGAAACGGTCCAAGGTCATGCCGCTCGCCTTCATGTCGTAGCCGGCATCGAGCGCCGCCATGCGGCCCATGTCGCCGCCCTGCTTGCCGCGCTGGGACGAGGTGCCCCAGATGATGTCGTCCACTTCCGCGGTCTTCAGGTCGTTGCGCTTGGCGATGGCGCCCAGAACCGTCGCCGCCAGATGCTGCGGATGGAAATCGGCGAGCGCGCCTTTTCCGACTTTGCCGATGCCGCGCGGCGTGCGGGCGGCGTCGATGATCCAGGCTTCAGGCATGTTCCACTCCGTTCGATAGCTGCGATTTTTCTAGCGCAGCGGCATGCATCCGCAAACGCAATTTGCGTTCACGGATGCAGCCTTACGCAGCGTATCGGCGGCTATGGGCCTAAAGGTGGAAGCCCTTTATCGAAATCGTCGGCAAGCTCTTCCACGCTTTCCGCTTTGGTCGTGGACGCGCTGATCCACGCCCGCACGTTTTTGCAATCCTCGGCAATCAGGCGCTTTTCTTTGTCGGGCAGATCGATGCCGAGCTTGATCATCTCCGCTTCCAGTGCGGCCTGCTGGGACCATTTCGCCAATGCGACCCTGGCCCTTTCCTGCGCGCGGATGAGGTTCGACGCCACCACGCCTTGCGAAGGCAGGAAATTTGTTTCCGGTGGAAGAACCTTGCCCGTTTGCTGGGCCTTCAGTGCTGCCTGGATGAGATTCTGTATGTGCTGCCAGGTGCACTCGTCATAGGACGCGTAGAGCGCGTTGTAGACCATCGGGAATGTCGGATTGGCCGGCATCTCACTCAACAAGGTAGCCTTATAGTCGGTGAGGTGCTGGAGTACGGTCGCTTCCAATTGCGCCTTGTCCTCGTTGTTGAACAGAAAATCGTTTTGATAGACCGAGTCTGTTGCCGCGATTGCTCCCGTCGTAGCGCCGATCACCTTGGTGGCGAGAGCATCGGGATTGATAATCGCCATGACGCCTGTGCCGACAGCACCCAAACTTGTCGCCAGGTCGCCCGCGCTGCCATTGTATTTGTCCATCTGAAGGACCGAGGTCAGATAGACTTGGCATTTCAGCTTTTGATATTCGAAACCCCAGTCAACAAACGCGTAAAGATCGGAATAGTTTGAGTCACCGTTCAATGCGGTGGTGTATTTCGCGTTGAGTTTGTCGCAATAAGCGCTGCTGATCCCATCACGATTTGCGCAATTTAATTGAGACGGTGGACTCGCTGGGAAAACCCGCTCTGGCCCACTCACTGTGTTTACAAACGTTCCGCACGCGCTCAGAAGCGCGCTCAATGCTAGTGCTAATATTTTCCGGATCATCTCTTTAGCCCCCTTAAGAGAAGGGCCAAAGGCTAGCGCCGGATTTTTGCGATGGCAGCGGTCCTGTTATGCGCTCTTTATGTTATCCACAGTATAGATAGCGGCGGTGCCTGAGTAATCTAAGTAATACTTTCAGCATCCCAACGCAGAATTCACTAATGGAATCAAAGGGGGTGATATTTATTTCGCTATGCTTTCCGTCATCGCCGAATAGACCAGTGTGCGCAGGTCGCGGCGCAGGGTGAGGCGGGCGTCGGTGCCCATCACTTGCGTCATGAACACCACGGCCAGGTCTTCCTTCGGATCGATCCAGAACGCGGTTGATGCCGCACCGCCCCAGAAGAATTCGCCCGGCGTTCCGGGAATGAGCGTCTTCGCCGGGTCCATCGTCACGCCGCAGCCAATCGAAAAGCCGATGCCGTTGTAACCGGCTTCGCTGAAGCCCGGCGCAACGGACATATCCGAGAGCAGCTTGTTATCCGGCAGAAGGTTCATGCCGAACATCGCCACCGTCTTGGGCGAGAGGATCTGCACGCCGTCCAGCGTGCCGCCGCCCAGCATCATGCGGCAGAAGCGCATGTAGTCGTGCGCGGTGGAGACAAGGCCGCCGCCGCCGGATTCCAGCTTCGGCGGTTCGGCATAGGTGGATTTGCCCGCGTCGTCCTGAAGCTGCAGCCCGCCACCCTTCTTGGGCATGTAGCAGGAGCAGAAGCGGTCCATCTTGTCGGCCGGCACGGAGAACGCCGTGTCCTTCATGCCCAGCGGCTCGAAGATGCGCGTGCGCAGGAATTCGCCGAACGTCATGCCGGAGAGTTTCTGCACCAGATAGCCCATCACATCTATGGAGACGGAGTAGTTCCAGTAATCGCCCGGCGAGAAATCCAGCGGTGTTTGCGCAAGCTGGTTGATGAAGGCTTCGAGGCCGCCCGGCGTCTGGAAATCGCCGATCTTGTTGCGGCGATAGCTTGCGTCTACTTCCGTGCGCGTCATGAAGCCGTAAGACAGGCCGGAGGTGTGGGTCACCAGGTCCACAACCTTCATGCGCCGCTTGGGCGGCACGGTGATGTATTGCCCGGACGTGTTCTCCACCAGGCTCGGCATGCCGCTCTGATAGACGCGCAGGTCCTTGAACTGCGGAATGTGGACGTGAACATCGTCCTCCAGCGCAACCTTGCCTTCCTCGGCCAGCATCATCAGCGCCACGGACGTGATCGGCTTGGTCATGGAATAAATGCGGAAGATGGCGTCCTCGCGCATCTTCTTGTCGCGCGCCAGATCCATGGAGCCGCTCATCCCGCTATGGACGAGTTCGCCCTTCCGCCAGACCTGCGTCAGGATTCCGGGGAAAAATCCGCCGTCGACATATTTCCTGGTCAAGACGGCGTCGACCTTGCCCAGCCGTTCCGTCGAAAATCCCGCGCGTTCCCTGGCCATGTCTCTCTCCCATGTTTTTCTGCCGGCAAGCCTAGCCGAAGCCATGGGTTTGAAAAGCCCGGATGTTTCGCGCCATGCCGAACCGTGGCGGTCGTAACCTTCATCACAACTGCGCGCATTTCTTCCATTTCCGGCGCGAATTGCTGTATGGAGACGCGGGCTTTTTGTTGTGTCGAAGGGCGTAGGCTTTGTCGAAGACCGAATCCGGCGCGCCGCCGGCAGCCGCGGACTGGATCCGCATCCTCAGCAACTATCGCGACCCAAGCTTTTTGCGCAGCGCGTTCGAGATCGTCGTGACGGCCGCGCCGTTCCTCGCGCTATGGGCGCTCGCCTGGGCGGCGTGGGAATTCGGTTATGGCTGGCTGTCATTCCTGATCGCCGTTCCCGCCGCGGCGTTCCTCGTGCGGCTGTTCATGATCCAACACGATTGCGGCCATGGCTCCTTCTTCAAGCATCGCGCACTGAACGACTGGACCGGCCGCGTCATCGGCGTGCTCACATTGACGCCCTATGATGCGTGGAAGCGCGCGCACAACATCCATCACGGCACCTCCGGCAATCTGGACAAGCGCGGCACCGGCGATCTCGACACGCTGACGGTCGCCGAATATCGCGCGCTGCCGTTCTGGGGCCGCATGCGCTACCGGCTCTATCGCAATCCGCTGGTGCTGTTCGGGCTCGGCCCGATCTACATGTTCATCCTGCGTCATCGCTTGCCGCTGGGCGAGACCATCAAGCACTGGCGCGCGTGGATCAGCCCGATGGCGACAAATGCCGCGGCGGCCGCGCTCATCGTGGGCATGATGTGGCTGGTCGGCTGGAAAGTGTTTCTGCTGATCCAGATTCCGATCACGCTCATCGCCGGCGTCATCGGCGTGTGGCTGTTCTTCATCCAGCACCAGTTCGAGGACACCTTCTGGGCTGCCGACGGCGCATGGAACGTCCATGACGCGGCGCTGATGGGATCATCCTATTACGTGATGCCCAAGCCGCTGGCGTGGCTCACCGCCCATATCGGCATCCACCATGTGCATCATCTTTATGCACGCATCCCGTTCTACCGCCTCCCGCAGGTCCTGCGGGAACAGGCGACACTGGCGAATGCCTCGCGCGTGACACTCTGGCAGAGCTTCAAATGCGCAAGGCTGGCACTGTGGGATGACACGCAGCGCCGTCTGCTATCCTTCCGCGAGGCGCGGAAGATTCCCCGTAAGATGAATGGTGGTCGGTGAGCCTTAACGCCGCCGACCAGAAGATCATTGATAACGTCCGCGAGTATGGATGGCACGGAACGTACGTGCCTTCGGACGACATCGGCCCCGAATTTTGTTTCTCCACGGGATTCTCAGAGACGCTTCATGCGCCGGAAGTGATCATCTTCGGCCTGAATTCGAGCGTGATGCACAACATGCTCTGGGAGATTTTTCGCCAGATCAAAGCCGGCAAAGCTCTGCAGGATGCGGCGGTCTGGTCTGGTTTGATCGAGGGCTTCGATTGCGTGTCCCGCCCCGTGCACCCCTCCCATACGGGGGAATATTTCGGGACCGCAATTTGGTATCTGCGCTATCGCGGAATTTCTGAGCGGCTTGATGCCTTTCAGGTCTTTTGGCCCGGAAAGCTCGATGGCCTTTATCCATGGGATACAGGTTGTTCGGAGGTCGTCCGTGAGCATCAACCCGCTCTCTACCTTCCCAAGGCGACGGGTCTGGCATAGCTCTGGCGGTTCAGTATCCGTGGGACAATCGTAACACTTGCCGCCCCGGCTTTGCCGTCGTTAGGGTTCCAAACCGCTATTTCTAACGACGACAAAACACCGGAAACGCCCATGCCTTCGACCAACCCGAATTTCAAGCCACCCGCCGGCTGGCCGGCGATGTCCATCGCCGACGCCCACGCCAGGCTGACCGCGCCCGGCATGCCCTTCGAGATGGAAACGGTCACCATCCGCGGCATACCTACGCGCGTCTGGAAGAACCTGCCGCCGACCTTGCGCGAATTGCTGGTCGCGGCGCGCGCGGCGCACGGCGCCAAGGAATTTCTCGTCTACGAAAACGACCGCGCGACCTATGAAACATTTTACCGCGCCGCCGTCGCCATCGCGAACGAGCTCATCAAGCAGGGTATCAAGAAGGGCGACCGCATCGCGCTCATCATGCGCAACCTGCCGGAATGGCCGGCCATCTTCTATGGCGCGGAGATCATCGGCGCCATCGTGACGCCGCTGAACGCCTGGTGGACGGGACCGGAACTGGAATACGGCCTTGTCGATTCCGGTACCAAGATCGCCTTCGTGGATGCCGAGCGCCTGGAACGCATCAGCGAGCATCTGGTGAATTGCCCGGACCTGAAGCGCGTCTATGTCAGCCGCTATGAAGACGCGGACCTGCCGAGCCCGATCGTGCATCGCCTCGAAGACGTGATCGGCAAGGTCAACGACTGGAAAAAGCTGCCCGACGCGCCGCTGCCCGATGTGCAGCTATCGCCCGATGACGACGCGACCATCCTTTATACGTCGGGCACCACCGGCAAACCGAAGGGCGCGCTCGGCACCCATCGCAACATGCTGTCCAACATCATGGCGTCGGGCTCTGTCGCCGCGCGCAATTTCCTGCGCCGTGGTGAAGCACCGCCGGTCGCGAACCCGGACGATCCGCAGCGCTGCACACTGCTTTCCGTTCCGTTCTTCCATGCGACGGGCTGCTTCGCCGTGATGAATCCCACCATCGCCAGCGGCTCCAAGATCGTCTTGATGCGCAAATGGGAGCCGGAACTGGCGATGCAGCTTATCGAGCGCGAGAAGATCAACAGCGCCGGCGGCGTGCCCACCATAGCATGGCAGCTCATCGAACATCCCAACCGGCACAAATACGATCTGTCGTCGTTGGAAAGCGTGGCTTATGGCGGTGCGCCGTCGGCGCCGGAACTGGTGAAGAAGATCGTGGAGACCTTCCCCAAATCCGCCGCGGGCAATGGCTGGGGCATGACGGAGACTTCCGCCACCCACACCTCCAACAGCGCCGAGGATTATCAGCACCGTCCGGACAGCGCCGGTCCTGCCGTGCCGGCCTGCGATATCAAGATCATGGATATCGAGGGCAAGCATGAGCTGCCGCGCGGCGAAGTCGGCGAGTTGTGGGGCAGGGGCCCCAACATCGTGAAAGGCTACTGGAACAAGCCGGACGCCACTGCTGCCACCTTCGTGGATGGCTGGGTGCGCACGGGCGATCTGGCGCGCATGGATGAAGAGGGCTTCGTCTATATCATCGACCGCGCCAAGGACATGCTGATCCGCGGCGGCGAGAACATCTACTGCGTGGAAGTCGAGAACGTCCTTTACGAGCACCCCGCCGTGATGGATGCCGCCATCGTGGCGGTGCCGCACAAGACCCTGGGCGAGGAGCCGGGCGCCGTGGTGCACCTGAAGCACGGCATGCACACGACGGAGGACGAGCTGCGCCAGTTCGTGGCGGGCAAGCTGGCGGCCTTCAAGGTTCCGGTGAAGGTGGTGTTCTGGCCGGAGACGCTTCCGCGCAACGCCAACGGCAAGATCCTCAAGACCGAGCTGAAAAAGATTTTCGCAGAGCCGCAATAGGTGTATTGGCACCGCCACGAACTTTGAAGGAGATCGCCATGGGCGCGAGTGGAATGAACGCCAAGAGAAAGCAGAAGCGCCGCCGTCACGCGGAAGCGCGCAAGAAGAGCGCCGAAAAGCTCGCCGCCATCTCCGGCGGCAGCGCCAAACCGGCGCCGCGCCGCACGCCCAAGAGCGCCTGAAGCGATTTTTTTGCGGACAGATGAAGGGCCCGCTGGCGTCTTGCCGGTGGGCTTTTTCTTTGCGGATCAGTCCCTTAGTTCGTTCCTATTGAAGTCCATAATTTCCTTGACAGCGTGACGGTGCCCCCCGTACACTTTTGCCAACTCTCGAACTGCGCCCGAACCGTAGCCGTCGCTGAATCCTCCTACGTTGCTTTGCAGCTTCGGAGGCAAGAAGCGGCGGGTCTTTCTTTTCCCCCCGTTTCACGGTGGACCGGCGCGTCAGCGCCGGGACGGAGGAGGTTGCTGCGGCGGCGATCAGTTCTGCGCGGAAGGACGTGAAAGGGGGCCACACCCCCTCCCCCATGACTCGCAATTCAAATGCGCCCGCACCCGCACAACCCCAACATCTTGTGAATTGCGCGTTTTCGCGTGCCAAAAATCGAGGATCAATCGAAAGGCGATTGTTGTTTGGAATCAAAGCCAAACGATCCAGCGCCGAAAATTCGCGAGCGATTTCAATGGGCGACTTTTAGCGATGGACGATCACCAGCAAGATCGCGCCGGCGAGCAGGATCGCGATGCCCGCATATTCGCGGCGCGTCGTGTGATGGCGGAAGACGAAACGCGAAACGCCTTGCGCGAAAACCACATCGATCAAACCCAGCGTGCGCACATTCGCCGCCGAGGTGAGTGCGAAGGCCAGGAACCAGAATTCCGACGCCAGCGCGCCGAGAAAACCCGCCGACAGCGACGGCCGCCACAGCCGCATCATTGCGATGAGCGTGTGCGGGCTTCGCACGGCGAGCCAGAGTGAAAGCGTGACGGTTTGAATGATGAGGCCGATGGCCAGCGTAAACGTCGCGGGTATGACGTAGCCCGGCAACGCCAGCGACAGGATCGCGCCGCGAAAGCCGATAGCGGCGACGGCGAAAGCGAGGCCGGAACCCAGGCCCAGCGCCGCCGTGTGCAGGTCCGCGTAATTCGCTTTCGCGCTGAACGAGATCACGATCACGCCCGCCGTTGCGATCAATATCGCCGCGAACATCGGCAAGGTGATCGGATCGGCGAGAAACAGAAGCCCGAACAGCGCCACGAACACCGGCTCGGTCTTGATGTAGGCGGTGGCGACGACGAAAGAGCGCTGCTCCATCGTCATCAGCATCAGCGCGGTGCCGAGGATCTGCGCCAGCGCGCCGGCCACGATCCAGAGCCAGAATGTAATGCTTGTCTGCGGAAGAGCGGCATGGTTGGACGTCAACACCGCGAGCAGAAACAGGATTGCGAAAGGCGTTCCAAACAGGAAGCGCACATGCGTGGCGCCGACCGCACCCAGCGTCGCCGTCAGCTCGCGCTGCATCGCGTTGCGGCCTGTCTGAAGGGCGGCGGCGAACACTGTAAAAACGATCCAGAACCAGCTTGGCGCCGTCATTTATCGCGCCAGCGCTCCGCCGCCTTGTCGTCACTGTGCCGCGCTTCGACCCAGCGCGTGCCGCCGTCGCGTTCTTCCTCTTTCCAGAAGGGCGCGCGGGTCTTCAGGTAATCCATGAGGAATTCGCAAGCATCGAACGCCGCACCGCGATGCTTCGCGGCCACGGCAACGAGCACGATCTTGTCGCCCGGCAGAAGCCGTCCCACGCGATGGATGATCGTCACGCCCATCAGCGGCCAGCGCGCCTTGGCATCCTCCACGATGCGGCCGATCTCGCGCTCCGTCATCTGCGGATAATGCTCGAGCGTGAGAGCCACGAGATCGCCCTCCTTGCGCACCTTCCCGGTGAAGGTGGCGACCGCGCCGGTGTCCTCGGCATCGAGCGCCGCGACTTCCGCGCCGATGTCGAAATCCTTGCGCTGGATGCGGATCGTGATCATCCGCCCGTCACCGGCGGAAAGAAGGCGACTTCATCGCCGTCCCGCAGCGGCGTGTCGAAGCCTGTGTGTTCCTGATTGATGGCCACGCGGATGCGCCGCGGATCGGCGAACGCGTCGGCGAAGCCGCCACCGCGCTTGGCGAGAAAGGCGATCAGGTCGGAAACGGTTTTCACATCGGCGGGCAAGAAAAGCTGCTCTTCGCCGCGGCCGGTCTTCTGCCGCACCCAGGCGAAATAGAGCAGTGTCACGTCAAGCGTCTCCGGGCGCGCGTTGGGGCGCCAGATGCTTCATGCCTTCGTTGAAGTAGACGACTCCGGTGTAGACCGTCAGCGCCGCCGCGATCCACAGCGCGGCATAGGCGAGATAGGCTGAGCCCGGCACGACCTTGTCGGCGATCGGCCCCAGGATCATCGCGCCGATGGCGATCATCTGGATGGTCGTCTTCAGCTTCGCCACCGCCGTCACACGGATGGTGACGCGCGTGCCCGCCAGGAATTCGCGAAGGCCCGATACAAGAATCTCGCGCGAAAGAATGATGAGCGCCGGCACCAGCTTCAAAAGGCTGTGAAGGCCGGGCTCCAGGTTGAACTGCTCGATGTTGCCTTCCGCCACCAGCATCATCAGCGCCACGGCGACCAGCACCTTGTCGGCGATGGGATCGAGCATGCGGCCGAAGTCAGAACCCGCATTCAGCTTGCGCGCGGCAAGACCGTCCAGAGCGTCGGAAAGCCCGGCAATGCAGAACACAATGAACGCCACCAGCCGCCAGGTGTTGCCCGGCAGCGCGAAGGCAATCGCGAACACGGGAACAAGGATGACGCGCAGGATGGTGATGGCATTGGGGAGGCGATACATGCAGCCACTCTATCATTCAGCCGGTGGGGTGGAAGAAGTCGTAGACCTTTTTCGCCAGCGTCTTGCTGACGCCGCTGACCGATTCGAGATCGGCAAGGCTCGCCGCGGACACCGCCTTGGCGGAGCCGAAATGCTGCAGCAAGGCGCGCTTGCGGCCTGCGCCCACGCCGGCGATCTCGTCCAGCGGATTGGCGCCGATGGCCTTGCTGCGCTTCTTGCGATGGCTGCCAATGGCGAAACGATGCGCTTCGTCGCGCAGCCTTTGCAGGTAGTAAAGCACCGGGCTCTTCGGATCGAGGCGGAATGGCTCGCGCCCCGCCATGTAGAAGTGCTCGCGGCCCGCGTCGCGGTCCGGTCCTTTGGAGATGCCGACCAGCAGCACATCCTCGACGCCGAGATCTTCGAGTACCGCGCGCGCCACGGAGAGTTGCCCCGGTCCGCCGTCGATCAGTGCCAGATCGGGCCACTTGGCTTTCGCGTCGTCCTCACCCGCTTCCTTGACGAGACGGGAGAAGCGGCGTGTCAGCACTTCGCGCATCATGCCGTAATCGTCGCCCGGCGTAAGTTCGGTCGATTTGATGTTGTATTTGCGGTACTCGCCCTTCTCGAACCCATCCGGCCCCGCGACGACCATGCCGCCCAGCGCGTTGGTGCCCTGGATGTGCGAGTTGTCGTAGATCTCGATGCGGCGCGGCGGATTCTCCATGCCGAAGGTTTCGGCGACGCCTTCCAGCAATTCGCGCTGCGCGGAATTCTCGGCCATGCGGCGCGCAAGCTGTTCGCGCGCGTTCTGCATCGCCATCTCGACGATCTCGCGCTTCTCGCCGCGTTGCGGCACCGCGATCTCGACCTTGTGCTCGGCGCGGATGGCCAGCGCCTCCTCGATGAGTTCGCGATTGGCGATCTCTTCGGAGAGGTAGATCGCTTTTGGCGCGGGCCGCTCGTCGTAGAACTGGGCCACAAAGCTTTCGAGAACTTCTGCGCAGGAAAGCTCGCGCGGATGACGCGGAAAGTAGGGCCGGTTGCCCCAGTTCTGCCCGGCGCGGAAGAAGAATACCTGGATGCAGGTCTCGCCGCCCTGCTGGAATGCCGCGAATACATCGGCTTCCACGAAGGTCGTCGGATTGATGCCTTGCTGCGACTGGATATGGCTCATCGCCTTGATGCGGTCGCGGAAGCGTGCGGCAGCCTCGAAGTCGAGCTGGTCCGACGCGGTGTTCATCTGCCGCGCCAGCTCGTCCTGAACGACGCGGCTTTTGCCGTTCAGGAATTCCTCGGCCTCGCGAACCAGTTCCGCATATCCGGCTTCGTCCACGCGGCCGACGCATGGCGCGCTGCAGCGCTTGATCTGGAACAACAAGCAGGGCCGCGTCCTGCTCTCGAATACGGAATCGGAGCAGGAGCGCAGGAGGAATGCCCGTTGCAGCGTGTTGAGCGTCCGCGTCACCGCGCCCGCGCTGGCGAAGGGTCCAAAGTAAACGCCCTTGGTCGATTTCGCGCCGCGATGCTTCAGAAGCTGGGGAAACGGATGATCCTCGCGCAGCAGGATGTTCGGAAAGCTTTTGTCGTCGCGATAAGAAACATTGTAGCGCGGCTTCAGCCGCTTGATGAGATTGGACTCCAGCAGCAGCGCTTCGATCTCACTCGCCGTGGTGACGAAGATCATCTCGGCGGTATCCGCGATCATGCGCATCAGCCGGTCGCTGTGCACCATGCCGCGGGCATAGGACGACACGCGCTTCTTCAGGCTCTTCGCCTTGCCGACGTAAAGCACATCGCCCTTGTCGTTGAGCATGCGATAGACGCCCGGCGCATCGGGCAGCGTCTTCAGATACGCCTCGATGCGCGCCGGCCCCTTCAGGGGCGCGTCTGTGGTGGAGCTGTCGGTCATGGAACACCCATTATACCGGCTTTTGGCCGGAACAAGGGCTGAAGGGCGCACATTCCCATGAGAAAGAGGCCCATCATGGCAGCCATCAGGGATTTGCATCGTCCGGACGGGTCATTGGTCGCGGCGCTCAGGGCTGCTGCCGAGAAACTGCCATCGCCGGACGACGAACGTTTCGCCGATGCCTTCGAGCGATTCCGTGATGCGCGTGTGGTTTTGCTGGGCGAGGCGACGCATGGCACCAGCGAGTTCTATCGTGCCCGCGCGGCGATCTCCCGGCGGCTGATAGAGGGATTTGGCTTCAACATCGTCGCGGTGGAAGCGGACTGGCCCGATGCGGCGCGCATCGATCGCTATGTCCGCCATAAGCGTCACGCGCCCAGCGAAGAACACGCCTTCGCGCGTTTTCCCACCTGGATGTGGCGCAACCGCGAAGTGCATGACTTCGTGGATTGGCTCAGGCGGCACAACCAGACCGTGAAGCCGGAAACGCGCGCGGAATTCCGCGGACTCGATGTTTATTCGCTGCGCGCATCCATCGCCGCCGTTCTGTCCTATCTGGATCGCATCGCACCGGAGGATGCGAAGGACGCGCGCCGCCGCTATGGCTGTCTCACGCCGTGGCAGGACGAGCCGCAGCGCTATGGACATCGCGCGATGATGGGGGCGGATACCTGCGAAAACGCCGTGACCGAGCAATTGCGCGTGATGCTGGAGAAGCGTCTCGCCTATATGGCGAAGGACGGCGAGGATTTCTTCGACGCTGAGCAGAATGCGCGCATCGTGCGTGCGGCGGAGGAATACTACCGCATCATGTATCGCGGCTCGACCGAGAGCTGGAATCTGCGCGACCGGCACATGTTCGACACATTGCAGGCGCTGCTGCGCCGGCGCCCGACCGCAAAGATTATCGTGTGGGCGCACAATTCGCATATCGGCAACGCCGCGGCGACATCGATGGGTTGGGAAGGCGAATTCAATATCGGCGAGCTGTGCCGAACGGCCTTTGGCGACGAATGCGTGGCCATCGGCTTCGGCACCGATCGGGGCACGGTGGCCGCAGCCTCGGAATGGGACGATCCCATGGAGATCAAAACCGTTCGCCCGGTGCGCGAGGATTCGTTCGAATATCTCTTCCGTCGCACCGGCGAGCCGCGTTCGCTGACCGATTGGCGCGTCGCCCATCCGGAATTGCGCGAGGCTTTAAGCGAGCCGCGCTTGGAGCGCGCTATCGGCGTGATTTATCGGCCGGAGACGGAGTTGATGAGCCACTATTTCCGCGCCGTGCTGGCCGAGCAGTTCGATGCTTTCGTCTGGTTCGAGGAAACCCGCGCGGTGACGCCGCTCGGCGAGGAAATCCCCGAGACCGGTATCGACACCTATCCGTTCGGGCTTTAAGGCCGCTCGCGCTCGATTTCGACGCCGGCGGATTCGGCACCGGGGAGGGCGTGGAGTTTCTCCACCCGCACACGGGCGGATTTCACGCGCGGATCGTCGAAGCTGGTTTGGGCGATGCGCTCGGCCAGCGTTTCGGCGAGGTTGATGTGGCCGTGCGCGATGATGGCGCGGATGCGCTGCTCGATGCTCGCATAGTCCACCACTTTTTCGAGCTTGTCCTCGACCGCGATCACGTCTTCGACGGCAAGATCGACATTGATGCGCACCGGCTGCAGCTTGCCCTGCTCATGTCCGTAAACGCCGATATGCGCCAGCACCTCGAGATTGCGGATGAAGACATGGCGGATGCCGCGCGCGGCGTCGGCGATGCGAAGCGGCTGGATTTTGGAGCTTTGCGTCATGCTACTCCGTCACGTTCACGTCCGGCGTTTTCCACGCCAGATGCTGGCCGCCATCCACCGCGATCATCTGTCCGGTCACAGCTGGGGCGTCCAGAAGATAACGCACCGCGTCGCACACGTCCTGCGGTTCGGCCCCGCTTTTCAGCATAGTGGCCTCGCGCTGGCGGGCGAAGTCCGCCTCGCTCTGGCGCGTATTGCGCATGGTCGGCCCCGGCCCTACCGCATTCACGCGGATGCGCGGCGCCAGCGCCTGCGCCAGCGTGGTGTTCAACCAATAGAGCCCCGCCTTGCTCAGGCTGTAAGACAGGAACTGCGGTGTCGGCTTCAGCACGCGCTGGTCGACCAGATTGACGATCGCGCCCTTCATGTTGAAGGGAAGTTGTCTGGCGAATGCCTGGCTCAGCACGAACGGCGCACGGAGGTTCACCTCCATGTGCCTGTCCCAGCTTTCGCGTGTGGCGTTCGTCCACTCGTCGTTCTCGAACAGCGACGCGGAATTGACGAGCGCGGTGACAGGGCCGATTTCTTTCGCCGTGCGTGAGACCAGATCGGCCATCTCGCTTTCGCGCATCAGATCGGCCTTGAGCAGCGCGACCTTTACGCCTGTGGTCCGCGCGTCCTCGCAAGTCGCGCGCGCTTCCTTCTCCGAGGTGTTGTAATGGATCGCGATGTTCCAGCCGTGACGCGCCAGATCGAGCGCGATGGCGCGGCCCAGCCGTTTCGCCGCGCCGGTGATGAGGACGGTCTTGATCCGGTCTGCCATGCGTCCCTTATAGCACGCGGCTCAGACGACGAAGCCCACGGTTTTCTTGACGTCGTGCATGATCGGCTCCGCCACCGCGCGCGCTTTTTCCGCGCCCGAGCGGAGGATGCGGTCGATCTCGGTCTCATCCCCCATCAGCCGGCGCATCTCGTCCGCGATCGGCTTCAGTTTCGCCACCGCCAGCTCGGCCAGCTCGTTCTTGAAGCCGGAGAATTGCTGCCCCGCGAATTGCACGATCACGTCCTTCATCGGCTTTTCGGAAAGTCCGGCATAGATGTTGAGCAGGTTCTCGGCTTCCGGGCGGCCTTCGAGACCCTTCTCGTTTTCCGGAAGCGGATGGGGATCGGTCTTGGCGCGGCGGATCTTGTTCGCAATGGTGTCGGCATCGTCGGTCAGGTTGATGCGCGAATTGTCGGATTCGTCCGTCTTCGACATCTTCTTGGAACCGTCGCGCAGGCTCATCACGCGCGTGCCCGGTCCGGTGATCACCGGTTCGGGCAGTGGGAAGTAATCCGGCACCGAATAGTCGTTGTTGAACTTCTGCGCGATATCGCGCGCCAGCTCGAGATGCTGCTTCTGGTCTTCGCCGACCGGAACATGCGTCGCCTTGTAGACAAGGATGTCCGCCGCCATCAGCACCGGATAGGTGTAGAGGCCGACCGACGAGCGTTCCTTGTGCTTGCCGCTTTTCTCCTTGAACTGGGTCATGCGGTCCAGCCAGCCGAGGCGCGCGACGCAATTGAAGATCCACGCCAGCTCGGCGTGCTCCTTCACCATGGACTGCGCGAAGATCGGCGTGCGCTTGGGATCGACGCCGGACGCGATATACGCCGCCGCCACTTCGCGCGTCGCGCGCGTGACGTCCTTCGGCAGCGCATAGCCGGATTCCTGCGTCAGGGCATGCATGTCTACCACGCAGAAGAAGCACGGCATCTCGTTCTGCATGCGCACCCAGTTCTTCAGCGCGCCCAGATAATTGCCGAGGTGCAGCGTATTGGTCGGCTGCATGCCGGAAAGGACGAGTTGCTTGTGCGTGCTCATGGGATGCCTCTAGAAGCGCGATCCGGAAAAGTGTGAAGCGGTTTTCCGGACAAATCGCGCGAAATCAAAGAATCCCAAGCACGGCCCGAAAGGTCGTGCTTGGAAGGCGCGGTTTATGCCCGCAAAGGCTCCCGGCCTTCAAGGGCGTCCTCTTCCAGCGCCTTGAGCAGCCGCGCTTCCACACTTTTCAGGCGGTCCGGATGGGTGATTTTGTGGCCGAAACCGTCGCGCACATAGAAGACGTCAATGGCGCGTTCGCCATAGGTGGCCACGATGGACGAGGAAATCGAAAGCCCGCTTTCGAAAAGCGCCTGCGTGACGTCGTACAGGAAACCCTGTCGATCGAGGCCCTCGACTTCCACGATAGTTGCGGTGGTCGATGCCTCGTTGTCGAACCCCACCCGCGGGCGGATGTTGAATGCCGCAACGCGCTTCTTGCGCGCCGGACGCTGCGCCAGAATTCGCTTGGGCGAAGTTTCGCCGCTGAGGGTCTTCTCGATGGATTGCCGGAGGCGCGCGATGCGCGAGGGGTCGCCGAAGGCTTCGCCCTCCGCGTCCTGGATCCAGAACACATCGAGCGCGAATCCGTCGGAAGTCGTGAAGGCCTTGGCGTCAACGATGGAGCCGCCGGAGATCGCGATCGCGCCGGCAAGCTTGGAGAACAGGCCCGGATGATCCGGCGTGTAGATCGTGACCTCCGTCACGGCACGGAAGGCATCGCTCTGCGCGGTCATCGACAGCAGATCGCCTCTGGCGTCGGCATCCGCAATCAGGCGTGCATGCCGTTCGTAGGCGGCATCGTCGAAAGCGAGCCAATAGGGATCGTAATGCCGCGAAATCGCACGCTCGCGCGCCGCCGGCGGCAGATCGGGGATGCGGTCCTCCAGCTTTGCCTTCGCCGCTTCGATGCGCGCCGCGCGTCCGGGCGTCGCGTCGCCGCCGGACATCAAGGCTTCGGCTTCGTAGTAGAGTTCGCGCAGCAACTGGCCTTTCCAGCCGTTGAACACGCCCGGACCCACGGCGCGGATATCGGCCACGGTGAGAACCAGCAACAGGCGCAGCATCTCCGGCGATTGCACGGCCGCCACGAAGTCGCGCACGGTCTTGGGATCTGAGAGATCGCGCTTCTGCGCCGTGTCGCTCATCACCAGATGATCGCGCACCAGGAACATCACGGCTGCCGTATCGGCTTCCGAAAGGCCGAGACGTGGGCAAAGCGATTGCGCGATATTCGCGCCGACAACAGAGTGATCGCCCGGCAGGCCCTTGCCGATGTCGTGCAGGAGAATTGCCACATACAGCGCAGCACGGGACTGGATGCGCTTGATGACCTCCGTCGACAGCGGATGATCGGCCTTCAATTCGCCGCGCTCGATGGCGGCGACGTTGCCGACCGCGCGGATGAGATGCTCGTCCACCGTGAAGTGGTGATACATGTTGAACTGCATCAGCCCGACGGCGTGGTCGAACGCCGGAATGAAGCGGCCCAGCACGCCCGCCTCGTTCATCCAGCGCAACGTGCGCTCGGGATCGCGCCGCGAAGTGAGAATTTCCAGGAAGAGCCGGTTGGCCTGCGCATCGTTGCGCAAGTTCTCGTCGATCAGGTCGAGCGAACGGGTGATCGTGCGCAGCGCCGCCGGATGCACGTCCACGCTCTTCTCGTCCGCGGTGTTGAAGATGCGGATGAGATTGACCGGATCGCGCTGGAACGCGTCGGCCGGCGCGTTGAGGCGGCCGTTCTCGACGAAGAAATCCTCGCTTCCGGTGCGCGGCTTCAGGAAGCCTGGCAGGAGGCGTGCAAGAGAGGGCCTTGGCTTGCGGTTCTGTTCTTCCAGCGTGGCGCAGAAGATGCGGGTAAGATCGCCTACGTCCTTGGCGACAAGGAAGTAAGCCTTCATGAATTTCTCGACGGCCCGGCGGGGGCTGTCGCCTGTGAACCCCATGCGTGCAGCCAGATCCGGCTGCACGTCGAAGGAGAGCCGCTCCTCGCCACGGCCGACGAGATAGTGCAGCCGCACGCGGACGTCCCACAGGAACGCTTCCGCCTGCTGAAAGGTCTGCAACTCGTCGCGTGTATAAACATCGCCGACAAGATCGGCGGTATCGTCGGTGTGATAGACGTATTTGCCGATCCAGTAGAGCGTCTGCAGGTCGCGCAGCCCGCCTTTGCCTTCCTTGATGTTGGGCTCGACGAGATAGCGGCTCTCGCCTTGCCGGACATGGCGCTGATCGCGCTCGGCAAGCTTGGCCTGCACGAAATCCTGTCCCGAACGCGCGTCGGCGTCGTCCCAGAATTGCTTGCGCATCTGATCGAAGATCGAGCGGTCGCCCCAAAGGAAACGCGCTTCGAGCAGTGCCGTCTTGATGGTGACATCCTGCTTGGCAAGGCGCGCGCACTCGGCAAGCGAGCGCGTCGCATGTCCGACCTTCAAACCGAGGTCCCACAGCATGTGCAGGATGAATTCGATGACGCTTTCGCCCCAGGGCGTCTCTTTGTAAGGGCGCAGGAAGAGCAGATCGACATCGGAGAAGGGCGCCATTTGCCCGCGGCCGTAGCCGCCGGTCGCAACAATGGCGATGCGCTCGGCCTGCGTCGGATTCTGCGCGTAGTAGAAATGCTTGGTCGCGAAATCGTAGAGGACTTGGAGCAGAACGTCCTGAAACGCGGACAAGGCATGGGCGGCGGCAAGGCCCTGCATCTCGCCGCTTTCGACGCGCGCCTTCACGCCCGCGCGCGCGTCATTGAACACGGTCTTGATGTGCGCGAGCGCCAGCTTGCGCAGTTTCGCAGAGTCGGAATTGGCATGGGCAAGCGCGGTGAGATCGCGCCGCAGCGCGTCACCGTCGAGCAGATCGATCCGAAGAGGGGCCTCGAGACCCAAGCGTCACCTTGCCTTGCCTGGCCGCATAGAAAGCTGCGGCTCAGGCAAAGGCAAGGAACGAAACTGCCTACATTTTGCTCTGGAGCGGGACGAGCGGCTCATTCGCCAGCCAGCGGTTGAACGCACCCGCCAGCCCGCCGCCGATCAACGGCGCCACCCAGAACGCCCAGAGCTGGGACAGAGCCCAGGTGCCCTGGAAGATCGCCACGCCGGTGGAGCGGGCCGGATTGACCGAGGTGTTGGTCACAGGAATGGAGATGAGGTGAATCAAAGTGAGAGCAAGGCCGATGGCCAGGGGTGCAAAGCCCACCGGCGCGCGCGGTGAGGTCGCGCCAAGGATGACGAGCAGAAACATGAAGGTCATCACGACTTCGCAGATCAGCGCGGCTTCCAGCGAGTAACCTTGCGGCGAGTGTTCGGCATACCCGTTCGATGCGAAGCCGCTCGCCGTCGGATCGAAACCGGCGCTTCCGGAAGCAATGGAATAGAGCACCGCACCGGCTACGATGCCGCCGGCGACCTGCGCAACCCAGTAAGGGATCACATCGCCGAACGGTATGCGTCCGGCCGTGTAAACACCAAGCGTGACCGCCGGATTGAAATGCCCGCCGGAGATGTGACCGAACGCATAAACGCCGGTCACGACCGTAAGGCCGAAAGCGAGCGCCACGCCCGCATAGCCGATGCCGATATCCGGAAGCGCCGCGGCCAGCACGGCACTGCCGCATCCGCCGAGCACAAGCCAGAACGTGCCGATGAATTCCGCCGCAAGTTTGCGTGTCATGTCCATTGTGAGAATCCCTCCCAGTCTTGCGCGAATCGCGCTCCGACGCGGAAATCCTACAATGAAGCGCGACAGGTTTTGCGCTGGACGAAAGGCCAGTGTCAGCTTTCCCGGAGCGGGACGTAACCCGGTTGCGCTGCAACACGATCGAGCCAGGCGGTAACAGCGGGATAGGGCGTCAGATCGAACCCGCCTTCATCGGCGCAATGCGTGTAGCCATAGAGTGCGATGTCGGCGATGGAATAGCGGTCGCCGGCGAACCAGTCGTGCTTCGCCAGATGCTGCTCCATGACGCCAAGCGCCGCGTGGCCGCGCTCCATGAGCACAGGCCACTCGCCTTTGCGGCGTTCCTGTATCTCGGGCGTTCCATAGCTTTTGATGAAGCGCGCCACGGCGATATAGGGCTCGTGGCTGTATTGTTCGAAGAACATCCATTGCAGCGTCTGCGCGCGGCCCCATGCGTCCGAGGGCTGCAGTGGTGAATCTTCGCTGAGATGCCACAGGATCGCGCCGCTCTCCGGCAACACGCGTCCGTCGTCCAGTTCCAACAGCGGCACACGGCCATTCGGATTCTTGGACAGGAACTCGGGCTTGCGGGTCGTTCCGTCGTGCAGCGGATAGTCTCTGAACGAGAGAGACACGCCGAGTTGGCGCGCGGCGAGGCGGATTTTGTAGCAGTTCCCCGATATCGGCATCTGGTGAAGCACAGGCATGGCGCGAGGTCCCCTTCGTTGGCGGCGCGGACAATGCCCGATTCATCCATGCGCACGTCGCGACCCCGTTCCGCGGCGGCACCGCAGGCGAAAATGCCCTGATTGGACGCGGTTTTCAGAAATTGCATACCGCCACCGCCGCCAACGTGGAACCGGAGTTCCTACATCTGCATTTGGTATCCGGGGAGCGGCATGCGCCGCGATCTTGCTGGAGGGTTTTCATGAAATTCGTTCATCTCGCGGCCGCCGCGGTTCTCATTGGCGGCGCTGCCGGTTTCATCTGGCCGGCGCATGCCGATTCTTTGCCGATGGATCAACCAATCACGGTCAATGGCATCGAGACCGCCTGCAGCGGCATTGGCGATCAGGCCAAGGAGAATCCGCTCTGGAAGGACTACCCCGTGCGCGTGGAGTTCTCGAACGGTGGCGCGCAATATCTGTCCGGCGCACATGTGACGTTGAGCGAAGGCGGGAAGACGCTGACGTCGTTCGATTGCTCGGGCGCGTGGGTTCTGTTCAAGAATCTGAAGCCGGGCGCCAGCTACAAAGTGGCGGCGACGATCACCGATCAGCCTGGCGCCGGCGAAAAAAGCGCTTCATTCACGCCGCCTTCAAGCGGGCAGAAGCGCGTGGTGATTCAGTATCCGGTCGCTTCGGGTCAATAAGACAATCCAAAAAGCAAAACGGACGGCGGGAGCGATCCCGCCGTCCGTTCTGTTTCAAACTCGAAGCTCTCTTAGAGGGCCTTGAGGTTGACGGCCTTGGCGCCACGCGCATCCGGCTGGATGTCGAACGTGACCTGCTGGCCTTCGTTCAGCGTGCGCAGACCGGCAGCCTGCACGGCGGTGACGTGCACGAACACGTCCTTGCCGCCGCCTTCCGGCGAGATAAATCCGAAGCCCTTGGTCGTATTGAAGAACTTCACAGTTCCAGTCGTCATTTCAGTCTTCCACTTTGATGATTTCACGCGCGGCGAGATGCCGTTCGTGAACGCTGGCGGGGCTCATCGGGAAGGGGTAGTCGACTGTCTCGTCCGGGCGCGCACACAAGGCGGGCAGGGATTCAAACAACGAGTGCGCTTCTTCCGTAACGGGACGCCGTCCGCGTTTCGCCCCTATACGCAACTTGGGGATAAAGAGCAATCTTCGGGCGGGCCCGGTAGCGCTGTCGGCTCTCCGGAAATTCCCGGAATCGCGCTATTTTCCCGGCATGGAACAGACCGCTGCCCATATGCCGGACGCCTTCACGCACATCCGCCTGATCCTGGGCTTCGTGGTCTCTTTGAGCTTGGCGCGGCTGTTAACCGGTCTTGCCCGTTTCGTGCAGCACCCCGACAAGTTGAAGCCAGACACGGTGCACTTGCTGTGGACGTTCTCGGTCCTAATCCTGCTGGTGCATTTCTGGTGGTGGGAGTTCTGGCTTGGCGCGATCGCCACCTGGACCTTCGCACTCTATGCCTTCCTGCTGCTCTTCGCGTTCCAGCTGTTCATCCTCACCACGCTGCTCTTTCCGGACAACATCGCGGAGTATGCCGGCTACGGCGACTACTTCATGCAGCGCCGCGCGTGGTTCTTCGGCCTGATCGCAAGCGTGCAGGTGTTCGACATGGCCGACACGATCATCAAAGGCGCGAACCACGCCAGCCAATATGATTGGACGTATTGGGCGCAAGATGGCGGCACGTTCCTCGCCGCGACCCTTGCGATCTTCATCGCCAACCGCACCTACCAACTGGCTTTTGTGATCGCGAACCTGGTGGTGCAGATCTGGTTCATTGCGAGCGCCTTCAGCACGTTGCAATAGGTTCCAGGGTTCCCGCGGGAGCGCACTGCGCGGAACCCCGTTGTCTCTGTCAGAAGGCAAGACGGAGACGAGTGATGAAGAACAAGAAAACGCTCCTGGTGCTCGCGGCCGCCGGATTGATCGGCGTCGGCGCGGGCTTGGCGCTATCCGGTAGTGCTTCGGCACAGGACCTTCAGCATCGGTGCAATCGCGATGGCTGCTGGACCGTCGCCTGCTACGACGACGGCAACTGCCGCCGCGTGTGGGACAATGATCGCCATTATCGCCGTCACTATTCGGCCACGTCTTACGACGTCGATCGCGCGAATGGCCATTACGACGGCAATCGCTGGGTGGAGCACAACCAGGATCATCGCCGGTCATGGATGTGCGATGAAGATGGCTATAACTGCCACTGGGTCTATCAGTCGTATTAGACCCGCGAAATGCAAACGGGCCCGCTTTCTCGGCGGGCCCGTTTTTGCAGGCGCAACGCTCGTCAGACGACGATGCGTTTCGGCTTGCGGGCTTTCGGTGCGGCGGCGGTCTCCGCCGGGGCGGCGGCGCGGTCGGCTTCTTCCTTCGCCAGGCGCAGCGCGCGCAGCTTGGCGGTCTTGGCGTCCGTGGCGGCGCGTTCGCGGGCGAGTTCGTCGCGCACGAGCTGATCGCGCTTCTCGGCGGCGTGGAAATGGCTTTGGGCGCGGGTGCGCGCGGTATTGCGTTCGGTGGCTGAGCGTGTGTCGGCCATGATGCTCCTTTCGGGAAAAGCGGGCGGCGAAGAGACTCCGCCGCCCCTGATCGTCAGACGGCCTTCAGATTGACGGCCTTGGCGCCGCGCGCATCCGGCTGGATGTCGAACGACACTTTCTGGTTTTCGGTCAGCGTGCGCATACCCGCCGCTTCGACAGCGGTGGCGTGCACGAACACGTCCTTGCCGCCGCCTTCCGGCGCGATGAATCCGAAGCCCTTCGAGGTGTTGAAAAATTTGACGGTACCGATCGGCATTGCAGTGAGTCCTGTTGGTCTGGAAGTGCCGGCGCTGCGAACATCGCAAACGGCGGACGCGGGTAGAACGAGGCCATCAGGTTTGAAGAAGTTTCCGGTTGGTTCGGCGCGCGCGAAGCGGGTCGTATCAGCTGGAGCGCTTCGTCTGACGAAGACGTAAGAACCACGTGGCGCCTAATATAGGTGTTGGGCGTGTGGATTACAACGCATGCGCGAAAAAACGCGGATTTACGGGCATTTTCACGCCGGGTTCCGCACCGCGACAATCTCGATTTCGCCCAGCGGTTCCTTTGCCTCGATCACATCGCCTTTGCGCGCGCCGATGAGGACGGCGGCGAGGGGCGAGCGAAAACTGATCAATCCGTTCGCCGGATCCGCTTCATCGACGCCGACGATGCGAAAGCGCTGCTCGCGGCCTTTGCGGGAAATGACGACAGTGCTGCCGAACGCGATGTCGTCTCCCGCATCGGCATTGCGCGTCACGACCTCCGCCGTCGCGCGCTGATGCACCCAGTAGCGCAGATCGCGCGCGAGCGTTTCGCGCAATAGCGGATCGGCCTCGGACGAAAGCGCCGCCTCGATGCGCGCGACATGGGCTTCGATCTCCCGAAAGCCCTCGGGCGTGACGAGGTTGGGGCCGTCCTCGACCATGCGCTCGGGCGGCGGGGCGGACTCGGCGGTTTCCTTCACGAAGGCGCGGGACATGGCCCTGTCATAACACCTGGCGTTCGCCGAATTGCCAAAGGAATTGAATGTCGATTTTTTCGATTCCGTTTTCTCCTTTTCTCAACATCTTGTGGTTGGAGGGCGGGCGATGCATTCGAACCTCATGTCTCGCGATACCTCCTTCCTCTGTCCCCCGCGCCCGGGACACACAGCGCAAAGGCACACCTCTCCCGCCGCCGGACCTGCAGGTTTTCGGCGCAAATTGGGAGGCGGGAGAGTGTAAGAACAAATAGAGAACAAGTCAAGTGGCTTTATCAGCCCCGGTGGAACGCATTCCAGATCGCGCCGCCGACGATGCCGCCGGCAAGCCCGGCGCCCGCGGTGACGCCGATGAGGATCGCCGCGCGCGCCGGATCGAACGGCTCGATCTGGTAGACCGGCTTGATGAAGTGCAGCCAGAAAACGAAATCGGCGAGCTTCTGCGCGTAGCCGGTGGCGACGAGCGCCGACCAAGCCGCATGCCACAGCGCCAGGAACACCGCGAACACCAGACCGAGTTTGAACGGATTGACCATGACATTTCCTCCCTTGGCCCGCGCGCGAGTGTGACGGGCGCAGCGACATGCGCGTTGAGACGGATCAAGCGGCGCGGGGAGGAAAGACATCGCGCATGGCCCCGCGCGAACATCGCGCGCGCATCACCGTGACGCGCACCGCGCGCGCGAAACGCCCCTTCGGCCGCGAACAGCTAAAGCCTTGGTGCGCCGACGGCTCCCCGCAAGCCGAACTCGATTTCAAGTTCTACCGCCAAGCCACCAACAAGATCGGCGGGATCAGCGAGAAGGTGGGGAGGTTTTTGGGGCTGATTTTTAGAAAGATCGTTTAGCAAATCTAATCTGCTGCCAGCGGAACGACCAAAGTTTCACGGAACAGAGCCTCGTCACTAAGACATGAAAGAGCAATGGGATCTGTGCCAAAGCCGAGCGACCCACCATCCGCTCGGCAGTATCGAGAGACCATCAGGTCTTCCACCCCATCTCCGTCCAAGTCGGCTCGAAATAGTTCTCGCGCATAAGTTATTGCACCGCGAAAATTAAAATCGAAATAGTCAGATCCGACCGCAAGAAGTTTGCCGTTGCCTGTATTTATCAACTGCTGCAACGTTTCATTCTCGCGCAGTATTTTATCGTTTTCCGGATTTTCAGGACCAAAAGAAACAAGCAAACTCGAAGGAATTCTAGCTAGATCACACAAACCTATCCGAGGCGCGTGGATGTAGCTGCTAATAGCGGGCCTTGCAGCTTGCACACCCCTCAGAAAACCAAGGGTTTGGATGAAGAACGCCTCCATTTTGATATCGAATGTGGTGATGCCGTAATAGCCTTGCTCTCTTGCAGCCTGATATTCTCTGCACGTCCTTACGTAGCAAAAGCCGTTCGGACCCCCTTCGAGTCTCAATCCTTCGGGTAAATCCGCTCCCAATTGTATAGGCACGTCAAAGAGGAGATCGACTTCGTCGCGCTTCAGTTCTTTGATCGCGGGCCCATCAAGAATTTCGACACCGGTTGTCAGGCTAAGTGTGGCATTGCCCGATCGCGTTCGGTTCAGCGCACTCCTCAATTGCTCCTCATTGAGGTAGCCCGCTGCAAGTGCCGTTTCTAGTTTTGCTCGAAAAACATCTGAGCGGCTTTCGTCCTTAAACTTGCGCGTCAGAAATTCTATTTTCTCAATTTTATCCTTTGCTTGCGTTAGCCAAAGGATCAATTGATTTGCATGAGGCACAGAAGCGCCTTTTCGGTCGTTGCAAACTCGGTGGGCAGGCGCAAGATTCCAATTTTCCCTTAGGTCCAATTTAAGGGGTAAACGTAGCTCCGTCAGGAGTTTCTCTCTTTCCTGGTCCTTTTCAGAGAGATGCTCGGGAATGATGTGATCGATGTTGAGATCGTCCCAGCGAAGCGTCTGGCGACAATAAAAACATTTGGACGCGTGAGCCGTCCAAATAGCTTGTCTATGCGCTATAGAAAATTGTTGGATAGCCATCACGAGAATGTCTTATCAAAGGGTCACTTAAAGTTGCGGTATTTTTTTTGCCAGAAATCCCAATATTCTTCCTGCGTAAAGAAAATTTCTGGCTTGAGCGTATCGTTTTCGACATCGTAAATCTGATTGTCAGAATTCGTTCTGATACCCCATAGCTTCCAAAAATGTTCTTTTTTGAATCCTCTAATTGTCTCGTCGACTGTTAAGCGGACCCTGTATGCCGAAATTTCCAGCGGAGCCTTTTCTTTGTCAACTTCAACTATCTCTGTATGGAAAAAAATCGGGACATGAAGGGATTTGATTCGAGATTCAAGCCTGTCTTGCAGTGCTGCCCAGCGACTAAAAATCTGAGCAGACAAATCTGTAGCAACTTCTTGAATGCTGCCTTCATACAGTGAGTAAATGACTATTTCCGCATCATCAAAAATGATTTTGATTTCAGAGATATCAGGACGCCGTTCCGCGTTTCTGTGAAATAGCGCTCGAATTTGTTGAAAAATCTCTTTGGCAAATAACCCGATTCCGAACTTAATGGCATCTTCTGCGTAGCTCTGAAGAAATTCATGAAGAGTGAGTTTCTGATATATCTCTATGGCTATTTCAAATAGCCATCCTCCGAGAGCGTCGCTAGTTCTGCGATTAATCTCCAGATCGAAATCTCTCGTAAGATTCTCTTTTAACTCTTCAATGCCGTCAAAGTCATTGGTCGAACGAGTCCAGTAGGACAGTTTCACTTTTGATTTGGCCATTGCGCCCACCCTCTGTGACCAGCATGATTCACATGTTCGCTACGTTCCAGTCAGTGACAACCAATTGTCGCTTGAGAACTGCGCGAATCGAATCAGCCTTCCAAGCGCTTCGTGAGCTTCAATCTCGGTGATTGTAGAAGCCAGACCATGCGCGGCCTCGTCGCGCCAATATGCGAGGAGACCTGCGCCGGTCGCGAATGGCCCTGAGATCGACTGGCGCGCTTTGCCCACCACAGCGTCCACCAACTTCTTTCGACCCTGCGCAGCGCGATAAATAGTCAGCACCTTTTCCTCGCTCTCAAGCTTCTCAATTGCGACAGCGAGAAGAACCGATTCAACGGCTGCACCACACATCGCGCAGCATGCGAGATAACTACAAAACTGATAGCAACGTGCCGCTTCATTTGCGCGCTGCAAGAAGCCAGTACCAAATTGGGCTGAAAGCCGCTCGAAAAGCTGAGAGAGCCTTCCGGTATCACTAAGAAATAAGTCGGTCGAATTTTCTTGAATCCATCTCCGCCCGAGCGCAGTGACAGAATATCCGTAACCGCTCGCGCCTTCCGCAGTGCCTTGCCCGCCTAGCCGCAGAATGCCTGGTCTCAATATCCCGCGCCGACACAAATCCCAAGCCGCTTCAAAAAATGTTGGCGAAAGGTTGGCTGCATGAGGTCCATTGTAAATTGATGAGCGATGCTCGGTCGAATGTTCGACCTCTATGATATATGCGGTGATAACACTTGGGAGATAGATCTCGTATCCGTACGACCCATATCCGTCGTTTCGGGGGTTCCTAATAAAATCCACAATGAAATTCGTCGCGTCGTCGATGCCCATCCGTGCAGTCTACTTGTTCTGCCGATTCATCGCGACCTGCTCCCAAACGTCTTCGGCACACCCGGTCTGCTTGCGCGCTGCATCCGCTTGCGCGAACCTTTTCCGCGTGAGGCTTTGCCGCCGTCCGCGTCGCCTGCGCCGTCGCGCACGGCGCTGAGGAAAGCGTCGTCCACCGCTTTGTCCACGGCGCTTTGCCGTGCGAACGGGTCGTCGGCGATGGCGAGTTCGGTGGCTTGCAGGCGCTTGAGTTCGTCGCGCAGGCGGGCGGCAGTTTCGAATTCGAGGTTGCCGGCGGCCTCGCGCATCTGCTTTTCCAGATCCTGGATATGCGCCTTGATGTTGTGGCCGATGAACTCGCGTCCCTCTTCGCTGAGGCCCGCGTCCACCATCACGTGGTCGCGCTCATACATCGAACCCATAATATCGGCGATGTTCTTCTTCACGCTGGCGGGCGTGATGCCGTGTTCCTTATTATACGCTTCCTGCTTGGCGCGTCGGCGGCTGGTTTCGGCCATCGCGCGCTCCATCGAGCCGGTGATCTTGTCGGCATAGAGGATCACCTTGCCGTCCACATTGCGCGCGGCGCGGCCGATGGTCTGGATCAGCGAGGTTTCGCTGCGCAGGAAGCCTTCCTTGTCCGCATCCAGAATGGCGACAAGCGCGCATTCGGGAATGTCGAGGCCCTCGCGCAGCAGGTTGATGCCGATGAGCACGTCGAACGCGCCGAGGCGCAGGTCGCGGATGATCTCGATGCGCTCCAGCGTTTCCACGTCGCTGTGCATGTAGCGCACGCGGATGCCCTGTTCGTGCATATATTCGGTGAGGTCTTCCGCCATTTTCTTCGTCAAGGTGGTGACGAGCGCGCGATAGCCGCGCTTGGCCAGCGTGTGACATTCGGCGATGAGATCGTCGACCTGCGTTTCCACGGGGCGCACTTCGACGGGCGGATCGATGAGGCCGGTCGGCCGGATCACCTGTTCGGCGAAGACGCCGCCGGTGCGCTCCAGCTCCCACGGGCCGGGCGTGGCGCTAACATAGACGGTGGCGGGGCGCATCGCGTCCCACTCCTCGAATTTCAGCGGGCGGTTGTCGATGCAGCTTGGCAGGCGGAAGCCGTATTCGCTGAGCGTGAACTTGCGGCGGTAGTCGCCTTTGTACATCGCGCCGATCTGCGGAACGGTGACGTGGCTTTCGTCGGCGAACACCAGCGCGTCGTCCGGCAGATATTCGAACAAGGTCGGCGGCGGCTCGCCGGGTTTGCGGCCGGTGAGCCAGCGCGAATAGTTCTCGATGCCGGCGCAGGAGCCGGTGGCTTCGATCATTTCGAGATCGAAGGTGGTGCGCTGTTCGAGGCGCTGCGCTTCCAGAAGCTTGCCGTTCTTGCGGAAGTCTTCGAGGCGCGTGATCAGTTCGGCTTTGATGCCCTTCATCGCCTGCGCCAGCGTGGGGCGCGGCGTGACGTAGTGCGAGTTGGCGTAGACCTTCACGCTGGGCAGTTGGCCCGCGTTCTTGCCGGTGAGCGGATCGAACTCGCTGATGTTGTCCACCTCGTCGCCGAAGAGTTCGATGCGCCAGGCGCGGTCTTCATAGTGCGCGGGGAAAAGGTCGATGGTGTCGCCGCGCACGCGGAAGGTGCCGCGCGCGAAGGCGGCGTCGTTGCGGCGGTATTGCAGTGCGGAGAGATCGCGCATCAATTCGTTGCGGTCCAGCCGCTGGCCCTTGGCGATGGTGACGGCGGTGCCGGAGTACGTTTCGACCGAGCCGATGCCGTAGATGCACGACACGGACGCCACGATGATGACGTCGTCGCGTTCCAGGATCGCGCGCGTCGCCGAATGGCGCATGCGGTCGATCTCTTCGTTGATGGACGAGTCTTTCTCGATATAGGTGTCGGTGCGCGGGATGTAGGCTTCCGGCTGGTAGTAGTCGTAATACGACACGAAATACTCCACCGCGTTCTCCGGGAAGAAGCCTTTGAACTCGCTGTAGAGCTGCGCGGCCAGCGTCTTGTTCGGTGCGAGGATGAGGGCAGGGCGGCCCGTCGCCTCGATGATCTTGGCCATCGTGAACGTCTTGCCCGAGCCGGTGACGCCCAGCAGCACCTGATCGCGCTCGCCGATGACGCCGTGATTCACGATGTCCTTGTTGGTGAGGCCGCCGACAAGTTCGGCGATCGCCGTCGGCTGATCGCCCGCGGGCTGGTATTCCGAAACCAGCTTGAACTTCTTGCCGCCTTCGGACTTCGCGGGCCGCGCCGGGCGATGCGGCACGAAGCCGGCAAGTTCGGCTCCCGTCGCGCCATGCATCGGCAGATCGAATTCGCTGCCCATTGTTTGATTGTCGGCTCCGCCGACAGGCGGCGCAGGATCGTAAGCGGTTCCGGCAGGCGGGATCGGGACATGCTCCACCGCGCCACGGAACTTGCGCGCGTTGTCGGAAAGACCACGCTCCGCCTTGCTCCGCTTGTTGCGGGGAATCATGCCGTTGTTGTGCGCCATGGAACGAATATAGGACGAACGCCCCATTTTTGCACCCCGCCCTGCTGCCATGCTGCTGACAGGGCGTGGCAGCAGCGCGCGGCCGGCAAGCGCTGTTCATTAAGGGGCCGGAAACACTCGCGGATCGATAAGCGTGCCAGGAGAAGCACATGGCCCTGGTCCTCGGACAGCACGTTGACGGTTCTTATTATGAACTCGATCACCGCTTCGAGGTTTTGCCGGCACCGACCCATCCCGCCTTGCGGCAGCTCGTCGCCCTGTGGCGCGACGCGAAAGACGGGTTGCGGATGGGCCGCGATATCCCGCGTGCCGTGGCGCCGTTCCTCTCGCAGATCATCATCTATGAGCCCATCGGCAACTGGGACGACGCGCATCTGCGTTATGCCGGTTTCGGCACGGCGAAGTTCTTCGGCCGCGACGTGACAGGCCTTCGCTATTCCGACACCGAGAAGGGCGACCGCAGCGGCACGTTGAAATGGCTGTTCGCCGAGGCGCGCAGCATCGTCGCGGAAAACCGGTGCCGGGTGCTGGACCACAAGGCGCTGGACGACGGCTTCGCGGTCGGCCACCAGGAGCTCGCGACCTTCCCGATTTTCGGGCCCGACGGCAAACGCCGCTGGCTCCTCAACGCCGCGTTCGACGTGTGACCGTCTGCGGGGTTCACCCCGGCAGGTCTAGCATTCTTTAACCGCCCCGAAACGGAACGCCCGTCATAGTTGCATCCTCGCTGGGGAGTGGGGTCGTGTCATGGCAATCCTGCCGGGACGCATCGGGCAAACGCATACGGAACTGGAGCACCGGATCCGGGGCATCAACATGCCCACGCATCCCTCCACCATCCGGCTGATCGCCTATTGGCAGCAATGCGAAGCGCGCGGCGGGCTGCGCATGGAGCGGGACATTCCCGCACCGGACATCGCATCGCTCATGCCGGACATCATGGTGGCCGAACCGGTTCGCCACTGGACCGATGCGCGCATCCGTCTCGCGGGCTCGGCGATGGCGCAATATTTCGGATGTGACGTCGACGGCGCGCTGATGTCGGACATCTTCGCCGACGAGCCGCGCGACCGCGAGATGCTGCTGGCCGAAGCGCGCACCGCGATCGCGCGCAGCCGCCCCGGCATCGTCGAGCAGATCCTGGTCGAGAACGGCCACGAAGTGCTGCGCCAGGAAGTGACGGCGCTGCCGATCTACGCGCCCGAAGGCAACACGCGCTGGATCCTCACCAGCACCTTCTGCTTCAGCAAACCCGCGCTAGTCTGAAACGCGACTAGACTCACGTTGACAGTCCGGGCG
>DATCRK010000006.1:0-12582 GCA_036569005.1 Rhizomicrobium sp. | reverse complement strand
CGACGCGCCGGACTGCTCCGTCTCCGGCGCGACGATCCACACGTCGTCGCTGATCGAACGCGCGATCTTCTCCGCAATACCCAGCCCCGGCGCATGGATGCCGTCGTCATTGGTGACGAGGATGCGGTGTTTAGACATGGCGTAATCTCTTTCCTCCCCCGTTTACGGGGAAGGTGCTGAGCGAGCGGAGCGATGCGAAGCGGAGGGGGCCTGTGGCGCACCGCGCCCCCTCCACCGCTTCGCGGTCCCCCTCCCCCGTAAACGGGGGAGGAAAGAAAGAAGCGCGTTTCACGCGCATCACGACGCCATTTTCTCGATCTTCTTCATCCCGCCCATGTACGGCACCAATACGTCAGGAACGCGAATGGAGCCGTCGGGCTCCTGATAGTTTTCCATGATCGCGATCAGCGTGCGGCCGACCGCGAGGCCGGAGCCGTTCAGCGTGTGAACGAGGCCTTTCACCTTGCCGTCCTTGCCGCGATAGCGCGTCTGCATGCGCCGTGCCTGGAAATCGCCGCAGTTGGAGCAGGAGGAGATTTCGCGGAAGCGGTTCTGCCCCGGCAACCAGACTTCGATATCGTAGGTCTTCTTCGCCGCAAAACCCATGTCGCCGGCGCAGAGCGTGACGACGCGGTGGTGCAGGTTCAGGCGCTTGAGCACTTCCTGCGCGCAATCGGTCATGCGCTCGTGCTCGGCCTGCGAAGCTTCCGGCGTGGTGATCGAGACCAGTTCCACTTTCGAGAACTGATGCATGCGGATCATGCCGCGCGTGTCCTTGCCTGCCGCACCCGCTTCCGCGCGGAAGCAGGGCGTGTAGGAGGTGAAGCGGAATGGCAGCTTGTCTTCGTCGAGGATTTCTTCGCGGACGAAGTTGGTAAGCGTCACTTCCGCCGTCGGGATCAGACCGTAACGGTTCTGGCGGATCGTCTCTGCCAGATTGGACGTGTCGCCTTCCAGCAATTCGCCGCTGATCGCCCAGAACTGGTCGTTCTCGAATTTGGGAAGCTGCGTGGTCCCGAAGAATGCCGGATCACGCGCCAGGATCGGCGTCTGCATTTCGGTATAACCGAACGTGTCGGTGTGCAGATCGAGCATGAAACTGCCGAGTGCGCGTTCCAGCCGCGCGAGGCCGCGCGTGAGATAGACGAAACGGCTGCCGGAAACTTTCGCGGCGCGCTCGAAATCCATCATGCCGAGCGCTTCGCCGAGGTCGAAATGCTCCTTGGCGTTGTTGAGGCCCGGGTTGGTGCCGAAGGCGCGCGCGGGCACCGGCACGTTGTCATCTTCGCCGCCGCCATCCGGCACGTCGTCCTGCGGCAGGTTCGGAATACCGGCGAGGATTTCGTCGATCTTCGCTTTCAGGTCGCGTTCCTGCTCTTCGCCTTTCTGGATGTCGTCCTTGAGTCCAGCAACTTCCGCCATCAGCGCGGACGCCTGCGCTTCGTCCTTCTGCGCCTTGGCCTTGCCGATCAGCTTGGAGGCTTCGTTGCGCCGCGCCTGCTTGGTCTGCAGCGAGACCAGAAGCTCGCGCAGCTCCTTGTCCTTCGCGGCGATGTCGTCCGCGAGGAAGGATGCGATTTCCGCGTAAGCCGGGCGGCGCGAGAGCGCCTTCACCCAACCGTCCTTGTCGTCGCGTATCGCCTTGATGTCGTGCATGGCCGTGAATCCTTGAGCAAGGCGGTAATGGCATGAGCGGTTTGGAGGGTAAAGCGCTTCGCGCACCCCTCCCCGAAAAACGCTTCGCGTTTTGTCGACGCTCGGCCGCTGTCGCGGCCTCAACCCTCAAGGGGGAGGGTGGATTGAGCACAAATTGAGACAGGGCGGACAAAGGCAAGCGAAGAAATGAGCGCACTCTTCCACCCTCCCCTTGAGGGAGGGTCGAAACGCCGAAGGCGTTTCGGGGAGGGGTCCATGCGCAGACGTCCGAAAGTGGATAGTGACCGCAGGATGGTGCTCAAGCGAAAAGCCGCTCGTGCCTTGCGGGAGGGCGCCACGGAATATGAGCGCAAGCTTTGGGCGATGCTGCGTGGCAAGCAGATGGCCCTTTTGCGCTTTCGCAGACAACAGCCGATTGGGCCATACGTTGTCGACTTCTTCTGCCCTTCCGCGAAGCTGATCGTTGAACTCGACGGAGGACAGCATGGCGAGGCCAGAGCCATCATCTACGACGAAGCCCGCACCCAATGGTTGGAAGCGCAAGGATATAGAGTTTTGCGATTCTGGAATTGGGAATTTCAGCAATATCCAGAAGTCGTTGTTGAAAGTATTTGGCGCGCAATTGTTGAAAGCGGGACGCCGCTGCCAGAGGCGCTTCGCGCGCCCCTCCCCGAAATTTGCGAAGTGCAAATTTCGACCCTCCCTCAAGGGGAGGGTTGATTCCGCGCCGCGTCCTTCTTCGCCCTGTCGCGTTCGATGAACCAGACGCACCAGATCGAGATTTCGTAGAGGCCGATCAGCGGGATCATCAGGCTCAGCATCGAATAGGGATCGGGCGGCGTGAAGATCGCGGCCACCGCCACCAAGCCCACGATGGCGTAGCGGCGCATGGAACGGAGCTGCTGGCTGGTCACGATGCCGACGCGGCCGAGCAGCGACAGCAGCACCGGCAACTGGAAGCACAGGCCGAACGCGAAGATCAGCGTGGTGACGAAATCCAGATAGTCGCTCACCTTGGCTTGCAACTGGATGCCGAGGCCGTGGGGGCCGTTCGGCGTCTGATAGCCGAGGAAGAAGCTGATCGCATAAGGCAGCATAACGAAGAACACGAAGGCGCCGCCGATGATGAACAGCACCGGGGATGCGATGATGAACGGCAGGAAGGCGTTGCGCTCGTTCTTGTAGAGGCCCGGCGCGATGAAGAGATAAAGCTGCGTCGCCACCACGGGGAATGCGAGGCACAGCCCGCCGAACATGCCGACCTTTACATAGGTGAAGAACGTCTCGTAGAGCGCGGTGTAGATCAGGTGATCGTTCGGCTGGCCCTTCAGCGCATTCGCCAGCGGCCATGTCAGGAACGCGTAGATGTATTTGGCGAAAGCGAAGCAGATGATGAAGCACAGCACGAACGTCACCAGCGACCAGATGATGCGCCGGCGCAGTTCGACCAGGTGATCGAGCAGCGGCGCCTTGCTGGCTTCGATATGCGCTTCGTCGTCGGCGGTGCGGTCGCTCATGATTTGGCGTCCGCGGAATGTTGGGCCGGTTCAGGCGCTTCCTCGACGGCGTGGTTGTGAACGTCCATCGCGGGGCCGGGATCGAGGGGGCCTTCGGCAGGCTTGTCGAGCGGGCGCATCACCGGCGCATCGACCGGCTTGTTCATCTCCGCTTCCAGTTCGGAGAGCGGGCGCTCGCGGCGCAAATTCTCGATCTCCTGGCGCAGTTCATCCAGCTCGGACTGCCGCGCCATCTCGTCGAAGCTTTTGCGGAATTCGTTCGCCATGCCGCGCGCCTTGCCAACCCACTGGCCCACCATGCGCAGCAGGCGTGGCATGTCCTTCGGTCCGACCACAACCAGGGCCACGACCAGGAAGATGAGGATATGGCTCCAGCTTAGGTCGAACATCGCTGCGGCTTAGCGGCCGACCTGATCCTTGTCGCGATCGGACGGGATCGACGGGCGGCGATCGTCGTGATGATCGTTGTCCGGATCCTGCAAGCCCTTGCGGAACGAGGTGATGCCCTTGGCCACGTCGCCCATCAGGTCGGAAAGCTTGCCGCGGCCGCCGAACAGAAGCAGGGCCACGATCACGAGGATAAGAATGTGCCAGATGCTGAGCGTGCCCATGGTGTTCTCCTGCGGCGTCCGACTCTTATATAGGACGCCGATGCCTTGCGCGGGGTTAAAGCGCCGAAGGCTTGGCAAAGCAAGGCATTACACCTTTCCTCCCCGTTTACGGGGCAGGAGCGTCGCGCATGCGACGCGGACTGCCGCGAAATGCCCCCTCCACCGCTTCGCGGTCCCCTCCCCCCGTAAACGGGGGAGGAAAAATCAGCCGATCAAAATCTCGCCCTTTCGATCCAGCAGGGCGGCCAGCGTTCCCAGCCTTTTCTGGACCGGTTCGCCGGCGATGCGCTGACGGCGGCTGGAAACGTCCAGCAACAGGCGGGTGGGCGTCATCCGCAAGGGATAATGCGGCAATTCGCGCTCGGCCGAAGCGGACAGCGAGAAGGCCAGCCGCGCGGCCAGGCCGATGCGCCGGGCCAGAAGGTCATCTTCCTCGCTGAGCAGATCGTGCGCATGGATGTCGCGCGGGAAATCCTCATCGCCCGAATAGCGGTGGAAGATGGCGGTGGCGATGAGCGCGCGCTCGCGGTGGGTGGCGCCGGCGAAAGGCGCGGTCACGACCTGGTTGAACGCGCCAACAGCACGATCGTCCGGATGGCGGCGCCAACCGACATCGGAAAACAGACAGATGGCTTCGCGGATGCGGCGGTCGCTCTGCTTCTCGCCGGGAAAGAGCGGCGCCATCCATTCGAACATCTCCGCGGCATGGCGCGGCGCCCGGCTGATGCGCGCGTTGGTGGCGGCGGCAAATTCGATCAGCGGATCTTTCGCACGCTCATCCGCCGAAAGCCCCGCATAGAGCAAACCTTCGCGCACGCCAAAGGCAGAGACGACGACTTCCTTGAGGCCCGTTGCCAGCATCAGCCGTTCGAGAACGACCGCGCCATAAGGCAGCGCTTCGGAACGGCGGCGCGAAACGACTTTCATGAGGTCGAGCGATTTCTTCGACTGGCGGCTGAGGATTTCGCACAGATCGAGCACGCGGCCGCGCGGGATCGGATAGTCGTGCAGGACATGCAGCGGATAGTTGCGGTTCTCCATGTCGATGCGCGCGAAGCTGCGCCACGCTCCGCCGACGGCATACAGAGACCGCCCGGTGAGATCGCCGAGCTTCGACAGGCCTTCGAGGCCGCGATCGACCAGCTTGCGCGCCTTGTCCGGATCGTCCTTCGACTGATCCATCAGGCGCAAGGGTCCGAACGGGAACGTCATCGCTGCGCCGGTCTTGCCGCGGCGGACGGTGACGACATCGAGGCTGCCACCGCCCAGATCGGCGACGAGGCCATCGGCATCCGGCGTTCCGGCGAGCACGCCTTCCGCCGCCAGCCGCGCCTCTTCCTCGCCGGAAAGAATGCGGATGGGCCCGCCCCACAGCGTTTCCGCCTTGCGCACGAATTCCGCGCCGTTGGACGCATCGCGCGCGGCGGCGGTGGCGACGGCATCGCGCATCTCCGCCTTGTGCGCATCGGCCAGCATCTTGAAGCGGCCCAGTGCTTCCAGCGCCATGGCGATGCCTTCGTCATGCAAGCGGCCGGTCGTGACCATGTTGCGGCCGATGGCGCAGATGGCTTTCTCGTTATGGATGACGGCGGGCGTGCGCGAGAAATCCTCGTAGATCACCAGACGCACAGAGTTGGAGCCGATGTCCACGATGGCGACGGGACCATGTCCCTTGCGGCCATGCGCAAAGGCTGGCCCCCGCGTTTCGGCCGTTGCTGTACCCGCGGGCGCCATCAATCAGTCCCGCTTCGCGGCGAGCGAGATGGATTTCTTGAGCGCGCGGCCACGGCCGGAGAGCGAGGGATTCGTCATGAAGTAAGTATGCGCTGAAAACGCATCGTCGGACATGGCCTTGGGGTCGCGGGTATAGGTCGCGTCGGGGTTCATGTTCCAGCTCTGCGCCTGATCTTTCAGCAGCGCGACCATGATCTGGTCGAGGACCTGTTCGTGGACCGTCGGGTTCTCGATGGGAACCAACGCTTCCACGCGGCGATCCAGATTGCGCGGCATCCAGTCGGCCGATGAGATGAAGACTTTCGCCTTGGGTGACGGCAGGCCATGACCATTGCCGAAGCAGACGATGCGGCCATGCTCAAGGAAGCGGCCGACGATGCTCTTCACGCGGATATTCTCTGAGAGGCCGGGAACGCCGGGGCGCAGGCAGCAGATGCCGCGCACGACCAGATCGACCTGCACGCCGGCCTGGCTCGCCGCATAGAGCGCATCGATGATGTGGGAATCCACCAGCGAATTGAGCTTCGCCCAGATCGCCGCCGGCTTGCCCGCCTGGGCGTGGACGATCTCCTCCTGGATGGAATCGATCAGGCGGCCGCGCAAGGTGATCGGCGAGATCGCGATCTTCTCCAGGCTCGCGGGTTCGGCATAGCCGGTGATGAAATTGAATAGCTGCGCGGCGTCGCGACCGAGCGCGGGATCGGCGCTGAACAGCGACAGGTCGGTGTAAACTTTCGCCGTCTGCGGGTGATAGTTGCCGGTGCCGAAATGGATGTAGGTGCGCAGCTGCCCGCTCTCGCGGCGCACGACGAGGCTGACTTTGGCGTGGGTCTTCAGCTCGATGAAGCCATAGACCACCTGCACGCCCGCGCGCTCCAGATCGCGCGCCCATTTGATGTTGGCGGCTTCATCGAAACGCGCCTTCAACTCGACCAGCGCGGTGACGGATTTTCCCGCTTCCGCCGCTTCGATGAGCGCGGAGACGATGGGGCTGTCGGAGGATGTGCGGTAGAGCGTCTGCTTGATGGCGACCACGTTCGGATCGGCCGCGGCCTGACGCAGGAACTGCACCACCACGTCGAAGCTCTCGAACGGATGATGGACGATGATGTCTTTCGCCCGGATGGCCGCGAAACAATCGCCGCCGTGATCGCGGATGCGCTCCGGGAAGCGGGCGTTGTAAGGCTTGAACTGCAGGTCCTGCCGCTCGGGCACGATGAGCTGCTTCATGTCCGAAATGCCCATCATGTGATCCACGATGACGAGCTCGGACTTTTTCAGCGACAACTGGTCGGCGATGAAATTGCGCAAGCTCTCCGGCATGGCGGCGGCGCATTTCATGTGGATGACGGAGCCGCGGCGGCGGCGCTTCAGAAGCGTTTCGAACAGGCGGACGAGATCTTCCGCCTCTTCCTCCACTTCCACGTCGCTGTCGCGCAGGATGCGGAAGAGACCGCAACCGTTCGAGGTGTAGCCGGGGAAAATCTTGTTCAGGAACAGCGCGAAGATGTCTTCCAGCGCGATGAAGCGCACATGGCCGTTGCCGCCAGGAAGTTTCAGGAAGCGCTGCAACTGCGCGGGCACAGGCAGCAGCGCGTTGACGGCCTTGCCGTCCTTCTTGCGCGTGAGCTGCAGCGCCAGCGTGAAGCCGAGATTGGGAATGAACGGGAACGGATGCGCCGGATCCAGAGCCAGCGGCGTCAGCACCGGGAAAATCTGCTCGCGGAATTCCTTTTCGAGCCACGCGCCTTCATCGGCTGTGAGTTCTTCGGGCGCAATGACCGCGATGCCCGCATCGCGCAATTCGGCGCGCAGCTTGGGCCACATCGCCTGCTGATCGGCGATCAGCTTGCCTGCGACCTCTTCCACGCGCGCGAGCTGCTGCGCCGGCGTGTGGCCATCATCGCTCGGCGTGGCGACGCCGGCGGCGACCATGCCTTTGAGGCCCGCGACGCGGACCATGTAGAACTCATCGAGATTCGACGCGGAGATCGACAGGAAGCGCAGGCGCTCCAGGATCGGATGGCGTGCGTTCTGTGCCTCTTCCAGAACCCGGCGGTTAAAGGCCAGCCACGACAGTTCCCGGTTCACGAACCGGTCCGGCGACGTCAGCTCCACGGACGGCGCGGCGTCCTCGCCAGCATCGGTTTCGGACGCCGCCAAAGGCAGGGTGTCCAGCGACGCTTGCGTCGAATCTTCCATGTGTAACCGAGACTTAGCCATGTTCCGTGCTGCCGGGAGTATCCAAGCCTAGAGGATAAAGATTACCGTGTCATGGCGATGACGGTTCCTCCGCCAGCATCTCCCGGACCAGGGCCAGGTTGATCGCCCTGCCCTCGGCCAGCGCCCGTTCGTCGGCGCGGGCCACGAAATCGCGGAATGCGGCGGGGCTGCGTTCCAGGGACGTGACCATGCGAGCGATCACCGCGTCCGGCACCGCGAGCTGGCGGTCGTTGAACAGCTTGCGCGCGATAGCGGCCAGCAATTCGTCATCCGGTGCCCAGAGCGGAAAAGCCAGCAGCGCAGAGAATCGTGAAGCCAGATCGGGCAGCGACGTCTTCCACGCCGATGGCGGCTCATGGCCGGTGAGCAGCACCGGCGCCGAGGGCTGCGCGTGCTCTAACAACCCGAAGAGCGCGGCGTCACGCGCCGGGCTGACATGCGACGAGTCCACATCCTCGACGATCACCGGAAGCGCTTCGTCGCGAACGAAGCCGCCGCTCAGTTCCTTCGCGGAAACGACCTGCGCGTTCGACCGCGCCTGCCAGATCGCGGCGAGATGCGATTTGCCCGAGCCCGACGGGCCATGCAGCGCCGCAACAGTTGCGGGCCAGTTCGGCCAGGAGTCGATGAAGGCGAGCGCCGGCGCGCTGGCGAGCGAGGGCACGAAATCCTCGCGCGTGAGCGCAACGCGTGTCCCGAACGGAAAGGGAAGCTGTTTCGGCAAAGCTCAGGCCGTGCGGCGCGAATGCGTCGCGGCGCGCAGCCATACTTGCGCATAACCGAGGCCGGACGCCAGGGTGAAGGCTGCCACCGCGATCTCGCCGAGATTGATCACGATGCGCGCATGAATGTCGAAGGTCAGCAGCAACAGCATCACGCCGACATAGATGACCTGCACAGCGGTGCTGCATTTGCCAAGGAAGCTCGGCGTGGCGCGCACCGGAAGCGCCCAGAGATACGCAAGGCCGATGCCGATCACGATGCACACGTCGCGCGTGATGACGAGCGCCGTGAGCCACACTGGCGTGACGCCCAGCATCGTCAGCGCGATGAAGGAGGTGAGCATCAGAAGTTTGTCGGCGGCGGGATCGAGAAAGCGGCCGAAGCGTGTCTGAAGATGGAACGTCTTGGCGAGATAACCGTCCAGCGCATCGGTGATGCCGGCAATCGCGAATACGATCAGCGCCGCATAGTCATGCCCATGCCAGAGGAGCGCGACGATCGCAGGCGACGCCGCGAGCCTGAGCGCCGTCAGGATGTTGGGGATGTTGCGAAGCAGCGCGGTCACTGGCCTGCCGTAGCGGTCGCGGTGGGATCGTCCTGCAACGCCAGCGAATAGAGGCCACCCGCGCTCTTTTGCGCGAGATCCACCTTCTGCTGCGACAGGCTGTCGTGAAGCTGGTCCGCCGTGCCGACATAAGTGAGCGTGACGCGCGCCATGCCGGTGTTCATCGCGTTCACCGCGACATCGGTCAACGTCGGGATCGTGCCCAGCCGCGCCAGCAGCGTGCCCCATTGCGTGAGCGAGTCGATTGTCACGTCAGCGGTGAGGCGATTGCGCCTGCCGTAATCGATCGCCGTGCGGTTTTTCCAGTATGAAGCGATCGCAGCGGCTGTCGCGGCAGCGGCGGCCTTCAGATTGCCCGGCGGCGTTCCCGGAACAGTCACATCGGGGATCGGCGGCGATGTGCCGAGGCCAAGACGCTTCATCTTGATGACCGTCTGCCCGCCGGAGACATTCAACTGCGCGATCACCGCCTCCTCGGCTTTCACGCGCGAGGCCGACGGCTCCACGTCCTGCCACGTCGTCGTATCGAAATTCGTGTCGGCGAGATTGCCCTGATCGACCGCATCGCCATAGGGCAGGACCATCGGTAGCGCGGCGTGCGAATAGAGGGGTGTCGCCCAGGCCGCAGCCCAGGCCGAGCGGCCCGCCCATTTCGGCGACAAGGCGAGAATCAGAATCGGGTGCGCCTGCGCATCGCTATAGGCGATGTTGGACTGGCGCAGCAGGCGGCGCACGGCGGCCGGATTGAAGCTGTACGTCATCTTCGCCATGTACTGCGTCGTCGAGCGGCGCTCGTCCTGCGGCAGATAGCTGGCGATCAGCCGCGTCAGCGCCACATCATCCAGCGCGGGAACTTTGGCGACATCTTCCGGCTTCAGCAGGCGCTTGAGGACTTCCTGCCAGGCGCGCGCCTTCCCGGAATTGATGGCGATGTTCTGTGCCTCGATCGCCGATGCCGCCTTTGCCTGCACGGGAATATTGGTGACCGTGAATGGATCGGCTGGGCCGGCCGCCAAAGCAGCGGAAACCGGCGCTAAAGCAAAGAAAGCCAAAGCGGCAGCAACAAGGAAATGGCGCATAGGGACCCTCGAGACCGGGGCAATATACGTGGCGGCCTCGAAATGCGAAACGGGCAAAATTCCTAAATGGCGATAAGGCCTTCCATGGGTTGAACGCCGCCGCTGTCCGGAAAGACCGCATTGTCCAGATCACGACGCGCCACGCGCAAATGATCCGACAAGATACCCTTGAAGACGCCGCGCATATCCGTTCGCGCAGGCTGATCGCGTCCATCCTTGAGCGCGGACGGTTTGAGACCGGTCCACTCCGCTCTTATGACACCGCCTTTCACCGCACCGCCGAACAAGAAGGCGGCGCCAGCAGTTCCATGATCGGTGCCACCGTTGCCATTGGGCCGCACAGTGCGGCCGAATTCCGTCGCCATGACGACGGCCGTCTTGTTCCAGGCCGGACCGAGCGCCTGTTTCATCGCATCGAGTGCGGTGTCGAGTGCGCGCAAACGACGCGCAAGCTGACCGTCCGCAGCGCCTTCATTCACATGCGTATCCCAGCCGCTCGCATCCAGAACCGCGATGCGCGGCCCGTCTTCGCGCGAAAGCAGGCGCCCGGCGCCCGCAAACAAGGGCGTGAGATTGCCATAAGAGCCTGCACGTTGCGCCATCTGCTGCGCCGTCTGCGGTTTGTCGTCGGTAGCGGCGTTGGCTTCAGCCTCGGTGCGCAGCGCGCTGTCGAGCGAAGCCGCAAGGACGACATCGGAACCGTAAAGCATCCGCACGCGCTTCAGGAAATCGGCGTCGGGCTGCGGCATGACGTTGGGCATCCAACTCGACACCTGCGATGGGCCCATGAGAATCAGCGGCGGCGACGCGGCCACGGCGAGCGCACTGTCGCGCTCGGAAAGCTTCATCGGCGGCAGCGCGCGGTTGAGCCAGCCGTCACTCAGCGCATGCGGAGCAGCGGCGCCCGTTTCGAGCACGTTCTGCCCGTCGAAATGCGAACGGTCGCGATAAGGTGAAGAGATGTTCTGGAAGACAACGAGTTGCTTCGCGTCCCAATAAGACTTCATGTTGGTGAGCGAGGGATTTAGGCCGAAATGGCCGTCGAGATCGTGCAGCGGCGTGGTGCCGTCGCGATCCAGTGCGAGGACGCCGCGCACTGATTTGTAATCGGGATCGCCATAAGGCGGCACGGCGGCGAGGCCGTCGAGCGCGCCGCGCAGAATGACGACGACGAAACGCCGGTCGGTTGGCGCGTCGGCGAAGGCGAAACGCACCGGCGCATCCCACATCGAAAGCGCGCTGGCGGCAAAAGCGGATTTCAGGATCGAACGGCGGTTGAACATATCATCTCCGCTGAAATTCAGGGCTGGAAAGAAGAAGCGCGACGGCATCGTTGGGCGTCGCAGCGCCATTCATCGCCGCGCGGGTGGCGGGCTGTACCAGCGGGCCGAGCCCGGTGTCAGCGAGCTGTTGCGCGTTAACGTTCTGCGGCAGGCGCGCCGCAAGCTCCTTTGCCCACTCGATGCGGTTCAGCATGGCATCGGGCCCGGACCACGCCGCCGATATATCCGGCCAGCCTTTCGGCGATGGCGCGGCGAAAGGGAATTCGCCCATCATGCGCGTGGCGGCCATCACGCCTTTGACCTGCTTCTCCTGATCGCCGCCATGCGGCCAGCCCAGCATGCGCATAGACGCACAGGTGTATTCGACAGGACTGCGCATCTTGCCGTTGCCGGGCTTCCACGCCGCAGGGTCTTCGATGGCCGTGCGCGCGAGCGCTTTGAGATCGCCACCGGTGTCGCGGAAACTCTTCTCCAGCAGTGCGATGGATGTCGATGGCGGATTGTCGGCGATAAAATGAACGGCGAACTTCTTTGCGATGTGGCGTGCCGTCGCCGGATCTCGCGCGAGATCGCGAATGGCGGCGATGCCCTGCGCCTCACCATTGTCCGCATAGGTCTTGCCGCGCAGAACGATATTGCCCGGCTCGTGGCGTGGCGGATAGAAGCGGAAACCGGTTTCGCCACCGCCCTGACGGTCGATGCTCCAGCCAGTGAGGATCTTCGCCATCGCGATGACATCGGCCTGCGTGTAGCCGCCATCGACGCCCAGCGTGTGCAGTTCCATCAGTTCGCGGCCCAGGTTCTCGTTGATTCCTTTGCCGGTGCGCCTGCCGGCAATCGAGTCCGGACCGATCGATTGGGCGTTGTTGAGATAAAGCAGCATCGCGGGGTGATGCGTGGTGGCGAGCAGCATGTCCTCAAACGTGCCGGTGATATGGGGACGGATCGCCTCGCGCTCGAAGGCGCCGACGAGACTGGCCGCGCCGCCATTCATCGCCGATACGGTGAAATGGTTGCTCCAGAACCAGACGAGCCGTTCGGCGAACGGCTTGTCGGTGGTGAACCCGAGCGCGAAACGCGCGGTCATCTCGCGCTGATGTTCCTGCTGGCGCGCCTTGGCGAACATCTTGATCTCGCCGGCGTCGGGCATGTCGGTGGCCCGGTTGGACGCATTTTGCGCCAGCATCATCT
>DATCRK010000005.1:0-38634 GCA_036569005.1 Rhizomicrobium sp. | reverse complement strand
GTGCGGCCCAGCATCATCTTGGCGTCGTTGCCGACGGCGCGGACGGTTTTCTTTCCGGTGCGAGAGCTGATCGTGGCGACCACCGACGGCTCGTTCAGAACGATGCCGCGTCCCTTGACGTAAACCAGCGTGTTCGCGGTTCCGAGGTCGATTGCCATATCGCTCGACAGAACGCCGAGAAGACTGCCGAACATGTATGCCTGCCTGTTCCCTTCCGGGCCGCCCTTCGCCGCCCGTCCCGCAGAAACGTACCCCGGCGATGGTTAACGCCGGGGTAACGATTTCATCGCGCGACGGTCAAAGTCTCCGGCGCCCTTTTTTCACGTTTCACCAAAAGCTTGTTGAGCGCATTCACATAAGCGTTCGCCGCGGCCAGCACCGTGTCAGTGTCCGCCGCGCGCCCGGTGACGGTGCGCCCGTTCTCCTCGAGCCTCACGCTCGCGCCGGCCTGCGCATCCGTGCCTTCCGTGACCGACTTGATCTGGAAGAGTTGCAGGCTGGCCTCGTGCGGGAAAAGCTCGCGAATGGCGTTGAATATCGCATCGACCGGCCCGTCGCCCGTGGTCTTTGCGGTCTTGTCCTGGCCATCCACAGAAAGCGTCAACTCCGCAGAAGGCGCGACGTTAATGCCAGACGTGACGCGAAGGGCCCGGATGAGGATCTTGTCATGGCCGCGCATCACCTCGTCGTCGACCAGCGCGACGATATCTTCGTCGAAGACATGCTTCTTCTTGTCAGCCAGATCCTTGAAGCGCTTGAACGCCTCCTGGAAGGCCTGGTCGTCCAGCTCGTAACCCAGCGCTTCCAGCTTGTCCTTGAAGGCGTGACGGCCGGAGAGCTTGCCCAGCACCAGCGATGAGGCATGCACGCCGACATCTTCGGGACGCATGATCTCATAGGTCTCGACATTCTTCAGCATGCCGTCCTGATGGATTCCGCTTTCATGCGCGAACGCGTTCTTGCCGACGATGGCCTTGTTGTATTGCACCGGGAAACCGGTGACGTTCGAAACGAGTTTCGACGCGCGCGCCAGCAAGGTGGTGTTGATGCCGGTGGTGAACGGCATGATGTCGCCGCGCACCTTGAGCGCCATCACGACCTCTTCCAGCGCCGCATTGCCCGCGCGCTCGCCGATGCCGTTGATCGTGCATTCGATCTGGCGTGCACCGGCCAATACGCCGGCCAGCGAGTTGGCGACAGCCAAACCGAGATCATTGTGGCAATGCGTGGCGATGGTTGCCTTGTCGATATTGGGAACGCGATTCTTGAGATCCACGATCATCGCGTAGAATTCCTGCGGCGTGGAATAGCCCACCGTGTCGGGAATATTGATCGTGGTGGCGCCGTTCGCGATGGCCGTTTCCACCGCAAAACACAGGAAATCCCGCTCCGTCCGCGTCGAATCCTCCGGCGACCATTGCACGTCATCGGTGAAGCGGCGCGCATGCCCCACCGACGCCGCGATCGCTTCGATCACGGAGTTCGGACCCATCTGAAGCTTGTGCTTCATGTGAACCGGGCTGGTGGAGATGAAGGTGTGAATGCGGAACCGTTTCGACGGCTTGAGCGCTTCGGCAGCGCGGTCGATGTCTTTCAAGCCTGCGCGCGACAATCCGCAGATCACTGCGTTCTTCGTGCGCCTGGCGATCGTGTTCACCGCATCGAAGTCGCCTTGCGAGGAAATCGGGAAACCGGCTTCGATGATGTCGACGCCCATTTCATCCAGAAGCTCAGCGACTTCGATCTTCTCTTCATGCGTCATCGCGGCGCCGGGCGATTGCTCGCCGTCGCGCAACGTCGTGTCGAATATTTTTACTCGTTCGGGTTTTTGCGTGTTCGTGGTGGTCATGGTCTTCTTCCTTCGTTTGCCGCATCCAGCGGCTTCAATCGACTCCCTTCGCTCAAGTGATCCCCTAAACGTCCGCCCGATCTCACGAGCAGCCGACGCCTAGGGGCAGCTAAGGAGGAGAAGCTGCGCCAGCGGCAAACCGAGGGAAGAAGCGTGTGCGTGATCTGCGCGCGCGAAATCGCGAGCGGAGAAATCTCCGCCTGCAACTTCGATGTGCGCTTCTTCGATCATCGCAAGGATCGCTGTTCCGCCCGCTTTGTACGGTCCGCTAACTTTAAAACGAGGCATGTGAAAATGGCGTAAAACCGCCGCTTTCTGCTTCGTTTCCAACGTTTTACGCTGATTTTGCGCGGGCGCGCAATATGGCGGGACGGGCTTATTTTCCCCTGTCGGAAGGCCCGCCCGGCGCCCCCACGCTGCGGCAATCGGCTATCGGAAGCTTCACAAAAATCCACTTTCCCGGAACCCTTTAGAGTGGTTCAAAGCCTCGCGCGATTTGCGTCCGAACCGCGCCCCAGCATATCGACCCACCACCCCTCGAAGGTCCGCCGGATATGAAGATCCTGCCGCCCATTTCGATCGAGGCACGCCGCCTGTTGCCCGGCGGGTGGGACCTCTTGGCCGGCGTGCTGGTTCTGGGTTTTATCGTCGCCTTTGCCGAGGCCAGCCGGATGCTCGGCCAGCCGCTAGCAGCCCTCGCCAGCGCGCCTCTGTCGCTCGATCCCTCGCATCTGCCGGACTATGCGCTCAGAACGGCGCTACGGATGCTGATCGCCATGGTGGTGTCGCTCGGTTTCACCTTCACCTATGCGACCCTGGCCGCCAAAAGCCCGCGCGCGGGCAGCCTGCTCATCCCCCTGCTCGACATCCTGCAATCGGTCCCGATCCTGAGCTTCATTTCGGTGACGACCGTCTTCTTTCTGGCGCTGGCACCTGGACGGGTGTTCGGGGCCGAACTGGTCTGCGTTTTCGCGCTCTTCACCAGCCAGGCCTGGAACATGGCCTTCAGCTTCTACCAGTCGCTGCGGACCGTGCCGCCGGAGATGATCGAGGCCGGACGGATGTTCGGGCTGAACGGCTGGGCGCGCTTCTGGCGCATCGAAGTGCCGTTCGCGATGCCGTCCCTCATCTGGAACATGATGATGTCCATGTCGGGTGGCTGGTTCTTCGTCACGCAGGCCGAAGCCGTGACGGTGGGGCAGACCTCCTTTGCCCTCCCGGGTATCGGCTCCTACATCGCGCTGGCCATCGAGCATCGCGACATTCCCGCGATCTTCTGGGCGATCGGGACGATGCTGATCGTCATCCTGATCTACGACCAACTCATGTTCCGCCCGCTCGTCGCCTGGGCGTTCCGCTTCCGTGTCGATCAGGAGCAATCGGAAGACGAACCTGAAAGCTGGATGCTGACCATGTTCCGGCGCACGAACCTGTTCGATATCGCCGGCGCGCCGGTCGAACGCTTCATGCGCTGGACCTATCGCATGCGGCCGCCGTCCTTCGGCCAGTCGAACAGGCCCACCGCGCCGCTGATCTCGCAGGCGGCAAACGGCGCGTGGTATCTGGCGATCGTTCTAGCGCTGGGCTTTGCGGCATGGCGCATCTACCAGTTCTCCGCCGCCGCGCTGCCGATGAGCGAAGTGCTGAACGCATTCGCGCTCGGCTTCATCACCATGGTCCGCGTTTTCATCCTGATCGCGCTGGCAAGCGTGATCTGGACGCCAATCGGCATTTATGTGGGCTTGCGCCCGAAACTCGCCGCTGTCGTGCAACCGATCGCGCAGTTCCTCGCGGCGTTTCCGGCAAACCTTCTCTTCCCGCTGGTCGTGGTCGGTATCGTCACCTTTCATCTCAATCCGGATATCTGGCTGTCGCCGCTGATGGTGCTGGGCACGCAGTGGTACATCCTGTTCAACGTGATCGCTGGCGCCAGCGGATTGCCGCGCGACATGCGCGATGCGGGCGAAAATTTCGGTGTGCGCGGCTGGCTGTGGTGGCGCAGGATCGCGCTGCCGGCGGTATTCCCGTTCTATGTCACGGGCGCGATCACCGCTTCCGGCGGTTCGTGGAACGCCGCTATCGTGGCCGAATTCGTGAACTGGGGGCACCAGACCCTGCACGCACACGGGCTTGGCGACTATATCCAGCGTGCCAGCGTGGCCGGCGATTTCCATCGCGTCGTGCTGGGCACCGCCGTGATGGCGGTTCTGGTGAGCATCATCAACCGCATCTTCTGGCGGCCATTATACTGGTACGCCGAACGCAAATTCCGGCTGACCTGAGGGGACGAACATGGACGCGCTTCTCGACCTCAAAGACATCCGCCGCGCCTTCCCGCGCGCAGGCGGCGAACTGCTGGTGCTGGACGATGTGAATCTCACCGTGAAGCAGGGTGAAATCGTCGGGCTTCTCGGCCGTTCGGGGTCGGGAAAGTCCACGCTGCTCCGCATCATCGCGGGCCTTTCGGCGCCCACCAGCGGCTCGGCGAAATATCTCGGCAAGGAGATCGACGGTCCCGCCAGCGGCATCGCGATGGTGTTCCAGAGCTTCGCGCTGTTTCCCTGGCTCACCGTTCTGGAAAACGTGCAGCTTGGGCTCGAAGCCCTCGGCCTTCCCGTAGAAGAAATCCGCAAGCGCGCGCTGGACGCCATCGACCTGATCGGTCTGGACGGTTACGAAAGCGCCTATCCGCGCGAGCTTTCCGGCGGCATGCGCCAGCGCGTGGGCTTCGCGCGCGCCCTCGTCGTGCATCCGAACATTCTGCTGATGGACGAGCCGTTCTCCGCGCTCGACGTGCTGACGGCCGAGAACCTGCGCACCGATCTGATCGAATTGTGGTCGGAAGGCGATCTGCCGATGAAGGGTATCATTCTCGTCACTCACAACATCGAAGAAGCGGTGTTGATGTGCGACCGCGTCTGCCTGTTCTCCACCAATCCCGGCAAGATCGTCAGCGAGATTCCGATCCCGCTGCGCCAGCCGCGCGACCGCAACGACCCGGCGTTCAGCGCGCTGGTGGAGCGCATCTATGTCGAAATGACCGCCAAGCGAACCGAGCGCCTTGCGCAGAAGGGCGAGCGCGCGACGATGGGTACGATCCTGCATCGGGTTTCGGCGAGCACCATCGCCGGTCTTCTCGAAGCCGTTGCCGCGCCGCCGTTCCACGGCAAGGCCGATTTGCCGGAAATCGCATCCGAAACGCAGTTCGAAATCGACGAGCTTTTCCCGGTGGCCGAAGCGATGCAGATGCTGAGGCTCGCCGATCTGGAAGGCGGCGACATCAAGCTCACCGAAACCGGCAAGCGTTTCGCCGCCGAAGAGACCGATGAGCGCAAGCGCATCTTCGCGCGCCTGCTGATCCGATATGTGCCGCTGGCCGCGCATATCCGCCGCGTGCTGGACGAGCGCGAGAGTCACACCGCGTCGTGGAACCGCTTCCTCGACGAACTCGAAGACCACATGACGGAAGATGCGGCGGACGAAACGCTCTCCACCGTCACGGCATGGGCCCGTTACGCCGAGTTGTTCTCCTATGACGACGACGCGGCCATGTTCAGCCTCGAAAACCCGACATAGCCCTCAAGATCATTCGTCGCTTGGCAACCGCCGCCGTCTCGCGCAAGAGTGGCGTGCGGGGAGCGATGATCGAACTCGAAGGCCTCACCAAGCAATTCGGAACGCGCACACCGGCGGTGCGCGGCGTGAGCCTGCGCGTTGCCGATGGCGAATTCCTGGTGCTGATCGGCGAATCCGGCAGCGGCAAGACCACCACGCTCAACATGATCAACCGCCTCACCGAACCGACGAGCGGCCGCGTGCTGATCGACGGTGAAGACGTGCGCGCCGGCGATGCGGTGTCCGTCCGGCGCAAGATGGGTTTTGTGTTCCAGGAAGTCGGACTTTTCCCGCACATGACGGTGGGCGAGAACATCAGCATCACACCGAAGCTGTTGCGCTGGCCCGAAGCGGAGGTCGATGCACGCGTGCATGAGCTTCTTGCGCTGGTGCAGTTGGACAGCGCTGCCGTCGCCAACCGCTTTCCCGCGCAACTTTCCGGCGGCCAGCGCCAGCGCGTGGGCCTTGCCCGCGCGCTCGCCGCACGACCGAAGATCATGCTGATGGACGAGCCGTTCGGCGCGCTCGATGCCTTGATCCGCGACGAACTGGCCGCCGATTATCGCGCCATCCACGACAAGCTCGGTCTCACCACCATTCTCGTCACGCACGACATGACTGAGGCCTTCCTCCTCGCCGACCGCATCGCGGTGATGCGCGACGGAGAATTGCTGCAGGTCGCCACGCCGAAAGAACTTGCGGACGCGCCGGCCGACGATTTCGTGCGGCGACTGATCGAGATCCCACGCCAGCGCGCCGAGAAGCTCGCCAGGGCGATGCGCGCATGAGCGATCTTTTCAGCGCCGGCCTGGCCAATCTGCCCGACTATCTGGGCCAGCATGTTCTGTTGAGCGTGTCCGCGATCCTGCTTGGCCTCGCGATCAGTTTACCCCTCGCCATCGCGGCCTATCGCATCGCATGGCTGCGCGGGCCTTCGCTCGCCGTCGCCAGCGTGGTGCAGACCATTCCCGGCCTCGCCCTGCTGGCGCTATTCTATCCGCTGCTCATCATTGTTTCTGCTTTTACCGCGAGCACGTTCGGCTTCAGCTTCCGCGCGCTGGGCTTTTTGCCAGCGCTGCTCGCGCTCACGCTCTATTCGATGCTGCCGGTGCTGCGGAACACGATCACCGGACTTGCCGGACTCGATCCGGCAATCCTGCGCGCCGCGCGCGCCACGGGCATGACGCCGTGGCAATCGCTATGGTTGGTCGAGCTTCCGCTCGCGGCACCAGTCATCATGGCGGGCGTCCGCACCGCCGCGGTGTGGGTGATCGGCACCGCAACGCTCTCCACGCCCATCGGGCAGACGAGTCTCGGCAACTACATCTTCACCGGCCTGCAGACCGAGAACTGGGTGCTGGTGCTGTTCGGCTGCATCTCCGCTGCTCTGCTGGCGCTGATGATCGACCGCTTGCTCGCGCTCGCCGAAGACGGCTTCGCCTTGCGCACGCGCTGGCGCGTGTGGAGCGCTTTCGCGGGCATCGCCCTTATCGTCGCGGTGAGCCTGTTCCCGACGTTCGGCGGCGCGCGCGAGCGCGTCACGATCGGCACCAAGAGTTTTGAAGAGCAGTTCATCCTCGGGTCGCTGATCCAGAACCGCTTGCACGCGGCAGGCTTCGCGACCGCGCGGCGCGACGGCCTCGGCTCCATCGTCGCGTTCCATGCGCTGGTGAACGGCGATATCGACATTTCCATCGATTACACCGGCACCATCTGGACCAACGAGATGAAGCGCACGGACCAGCCCGGACGCGCCGCCGTGATGGCGCAGATGACGGCATGGCTCGGCAAGACTTACGGTATCCGCGTGCTGCCCCTGGGCTTCGAGAACGCCTATGCCGTCGCCATGCACCGCGACCGCGCCGACGCTCTGCACATCACGACGCTGACCGATCTGGCCGCGCATGCGGGCAACATGACCATCGGCGGCGATTACGAGATCTTCTCGCGGCCGGAATGGCGCGGCGTGACGAAAGCCTATGGACTGCATTTCGCCAAGCAACGGCAATTCCAATCCGATTTCATGTATCTCGCTGTGGCGACCGGCGATGTGGACGCGATCACCGCGTTTTCCAGCGACGGGCGCATTGCGCAATACGATCTGAAGCTGATGGGCGATCCCAAAGGTGCGCTGCCGCCCTATGACACGGTGATCCTTGTGGGCCGCAGGCATGCCCAGGACGCAAAGCTGCTCGCGGCGTTGAAACCGCTAGTCGGCGCTATCGATCTGAAGACGATGCAGCAGGCGAATCTTATGGTGGACCGCCAGACCGACAAGCAGACACCGGAAGCCGCCGCACGCTGGCTCGATGCCAAGATCACGCGTTAGTGGTTTTGCTTTCATTCTTCGATAAGTAGACTTCCGGTCCGCGGAAGAGGAGAAACGGCGATGTCCAGATTATGCGTGCGCGCCTACAGCGTTTCGCTTGACGGTTTCGCTTGCGGCCCCGATCAAAGCCTTGAGAATCCGATGGGCGTGGGCGGCCACGCGCTTCACGAATGGTTCTTCCCCACGCGCACGTTCCGCGAAATGACCGGGCAAGGCAGCGACGGCACGACCGGTATCGACGATGAATTCGCCAGAAACAGCTTCGACAATATCGGCGCCTGGATTCTGGGCCGCAACATGTTCGGCCCCATCCGCGGCGACTGGGGCGACGAAAGCTGGAACGGCTGGTGGGGCGAGGAGCCGCCCTATCATGTGCCGGTGTTCGTCCTCACACATCATCCGCGCAAGGACTTGTCGATGAAAGGCGGCACGACCTTCCATTTCGTCACCGGCGGCATCCACGAGGCATTGGCGCGCGCGAAGGAAGCGGCGAACGGCAAGGACGTGCGCGTCGGTGGCGGTGCTTCGACCGTCCGTCAATATCTCCAGGCGAAACTGCTCGACGAACTGCATCTCGCAATCGCGCCGGTGTTGATGGGCAGCGGCGAAAACCTATTCGCAGGGATGAACCTTCCGGCCCTAGGCTATCAATGCACGCGCCAGGTCGCGTCAGACCACGCGATGCATGTGATCATGGCGAAGCGCTAGGCAGAAACCGGGCGAACGAGCGCCGCTGCCGTCTTCGCCCGCGTTCGCGCGTCTTCGGTATCCATACCGCGTGCGAGCGCCACGCCCATGCGGCGTTTCTTGAACGATTCCGGCTTGCCGAACAGGCGAAGCTCGATGTCCGGATCGGCCAGCGCTTCGGCCACGCCTTCGAAGGCGATGCCTTTCGCGTCCATGCCGCCATAGATCACCGCCGAGGCGCCGGGCGATTCCATGTCGGTCGAAACCGGCAGCCCAAGAATCGCGCGCGCGTGCAGCGCAAACTCGCTTTGATATTGCGAGACCAGCGTGACGAGCCCGGTGTCATGCGGCCGCGGCGACAGTTCGGAGAACCACACGTCGTCGCCCTTCACGAACAATTCCACGCCGAAGATGCCCCAGCCGCCCAGCGCCGCCGTCACCTTGCCGGCGATGTCGCGCGCCTTCTCCAGCGCGATTTTGCTCATGGGCTGCGGCTGCCAGCTTTCGACATAGTCCCCATCCACCTGTACATGGCCGATGGGTTCGCAGAAATGGGTGCCGTCCTTCGCGCGTACGGTGAGCAAGGTGATCTCGAAATCGAATTTCACTTCGCCTTCGATGATGACACGGGCCGACTTCACGCGCCCGGAACTGAGCGCATAGTCCCACGCCCTGGGCACATCGCCGCTCGCCTTCAGGCGCGATTGGCCCTTGCCTGATGATGACATCACCGGCTTCACGAAGCACGGATAGCCGATGCGGTCGCACGCCGTCTGCAATTCCGCCTGCGACGACGCAAAAGCGTAAGGCGATGTCGGCAGCTTTAACGTCTCCGCCGACAACACGCGGATGCGTTCACGGTTCATGGTGGTGTGCGCGGCGAAGGCGGTGGGAATGACTTTCGCCAATCCATCCTTCTCGATGGCCACCAGCTCTTCCGTCGCGATGGCCTCGATCTCCGGCACGATGAGATGCGGCTTTTCCTTTTCCACCAGCGCACGCAGCGCCTTGGCATCCGTCATGTCGATGACATGCGCGCGATGGGCCACCTGCTGCGCCGGCGCGTCCGCGTAGCGATCCACCGCGATCACTTCCACGCCGAAGCGCTGCAATTCGATGGTCACTTCTTTTCCGAGTTCGCCCGATCCCAGAAGCATGACGCGTACCGCGGTGGGCGAAAGCGGGGTTCCAATGCGCATGAGAAAAAATCCGATGTGATCGACATATTTCAACCACATCTCGCCCTGTTCTGGCCACTGAAAGTTCCGTTCCGTGCCACAGGCGATGCGTTCCCCTTATGAAACGCAAAACGGAGTTGGGATGCCCGATTTCGAGATTCGCTACTACCACGCGGACGGCAAGCTCGCCCTCGTGCATATGTGCATTCAGAACACATTGGCGGACGCGCACGAATTCGCGCGTCTCAATCTGAAGGATAACGCGCACTTCGAAGTGCGCGACGGCGACGGGAGTCCGCTCCCGCCGCCGTGAGGTCCGCTATTTCGTGCCCACGGTGTTGGCCGCACGAAAATCGACATCGCTGTTCGCCAGCATGTAGAGCGTTGCCGCCCAGGCCGCGACGTTCTGCTTCAGCTGCTCGGGATCGACGATGGCAAGCGTATCGTCGGCGGAATGGTGATAGTCGAAATAGCGCATGCCGTCCTGCGCCAAGGCGAACACCGGCACGCCGGATTTCTGGATTTCCTCCACATCGCTGCCGGCATTCGTCGCAGGGCGCGGATCGGCCATCACCTTGATTGGCGCAAGAACGCCGGGCAATGGCGCAAGCTCCGGATTGGCGAACGCGCCTGCCGGAAGCGTGAGCGCATAGACGCGATCCGCGCCGAAATCGCTTTCGCTGGCGATGACGAATTGCGACAGCTCGTCCTTGTGCGCGGCGAGATAGGCTTCGCCCGAGCCTTCGGTTTCTTCCGAGCCCCACATCACCACCCGGATGGTGCGGCGCGGATGATGCGGCAATTCTCCAATGAGATGCGCCGCTGCCGTGGTGATCGCAACACCGGCGCCATCGTCGATCGCGCCCGTGCCCGGATCCCAGCTGTCGAGATGGCCGCCGATCACGATGATCTCATCCGGCTTCTCGCTGCCCATGATATCGCCGGAGACGGTGAAGCCCTGCGTGTCGGGATCCACATGCGACAGCAGCTTGAGACGGACACGCACCGGCCCACGCGCTGCCATATGCTCCAGCAGATCGGCATCCGGGACGCCCAGCGCGCCGGCGGGAATCTTCGGTGCGCCGTCCAGATAGCGTGTCGCGCCTGTATGCGGTGCGCGGCCTGTGCCGGTGGAGATGGAGCGCGTGAGATAGGCGATGGCGCCGTGCTTTGCCGCTTCGCTCTCGCCTGCGCGCGCGGCAACCGCCACGCCATAGCCCATGCCGTTTTCGCTGCGCGTCATCGGCATGTTCATCACCACGATCTTGCCTTTGAAGGCATCCGGCGCGGCGGACTTCAACTGGTTCAAGTTGTCGAGCACGACGATCTCGGCCTCGACACCGTCCGGCGGCGTGGAAACGGATTCGCCCAATCCGATCACCGCCAGCTTCTGTGGGAACGGCGCGATCACTTCGGCGCTCTCCGCATCGCGATGCCAGCTCGGCTTGGGGAACGCTTCGACATGCACATTCCTGAAGCCCAGCGCCTTCAGCTTCGCCACACCCCAATCCGCCGCGCGATGCGCCGCCGGCGTGCCCACGGGCCGTGGGCCGATCTCCGTCGTCAGCGATTTCAGAACGCTGTAAGCGGTCGGATCGTTCAACGCCTTGTCGCGCAACTGCGCGGCCGTCTGCGGATCGGCAAAAGCGGCCGAGGCTGTGGCGATAAAGAAGACACTCGCGGAAACGAGATGACGGGTGGCTGACATGCTTCCCCTCTTTTTTGAGGGGGAGAGAAAATCAGTTCTTCGCCGTATCCACCAGCTTGTTCTTTGCGATCCAGGGCATCATGGCGCGGAGTTTCGTGCCCACTTCCTCGATCGGATGCGCCGCGTGCTTGGCGCGGGTGGCTTTGAAGCTGGCCTGACCGGCCTTGTTCTCCAGCACCCAGTCGCGGGCGAATTTGCCGGTCTGGATGTCGTCCAGCACCCGCTTCATCTCCGCCTTCGTCTCCGGCGTGATGATGCGCGGGCCGGTGATGTATTCGCCATACTCGGCGGTGTTCGACACCGAGTAGTTCATGTTGGCGATGCCGCCTTCGTAGATCAGGTCCACGATCAGCTTCACTTCGTGCAGGCATTCGAAATAGGCCATCTCCGGCGCGTAGCCCGCTTCCACCAGCGTTTCGAAACCGGCGCGGATGAGCTCGACAAGCCCGCCGCACAACACCGACTGTTCGCCGAACAGATCGGTCTCGCATTCTTCCTTGAACGACGTCTCGATCACGCCCGCGCGGCCGCCGCCGATGGCACTGGCGTAGGCGAGGCCGAGGTCCTGCGCATTGCCGCTCGCATCCTGATGCACCGCGATCAGGCACGGCACGCCGCCACCCTTCTGATATTCGCTACGCACCGTATGGCCCGGGCCTTTCGGCGCGACCATCAGGATGTCCAGATCCTTGCGCGGCTCGATCAGGCGGAAATGCACGTTGAAGCCATGCGCGAACATCAGCGCCGCGCCCTGCTTCATGTTCTTCGCGAGATCGTCCTTGTAGATGTCGGCCTGCAACTCATCGGGCGTGACCATCATCATCACGTCGGCCCATTTGGCGGCATCGGCCACATTCATCACTTTGAAGCCCGCCTTCTCTGCCTTCTCGGCGGACGCGCCCGGACGCGCCGCGATCACGACATCCTTCACGCCACTGTCGCGCATGTTGAGCGCGTGCGCATGACCCTGGCTGCCAAAGCCGATGACGGCGACCTTCTTGTTCTTGATGAAATTTAGATCGGCATCCCGATCGTAATACACGCGCATGTTAGTTTCCTTGATCTGTTTTCGGGGAGTTTCGCAACTTAGCAACGTCCGAAATAAAGCCGTGTAATCGCGCTTCATTGATGTCGTGAATGAGATTGTAAATTCGATCCGCTAACTCAAGAAATTGCTGTCGATCTGGAAGAGGGCCCCAATGATGGTATTCATCCTTCATAAGCCAGTTATTTTCGGAATCCACCGCCCAAGGCCGATGAAGCAACTGGTTGCGTTGCTCGGACTCTTTTCGAGCGCGCTCAAGTAAAGCCTCCAGCTTCAGACACAAACTTCTTTCTTTTGTTAGCTGCCCAAACAATTTGCGAACTTCTGATCTAACATCTCGCATAGAAGTGAAGTTCGTCGCATCAAGCGCTTCCAGAATGGAGAGCCCGGCCAGGGTCTTCACGGTCATTCTCAAGATATATTCGAGGTGCCCGTGGGCGATTGCGACAGTTCCAACCGCAGCAAGCAAAGCTTGGTCGCTCGGCAATTGAAACGAAGCGACCGGATGAACGACTGCGCTCTTATCTTTACGTCTCACATCGCCTCCGGCCCACGGCTGATTGCCGCGACACCAGTACGCGAAACGTCAACCAGACCCAAGGGCCGCATCAAGTCCACGAACTGGTCGATCTTCTCGGGGATGCCGGTGATCTCGAACACGAAGCTGGTGTGCGTCGTGTCCACGATATGGGCGCGGAAGATGTCGCTGATGCGCTGCGCTTCGGCGCGCTTGTCGCCGGTGCCGGCGACTTTCACCAGGGCCAGCTCGCGCTCCACGCCGGGCGCGGCGGTGGTCCAGTTCACCACCGAATGCACCGGCACAAGGCGGCGAAGCTGCGCCTCGATCTGCTCGATCACTTCGGGCGTGCCGCTGGTGACGACGGTCACGCGCGATGTGTGCGCGGCGTGATCCACTTCCGCGACCGTGAGGCTTTCGATGTTGTAGCCGCGGCCTGAGAACAAGCCCACGACGCGCGCGAGTACGCCCGCTTCGTTGTCGACCAGCACCGCGATGGTGTGACGTTCGGTTGGCGCTCTCACAATGCCCCCTCCACGCCCTTCGGGCGCACCTCCCCCGTAAACGGGGGAGGAAAAACGAGCGCTATATTTTTCTTCCCCCGTTTACGGGGGAAGAGCGGAGCGGAGCGACGCGAAGGGGGCCTGTTCATCACACCAACATCTTACCTTCGTCGGACACGACGGTTTCTTCTTCCATCGCGTCGGACAGGATCATCTCGTTATGCGCCTTGCCGGACGGGATCATCGGGTAGCAGTTCTCTTTCGGATCGACGCGGCAATCGAAGAGAACCGGCTTGGGGCTGTCGATCATCTCCAGTATCTTCGCATCCAGCTCATCCGGCGTGCTGGCACGCAGGCCGACGCCGCCATAGGCGTCCGCCAGCTTCACGAAATCCGGCAGCGCTTCGGAATAGGAATGCGAATAGCGCCCGCCATGCAGAAGCTGCTGCCACTGGCGCACCATGCCCATATATTCGTTGTTCAGGATGAAGATCTTGATCGGCAGATCGTACTGAACGGCCGTGGACATCTCCTGCATCGTCATCTGCACGGAGGCTTCGCCGGCGATGTCGATGACCAGCGCGTCCGGGTGCGCCATCTGCACGCCCACCGCCGCCGGCAGGCCATAGCCCATCGTGCCAAGGCCGCCGGAGGTCATCCAGCGGTTCGGCTCTTCGAACTTGAAGCGCTGCGCCGCCCACATCTGGTGCTGGCCCACTTCGGTGGTGATGTAGACGTTGCGCCCGCGCGTCAGTTCATACAGGCGGTCGATCGCATATTGCGGCTTGATGAGCTTGGTCGAGGTTTTGTAGTCCAGCGACTTCTTCGCGCGCCACTGATCGATCTGCGTCCACCACGCCTTCAGTGCCGCCCCATCAACCGACTTCTTCTGCGTCTTCCAGAAATGCAGCATCTCCTTCAGCGCCTTCGCGGCATCCGCCACGATGGGCACGTCCACGCGCACATTCTTGTTGATCTGCGACGGATCGATATCGAGATGAATCTTCTTTGAGTTCGGCGCGAAGAGATCGATTTTGCCCGTCACGCGGTCGTCGAAACGCGCGCCGAGACAGATCATCACGTCGCAATCGTGCATCGCGTTGTTGGCTTCGTAGGTGCCGTGCATGCCGACGAGACCCAGCCATTGCGGATCGCTCGCCGGAAACGCGCCCAATCCCATCAAGGTGGAGGTCACGGGAAAGCCCGTCAGTGCCGCCAGCTCGCGCAGCAACTTGGAAGCCACCGGGCCGGAATTGATGAGGCCGCCGCCGGTGTAGAACAGCGGCTTCTTCGCGTTCGCCATCAGCTCGATGGCTTTCACGATCTGTCCGAGATCGGGATCGCTCTTCACGCGATACGTACGGTGCTTCACCGAAGCCGGGCCGAAATACCCACCCTTCTTGAACTGCACATCCTTCGGAATATCGATCAGCACCGGGCCGGGGCGTCCGGTGGTCGCGATCTGAAACGCTTCGTGCATCACCCGCGGCAGATCATCGACGTCCTTCACCAGCCAGTTGTGCTTGGTGCAGGCGCGCGTGATGCCCACGGTGTCCGCTTCCTGGAACGCATCGGTGCCGATGAGATGTGAGGCCACCTGCCCCGAGATCACGATCAGCGGAATGGAATCGAGCAAGGCATCGGTGAGGCCTGTCACCGCATTCGTCGCGCCGGGGCCGCTCGTCACCAGCACCACGCCGGGGCGGCCGGTGGAACGTGCATAACCTTCGGCGGCATGCGTGGCGCCCTGCTCATGGCGGCAGAGAATGTGTTCCACGTCTTCCTGCTGGAAGAGCGCATCGTAGATCGGCAGCACCGCGCCGCCGGGATAGCCGAAAATGTGCTTCACGCCCTGATCCTTGAGCGCGCGAATGACCATCTCCGCGCCGCTCAATTCGAGCGCACCCGCCGCTTTGGGCGGGGCCATCATCAGTTCGGTTCCGTCTCGGTCCATTTGCGTCCATCCACAAAAGAAAAAGAGGCGTTTCCGCCTCTTGTCCAAACGCCGCCAGCAGGGAAATCCGGGTTCAACCCGGCCCTATCAGCGGCCCACCAATAATTACGAGTGCGAGGTTCATGTGCCCCGGCCCTTATTGCAGTTGCGAACGCTACGGTCCCGAATCGGAGCCGTCAAGCAATTTCACGCTGCTGCATCCATCAATAACGGAAGAATGTTGCTCAATTCTTGCGCTTCGGCCCAATTCCAGTCGGCCATTCGGTGCCGAAACCAGGTCATCTGGCGCTTGGCATATTGCCGGGTCCGGGCCTTGGCCTGCTCAATGGCCTCCTCCAGCGGGAGGGTGCCCTCGGCGGCGGCCCGCAGTTCGCGCAGACCCAGGATTTTCGCGGCGGTCGGCGAGGGATTTTCCAAAGCGGTCGCTTCTTCCACCGCACCGGCGGCGAGCATCTGATCGAAGCGATGATTGATGCGCTGATGCAGCACGTCGCGCGGCGGCGAGATGATGACGCGCGCGATGTTCATGTTGGCGAGAAGCGGCTCGCTCATCTCCGTCTGCCATTCGGACAACGGCCGCCCCGTCGCCTCGAACACTTCCCATGCGCGCAAGGTCCGCTGCGTGTCGCTGGCGCGCAATTTCGCGCCGGCGACAGGATCGCGTTTCGCCAGTTCCGCGTGAAACGCTTCCGGCCCCAGCGCTTCGCGCCGCGCTTCCGCCGCTTCGCGCACGCCGGAGGGAATGGCGGGAACAAGCGCGAGCCCTTCGGTCAGCACGCCGAAATACATCCCCGTGCCGCCGGCGAAGATCGGGACGCGTCCGGATTCGCGCGTGGTGCGCAGCGCATGTGCCGCTTCCGCCTGATAGCGCCCGGCGGAATAGGTCTCGTTCACGCTGACATGGCCGTAAAGCAGATGCGGCGCGCGCGATGTGTCTTCATCCGTGGGGCGCGCGGTCAGGATGCGCGTTTCGGTGTAGACCTGCATCGAGTCGGCGTTGATCACGGCGCCGTTGATTTCCTCGGCCAGCGACAGCGCCAATGCGGACTTGCCGCTGGTGGTCGGCCCTGCGATAAGCACCGCGTCAACGGACATTTTGAAACTCTTTCATGCGATGAGCGACTCTCTGATCGTCAGCGTTATAGCAGCCGAAGGCGTCACGCGGATTGCCGACGTTGTGCGCAAGATAACGCGCGACTTCAAATCCAGTGGCACGGTCGGCGCGCCGGTCTGGCTTTCGCCGGATCGCGCCTGCGACATTCCGGTGACGCTCGCTTCGCCCGAGCTGGCGGAGATCCTGCCGCGGGGCTTTGTCCATGCCGGCGACGGCGTGGATGTGAACGTCATCGCCGCCGAACGCCGCCGCAAGAAGCTGCTCGTCGCGGACATGGATTCCACCATCATCGGTGTCGAATGTCTCGATGAGCTGGCGGACATGGCGCATCTGAAGCCGCAGATCGCCGCCATCACCGAGCGCGCCATGAACGGCGAGATTGCCTTCGAGCCCGCGCTGCGGGAGCGCGTGGGTTTGCTGAAAGGTCTGGCGCTCACGGCGCTGGAACGCACTTATAACGAGCGCGTCAAACTCAATCCCGGCGCAAAAGCGCTCGTCGCCACCATGAAGAAGCATGGCGCACGCACCTGCCTCGTCTCCGGGGGCTTCACCTATTTCACCGAGCGCGTCGCGAAGGATGCCGGCTTCGACGACAATCAGGCCAACACGCTGCTGGACGACGGCAACCGCCTCACCGGCGAAGTGAAAGAGCCGATCCTCGGCCGGGAAGCCAAGCTTGCCGCGCTGAAGGCGGAAATCGAAAAGCTGAATATCTCCACCGCCGACGCGCTGGCCGTCGGCGACGGCGCGAACGATCTGGCGATGATCGAACATGCGGGACTTGGCGTCGCCTACCACGCCAAGCCCATCGTAGCCGACGCCGCGGATGCTGCGATCGTCTACGGCGACCTGCGCGCGCTGCTCTATCTGCAGGGCTATGCGGACGGCGAGATCGTCGAATCTTAACCCGCGCCGCCCGTCCGCACCGCGACGTAAGTGAGATCGCCGCCACGGCTCACCAGCAGCAGCGTCACTTTCTTTCCGGCTTTGCTATTCGCATCCACCAGCTTGTTCACGTCGTCGGGCGTGCGCACCGGCTGGTTCTGGACCTGCACGATGATGTCGCCCGGTCGGAAGTTCTTGTCGGACGAGGCACCCAGCGGATCGACATCGGTGACGACGACACCCGCGGCGTCCTTCGGCAGCTTGTATTTGCTGCGCGCCGCATCATCGAGCGCGGCCAACGACAAGCCGAGACGCGAAGCTTTCGGAGACGGCTTGGCGGCAGGCGGCGGCGCTTTGGGTTTGTCGCCGTCGTCATCGTCCTGCAGCTTCGCAACGACGGCATGCAGCGTCATCTTCTTGCCACCGCGAATGACATCCACATTCACGGCCTTGCCGGCGGCGGTGTCCGCCACTTCGCGCGGCAGCGTGCGGCTGTCCGGCACCGGCTTGCCGTCGAAGCCGGTGATCACATCGCCGTTCTTGATACCCGCCTTGTCGGCCGGGCCGCCATCGGTCACATCCGCCACCAACGCGCCGTTCGTGCCGGGAATGCCCATGCCTTCAGCGAGATCATCCGTCAGATTCTGCACGCGCACGCCCAGCCAGCCGCGCCGCGTGGAGCCGAACTTCTCAAGCTGGCCGATCACTTCGCGCGCCATGTTTGACGGGATGGCGAAACCGATGCCAACCGATCCGCCGGTCGGCGAGAAGATCGCGGAATTGATGCCGATGACATTGCCGTCCATGTCGAACAGCGGCCCGCCGGAATTGCCGCGATTGATCGGTGCGTCGGTCTGGATGAAATCGTCGTAAGGCCCGGCGGCAATATCGCGGTTGCGCGCGGAGACGATGCCCGTCGTCACCGTGGAGCCGAGGCCGAACGGATTGCCAATCGCGATCACCCAGTCGCCCACACGCGCCTTGTCGGAATTTCCGAAATGCGACGCGGGCAGCGGCTTCTTCGGCACAACCTTGAGCAGCGCCAGATCCGTCTTGTCGTCGCGGCCGATCAGTTTCGCCGGCAGCGACGTTCCGTCGTTGAGCGTGACGGTGATCTCATCCGCATCCTCGACGACGTGATTGTTGGTCACGATGATGCCGGACGGATCGATGATGAACCCGCTGCCCAGCGACGTGACGTGCCGGGGCTGATTCTTGCTCTTGTCCATGTAATCTTTGAACAACTGCCGCAGCGGCGAATCCGGCGGCAGGTCCGGCGGAAGTTGCGGCTGCCCCGCCGCCATCTGCGGCGTCACAGTCTGCGTCGTGGAAATGTTCACCACCACCGGCAGCAATTGATTGGCCAGATCGGCGAAACTGTCCGGCGCCGGACGCGCGAAAGCAGCAGGCGCGAGCGCCACCGGCGCCATCATCGTGAAGGCCGCGGTTACAAGCGCACGCAAGAAACGGAAAGGACGAAGAGAACGCATGACTAACCCCGAAACGCCGCAGCCGGGAATTCGCTGCGCCCCCTCGGAAATATAGCATGGCAGGGCCGGGGCAAGCCCTGCGGATCACACATTCGGTTGACGTGGCATTTGCGCCGCTAATCCGCGAGCCGGAAAGGGTTTTGTCCGCCTATTTCTTCTTGCCGCCGCCCGATTGCGAGCCGCCGAAATAGCGGAAGAACTCGCTGTTGGGCGAAAGGACCATCGTTGTCGTCCCGCCGCCAAGCGAGTCCTGATAGGCCTGCATGGAACGATAGAAGGCAAAGAAGTCCGGGTCCTGACCGTACGCGTCACCCAGGATCTTGGTTTTCTGGGCGTCGCCTTGCCCACGCAGGATATCGGACTGCCGCGTGGCGTCGGCGGTGATGACGGTGACTTCGCGTTCGGCGCGCGCTTTCACGCGCTGCGAGATTTCCGTGCCCTCGGCGCGGAACTGGAACGCCTCGCGGCGGCGCTCCTGGATCATGCGCGCATAGATCGCCGCACTGTTCTGCGGCGGCAGATCGGCATGGCGGATACGCACATCCACAACTTCGATTCCGAATTGCTTGGTCTCGCCATTCATGCTGTCGCGGATGTCGCGCATGAGCTGCGCGCGCTGGCCGGACAGCACGACGGCAAAATCATGCGAGCCCAGAACCTGACGCACATCGGAGCTCAGGATCGGGGCGAGCCGCGTCTGTGCGATCACGGTGTTTGTGAGCGTCTGGTAGAAGCGCAGCGGATCGACGATGCGCCAGCGCGCAAACGCGTCCACCACCATGCGCTTCTTGTCCTGCGCGATGACTTCTTCCGCCGGCGCATCGAGATTGAGCAAACGCTTGTCGATATATTCGACCTGCTGCACCCACGGGATCTTCGCGTGCAGCCCAGGCTCGGTCACGATCTCGCGCGGCGCATCGAACTGCAGAAGAACCGCCTGCTCCGTCTGGTTGATCGTGTAGAAGCACGACATCACGAACAGGATGATGAGAACGGCAGCGACGCCCACTCCGGCCAGAGGCACGCGGTTCATGGCGTTCCTCCATTGTTGTCGGTCGCCGTGGCGGAGGCTGCTGCGGATGGCGCCGTAACGGTCACGCTTTCCGGCGGCGCCTTGCCCAGCATTTGCGGCGGCAGATAGGGAATAATGTTCTTGGCCGCGTTCTCGTCCACGATCACCTTGTTCACGTTCCCGTAAACCTGGCTCATGGTTTCGATGTACATGCGCTTGCGGGTCACTTCCGGCGCCTTGCGATACTCCGCCAGCACGCTGTCGAATTTCTTGGCTTCGCCGCTCGCTTCGGCGATCGCCTTCTGGCGGTAAGCTTCCGCCTGCTGGACGATCTGCGCCGCATCGCCGCGCGCTTCGGGGATGATCTTGTTGGCGTAGGCTTCCGCCTCGTTGCGCATGCGCTCCTGGTCGGCGCGCGCCGCCTGCACGTCGCGATAGGCGTCGCGCACCTGATCGGGCGTATCGACGTTCTGCATCTTCACGCCGGTGATGGTGACGCCGATGTGATAGGAGGCGAGCGTCTTCTGCATCAGCTCGCGCACCTGGTTTTCCACCGGACCGCGATCTTCGGTGAGGATCGGGCCGATCTGGTTCTGGCCGACGACTTCGCGCATCGCGCTTTCCGCCACCGCCTTGATCGCGTCGTCCGGCTTCTCGACGTTGAACAGATAATCGGCGGCGTTGGTGATCACCCAGTAGACGGTGAAGTTCACGTCGACGATGTTCTCGTCGCCCGTCAGCATCAGGCTTTCTTCGGGCACGTCTTCATTGTGCGCGTCATCGCCCTCGCCCACTTGCTGGTAGCCGATGTTGATCTGATGCGTGGTGGTGACTTCGGGAAGCTCGACCGTTTCGATCGGCCACGGCCAATGATAATTGGGGCCCGGCGTCGTCAGCGCCTCGAACTTGCCGAAGCGCAACACAACGCCCTGCTCATGCGTGCTGACGAAATACAATCCCGAGAGAAGCCACAATCCGATCACGCCGGCCGCGATCAACGCGATGGTGCCAATGGTCCAGCCTTCGCTGGGAAGCCGTTTGCGGATCCAGTCCTGTACGCGGCGCAGCATGTCCTCAAAGCCGCCGGGGGGATTCCCACCGCCGGGCGACGACGGACCGTTGCCCCAGGGGCCGCGCGGGCCTGCATTATTTCCGCCTGACTGATTGCCCCAGGGCATGATTTCACTGCGTTCGAGGAACGGGCTTCGCGCCGTTCGCGGTTGGTTTTCGCGGGTCCCGCGTTTATATGAGCAACTTCCCTAGGGTGCAACGAAGCCGGTCTGCGCAAGTCTTTGCGCACATGGCCGTATTGAGGACGACATGGCCGCGACACGGGACGATGTTTTGAGCGCGCTTGCCCGCGTCAGCGATCCGGCGAGCGGCAAGAACATCGTCGACGCCGGTCTGGTGCAAGGTCTCGTGCTGCGCGACGGGCATGTCGGCTTTTCCATCGAAGTGGCGCCGGAGCGCGGACGCGCTTCGGAGCCGCTGCGCAAGGCGGCGGAAGATGCCGTGAATGCGTTGCCGGGCGTGCTGTCCGTGACGGCCGTACTCACCGCGCATAGCGAGCCGGCGAACGCGCGCACCGTCTATCAGAACCCGCGCGCGCAACGCCCCCATGCGGGACATGCGCATGCGCAGCAGGCGCCCAAAGCCTCCGGCATCGAAGGCGTCGCCAGCGTGATCGCGGTGGCCAGCGGCAAGGGCGGCGTGGGCAAATCCACGGTGGCGGTCAATCTGGCGCTGGGCCTGGCAAAACTCGGCCTGAAAGTCGGGTTGCTGGACGCCGATATTTACGGCCCCTCGGTGCCGCGCCTTCTCAGCATCACGCACAAGCCGGAAAGCGACGGCCATAAGCTTCAGCCCATCGAGAAGTTTGGCATCAAGACGATGTCGATCGGTTTCCTCGTCGCCGAGGATTCGCCGATGATCTGGCGCGGGCCGATGGTGCAATCGGCATTGACGCAGATGATGAACGATGTCGCCTGGGCGCCGCTTGACGTACTTGTGATCGACATGCCGCCCGGCACCGGCGATGCGCAGCTCACGATCGCGCAACGCGTTCCGCTGAAAGGCGCCGTCATCGTGTCCACGCCGCAGGACATCGCGCTGATCGATGCGCGCAAGGGCGTGGCGATGTTCGAGAAGACACAAGTGCCGGTTCTGGGCGTTGTCGAGAACATGAGCATGTTCATCTGCCCACATTGCGGCCATGAATCGCACATCTTCGGCCATGGCGGCGCGCGCGCGGAAGCGGAGAAGATGAACGCGGCGTTCCTCGGCGAAATTCCGCTTGTGCCACGCATTCGCGAGACATCGGACGCGGGATCGCCTATCGTTGCGTCACACCCCAGCAGCGTCGAAGCGCAGGCTTTTCTTGCAATCGCGTCCCAAGTTGCGCAGAAGATTGCCGCGCCCTCGCGCCGGGCGCCGAAAATCGTAATCGAGTAAAAGTGTTCCGTTCGGGGAATTGAAGATGGCAACGCCCAAGCCACAGATCAAAAGCACCTTCGCCACGCCGTCCTGCATTCACTTCCTTCCGGTTGCGAACGAAGTGAATGTCGATCTGCGCGCGCTGGCCACGCAACGTTTCGCCGTCGCCACCGGCATCAAGGGCGGCGAAGGCTGGCGTTCGGACAACGATCTGGAAAGCTGGGGCGGCAACGCCGCGCAGACCTTGTTCCGCGTGTTGCGTGAACTCGCGGACAGCATGACCGCCACGCGCACCGGCGGCCGCGTCACGCTCGACTGGAAGATCAAGGCGTCCGCCGTCGTTCGCCAGAAAGGCGAATATGGCGCGATGGCGCCGCGTCCGGGCGCGTTCTGGTCCGGCGTTTATTTCGTCGATGACGGTTACAACAAATCCGACGATGCCGCGCTCGGCGGCGACGTCGAATTGGCCGATCCCCGCGGCGCCTTGCCCGCGATGATCGCGCCGCAACTGGCTTTCCGCATTCCCGGCGGCGGCAGTTCCGGGCAGACGGAGACGATCCGCCCTTCTTCGGGGATGATCGTGCTCCATCCATCCTGGCAGCCGCGCGGCGAGCGCCGTTACGACGGCGAAGGCCAGCGCGTCACGATCGAATTCGATCTGTTGCCGACGTCCGAATAAGGACTATTGCCGCCCCGCGGTGATCGCCATGCTGATCGTGCCGGCATTGTTCGGAAGCTGCTCCGTCCACGTATCGCCGACCTTGTGATCGCCCTCTATGGCGTTGCAGTTCGTCGCCTTCGACGGATCGGCCGGCGCCGGATCGGTCACCGTGAAGCACGCGGTCTTGTCGTCTTTCCAACTGTAGGTGCCTTTCACGACCTTGCCGTCGGCATGCTGTTCCCAGGTCTTGTCTGCGTTCACATATATGATCGTCGTCTTGCCGTTCATGGTCTGCGTGACGGTGTTGCCATAGGCGACGGCAAACGGATCGGCATGGGCGCCCGTCGCGACGGCACAAGCCGCCACGGCGCCAAGAAGAATGCGCTTCATGAAATGCCCCAATTTTTCGACAAACGGGAGAAACGCCCCGCGCCTTTGGATATGGGCGCAAAGCGAAACCCTGCAAGGCGGGGGCGCTAGTTTATTCTTCGATGAGCTACTGGATGCCCTGCACCAGCGTCGCCGTGCGGCCGGACACCGTCCATGTGTCGCCAACCTTGTGCGGTTCGATCGGCGTGCAAAGCGGATTGCTCACGCCCGGCGGCGCCTGATCGTAGGTCCGGCAGAGTTGGCCGCCATCGACCTTCCAGGTGCCTTTCCACGACATGCTGTAGGCCGGCGCCTTCATTGTGAAGCTGTGATCGGCGTTGTAGTAGCTGTGCGTCTCCGCCATGCCTCCTTTGGAGATGACGGTGTTGCCGTAGAATGGCGCCATCACGTCGTCGGCAGCGAACGCGGTGGATGCCGACAATGCGGCAAGCGAAACGGCAAGCAGAAATGCACGCATGAAAATCTCCTTGGGGATCAAGCGTTGTAATTCAGGCGAAGGCCCGCGGACGGCCAGTCGCAAGCAAGCAGACGGCCCGTGCCGGACGACGTGATGTAAGCGGTCTTCATGTCCTGCCCGCCCCAGCAGATATTGGTGACGAGCGGATCGGGGATCGGCGTGTGGCGCACCTCCTTGCTGCCGGGCCAGAATGTCGTAATGCCGCCCTGCAGGATCGTCGCGATGCACACGCCGCCATCGGCCTGCAGGCCGAGGCTGTCGAAATAGCCGAGACCGGGGAAGTTGTTGACGAAGGAGCCGGGTGTGAAGCCCTCCACACGCGCGCCCTTGCCGGGCTTGTCCAGCGGCAGGCTGTAGAGACGGCCGGTGAATGTTTCCGCGTAATAGACGGTCTTGTTGTCCGGCGAGAGGCCGACGCCGTTGGGTGTCACCAGTTCGCGCAGCACCTTGGTGATCTTCTTGCCGTTGGCCGTCGCATAATAGAGCGCGCCGTGGCTGCGGTATTTGTCCGTGGTTGTGCCGTGGTCGGTGAACCAGAAGCCGCCGACCTCGTCGAACACGATGTCGTTCGGCGCGATCAGCTTCTCGCCCTTGCACTTGTCGTAGACGCGCTCGACCTTGCCGGTGGAGATGTTCACGCGCTCGATCCAGCCGCCCTTGTGCGTCTTCGGCGCGTGGCCGGGGATTAGAAGCCCCATGCGCTTGGTGTAGGTGAAGTTCTCGCCGTTGTTGCAGACATAGAGCGCGCCATCCGGACCGATAGCGAGGCCGTTGGGCCCGCCTTTCACCTTCGCGATCGTCTGTGTCTTGCCGTCCTTCTTCACGCGGGTGATTTTCTTGGACGCGATCTCCACGACGATGACCGAACCGTCGTCCATCGCCACCGGTCCCTCCGGAAATTTCAGGCCGGTCGCAACTTCGCGGAAATTCATGGTGTCCCCTCCAATATCGTTTGCGTGGAGGCTAACGCGGCTTTGCCGATCCGCAAACAGCGGGCGAGCCGTGGCGTCGCCATCGTCCCTGACGTAAACTTCATGCTTCCATCAAGGATCGGGGCGATGGAAACGGAGCAATATGTCATCCGCGGCGGCATCGAAGGGCGCGAGCGCCTTCGCATCCTGTCGCGCGTCATGCAGCCCACCACGCTGGAGCTCCTGCGCCGCGCCGGCCTGAAACCCGGCCTTTCCTGCCTCGAGATCGGCTGTGGCGGCGGGGACGTCGCCTGCGACATGGCCCGAATGGTGGGACCAAGCGGTCATGTTCTGGCGACCGATATTGACGGCCCGCAACTGGATATTGCGCGCCGCGAAGCCGAGGCCAAGGGCATCGCCAACATGGCGTTCGTCCATTCCGACATCACGCGCGAGATTCCGGACGGCCCGTTCGACTTCATCCATGTGCGTTTCGTGCTGACGCACATCCCCGATCCGGCGGAAACGCTCGCGCGGATCAAATCGGTGCTGAAGCCGGGCGGCGCAATCGCACTGGAGGAAATCGATTTCAGCGGCCATTTCTGCCATCCCGATTGTCCCGCATTGTGGCGCTATGTCGAGATCTACACCGAAACCGTGAAGCGCCGCGGCGGCGACGCGAATATCGGACCGCGCCTGCCGGGCCTGGCGCTTGCCGCGGGTTTCGCCAATGTCGACATGAACGTTGTGCAGCGCGCCGGCCATGAAGGCGAAGTGAAGCTCATCACGCCGATCACCATGCAGAATATCGCACCGGCGGTGCTGCGCGCCGGTATCGCGAGCGAAGCGGAGATCAATACGATTGTTCAGGAGCTTTACGACTATGCGCGAACACCGGGCACCATCGGCTGCCTCGCACGCGTGTTCGAGGTGTGGGCCAACGCCTAGCGCCGCACCAACGTCACATAGCTGTAGCGAAGTCCGTCCGCGGTCGCGTGATCTTCGCGATCGGTTTCGCGCCAGTGTTCCGTGTCGAACGCCGGCACGGACACATCGCCTTTCGCATCCATATGCACTTCCGTGAGGTGGATTCGGTTTGCGAAAGGCAACGCCAGCTTCCAGATTTCCGCGCCGCCGATTACCGCGATCTCGACCGGCTTCTCACTTTCGGCGCGCTGCAAGGCGTCATCCAACGAATGCACCACCATAGCGCCATCGGCCTGCCAGGCCCTGTCCCGCGTAACGACGATGTTGGTGCGGCCGGGCAGCGGCTTCTTCGGAAAGCTGTCCCACGTCTTGCGGCCCATGATGATGGGCTTTCCCATCGTGATCGCCTTGAAGCGCTTCATGTCTTCAGGGATACGCCATGGGATCGTGTTATTCGCGCCGATCACACCATTGTCGGCACGCGCTAGAACGAAGGAGACAATTGCGCTCACGATGCCATCTTCTTCAAGGCATCGCCTTCGAGCCGGTAGGTGTGCCAGCCACCCTGCCTTCTCGCACCAATACCTTCATAGAATTCGATCGACGGCTGATTCCAGTCCAGCACTTCCCATTCCACCTGCCCGCCACGGCCATCGATGGCGTTGCGCGCGAGATGCGAAAGCAGGGCTTTGCCATATCCCTTGCCGCGCGTTTGCGGCCGCACGAAGAGGTCTTCGAGGAAGATACCGCGACGCGCGGCGAAGCTATGATACGTCCAGTACCAGGTCGCGATGCCGACCGGTGCATCGCCCTCGAACGCCAGATCGCAATTCAACATGGGCCGCTCGCCGAAATAGTCGCGGCCGATGATCTCTTCGGTGATGTGAAAACGGTCCAGCAATTTCTCATAGTCCGCCAGCTCGCGAAGAAGCGTAAGCACCAGTCCTTCGTCGCCCTGCCGTGCCGCTCGAATCGAAAAATTCGCCATATCACCCACCTTATTCCGCGCCGGACCATAGGTGCGGTGCACCAATTGGTAAACTGTCATGGAACTTTTCCCGCGCCCGCGTATTCTCGTTCCAGGTGTGGGGCACCATCGTTCCCAAAGGGGATTTCCATGAAGCTATTTCTCATTTCGGCGGCAGCGGCAGCGCTTGCTTTGGCGTCTCCGGCGCTCGCGCAGGACCATCACGGCCATGGCGGACACGGTGGCGGTGACCACAACAGCGGCAGTCACGGCGCGCCTCACGCCGCTGCGCCGGCGAAGCCCGCGGCGACACCGCATGTCGCCAAACCGGCTGCCACACCGCACGCAGCACCCGCGGCCACGACCCGTATGCGCGGGACGCCGAAAGGCGCGACCACATGGCGCGCGCCGAATGGCATGGTGAAGACCACCGCGTCGCCGGGCGCCGTCTACAACAACGCCGTCCGCAACAACAACCGGAACGACCGGCATGACAACAACCGCAACAACAATTGGAGCGGAAACAACCGGCACGACAACGACCGTCACGGCAACAACAACTGGAATAACAACAACAATCGTCACAGAAGCTGGCAGGGGAATTTCAATCGCCGAAACGTGACGGCGCAGCATCACTATCGCTATCGCGGCGGTTCGTGGCGCTGGCCGAGCGGTTACCACTATCAGCGCTGGACCTTCGGCATGACCCTGCCGTCCATCTTCTGGGCGAACAACTACTGGGTGTCCGACTATTACGACTACGGCCTCGGCGCACCGCCGCCGGGCACCGTATGGGTCCGCTACGGCAATGACGCCATCCTGATCGACCGCTACAGCGGCGAAATCCTGGAAGTGGTGTACGACCAGTTCTATTAGGATCGCGGAACGGCAAGAACACCGCGCGCACGAAACCGGTGCGCGCGGTGTTTCATTTCCCGGATGCGCTGCGCCTGGTCTCGGACTGCGCGGCAAGCGTTTTCCGGTCGTCTTCCGAAAGATTCCAGAACGGCTCCGGAATTCGCACACCAACCACCAGAATATGATCGACCGCCACGTCGCTTGCGCCGAGCGGCAGAAACGCGGACTCGAAATAAGCCGATTTTGAATCGACCGGTTCGGTGCCCGTCCTGCCCCGGACAATGAACGGCGCGCCGTTGGCACGGATGACATCGTACACGCCGCGCAGCACATTCCCGAATTCCGGCGCGGCAGCCTGGAGCTGGCTCACTCTCAGGCCCTTGAAATAGCTTTGGAACGCCTCGCGCTGCGCATCGCCCACATAGGTGAACTCATAATCGGCGGCGCGATCGAGAACATGGACGATGATGGTGTAACGCAGGAATGCCGCCATGCCACGCAAGCTCAACGCCTCACGCGCCGGGAAGCGTCGTTCGCCCTTCAGCGAGCGCCAATAGACGATGCTTCTCTTGACGAGCGGATTGCCTGCTTCGTCGATGGAGGCTGTGAGCGAGCCCGGCGCCAGAAGATGCTGCGGCAGGAAACTCTGGGACATTGGCTGATGCCTTCGCGTTGCACGCCGGTGCAGACTAGACGGCCACCTCCGCCTTGATGTGCGGGTGCGCCTGATAGTTCTCCAGTTTGAAGTCTTCGTACTGGAAGCCGAAAACGTCCTTCACATCCGGATTGATCGTCATCTTCGGCAGCGGATAAGGCTTGCGCGAAAGCTGCTCGCGCGCCTGGTCCAGATGGTTCAGGTAGAGATGCGCGTCGCCGAAGCTGTGGATGAACTCACCCGGCTTCAGCCCCGTGACCTGCGCCACCATCATCGTCAGCAGCGCATAGGAGGCGATGTTGAACGGTACGCCGAGGAAGATGTCGGCCGAGCGCTGGTAAAGCTGGCAGGAAAGCTTGCCGTCCGCGACGTAGAACTGGAACAGGCAATGGCAGGGCGGCAACGCCATCTTCGGCACATCCGCCGGGTTCCACGCCGTCACGATCAGCCGCCGCGAGTCCGGATTCTTTTTGATATCGGCGATGAGGTTCGCGATCTGATCGATTGCGCCATGCTCGCTGGGCCATGAGCGCCATTGATGGCCATAGACCGGCCCCAACTCGCCATTCGCATCCGCCCATTCGTCCCAGATGCTGACGCCGTGATCCTTCAGATATTTGACGTTGGTGTCGCCGTTCAGGAACCACAGCAATTCATAGACGATGGCTTTCAGGAACAGCTTCTTCGTCGTGACCATCGGAAAGCCTTCCGACAGATCGAAGCGCATCTGATGGCCGAAGATGGAGATCGTGCCCGTGCCGGTGCGGTCGCGTTTCTCCACGCCCTTCTTGAGCACGGCTTCCATCAGGTCGTGATACTGGCGCATTGGAGGCTTTCCGAATCTGCCTGTACTTTAGCGCGCGCAGGTTGGCGCGATCCGAAAAATCTTTCTCTGGAACCTAATGTCCACAGCAGGTTGCTGGGCTTTTCCGCGCCTTCAAAAATTAAGGGATAGCGCCTATATTTGGGGAGTCCGGGCAACCGGACTATGGCGATAAACGGCTGCGTAATAAGCGGACTGGACCCGGGGGCGGTACCCGGCGCCTCCACCAAATGCCCATCTGGCTCATCCTAGGCCAGTCGGGTGGGTATCTGTGGGGGCGAAACAGGATCGACAGACGTGTAAAGGCTGTTCCTTTCGCTCGGTATGGTATCCGCCGTTATCGGGCTGTCTGTATAGGTGCCAACGACAATGAAATGGCCCTCGCTGCCTAATAGGTAAGCGCGGTTCGGGAGGGCACCGGGCAACAGAAGCCCTCCCACTCTTACTTGTCATGAGCCGTCGTGCGTGGTTGCGTTGATGCAACCGCTATTCCTCTCCGAGGCTTTCATGACGAACACCGACGCCCTCTTCTCGCCCTACAAGCTGAAGAACCTCTCTCTCCCAAACCGCATTGTGATGGCGCCGATGACGCGCTCCAAGTCGCCGGAGCAGATTCCCGGCTCGGACGTAGCGGCGTATTATCGCGCGCGCGTGGAAGGCGGCGTCGGCCTGATCCTCACCGAAGGCACGGTGGTGGAGAAATCCGCGTCCAACGATCCCAACATTCCCTCCTTCTTCGGCGAGAAGGCGCTGGCCGGTTGGGCCAATGTGCTGAAGGAAGTGAAGGCGGCCGGCGGCCACATCATGCCGCAGATCTGGCACCAGGGCGTCGTGCGCCACAATGGCACCGGCCCCTACCCCGATGTGCCGACCAAGAGCCCCTCCGGCCAGTCGCGCCCCGGCAAGAAGATCGGCGAGCCGATGACCGCCAAGGACATTGACGAAACCGTCGAGGCCTTCGCCACTGCCGCCCGCGCCGCGCATCAAATGGGTTTCGACGGCGTCGAGATCCACGGCGCGCATGGCTACATCATCGACCAGTTCTTCTGGGACGGAACCAACGAACGCAGCGACCGTTTCGGCGGCGACCTCGCGCAGCGCACGAACTTCGCGGTGGAAATCGTAAAAGCGGTCCGCGCCGCAACGTCACCCGATTTCCCCATCCTTCTGCGTTTCTCGCAATGGAAGCAGCAGGACTTCAGCGTGCGCCTCGCGCACACCCCGCAGGAACTGGAAGGTTTTCTCGCGCCTCTGACGAAAGCGGGTGTGGACATGTTCCATTGTTCGACACGCCGCTTCTGGGAACCGGAGTTTCCCGAAACAGGATCGGACATGAACCTCGCCGGATGGACGAAGAAAATCTCCGGTGTGCCAACGATCACAGTCGGATCGGTGAGCCTGAACGGCGACTTCATCACCAATGGCTTCACCGCGAATGCCGGCCTTGATACCGGCGCGCATCTGGCCGGTCTCGTCAAAATGCTGGAACGCGGGGATTTCGATCTTGTCGCCGTGGGACGGGCTTTGATTGTGAACGCGGATTGGCCGAAGAAAGTCCGCGCCGGTCATGTGGATCAGCTAACGCCTTGGTCACCACAGGCTTTGCAGACGCTCTGACAATTTGCGCGTTGCAGCGTTGACTCGCCATTGGCCCCTATTAGTGTCGTTCCCATAGGGAGCGACATGGCGAAGGATTTCATCGGCTATCAGGCTTTGGCGGACGCGGCGCTGCGCGGTGTCGTTCGCGAAGCGCTGCGCCGCGTGGAGAAGCAGGGCCTTGTCGGCGCGCATCACTTCCGCATCACGTTCAAGACCGGATTTCCCGGCGTCGAGATTCCGGATTTCCTGCGCGAGCAATATCCCGACGAGATGATGATCATCCTTCAGCACCAGTTCTGGGGACTGAAGGTGAAGGAAAATCATTTCGAGGTGACGCTCTCGTTCAAGAAGGTGCCCGCCACGCTCGTCATTCCGTTCGCCGCGCTGACGCAATTTGCCGATCCCGGCGTTGCTTTCGGATTGCAGTTCCGCGAAGTGGGCGAAGATGGAGAGCTCAAGCCGCTTGCGTCGCCGACACCCACGCCGCTGCCGCAGGCGCCGAAATCCGAGCAACCCGCGCCCGCCGAATCGGGCGAGGAAAAGCCGCCCGCCGCGCCGGGCGAAGTCGTCAGCCTGGACGCTTTCCGCAAGAAATAGCGCCGCCCCGCGCCGCATGGACTTTTGGCCCTTGCGGACCTAATCCACGGGCAGAAATCTGCAGGCGCTGCCATGACCAAGACCCGCACCGAAACCGATACCTTTGGCCCCATCGAAGTGGACGCTTCAAAATATTGGGGCGCGCAGGCCGAACGCTCTTTGCACAATTTCAAGATCGGTTGGGAGAAGCAGCCCGTCTCCATCGTGCGTGCGCTGGGCATCGTGAAGCGCGCAGCGGCCGAAGTGAACATGAAGCTCGGCCATCTCGATCCGAAGATCGGCGAGACCATCGTGAAGGCCGCGCAGGAAGTGATCGACGGCAAGCTCGATGCACATTTCCCGTTGTCGGTGTGGCAGACGGGATCCGGCACGCAGTCCAACATGAACGCGAATGAGGTGATCTCCAACCGCGCCATCGAGATGCTGGGCGGCGAGATGGGATCGAAGAAGCCGGTCCATCCCAACGACCACGTCAACATGAGCCAGTCGTCCAACGACACATACCCCACGGCCATGCACATCGCCTGCGCGGAAGAGATCGAGCACGCGCTCCTTCCCGCGTTGAAGACGCTGCACAAGGCGCTCGACGACAAGGCGAAGGCGTGGAAGGCCATCATCAAGATCGGTCGCACGCACACGCAGGATGCAACGCCCATCACGCTGGGCCAGGAATTCTCCGGCTATGCGACGCAGATCAAGAACGGCATCGAGCGCATCGAGCAGACCATGCCCAAGCTGATGGAGCTGGCGCAGGGCGGCACCGCCGTCGGCACCGGCCTCAACGCCCCCGTCGGCTTCGACAAGATGGTGGCCGAACGCATCGCCGCCATCACCGGCATGAAGTTCACCACCGCGCCGAACAAGTTCGAGGCGCTGGCCGCGCATGACGCGATGGTGTTCAGCCACGGCGCGATCAACACGGTGGCGGCGTCGATGTTCAAGATCGCGCAGGACATCCGCTTCCTGGGATCGGGACCGCGCTCGGGCCTCGGCGAACTGGCGCTGCCGGAGAATGAACCCGGCTCCTCCATCATGCCCGGCAAGGTGAACCCGACGCAGTGCGAAGCCGTCACGCAAGTCTGCACGCGCATCTTCGGCAACCACGCGACGATCACCTTCGCCGACAGCCAGGGCAATTTCGAGCTCAACGTCTACAACCCGGTGATGGCCTACACCTTCCTGCAGAGCGTGCGCTTGATGGCGGACAGCGCGGTCAGCTTCACCGAACATTGCGTCACCGGCATCGAGCCGCGCCTCGACAACATCCAGGCCGGGTTGAACCGCTCGCTGATGCTGGTGACGGCGCTGGCGCCCAAGATCGGTTACGACGCCGCCGCGAAAATCGCCAAGACCGCGCACAAGAACGGCACGACCTTGAAGGAAGAAGCGGTCGGCGGCGGCTATGTCACCGCGGAAGAGTTCGACAAGATCGTCCGTCCCGAAGACATGATCGCGCCGAAGTAACGTGAAGCTCGGCACCCGCCGCATCCGGCCCGACAGAAACGACAACTCGCTCGTCATCGAGCAGAACAATGTCAGCGGGCGCGTGTCCTATTGGTATGGCGGCGCGCATCAGAGCGTGGCGGACACGCACGGTATCAGCCTCGCCGATTACATCCATGCGATGTACGCCTTCCTGCGCCAGACGCGGGCGCGCGACGTGCTGATGATCGGCTGCGGCGGCGGCACGCTGGCCACCATGCTGGATCGCGACGGCGTCGACGTCACGGTAGTCGACATCGATCCCCGCAGCATCGAACTGGCGCGGCGCTACTTCCATTTGCCCGATGGCGTGACCACCCACGTCGCCGACGGCGCGGAGTTCCTGCGCCGCACGCGCGGGCGCTACGACGCCATCGTGCTCGACGCCTATAATGGCGGCGATTTCCCGGACGTGTTCAAGAAACCCGCTTATCTGTCTTCGGTGAAAACCCGTCTCAGTGGCGCGAATGCCATCTATCTCGAGAACATGCTGGTGGATGACGATGAAGACCGCGCGCCGGACAACCGCGTGCGGCTTTTGCAGGACGTCTGGCCGGAAGTCCGTTTGCTCGATTGCGACGGCTGGGTAGACCGCAACGCCGTCGTCGCTGCGGGCGCCGTCCGCGGCCTGCGCAAGCCGAAGCTCATCCAGCGCCCGTCGCGCGGCGTGAAGAAACTGGAGCGCGATCTGGAGTCGCTGCGCTTCCGCCGGCTGCGCAGCTGATGGCGCTCACGAAGAAATCCTTCTCCCTCTCCGGCCATCGCACGTCGGTCGCGCTGGAAGCGGATTTCTGGGCCGCCCTTGAGCAGGAAGCCGCGCGCGAAAAGCAAAGCCTCGCCGGTTTTGTCGCCGCCATTGACAGAAACCGCGGGACCCGCCCGCTCGCCAGCGCCCTGCGCCTTGCGGCGCTGGCCGCCACCGCGCGCCGCCCCTAAACTGCTGACAATTCCTGACAGCATGCTGACATGATGCTGTCAGCAGTGCAGGGCTACAACCAGGCGGACTTAGGAGAGGCCACCATGATCACGCTGTTTCACTATCCGCAGACCCGCTCGTCGCGCTTCATCTTCCTTCTGGAAGAGCTGGGCGCCCCGTATCAGATCCACCAGATCACAAACTTCCCCGGCAAGGACCCGAACAATCCGCATCCGCACGGCAAGGTGCCCGCGATCCGCGACGAGGACACCGGCGAGGTCGTCTATGAATCCCCCGCCATCGCGCTGTATCTCACCGACAAATTCCCCAAGGCCGGCATCGGCCCCACGGTCGGCGAGAACACGCGCGGTGCTTATCTGTCGTGGCTCGTCTATTACGGCAGCGTGCTCGAACCGGCCTTCATGTCGAAATTCACCAACCAGCCCGTGCCGCGCCCGCAGGCCGGATGGGTGGATGTGGAAGAAGCGATGGCGCATGTCATCGGCGCGCTCTCGAAAGGCCCGTATCTCCTCGGCGAGAAATTCTCCGCGGCGGATGTGCTCTATGGCACGACGTTCGCGATGTTCGGCAAATCGCCTATGATGCCGAAATCGGATGTCATCGACCTCTATGTGAAGCACGTTACCGAGCGCCCGGCGCTGGCCCGCGCGCAGGCGAAGGATGGCACGCGATGATCACGCTCTATCACGCGCCGCGCTCGCGCTCCTCGATGATCGTGTGGCTGCTGGAAGAGCTCGGCCAGCCTTACAAGATCGAACTCACGCCGATCATCTATGGCAACGGCACGGGCGCGCCCGCGCCGGAAAGCTATCGCGCCATCCATCCACACAAGAAAGTGCCGGCCATCGATCATGACGGCGTGAAGGTCTTTGAATGCGCCGGCATTGCGGCTTATGTCGCCGACCGCTTCCCGCAGTCCAACCTCGCGCCGAAGCCGGACGATCCGAAGCGCGGGCTATATGCCTCGCTGATGGCCTATTGGGCCGGTCCGCTGAATGCCATTCCCACGGCGCGCATGGGCGGCTGGGACAAGGACAAGCCGACGGGCTTCGGCACCTTCGATGAGATGGAAGCCTTTCTGGAGAAGACCATCGGCGCCGCCGATCCGTGGCTCTTCGGCAAAGACTTCAGCGCCGCCGATGTGCTCTACGCCGCCGCGCTCAATTTCTACATGATGTTCGACCTGCTTCCCAAGAAGCCGGTTTACGTCGACTATGCCGCGCGGGCAAATGAACGCCCGGCAGCAAAGCGGGCGCAAGAACGGGACAATGGCTGAGATCGTAAATCTTCGGCGTGTGAAAAAGGCGAAGGCCCGCGCGGAAAAAGAGCGCGAGGCCGACGCCAATCGCAGGAAGCATGGCACGCCCAAAACCGTCCGCGATCTCGCCAAGGCGCGAGACGACAAAGCCGTGCGCGACATCGACGCGCACAAGCTGGATAAAGACAAAACCTGATTGTCATCCCCGGCCGAGTGACCGCCAGGGAGCGAGGGGAAGGGGACCCAGGTCGCTGCCACCGCTCTATTGCAGAAAACTGTACGCGGCTTAACGTCAAAACCGTCTTTTTATTTCCCGCCTGGGCCCCTTCCCTCGCATCGCCACGGCGATGCTCGCCGGGGATGACAAGTGAGTTTTGAATTGAGCAACGCACAGAAATCCCACGGCCCCTTCGCCGGATTATTCGTTCTCGATCTTACCCGCGTGCTCGCCGGGCCTTATGCCGCGATGATGATGGGCGAACTCGGCGCCCGCGTCATCAAGATCGAGCCGCCGGTGAAAGGCGACGATGCGCGCCATATCGGTCCGTTCCTCACCGCGAAGAGCGGCAAGGTGAAGTCCGGCTATTACATGGCCTTCAATCGCGGCAAAGAATCCATCGCGCTCGATCTGAAAGCTACGAACGACAAGAAGATATTCGAAGCCCTGCTCTCCCGCGCCGATGTGCTGATCGAGAACTATCGCGGCGGCACGATGGAGAAACTCGGTTACGGCTATGAGACGCTGAAAGAGAAATATCCGCGCCTCATCTATGCCGCGGTGTCCGGCTTCGGGCACACGGGGCCTTATTCGCATCGTCCGGCTTACGACATGGTCGTGCAGGCCATGGGCGGGGTGATGAGCGTGACCGGCCACCCCGGCGGCCCGCCGACGCGCGTGGGCACATCCATCGGTGATGTGGCGGCCGGCATGTTCGGCACGCTGGGCATCGTCACCGCGCTTTACGATCGCGAACGCACGGGCAAAGGCCAGAAAGTCGATGTCGCCATGCTCGACAGCCAGGTGGCGATCCTGGAGAACGCGGTCACGCGTTATGTCGCCACGGGGGACGTGCCGGGCAAGCTGGGCAGCCGCCATTCCTCCATCGCACCGTTCGCCGCATTCGCAACGAAAGACGGACACATTGTCATCGCTGCCGGCAATGACGACATCTGGGCGCGCGCCTGTCGCGTGATGGGACGGGAAGACCTGATCAAGGACGCGCGTTTTCTCACCAATCCCCTGCGCGTGCAGCACGTGGATGCGATGGCGGCGGAAATGGAGAAGGCGCTGGCCGCCCGATCCTCGAAAGAATGGCTCGCCGCGCTGGAAGCCGAAAGCGTGCCCTGCGGTCCCATCAACACCATCGCGCAGGTGATGGAAGACCCGCAGGTCCTCTCCCGCAACATGATCATCGAAACGCTCGATCCCGATCTCGGCCCGATCAAGATGCAGGGCAATCCGGTGAAACTGTCGGCGCATCACGATCCCAAAACGCGCAACGCCGCGCCCGATCTGGATGCCGACCGCGCGGCGATCCTGAAGGAATTCGGGATTAGCTGACGCGTTCTTTCGCCAACGCCGCGTCCAGCATGCGCTCCATCATCACGCGCTGGCGATGCATGCCGAAAAGCCCGGTCAGCGATTGAAGTGCGGCGACACCGCCCCACGCGATGGTCAGCCCCGACGACCATGCCGATTGCGGCGGCAGCATCGTGATGGCCGTGCCAAAAGCGAGCGTGAAAACCGAGATGCCGAGCATGCGCCAAGCATTCCGGTGCCTTCCAATGTCGATGGCGTCGAGCAGCGGCTTCAGCTTCGGATCCACCTCAAGCCCGCGGTTCATGCCGAAATAGAGCATGCGCACGGCGGTCACGATCATGAACGCCGTATAGATGAAAATCCAGAAGCGCCACAGGCTCTCCGAAAAATGCGGCGCCAGAACGGCGAAAAGCATCAGTTCGATCATCATCTGCACGATGATGATGACGACATTCGCCACGCTCTCGCGAAAATCCACAATGGATGTGTTCAGATAGGCGTTGTAGCTGGTCAGCGCGAGCAGGAACGAACTCGTCCATAGCGCGCCGCGCAAAAGTCGACCTTCCGGCTGACCGATAATCTCGATCAAAAGCACCGCCGCCAGCGCAAAGGTACCGCCCTTGAACAAGGACACGGTCTGATTGACCGTGGTCTGCGCCAGATCGCGCATGCGCGCTTCCACTAGCCGCGCATCGATTTGCAGCAACATCGCTTAAGTTCCCGAACCCCATCGCGATATACCACAAAATGGGCACAGGCGCGTGGCTCAGCCGTCGATCACCGAATCCGGCAGACGATTTTCTTTCACTGTTCCCGGCGGGAAATGTTTAGCCAGTTCTGCGCCGCAGATGCCGATGGCTTTCACAAAGCCCTCGCCCGCGCGCGCCTGCGCCAGTCCCACGCTCAATGCCGAAGCCGCGTTGTGCCACACCATCGGGTCGCTCGACTTGCCCACGCTGTCGCTGACCACGATCTCCACCATGCGGTCGAAACGCGAGACATAGATCATCACATAAGCACCTTCCGCCAGCCGCGCGACCAATGTTGCGAAATGATGCCGCGCGGAATTGCGCACGCGATGGCGCTTCACGAAAGCCGGCGTGATCGCGCGTCGCACCGCCGGCACCGAGCCGACAAGCGCCACGACCGCAAACAGAAACGTTTGCACGAACGCATAAGACGCAAGCGCCAGAATGACCGTATGTCCGACAAGCACCGTCTGCCCCACCCAGCCGGACAAGGCATCGCCCCAGCTTTGCGGTCGCAATCCGAATGCCAACGCCAGCGGCGGCAACACCAGCGCCGCGATCGCGGCCCATGCCAGCGGTACCTCGCGATAGTGCGACGCTTCCTCGGTCAGCACGCAGCAGACCTCGCCGGAGGTCTTCGTTTCGGCTTCCGCCACCGCCGCCGCGATGCGCTGCCGGTCGTCGGCGCTCAGCGTCACCATGAGCCGGACGCGCCTCCGCCGCCGAACGAACCGCCGCCGCCGCTGAATCCGCCACCACCGCCCCAGCCGCTGCCGCCGCCCCAGTCGCGTCCGCCGCCACCCATGCCGCTGCCCAGAATGATCCATGGCAGCGCGCCCAACCCGCCGCGGCTGCGCCGGAAGAAGCTGGAAATGATCATGATGACGATGAAGGCGATGAAGATGGCGGTGAACGGATCGAAATCGGAATCCTGATCCTTCACCTGTTTCTCCGCCGCCGCGACGCGCGCCTTGGCGGCCGGCGCGTCCAGCAGCAACTGCTCCACGATCGCATTCGTGCCCGCTACGATGCCGCCCGGCATGTCGCCCGCCTTGAACTTCGGCAGGACCTTCGTCTGCAGGATCACGCTGGAGAGCGCATCGGTGAGGATCGGCTCGAGCCCATATCCCACTTCGATGCGCACGCGCCGCTCGTTTGGCGCAATGATGAACAGCACGCCGTTGTTCAGCTTCTTCTGCCCGATGCCCCAGGCGCGGCCGAGCTGATAGCCATAATCCTCGATCTCATAACCCTGCAGCGACGGCAGCGTGACGACCACAAGCTGGCGCTGCGTGCGTTGCTCCAGATCGGCGAGCTTCTGTGTGAGCTGCTGTTGCACATCGGGCGACAGGATATGCGCATCGTCCACCACCCGGCCGGTGAGCTGCGGGAAGGTCGGCGCGGCAAACGCCGCACCCGCAAAGGCGAATATGATCGCCAATGCGAGCGCGGCGCGCTTGAGCAGGGTTTGCGTCATCAGGGCTGCTGCGGCGGGAAGCTGACC
>DATCRK010000004.1:0-7340 GCA_036569005.1 Rhizomicrobium sp. | reverse complement strand
GGTCACGTAGGGGTGCGACTCATCGAGTTGGACAGATTTGCTGATGACGTGCAGCAGTCCACCGTTATCCATAGCGTCGCGAGCATTAACCATTAGGTTGAGCAAAGCGCTTTCAAGGCCTGCCGGGTCGATGTAGACGTTCGGAGTAGGCGTGATGTCCATGGAGATTCGGATCGATGGACCAAGCGCGTGCATCGCAATTTCCAACGCGTTGCGCACAGAGTGTTCCAGAGACATCGAGCGAGGCTTGAGCGTTTCTTTGCTGGAGAAAGCCAGTAAGCGACGGGTGAGATCGGCGGCGCGAGACGCGGCTTTTCTGGCCAAGGTTGCTCGATGCAGCGCAGGTTGGTTGTCTTCGATGAGCCCTTCCAGCAGATCGAGATTGCCGCTGACGATGCCCAGCAGATTGTTAAAGTCGTGGGCGATGCCGCCGGTGAGTTGGCCGATGGCTTCCATCTTCTGCGACTGCGCCAGCTGTTCCTGCGCACGCTCAAGCCTGAGCTGTGCTTCACGCTGCTCGGTCATGTCGCGGGTGATCTTGGCGAAACCGAGCAACTCGCCCTGCTCGTCGCGCACTGCGTCGATGACCGCGAGAGACCAGAACCGGCTGCCGCCCTTGCGCAAACGCCAGCCCTGGCTCTCATAGCGGCCGTGTTCAGCCGCGACTTTCAGCGCGTTGCCGGGAACACCGGCCGCGCGGTCTTCAGGCGTGAAGAACTCCGCATAATTGCGCCCCATGATCTCATGCGGCTTGTAACCCTTGATGCGTTCGGCGCCGGCGTTCCAGCTCGCAACAACGCCTTCGGGATCGAGCATATAAATCGCGTAATCGGTGACGCTCTGCACCAGAAGCTTGAAGTGCCGCTCGCTGTCGCGAAGCTTGGCGAGTGCCTGTTTTGTTTGCGTGTGGTCGCTTTCGGACGACGCTTCCAGCGCTTCGTTGCTCGTCCGCAGAATTGCCTCGACCTTCTTGCGACGCTCAATCTCCTGCTGCGCGGCGCGATAGAGACGCGCGTTATCGATCGCGATCGCGGCCTGCGCGGCGATGCCGACGACAATATCCTCGTGCTCCGCGGTGAACTTTCCCGTCTCCGGATGGCCGAAGAATAGGCCGCCGATCACTTCACCCGAACGGGATGTCACCGGCACCGCGAGATAGGAATGCACGGGCAGATGCCCCTTGGGCTGACCGTGATAGGGTGCGCTCTTGCCGTAGCGCGGGTCCTTCATGATGTCGTCCGAGCGGACGATGCCCTCGCCTGCGAATGTCGGCGCGAACACCGCCGTGTTGCGCGGCATGGGAAATTGCGAAAAAGCTTCCTTAGGCACGCCGGACAACGTGTAGAGCATATAGCTCTCGCCGTTGCCGTTCAGCACATTGTAGAAGAACGAGCCGAAAGCCGCGCCGGTGAGCTCCGTGGCCGCGTCGGTGACGAACTGCACCGCCTTCTCGAGGTCAAGTTCAGCCGCGACCGCGGTGCCGACCCTGAGCAGCGTCCGAAGCTTGTGTGATTCCTGATCGTTTTCCAAAGACACCTGGCGAATAGAACCCCTGCACTCCCTCGCTACGGGAAAACGGGGGGAGCGGGCTTTTGTTCCCTACTGGTTCGCCAGAGATATTAAGGCTTTAGACCAGACGGCTCTGATGGACAGCCGCGGCGATGAACGACGAGAACAGCGGGTGCGGCTCCAGCGGGCGGGACTTCAGTTCGGGGTGGAATTGCACGCCGATGAACCAGGGGTGGTCGGGGATCTCCATGATCTCCGGCAAGCGCTTGTCGGGCGACCAGCCGGACACCTTGAAGCCCTGCTTCTCCAGCAACGGCGTGTATTCGGTGTTCACCTCGTAGCGGTGGCGATGGCGCTCGCTGATGTTCGTGGCACCGTAGACTTCCGCGACGCGGCTTCCCGGAGTCAGCACGGAGTCGTAAGCGCCCAGGCGCATCGTGCCGCCCATGTCGCCATCGGCGACGCGCTTCTCGACCTGATTGCCTTTGACCCATTCGGTCATCAACCCGATGACAGGATATTTCGGCTTGCCGATTTCCGTGGTGCCCGCGCCATCCAGGCCCGCGAGATCGCGCGCGGCTTCGATCACCGCCATGTGCAAGCCATAACAGATGCCGAAGAACGGCACCTTGCGCTCGCGGGCGAACTTCACCGCTTCGATCTTGCCTTCGGTGCCGCGCTCGCCGAAACCGCCGGGCACGAGAATGCCGTGAACGTTCTCAAGGAAGCTCGCGGCGTCGTCGCGCTCGAAGATCTCGCTGTCGATCCAGTCCATGTGGACCTTCACGTTGTTGGCGATGCCGCCATGCGTCAGCGCTTCGGAGAGGGACTTATAGGAGTCCTTCACCTGCATGTATTTGCCGACGACGGCGATACGCACTTCGCCTTCGGGATTCTTCACCCGTTCGACCACCTGCTGCCAGCGCGACAGATCGGGCTGCGGCGCATCGGTGATGTGGAAGTGCTTGAGAAGCTGAACGTCGAGACCTGCTGCGTGATAGGCCATCGGCACGCGATAGATCGTGTCGAGGTCGAGCGCGGGGATCACGTTCTCGGCGGAGACGTTACAGAACAGGCCGATCTTGCGGCGCTCGTCCTCCGGGATGGGATGGCTGGCGCGGCACAGAAGGATGTCCGGCTGGATGCCGATGGCGCGCAATTCCTTCACGGAGTGCTGCGTCGGCTTGGTTTTCAGCTCGCCGGCCGCCTCAATGTAAGGCACCAATGTCAGATGCAGGAACGCCGCGCGGTCGCGGCCCAGTTCATTGCCGAGCTGGCGGATGGCCTCGAAGAACGGCAGGCCTTCGATGTCGCCCACCGTGCCGCCGATTTCGACGAGGAGGAAATCCAGATCGTCGATGCCGTCCATCACGAATTCTTTGATCATGTCGGTGACATGCGGGATCACCTGCACGGTGCGGCCCAGATAACCGCCGCGACGCTCCTTCTCGATCACGCGCTGGTAGATGCGGCCAGAGGTAACGTTGTCGGACTTCAGCGCCGACACGCCGGTGAAGCGTTCGTAATGGCCGAGATCCAGATCGGTCTCCGCGCCATCGTCGGTGACGTACACTTCGCCGTGCTGAAACGGCGACATCGTTCCGGGATCGACGTTGAGATAGGGGTCCAGTTTCCGCAAACGGACTTTGTACCCGCGAGCTTGTAGCAAAGCTCCGAGTGCGGCGGACGCGAGCCCTTTTCCTAAGGAGGAGACCACGCCGCCGGTGATGAAGATCAACCGCGCCATGGGAGGCCAACATGACGAGTCGTTATCGACTTCACAAGCACAATTGTCATGAGCACGACGCATTTCTCATACGACACGAGAAATGTCGCGGAAGAGTTTGAATAAAAAAGATTCTTAGTGCGGCGCTGGAACGGCCGGCGCTTTCGGTCCGGCGGGTTGCGTCGCCGGTTTGGCGGGAAGCAGGGGCTGCTTCGTCGCACCGATCGGCTGCGAGTCGAGAATCGACGCCTGCTGCGGACGCCCGTGCAGGGACAGAAGCGTGAGCGCGAGGCTGGTTGCGAAGAACGCCACCGCCAGAATCGCCGTGGTACGCGTCAGTGCATCGCCCGCGCCGCGCGGGCTGAACAGGCCGCCAAGACCGGACCCACCGCCACCCATGCCCAGCGCGCCGCCTTCGGAGCGCTGCAGGAGCACCACGATCACAAGCGCGATCGAGACAAGAAGCTGGATGACGACGAGAACGGTCTGCATGGATAAAGGGCCTGACGGGTTCGGGCGGGGGTTTAGACGAAAGCGTCAGGCGGGGAAAGAGGCCCGGAAAAGCCGCAGAAAACCGCTCAGGAGGCCAGAGCCTGCTCCTCGCGGGCCTTGATGGCGGCCACCGTGGAGTCGATCTCAGCCAGATGGTCGGTCGAGGATTTTTCGGGCGTGAAGAACTGGTTCAGGCTCAGCGCCGCATGCCCCAGCAGATGCATGGAGGCGTTGCGGTCCACCTTCATCTCCAGTCCCTCGATTGCGCCGAGAACGGCGTCGCAATGCTCGACCGCGGGCTGGTACTCGGTATCGACGCAGCGCTGCATCACGCTGCGGGTGAGCTCGCGCAGCTTGGCAAGGTCGACATCGTGGCGTTGCGTGCCGGGCGGATTGTCCTGCACCAGGCGCCAGAGGATGCAGACCTGGAAGGCGTCGCGCCGCAGCTTCTCGGTATTCAGCATCTCACGTGCGGATTTGAGCATGACGCCCAGCTTCTGCGTGGCCTCTTCCGCCGTCATGGCTTCCTTCGCCTTCAGCTTCAGCGAATTGGGCGGATGGAAAAGCTGAACATTGGAGCGCTTGTTGGGATCCTTGTTGCGGTCGGGACCCACATAATCGGTGGTGATGACGAAGCTCTTGCGGCGCTCGACATGGCTGAGGATGCGCGAGCCAAGCGCCGAGGCCGAGAATGGGCGAAGGATCAGATCGTCCGCACCGGAGTTCAGCACATTGCTCACCAGCGCGCCGGAATTCTCCCATGCCGTGACGATAATGACGACGAACGGATTGTAGCCGGTCGCGCCCTGTCGCAAATCCTGAATCATCCGGCACAGGTCCGCTTCGACACCCTGCGCTTCGCACAGCACAAGATCGGGCGGACGCCGCTTCATCGCGTCATGCAGGTCCTTGAGCGTCGAAACCGTTTCGATCCGCCGGAAGCCGATCGTGTACAACAGCGAGCGCGTCGCCGTGCGGTTCGCGGCGACGGGATCGTACACAAGCGTTTCTGAGGTCTCGTAAGACACCCGCGACATGCGGCATTTCCCGCTGTTTTATCCCCAATTGTCGCGAGGATGACTATTGCGGGTTAAGGAAGCGTGGGCCGAACTGGTTAAGTGTTCCGCGTGCAAGCGTTGAAAATTGTACTGAAATCCGATGCTTTCAGGCTGGCGCCGCCAATGAGGCCGCCACCCACATTGCTAACGCCAAGGATTTCCGCGGCATTGGAAGGTTTCATCGAGCCGCCGTAGAGAATGCGTGTCGCTTGTCCTTCTTTTCCGAAACGTTTCGTCAAACATGTGCGGATGTGATCGTGAACTTCCGCAATTTCCGCGATTGTCGGCGTGCGGCCGGTTCCGATGGCCCAGACCGGCTCATAGGCGATGACCGTAGTCACGGCCGTCATCCCGTCCGGCACGCTTTCATTGATCTGGTCGCCGCATGTGTTGAGCGCGTGACCGGCGAGACGCTGCTGTTCGGTTTCGCCGATGCAGACGATCGCAGTGAGCCCCGCCCGCCAGGCCGCCTTTGCCTTGGCGCCGACAAGGGCGTCGGTTTCGCCGTGATATTGCCGGCGCTCGGAATGGCCGACGATCACCGCCGAAGCGCCAGCGTCTTTCAGCATCTCGGCGCTGATATCGCCGGTGAACGCGCCGGAGATTTCGCTGTGGCAATCCTGTCCGCCGATGGCGATGCGTCCGTTCGCTTTCGCCGCGGCCCGCGCGATCAGCGTGGCGGGCGGGCAGATGAGGACATCGCAAGCAGGCGGCTTCGCGGCCACCATCTCGCAGACGGATTCGATCTCGCCAAGCGAGGCACCCGTCCCGTTCATCTTCCAGTTTCCGGCAATCAACTGACGCATCTCGTCCTCAACGCAGAATCTCAACCAGCAGCACCCAAGCGTTTATCACTGTCGCGATCAGCGCCACAACGACGCCTGAGACCGCCCAATAGAGCGCGCCGTTCACATGAAGAACGAGCAAGATGCCGCTGATCAGGAATGGCCAGCTGGACAGAAACGCGAGCGCCATGCGCGGCAGCCTCGGTATCTTGTCGGCATCGGCCATCCGGGACGACCGCACATGGATGATCGTGGGGATGAGCCACATCACAGCGCCGGTCAGGGCGAGTTCGCTTCCCAGCAGCCAATCAGGCTGGTGGGGCACCAACGCATAGGTCGAAGCGACCAGAATGCCTGTCGGCAGCACCAGCGTTTCCGCCGCACGCCCGGGCAGCAGCGGATGGGCAAGTATGCGCGTCACGTTGATGGAAATGCCGACGATCACGAGGCCGGCAAGCGCCGCCGCCGCACCCAGCTCGGCGGTGAAAAAATCGGCCCAAGCCCCCATTTGCGCCGCGCCTTGCCCCTGCTACACCCCCTCCCTATCATTCGCCGCCTTTCACCGCCACTTATCGGGTTTTCCATGCTTCAAGCGATGCGCAAATACTCCAAGTCGTGGGTGTCCTCGATCTTTCTGGGACTTCTCGGCCTGAGCTTCGGCGTATGGGGCATCGCCGACATCTTCAAGGGCACGACGGACACCAGCGTGGCGACGGTGGGCGGCGTGACGATCCCTTCGGAGATCTATCAGCGCGACTACAACAATGCGCTCAAGCAGCAGGTCGGTCCCGACGGCAAGCAGATGCAGCCGGAGACGGCGCGCAAGCTTGGCATCCCCGCGCAAGTGCTGAACGGCATGGTGAACCGGCAGGCGCTCGACAACGTCACGCGCAAGCTCGGCCTGACGACGAGCGATGGCCCGGTGGTGCAGGAAGTCCGTTCCGTGCGCGGCTTCGCCGGCCCGCTCGGCAGCTTCGATCACAACACCTTTCTGCGCGTCATCAACGATCGCGGCTACACCGAGCAGGGCTTCCTGGATCTGGTGCGCCAGGACATCACCCGCAGCCAGCTTCTGTCCTCTGCGCGCGCAGGTTTCGCCCTGCCCTCCGGCTATGTCGCGGCAATCTTCTCTTATCTGAACGAAGTGCGCGCCGCCGATTACGTCATCCTGCCGCCCAATGCCGGCGGCGACGTTCCGGCGCCGACCGACGCGCAGCTCACGGCCTATGTCAAAAGCCATCCCGAGCGGTTCAGCACACCGGAATATCGCGAGGTCGATTACGCCGTGGTCGGGCCGGACGATATCGCCAGCCAGGTCAAGCCGACCGATCAGCAGCTCAAACAGCAATATGAATTGCTGAAGGACGATCCGCGCTCCGGCTACAATGTGCCGGAGAAGCGCGATGTCGAGCAGATCACCTTCACCACCGAAGCCGATGCGAAAGCGGCAAAGGCGAAGATCGACGGCGGTGCCAAATTCGACGATCTGGCGAAATCGCTGGGCAAGACGGTCGACAACCTCGGCACCGTCACCAAGGACGACCTGTCCACACGCGGCCCGGCCGTGTTCGCGCTGGCCGATGGCGGCGTCACCGATCCGCAGAAGAATCTTTCCGGCTGGGTGCTGCTGCACGTCACCAAGATCACGCCGGGCGTGAACAAGACCTTCGACGACGTGAAGGACGAGATCAGCAAGAGCGTCACGGCGCAGCTTGCGCAGGCCAAGCTCAATGACATCGCCAATGCCTACACCGACGCCAACAGCGGCGG
>DATCRK010000003.1:0-2737 GCA_036569005.1 Rhizomicrobium sp. | reverse complement strand
GCGCTTGCGGGATCCTGGGGGCATCGGGACCGGATGCCGAGATCGTCCTCAACGAGACCCACTTCATGAGCGGCGGCCGCCGCCTGATCGGCATCGTCGAAGGCGAGTCCAACCCGGACACTTTCATTCCGATGCTGATCGACCTCTACCGCCAAGGACGTTTCCCCTTCGACAAGCTCGTGAAGTTCTACGCGCTCGACGAGATCAACGAGGCCATCCACGCCTCGGAAACCGGCGAGGTCATCAAGCCGATCGTGCGAATGGGCTGAGACGAATTCAATTGCCTATCAAGAACGACCGGCTTCGCCGGGAAAGGAGTGAACATGTCCAAGGAACAACTCGCCGCCATCCTCAAGGTCAGCACCCAGTCCCCGCCACCCGAGAATGCCGGCCCACCCGAGATGCGCGCCTGGTTCGAGGCGATCAATGCGCCGACGCCGATTCCCGACGGCATCATGATCGAGCGCGTGGCGGCGGGCCCTGCCGGCGGCGACCTCATCCGCTTTGACGGGGCAGATGACAAGCGCCTGATCATCTATTTCCACGGCGGCGGCTTCTTCTTCGGCTCATCGCGCTCGCATCGCGTGGTGGCCGCAAATCTCGCGCGCGCATCCGGTATGACGGTGCTCGCCGCCGACTATCGGCTGGCACCGGAGCATCCCGCTCCGACGGCACATGACGACGCGTTCGCGATCTACAAATGGGCGCTGGATCAGGGTTTTGCGGCCTCCGCGATCGCCCTGACCGGCGATTCCGCCGGCGGCAACCTTGCGCTCGCAACCGCCGTGCGCGCACGCGACGCGGGCCTGCCGCGCCCGGGCGCCCTGGTGCTGATGTCGCCGGCGCTCGACTTCACCGGCGAGAGCGAGTCCTACCGCACGGTTGCGGATGCTCCGCTGCTGACGCCCCAACTGATGGCACTGTTCACCAGCGTGTATGTCGACAAGGCAGATCCGAGATCGCCACTGGTGACGCCATTCGATAGCGACCTGTCGCAGCTTCCTCCCGCGCTCATCCATGTCGGCTCCTGGGAATTGCTGCGCGATGACAGCATCGCGATCGCCAAGAGGCTACGCGAGGCCGGTGGCATGGCCGAACTCAAGGTCTGGGACGGGATGTGCCATTCTTGGCAGCTTTTCGCGCCGATGCTCGACGAAGGCATGGCATCGATCGACGGAGCGGCGAGCTTCGCGCGGGCGCGTTTGAAGGCATAGGACCGGGTCCCTGCCCGCCTTCAGGCTGGCAGTCCAGCACTTTCAGAGAGACGCGCGACCGGCCAGAACCGCTGAAGGCCGGCGGCAGGTTCCTTGCGCGTCTCAAGCCGGCACCCCACCGATGGAGCGTGAATGGGCGGTCTCGTTCCGGCTCGCCGTCAGAACAGCATCCAGGGCGCTGCCCCCATTCCATGGGACCAGAGACGGCTCAATGGGCGGACACCCAGGCCCTTGCGTCGCGCTGCGCGGCCGCGATCTCGGCATCCGACATCTGGCCGGCCACTTCCTGGCGCAGCGCCACAGCGTCCTTGCGGCCCTTCAGGGCGGCGAGGTTGAACCATTTGTGCGCGGCAACGAGGTCGACCAGGCCCGCGCGACCGCTCGCCCAGTAGATCCCGCGCTCGAACAGAACGTCCGAGAGCGCGCTTGCATCGATCGGCGTCGCCGTATCGAGATCGAAAGTACCCTGAAACATAACGCATCCCCTTTTTCTTATGGCCGCCTCAAATCCCCCGAGCGCGGCTCCCGTCCAACTCTGATCTGCGTGATCCTTCTGGACCGCGCGCTGTTCAACTCGTCCCCAAGGCTTCTTGCCCATCGCCGTTTGCCGGCTTGTTGGAGGCGATGATGGCGGGCAAATTTGAATGGCAGTTTAAGTATCGCGATGAAGCAGACGTAAATGCGGGTCAGCGCCGGGGGCGAAGGAACTGCGAGAAATCCCCGATTTGCAGGCACTTCTGCGATTCCTCAGGATACGTTTACCCTGCGATTTCAGGACATCGATAACCATCGCGCACGGAGACACGCGTGCTGTGGTTACATCTTTTAGGAGGTGCCGCGCGGGAAAGGCCGCATGGCGACCTCGCGCTCCGGCCTGCGCACTCGCGGCAATCATGTCGGCAGGCCGAGGCTCAATAGCCCAGCCACGCAGAGCAACGGCGCCGCGGTCAGATCAACGATGTCGGGAAAGGGGTTGCCGGCAATACCCCGGCCTCAGGGAACGAGGGCGTCGGCGAACACGTCAGGACCAGATTCCAAATGAGCCCGAAGGCCGCTTGTGGAATTGCGGAGCCCTTTTAAGGGAGACCCGCACCGAACGAAGAAAACTCTGTTTCTTCTGCCGGACCGTAAAGTCGAACGATCCGACCGTTGACCTGATGTCTCGCCGACACCCTCTATCGTCGACCAGAACCCTTGGGAGGCGCTGATGACGTGCCGGCGCTTAGGAGCCGGCAACTTTCAGAAGTCGAAGTTACTTCTTCTTCTTCGCGACCTTGCGGGTCTTCTTCGCAGTCTTCTTCACTGCGCTCTTCGCCTTCTTCGCCTTCTTCGCTTTCTTGGCCATGTTGCCCTCCGATGTGTGAGATGGCTTTAATCGCTGCGCGCATTCGGGGATCGAATGCACTCACCCCGAATACACCAACACGACGAAAAAAACATCTTCTCACTTAAGGAAGTGTTGACGACGCAGCGCGCGTGCGCCAGCCGCGCTTGATTTGCGGACGCGAAGAGACGCGCCTCTG
>DATCRK010000002.1:0-25122 GCA_036569005.1 Rhizomicrobium sp. | reverse complement strand
TACATCTCCAAGCCGCCCGCGAGCGCGACAGCAAATTCCTGCCACTGCGCTCTGACCTTTGCTTCGTGATCGAGTTCAACGGTGGTGAATATTTTGTCCGGCTGTCCGTCTTGCTGTGTCAGCGTAATATTCTCTGTCCCGAAGTTGCCGGGGGCGCTGCTTTTGTTGAGAGCGACTATGGCAAAGCCCACGCGATTGTCGCCGTTCACGCCGAGTGGCGTCATCTGGATCGCACCGGACCGCATTTCCGAATAGATGGTTGGCTTGCCGTGCCAGTACCGCACTTGTTCAGTGCCGTTCGCCACGGGCGAAACACTATATTCCGTGGCGCAGCCTCCCAGCGCTGCCACCAAGGTCGCGACACACATAATTGAAAGCCGGTTCATCCCCGTCCCCATCCCTCAAAACGGGAAAACGATAGGGGACGCGCTTTAAGCTCTCGTCTTCCGGTTGCATAAAATTGTTTCTATTGGAATGCTGCCTAAGAACAGCCGCCATAGCCGCAAGTAAAGCAAAGCGAACCGGCTAGCGCCGGAAAATGGAGCCCGGATGGCGGCTAAGCGCTTTGCGTGCGTCGTCAGCTTCGAACGGTTTCACCCGCTCTGCCGGCGGCTTGCGGTCCAGATGCCAGCGCTTTGCCGGCACGGCGTCGCGGCGGCCGAAGGCGCGGCCGTCGATGCGGGCGCGCTCCTGCTCATACCAGGCGAGATCGTCGTGGAAGTGCTTCGCCTCCCGGCTGTAGCCGTAAGGGGTCAGCTTGTCGGGCAAAGGTGTTGTTTCTTTTCGGGACAGGAACTTGAACATCGGCAAGGCTTTCCGGACTCTCCGTCCCTGCCTCGCAAGCGCCATGCCCGTCAGCTATAGCGCTGCTCTTTCCACGGATCGCCTTCATTGTGATAGCCGCGAGTCTCCCAGAAACCCGGCTTGTCTTCCTCATGGAAGACGATGCGCGTCACCCATTTGGCGCTCTTCCAGAAATACCATTGGGGGATGACGACACGCACCGGCCCGCCATGCTCGCGGCTGATCGGGAGGCCGTTCCATGTGTGCGCCAGCAGAACATCCGCATCGGCGAACACATCCAACCTCACATTCGTTGTGTAGCCGTCATACGAATGAAAGACGATGTGCTTCGCCGCCGTCTTCGGTTTCACCAGATCCAGCAACGTGCGGCTCGCCACGCCCTGCCAGCGATTGTCATAAAGGCTCCACGCCGTGACGCAGTGAATGTCGCTGGTGATCTCGGTCTGTGGCAGTTCTCGGAATTGGGGCAAAGTCAGCGCCACCGGGTTCTCAACCAGCCCCAGCACCTGCAGCCGCCAGTTCTCCGGCTTCACATCCGGCTGCACGCCGAGGTCGAGCACCGGCCAGTTTTTCACTTCCTTCTGGCCCGGCGGCAGGCGGTTCTTATGGGCGTTATCGGGGTGGCCGGTGAGCAGCCTTCCCTCCTCCGCCCATTTCTCTTTCGAGCGGATCAGTTTGTCCTTGATCTTGCCGATGAGATTTGGCTTTTCGCCGCCTTCAGACATTCGGGTCCGTCTCCTGGGGCCCGCATCATAGGACTTTGCATACCGTGGTCGAGATTGTTGCGTTCGAGAGCTTGAATGCCGCCCAGCGCGAGCAAGCCGCCGATATCCTTCACCGCGCGTTCGCGCATACCGAGTCCGCCTATTCGATCGAGGAAGCCTTCGAGGAGATCGAAAAATTCGATGGCGACGGCCTGTATGCCTTCGCGGCGCTGGAGAACGGCAAGGTGCTCGGATGGATCGGCGTCGATCCGGTGTATGACTATTCCTGGGAACTGCATCCTCTCGTCGTCGATCCGGCGTGCCATCGCTCGGGCATCGGCACCGCGCTCATCGCGCATCTGGAAGATTTCGCGCGCAAGGATGGCGTGCTCAATCTCTATCTCGCGACGGACGACGATTACGGCGGCACCAATCTTTCCGGCATCGATCTCTTTCCCGATCCGCTGGCGAAGCTGGCAGCGCTGGAGCCGGTGAAAGGCCATCCCTTCACATTTTACCGCAAGCTCGGATTCCAGGTGGTCGGCGTCATCCCCGACGGCAACGGCTTCGGCCAGCCGGACATCATGATGGCGAAGCGGCTGTAGGACGCGACCGCCGCCGATCCAATCCCCAACTTGTCACGGCCCGCAAAAGCGGGCCGTGACAGCCTATTGGTAGACACTCACATTCCTTGCAGCCGCGCAACCACATCATCCGCCTCCCGCGGATCGCGCAGGCGGATGAGCTTGGCATCCTTGTTCTCAGGATCGGCAAAACGCTGTTCGTATTCGCTGCGGCGCCGCTCGAAGGTGTTCCATGCCCAGCGGATCGGATGATCCTTGTCGAGCCAGCGGCGGAAATCTTCGCGGTTTCCGGTGCCCGGCCATAGCTCCTTGCCGTCGATCGCGCGCACCAGTGAGCGCCAGATCACGCGCCGCATCACCACGCGCTTCGGATAATCGAGCCAGATGATATGCGTCAGGCGCGGCACATAGATCGGCCGCACCGCGCTGTAGTTGCCCGCGATCACCCAGGCCTCAGCCGACACCGCTTCCGCAACGCGCCGCTTGAACTCGTCCGGATCGTGGGAATTGAGATCGCGCCAACCCGCCTGCCAGTTGATCGCATCAAGCTCGATGAAAGGGATGGCAAACGCCTTCGCGATCCGCTCCGCCAGCGTGGACTTGCCACAGCCCGACGTCCCCACCACCGAAATGCGCATGGCGTTGCTCCTTTCGCGGGCAGATGCCGCGTCCTGCGGGTGAAAGCAAACGGCGGTCTCGTCGGCGCGGCGCACGGAAAAATTATTTTCCTATTGGGCTTGCGAGCACCATCGAAATGGCCTTATATGAGAAAAGAACATAAAAAGAACAAATAATGCTTCAGCCTGCCCTCCAAGATGTCCGAATGCCTCCCACGATCCGCGTCAAAGCTGGAATTATCCGGGATGCGACGAAAAAATCGAAGATCAACCTTCGGGCGATTTCCGAGCCAAAACAGCGGTTTAGGATAAAACGCCCAAAATCACCCAATAAAAACAAGGGCGGCGCTCCGAAGGGCAATCGCAATGCCCAAAAGCACGGTCTCTATACGAAGGAGATACGGGAGATGCGTCTCACAGTGCGCAGGATGATCGCGCAGCTCAGACTGGAAGCGGCCCTCGTTCGCGCCGATGCCGCGTGGATGGATGCGCAGACCTTCGCGCGATTGCGCGATGCCGGCCTCTCTCCGCGCGTTCTCTGGCCAAGCGAGAATTGAAAGGATCAACCTTTGTTGCGCATCAGCCGCGCCTTGTCGCGCTGCCAGTCGCGCTGCTTCTCGGTCTCGCGCTTGTCATGCAGCTTCTTGCCCTTGGCGATGCCCAGCTCGAGCTTCGCCCGGCCCTTCGCGTTGAAGTAGAGCCTCAGCGGAATGAGTGTCATGCCCTCGCGTTGGATCGCGCTCGTCAATTTCGCGGCCTCGCGCTTGTGAACCAGGATTTTCCGGTCGCGCTTGGGCTCATGATTGAAGCGGCTCGCCTCGGTATATTCGGGGATATAGGAGTTGATGAGATAGAGCTCGCCATCCTTCGCGGTGGCGTAGGATTCGGAGATGGTGGACTTGCCGCCGCGCAACGACTTCACCTCGGAGCCGACCAGCATGATGCCGGCCTCGAGCGTGTCGTCGATGCTGTAGGCGTAACGGGCCTTGCGGTTATCGGCGACGGTCTTGGTGCCGTCGTCCTTCTTCTTGGCCATTTTCTATGCCGCTCCGCGACGCCGCCCGCCAACCCATCGCGGAGCGGCAAAAGATTTCAAAGAATTCCGGCCGACTGCATGGCCGCTTTCACTTTTGCTCGCGCGGCATCGGTCGCCGGCATCATCGGCAGGCGCACCTCGTCGGACGACATGCCGAGCAGCGACGCGGCGTATTTCACCGGCGCAGGACTGGGTTCGCAGAACATGGCGTCATGCAGCGGCATCAACTGATCCTGGATCTTCAGCGCAGTATCGAATGCGCCCTGCATGCACGCTTCCTGGAACTGGCTGCAAAGCTTCGGCGCAACATTCGCCGTGACCGAGATGCAGCCGTGACCGCCATGCGCCATGTAGCCCAGCGCGGTGCCGTCTTCGCCGGACAGAAGCCGCCAGCCCTTGTTGCAGGCCAACCGCTCACGCGACGGCCGCATCAGGTTCGCGGTCGCATCCTTCACGCCGATGATATTGGCGATCTTCGACAGCCGCGCCATCGTCTCGACCGCAATCTCCACGATTGCACGGCCGGGGATGTTGTAAAGCACGATCGGAATGTCGACCGCTTCGGCAATCGCCGCATAGTGACGGTAGAGCCCTTCCTGCGACGGCTTGTTGTAGTAGCCGGTGACGGAGAGCACCGCGTCGGCGCCCACCTCTTTCGCATGGCGGGTCAGCATCAGCGCTTCTTCGGTGGAGTTGGAACCGGCGCCGGCGATCACCGGCACACGCCCATTCGCTTCCTCGACGCAGATCTCCACCACGCGCATGTGCTCTTCATGGCTCAGCGTTGGCGATTCGCCCGTGGTTCCACAGGGAACCAGCCCGTGCGAGCCTTCCGCGATCTGCCACGCGACGAGCTTGCGAAACGCAGCCGCGTCCACCTTTCCGCCTTTCATCGGCGTAATGAGTGCTGGAATAGAGCCCCTGATCCGTTCGCGCACGTCGCGCATCGACACACCTTTATGCAACTGACATCAAAATACCGTCCCGCAACCTTGCGCCGCAAGGCGGGATCGCTGGCATGACTGCTATACCGCCTTTATGCTTTCGGCATCGGGTCATTATTTGGGTTTCACCATGAATTTGCTGCGCGCCGCCTCTTTGACTGGAAGTGTTCTTGCCGTCGGAGCCGTGGCCGCTATTGGGCAGACCACGCGCCCCCTGCCGCCCGGCCTGACCCAGCAGGGCGGCGTGGTGATGATGCAGCCCATCTCCGATTCCGACAGCGGTCCGAGCATTTCCGCCGAGCGGCGCTTCAGCATTGCACCCGTTCTCAGCGCTTCGGATCACGACATCTATCTGCGCGCCTTCGATGCCGCGGACCGCGGCGACTGGATCGGCGCGAAGGGGCTGGCCGCACAGGGCCATGACGCAGCCGCCAACAAGCTTATTCAGTGGCGCTATCTGCTCGACAAGAACAGCGGCGCGACCTTCCCGGAGATCAGCGGCTTCATCCTGAACAATCCGGACTGGCCGTCGCGCGACACGCTCTATGCCCGCGCGGAAAAAGCCATCTCGCCGAACACGGCGCCGCAATCCGTCGTCGCCTTCTTCGGCAGCCGCGATCCGGTCACAGGTCTTGGCAAGGTGCGGCTCGGCGAGGCGCTTATCGCGACGGGCAATGCCACCCGCGGCAAGACGCTCATTCAGCAGGGTTGGATCGAAGGCAGCTTCGATCCCAACGACGAAGCGGACATCATCGCCCGCCATGGCGACATCTTCACGCCGGACATCGACGCCCAGCGAGTCAACCGCCTGCTTCTGCGCAATGAAGTGACCGCGGCGCGCCGCGAGCTGTCGCGCCTGTCGTCCGATCAGCAGCAGATCGCACAGGTGCGGTTGCAGTTGAAAGCCGATCCCGCTGCGGGACTGCGTGCCGCCGACGGCATTTCTGCGTCGAACGATCCGGGCCTGCTGTTCGACAAGGTGCGCGCCTTCCGCCGCCAAAACGATCTCGATGAAGCCGCGGACCTTGTCCAGCGCGGGCCGTCCCGCGCCCTCGCCGCCATGGCGCCCTCGGCGTGGTGGGCGGAATGCGCGGTCGCATCGCGCAATTCGCTGCAAGTAAAGAACTACCGCGCCGCCTACACTTTCGCGGCGAGTTGCGGCGTTTCGCCCGACAACAGCACCGAATACAGCGAGGCGCAGTTCCTCGCCGGCTGGATCGCCCTGCGCTATCTGAACCAGCCCTCCACCGCACTGACGCACTTCCATGCGCTCGCCAAAGCGGTCGGGCGCCCGATCAGCAAGGCACGCGCTTATTACTGGATTGGCCGCGCCTGGGAAGCATCCGGAGACACCGCAAACGCCGCCACCGCCTACCACACCGCTTCGCTCATTCCGGAGACCTTCTACGGCCAGCTCGCGCTCGCCAAGATCGACTCCACGCCGCATATCAGCCTCGCCGAGACGCCTGCTGAAACAGCCAACGCCGCCTACGAAGGCGATAAGCTCAGTTCGGCGATCCGCGTGCTGGCCGATCTTGGACAGTTGAGCCTTCTGCGCATCTTCGCTGTCCAGGACGCCACCATCTATCCTGAGGCCGGTCACGTGAAAGCCCTATGCGCCGATCTGGTGCGGATGGGCTTCCGTGACATCGCCGTCCGCGTGGCCAAGCAGGCCAGCTATAACGGCGTCTATTTCTGGAATTATCTGTATCCGACGGTGACGGTGCCGACCTATCGCGGCAATGGCATCGCGCCGGACCAGTTCTATGTCCACGGTATCATCCGGCAGGAGACGGAGTTCGATCCGAGTGCCGTGAGCGGTCCTGGCGCGCGCGGACTTATGCAGGTGATGCCCTCTTCGGGCCGCATCGCTGCCTCGCAAGCCGGTCTCGATTTCCGGCCGAACGACCTGACGGCGGACACGACCTACAACATGCAGCTCGGCATGACGGAACTGGGCAATCGCATTTCCGATTTCGGCGGATCGCTGGTGCTGGCGGCGGCGGCCTACAACGCCGGCCCCGGCAATGTGAACAAGTGGCTGGACACCTATGGAGACCCCCGTAGCCCCACGACCGATCCGATCGACTGGATCGAATCCATCCCCTTCAGCGAAACGCGCAACTATGTCCAGCGCGTGCTGGACAATATGGAGGTGTATCGGGTGCGGCTGGGCGGTTCCGGCCAATCGCTGCAGATCGTGAGCGACATCTACAAGCCGCGCACGGCGGACATCAAAGTCCTGCGCTACGCGCCCTCGGCACCGGCAGCACCTGCTGCCGGGGGCAAGTAGGCAGAACAGTTCAAGCCGACGTCGGTTCGCGGAAGATGTTCAGCCATTCGCGGGCAAGGCGCTGGGCCTCCGCGATCTGTCCGACATTCATCTCGGCCGAGATCTGCGCGCGCCAGCTCTTCGCCAGTTCGCTGCCCTTGATCGCCGCCAGGTTGAACCATTTGTGCGCGGCCACGTAATCCACTTCCACGCCCTGCCCGGTCGAATAGGCAAGGCCCAGATTGTAGAGCGCGTCCGCGCGGCCCTTCTTCGCTTCGCTTTCAAATTGCGTCAGCGCGTCAACATCCACGCACGCCATCGCTACCCCCTCAGAAATTCTTCCCTCGTCATGTGCGAGCTTCTGCCGCACGTGATGATGGTGAGAGCAACAGCCTAAAGGCGGGTTAACGTTGCCGGCCGTAAACGGTTAACAGGCGCTAACGATTCACGCTTTGTGCGCTCGGAGGCGGTTCGGACGACATCTTCGTATTGCGGTTTCCTATCGTCGCAATCGTTCGAGAGTCATGGGAGCAGCCGCCGCCCCAGGATGGAAAACTATCCGTGAACCCCAACTGCTCCAAAAGGAATGGCCGCGACGCCCGTTCGGGTATCGCGGCCATCAAAACCTGTCTGACTTGCGTCAGCAGATTATTTCTTCGCCTTCCGGCGCTTCTTCGTCTTCTTGGCCTTCGGCGCAGCCTTGGCCTTCTTCGCCTTACGGGCTTTCTTTCTCTTTGCAACTGGCATGTTGAACGACTCCTCTAGAGTTCGAGGTACGCGACTCGCGCCCCCTCAAAACGTGAACAATATGAGGGGGTTGCATTTTGTTTTGCAAGCTTCGCAAGCTTTTCCAAAATGCGCGCAAGAGACGATGTGTCGCAAAACCTATATTTTATCGATATTAAATTCACTATTCCGTATACGGACGAATTGGCTCGCAAACGACGCGCCCAAAAACAAGAAATGTCGTTTTTGTGCGAATCACCCCTCGTCGGGCAAATTGAGTCGCGCTTTGAGCACCGCGTTGACGGCAGCAGGGTTCGCTTTGCCGCCCGTCTGCTTCATCACCTGACCGACAAACCATCCGGCGAGCTTCGGCTTCGCCTTGATCTCCTCGACCTTGTCTGGGTTCGCAGCGATGACGGCTTCGACAGCCTTCTCGATAGCGGATGTATCCGTCACCTGCTTCATGCCGCGCTGTTCGACGATCTGAACCGGATCGCCGCCTTCGCTCCACACGATATCGAGTAAGTCCTTGGCAATTTTACCGGAAATCGTGTTGTCACCCATCATGCGGACGATTGCGTTGTTCGCCGCGGCATTCACCGGCGCTTCGGTGATCGACAGACCGTCACGATTCAAACGGCCCAACACTTCATTGTTCAGCCAGTTCGCCGCAGCTTTCGCATCGACGCCGTGCGCCATCTCTTCATAGAAGTCGGAAAGTTCCTTTTCCGCGACGAGAACGCCTGCATCGTAGGCGGAGATGCCGAAGTCCTTGATGAAGCGCGCTTTCTTTTCGTCAGGAAGCTCGGGCAACGACGCCTTGATGCGATCGATCCACGCCTGCTCAAGCTCCAGCGGCAGAAGATCAGGGTCTGGGAAGTAGCGATAGTCATGTGCTTCCTCCTTCGAGCGCATGGAGCGCGTTTCGTTCAGCTTGCTGTCGTATAGACGGGTTTCCTGCTGGATCGTGCCGCCGCCTTCGATGATCTCGACCTGGCGCCGGGCTTCATATTCCACCGCCATCTGCACGAAGCGCATGGAATTGACGTTCTTGATCTCGCAGCGCGTGCCCAGATGCTTGAATGAGCCCGTCTCGCGGAACTTTTCATAGCCGCCCGGCTTGCAGACCGAGACGTTCACGTCCGCGCGCATGGAGCCTTCATCCATATTGCCGTCACAAGTGCCCAGATACCGCACGATGGCCCGCAATTTCTTCAGGAATGCCGCGGCTTCTTCCGATGAGCGCATATGCGGCTTGGAAACGATCTCCATCAGCGCCGTGCCCGAACGGTTCAGGTCCACGAAGGACATATCCGGGTGCTGGTCATGCAGGCTTTTGCCCGCGTCCTGCTCCAGATGCAGGCGCTCGATGCCGACGCGGATCGTCTCGCCATCCTTCATGTCGAGGAGGATCTCGCCCTCGCCCACGATGGGATCCTTGAACTGGCTGATCTGATAGCCCTGCGGCAGATCGGGATAGAAGTAATTTTTACGATCGAAGACCGAGCGATTGTTGATCTTGGCTTTGAGCCCAAGTCCCGTCTTCACCGCCTGCTCGACGCAGAAACGATTGATGACCGGCAACATGCCCGGCATGGCTGCATCGACGAAGCTGACATGGCTGTTCGGTTCGGCGCCGAATTCGGTGGACGCGCCGGAGAAAAGTTTGGCCTTGGAAAGCACCTGCGCATGGACTTCCATGCCGATGACGATTTCCCAATCGCCGGTCTCGCCCTTAATCGTTTTGGATGCGTGCTGGCTCATGCCGCCCACCAATGCTGCGGTTTTGCGGTGAAATCCGCGGCAGTTTCGATGGAGCGGCCCGCGCACAGCACGGTCGCCTCGTCGAATGCCTTGCCGATGATCTGAAGGCCGAGCGGTAAGCCATTGGCGGTCAGCCCCGCCGGAACCGCAAGGCCTGGTAGGCCCGCGAGGTTCACCGTCACCGTGAACACGTCATTCAGATACATCGAAACCGGATCGTTGCTTTTCTCGCCAAGTGCGAAGGCCGGGCCCGGCGTCGCCGGCGTGAGCAGGACGTCGCATTTCTCCCAGGCCTGCTCGAAGTCGCGCAGGATGAGAGTGCGGATCTTCTGTGCGCGAGAATAATAGGCGTCGTAGTAACCGGCCGAGAGAACATAAGTGCCGATCAGAATGCGGCGGCGGACTTCCGCGCCGAAGCCTTCGGCCCTGCTCTTCTCATAAAGATCGGTGATGTCGCGGATGGCTTCCTTGGTGCGATGGCCGTAACGCACGCCGTCATAGCGTGCGAGGTTGGACGAAGCCTCCGCCGGCGCCACGATGTAGTAAGCCGGCAGTGCATATTTGGTGTGCGGCAGCGAGACTTCGACGATCTCCGCGCCCTGTGCCTTCAGCCAGTCCGCGCCCTTTTGCCAGAGCGCATCGATTTCCGGCGGCGCACCGTCGATGCGATATTCCTTCGGGATACCAACCCGCAAGCCTTTCACGCCGTTTTCGAGTGTGGCTTCGTAGTCCGGTACCGGCATATCTACGCTGGTGGAATCCTTCGGGTCGACGCTCGCCATGTGGCGCATCAGGATCGCGGCATCGCGCACCGTGCGCGTCATCGGTCCCGCCTGATCGAGCGACGACGCGAACGCGACGGTACCCCAGCGCGAGCAACGGCCATAAGTCGGCTTCAGACCGACGGTGCCGGTAACAGCAGCAGGCTGGCGGATCGAGCCGCCGGTGTCGGTGCCGGTCGCGCCCAAACAAAGATTGGCGGCAACGGCCGAAGCCGATCCGCCGGATGACCCGCCCGGCACCAGCGCGGCGTTCGAATTCTTCGCGCGCCACGGCGACAGCACCGGCTTGTAGAAAGATGTCTCGTTCGACGAGCCCATGGCGAACTCGTCCATATTCGTCTTGCCGAGCATCACCGCGCCGGCGTCCCACAAATTCTGCGTAACCGTCGATTCATAAGGGGGAATGAAGTTGTTCAGGATGTTGCTGCCCGCAGTCGTCTTCACGCCCTTGGTGCAGAACAAATCTTTGATGGCGAGCGGCAAGCCCTCCAGCGGACGCGCCTCGCCTTTGGCGATGCGCGAGTCAGACGCAGCCGCCATTTCCAACGCCTTGTCTGGCGTTTCCGTCACGAAGGCATTGAGTGGCTTCGCATCGGCAACAGCCTTGGAGAATGCCTTCGTCAGTTCGGTGGACGAGACTTTTTTGCCCAAAACCGCTTCCCGCGCTTCGGCCAAAGTGAAATCGGTGAGTTTCGAGGGAAGCGACATTATTCCACCACCTTCGGCACGACGAAGAAATTGTCCTCGCTCAGCGGCGCGTTTGCGGTCACCGCTTCGGCGATGTTGCCGTCCGTCACCACGTCATCGCGCATCTTCAGCTTCTGAGCGACCACCGAGGTCATCGGCACCACGCCGTCGACATTTACTTCCTGCAGTTGCTCGACCCAGGCGAGAATTCCGTTGAGCTCGCGCTCCATCGGCTCGACGCGGTGTTCTTCGAGCGCGATGCGGGCGAGCTTGGCGATACGGCGGACGGTGTCCTTGTCCACGGACATGGGCGGCTCTATGTGCTAGGAATCCTTGGCTTTGCTAGCAACCCGGAGGCCGGGCTGGCAAGCAAATGTGGACTCACGGAGACGCATATTAGATGAGCCTCGGCATTACCGTCATCGACCATGTCCAGATTGCCGCGCCCAAGGCGCTGGAAGCGGAAACCCTGCGCTTTTATCGGGAAATTCTCGGCCTGAAGGAAATTCCCAAACCCGCCGAGCTGCTAAGCCGTGGCGGCGCGTGGTTTCAGACCGGCAATCTGCAGATGCATATCGGCGTCGATCCGGAAGGCGGCGGCCCGAAGAGCAAGCGCCATGTCTGCTTTCTGGTCCCCGATCTGCCCAAAGCGAAGGCACAGATTCAAGCGGCCGGCATAGCCATAGAAGAAGAAAGCGTGGCGGAAGGCCTGTCGCGCTTCTTCATCCGCGATCCCGCCGGCAATCGCATCGAGATCGGGCACCGCTGACTTGGCGATCGTCGACCTCGCTGCATTGAAGCCCGCGCTCGCGCCCCGCGCGCGGCTGCTAGGCTTCGACCTCGGTGAGAAGACAATCGGCCTCGCTCTCTCCGACATCATGTTGACGGTGGCAACGCCGCTGGAGACCCTGAAGCGGGGCAAGTTCGGCGTTGATGCGGTCGTCATTGAATCGCTGATCAACACACACGACGTCGGGGGATTGGTGATCGGACTGCCGCTGAACATGGACGGGACGGACGGGCCCTCCGCGCAATCCGCGCGTGCCTTCGCCCGCAATTTCGCGAACCGATCGCCATTGCCCATCGTATTCTGGGACGAGCGCCTTTCGACCGCTGCCGTCACGCGCACGCTTCTGGATGCCGACACGTCTCGTAAACGCCGCGGCGAGGTGGTGGACAAGATGGCGGCCGCGTACATTCTGCAAGGCGTGCTCGACCGGCTGCGGGCGATGGGGACCTGATGAAACAATTTGACGGCGAAGCGCCCGCGCGTTTCCTCTGGCTGCCACCGATGCTGCGGCCGCCGGGCGGCATGACGAAGGCCCAAGAACGTACCTTCCTGCTTGTCGGTGTGGCAGCGCTGTTCGCGGGTTTCGACCAGAACATCTATGGCTTCGCCCTGCCCCAGATTCAGGCGTCGCTGCACATCCCCGAAAATCAAATCGGCCTGACCGTTACATGGCTGCGCCTTGCGACTTTCGTCGCGATGTTCCTTGCGACGACGGCGGACATTGTTGGACGCCGTCGACTTCTTCTCATCACGATCTTCGGCCAGGGCCTGTTCACGCTCGCCACGGCCTTCGTGCAGACCTATCCGCAATTCGTATGGGCGCAAGTGCTCACCCGCGTCTTCGGCTATGCGGAAGAGATGCTCTGCTATGTGGTCATTATGGAAGAAATGGCCTCGAACATACGCGGTTGGTCGACCGGCACATTGGCAGGCATCACATACACCGGCGCCGGCCTCGCAGCTCTTTTTTTCGCCGCCGTGAACATTCTGCCGGGAAAATGGCGCGCGCTTTATGTGATCGGCGGCATGACGATCCTGTTCGTGGCGTTTCTCCGCCGCAGCCTGCCGGAAACGAAGCGTTTCGAAATCCGGCATGGCGAAGTCGAAAAACTACACGCCCGCATTGGCGGTGCATTCGACCTCTTCCGGCGATTGACGCAGGAATACCCCGCCCGGATCCTGCTTATCCTACTCACTGTAGGATCGTTCGGCTTTGCCGTCGGTCCTTCCGCCGTGCTGGCGGCCACTTATCTGCAAAAGACACTTGGCTATGCGCCCTGGCAGGCGACCGCGCTGATGATACCAGGCGGATTGGTCGCGCTTTACCTCAACATCCTGATGGGCCGCATGAGCGATCGCGTCGGCCGCAAGCGCGTGATGTTCATCATGATGCTTGTCTGCGGAAGCGCCTATGCCGCGTTCTACAGCGGCCTTCGTGGCATGGTTATTCCACCGCTCTGGATACTCGCCTTCTTCGGCTTCTTTACCGCTGACGCCCTGTTGCGCGGCATGACGGTGGAAATCGTGCCGACCGTCTATCGCGCCACTGTCGGTGGGCTATGCTATGCCTTTGAAATCATGGCTGGTGGCGTTTCGCTCGGCCTCGAAGGCGTGTGGTACGACCAATTCCACGCGCATGGTCCCGCCATCTCCATGGCCCTGCTGGCTATCCCCATCTCTTTGATTGCGTTGCTCTTCCTGCCTGAGCCCGCAGGCCGCACATTGGAAGAAATTAGCCACGCTTGAGCCGGGCGCTTGCCCTGTCCGTCCGTCACACCTATAAGGCCCGCTTTAATGACCTCGGCCGCACCAGCGCCCATTCTCCAGTCAAGCCATCTGCTTGGAATCGAAGGCCTTTCGGCCTCCGAAATCACCGGTCTTCTCGATCTCGCCGAAGATTATGTGAAGCTGAACCGCGCGGCGGACAAAAAAGCCGCCACCCTGCGCGGCCGCACGCAGATCAATCTCTTCTTCGAGAATTCCACCCGCACGCAAAGCTCCTTCGAACTGGCGGGCAAGCGCCTCGGCGCGGATGTGCTCAACATGGCGGTGAAGAATTCCTCCGTCGCCAAGGGCGAGACGCTGCTCGATACCGCAGCGACGCTGAATGCCATGCGGCCGGACCTGCTGATCGTGCGCCATCAGGACAGCGGCGCGGTTGAGCTTCTCTCGCGCAAGGTCGATTGCTGCGTCGTGAATGCCGGCGACGGCAGCCACGAACACCCGACGCAGGCGCTTCTCGACGCGCTCACTATCCGCCGTCGTGGCCGCAAGTTCGAAGGCCTCGTCGTCGCAATCTGCGGCGACATCGCCCACAGCCGCGTGGCGCGCTCCAACATCCATCTTCTGTCGCGCATGGGGGCCAGGGTACGGCTGATCGCCCCGCGCACACTTCTGCCTGCCGACGCCGACCGCCTCGGCTGCGAGATATTCACCGACATGCGCGAGGGCCTGAAAGGCGTGGGCATCGTGATGATGCTGCGCCTGCAGCTGGAGCGCATGACCGGCGCGCTGGTGCCGTCGACGCGCGAATATTTCCGCTTCTATGGGCTCGACCGCGAGAAGCTGAAGCTCGCCAAGCCCGGCGCGCTTGTCATGCATCCCGGCCCGATGAACCGCGGCGTGGAGATCGACTCCGATGTGGCGGATGACCTCGAAGTCAGCGTCATCCAGGAGCAGGTGGAAAACGGCGTCGCCATCCGCATGGCGGTGCTGGACGCGCTCTCCCGCAATCTCGCGAAGGAGGGGCGCAACACATGACGAAACGCCTCGCCTTCCGCAATGCGCGGCTGATCGATCCGGCGTCGGGTCTCGACGCGAAGGGTGGTTTACTTGTCGAGAACGGCAAGATCGCCGATGTCGGCGCCAGGCTCTTCAACACGGCCGATCCGCACGATCCCGAAGTGATCGACTGCAAGGGCCTCGTCCTCGCGCCCGGCCTGATCGACATGCGCGTCTTCACCGGCGAGCCCGGCAGCGAGCATCGCGAAACATTGGCGTCGGCCAGTGAAGCCGCGGCAGCGGGTGGCGTCACCACCATCGTCACCATGCCCAACACCGACCCGGTGATCGACGAGGCCGCGCTGGTGGACTTCATCAAGCGCCGCGCCGCCGCCACGGCAAAGGTGCGCGTCGCACCGATGGCCGCCCTCACCCACGCTCTCAACGGCGAGCGTATGACGGAGATCGGCCTGCTGCGCGAAGCCGGCGCTGTGGCTTTCACCGATGGCGACCGCTCGGTGTCCAATACGCGCGTTTTGCGCCGCGCCCTTGCCTATGCCGCCACGCATGGCGCGCTGGTGGCGGGACATGCGGAAGATCCCGATCTCAGCAACAGTGCTTCGATGACCGAAGGCGAGTTCGCCACGCGACTTGGCATCCCCGGCGCACCGCCGGCAGCGGAAACGATCATCGTCGAACGTGACCTTCGCCTCGTCGAACTGACCGGCGCGCGCTATCACGTCTCACAGATTTCCTGCCGCACTTCGCTGGACGCGATCATCGCCGCTAAGGCGCGCGGGCTTCCAGTGACCTGCGGAGTCTCCGCCCATCATCTGACGATGAACGAGCTGGATGTCGGCTCCTACCTCACCTTCCGCAAAGTCTCGCCGCCGCTGCGTTCCGAAGCCGATCGTGCTGCGATGGTGGAGGGGGTGGCCGAGGGTCATATCGATGTGATTGTCTCATCGCACGATCCGCAAGCCGCCGACACCAAGCGCCTGCCCTTCGCTGCTGCCGCGTTCGGCGCCGTTGGGTTGGAAACGCTGCTGCCCGCCGCGCTGACCATTGTGCACAACGGCCACGCCTCGCTGATCGACGTGCTCCGAACCGTGACCGCTGCACCTGCCGGTCTTTTGGGCCTCGACGGTGGAAAGCTCGCGAAAGGCGCGCCGGCCGATCTGGTGCTGTTCGATCCGGAAGAGCCTTTCATTGTGGACGCGGACAAGCTGCACAGCCGCGCGCGCAACACCGCGTTCGAAGGCCGCAAATTCCAGGGCCGCGCCCGCATGACCTTCGTCGGCGGCGAGTGCGTCTTCGATCGTGCCAAGGAGAAGAAGCACTGATGTCTGACATCGGCTTTTCCATGCATTGGGATGGCTTGGCGATCGGCCTCATCATCGGTTACCTGCTCGGTTCAATCCCGTTCGGCCTGATCTTCACGCGCATGTCCGGCGCGGGCGATATTCGCGCAGTTGGCTCCGGCGCCACCGGCGCAACCAACGTGCTGCGCACCGGCAAATACGGGGCAGCAGCAGCAACCTTGATTTTCGACGCCGCCAAAGGCGCGGCAGCGGTTCTGATCGCGTGGCATTTCTGGGGCCATGACGCTGCCGCCGTAGCCGCGATCGGTGCGGTTCTCGGCCATCTGTTTCCGGTGTGGATCGGATTCAAAGGCGGTAAAGGCGTCGCGACATCGCTCGGCGTCTTGCTGGCGCTTTATTGGCCCGTGGCGCTGGCTTCGTTCGCGACATGGCTGGTGGTGGCCGTTATCACGCGCATCTCGTCACTGTCCGCGCTGGTCGCGTGCGTGGCCGCACCGCTCTACATGTTCCTGTGGGGCGAGCAGGAATTCGCGGTCGCCACGCTGATCATCGCCGTGATTGTTCTCATCGCGCATCGCGACAACATCCGGCGGTTGCTGGCGGGCACCGAACCGCGCATCGGCAAGGGCAAGTAGTGTCGCGCGCGCTGTCCGATGCGGAGCGGCGCGCTTGGCTCAGACTCGCGCGCACCCAGAATGTAGGGCCGGTCACATTCGCGAACCTGATCGCACGTTATCCAAATCCCATCGACGTGCTCGCCGCCGTCCCGCACCTCGCGCGGCGCGGCGGCGGCAACGAACTGCGCATCCCGTCCGATGACGACGCGCGCAAGGAACTGGATGCCCTGAGCAAGCTCGGCGGACGCATGATCGCCTCCATCGAGCCGGAGTTTCCGCAAGGACTCGCCGCGCTGGAGGCACCGCCGCCCCTGATCAATGTGCTGGGACATGTTTCGCTTCTTCAGCGCGATATGGTCGCCATCGTCGGGGCCCGCAATGCCTCCGCTTTGGGGCGAAAATTCGCACAGACCATCGCGAATGAACTGGGCGAGGCCAATCTCGTCATCGCGTCCGGCCTCGCGCGCGGCATCGACACCGCAGCGCATGAAGGCTCACTTGCCACCGGCACCTGCGCCGTGGTCGCCGGCGGTATCGACATCGTCTATCCGCCGGAGAACCAGGCGCTTTATGAGCGCATTCGCGCCGAAGGCGTGATCGTTTCGGAAATGCCTGCTGGTCAGGCACCCCAGGCGCGACATTTCCCGCGCCGCAACCGCATCATCGCAGGCCTGTCACGCGGCGTGGTGATCGTGGAGGCTGCCGAAGGTTCTGGCTCGCTCATCACCGCGACCTACGCGCTGGAGCAGAACCGCGAGATCTTCGCGGTGCCGGGCTCGCCGCTGGATCCGCGCGCAAAAGGGACCAACCGCCTTATTCGCGAAGGCGCGACCCTGACGGAGACGGCAAACGATGTTCTGAATGTGCTCCGCCCGATCCTCGGCGGATCGTTCCGCGAACCGGATTCCACAATGCGCGGCGGTGACGCGAAAGTGGCGGATGCGGACGTCGACCGCATCCGCAAGCAAGTGTTAGAACTTCTTGGCCCCGCGCCGGTGGAGGTGGATGAACTTATCCGCCAGACCGGCGCGCCGACGGGCGCGGTCCTGACAGTCCTGCTCGAACTGGAGTTGGCGGGCCGACTCACCCGTTACTCCGGAAACAAGGTCTCGCTCGGCTAACGATCTCGACGAGCGATCCGGTTGGCCTCCATGGAGGCCGCCTGCAGAAGGATCGCGAGCATTTCCTCCTTTTGGCCTGTCGCCATTTTTCTAAGCGATTCAATGAGTTCGCGGATGTATTGCGCGGTTTGGCTTGAATTGGGGGCGATCGGCCCCATTTCTGCGGCTTGGGAAGCCGTCTTGTGGATTGTTTCGGCCATGATGAAACCCAATCACTGGCGGTTGACGCGATTAACTCTACTGCTGACATGCAATAGTCACAACTATAAGTTTAGTAAAAGCCAATTGTTCCAAAAAGAAACCATCACTGGTTGAATATTGTCACTCAACCCCGGTTGACACCCTCGCCACCCTGCGGCCAGTGTCCCGCCCCATCGCGCAAGCGCCATTAATATATGTGTAACCACAGTGCGGTTCTCTCACCGCGCTGGCTGAGGAAAAGTCACTCTCCGCATGAACGTCCTGGTTGTTGAGTCCCCCGGCAAGGTGAAGTCGATCAACAAGTACCTTGGCTCCGGCTACAAGGTCTTGGCCTCGTTCGGCCATATCCGCGACCTGCCCCCCAAGGACGGGTCCGTGAAGCCGGACGACAACTTCTCCATGACCTGGGAAGTGGACACCAAGGCCCAGAAGCGCATCAAGGACATCGTCGACGCCGTCAAGAACGCCGACAAGCTGATCCTCGCCACCGACCCGGACCGCGAGGGCGAAGCCATCTCCTGGCATGTGCTGGAGGTGCTCAAGCAGAAGAAGGCGCTGCGCAAGGACCTGAAGATCGAGCGCGTTGCGTTTAACGCCATCACCAAATCCGCCGTGCAGGAAGCCATCGCCCATCCGCGCGAGATCAATGAAGAGCTGGTGGACGCCTATCTTGCCCGCCGCGCGCTGGACTATCTGGTGGGCTTCACGCTCTCGCCGGTCCTGTGGCGCAAGCTGCCGGGCTCCCGCTCGGCTGGCCGCGTGCAATCCGTGGCGCTGCGCCTTGTGGTGGAACGCGAGCAGGAGATCGAAGCGTTCAAGCCGGTGGAGTACTGGTCCATTGACGCGGACGTCCGCGCGCCGGCCGGCAGCTTCACGACGCATCTGACGCATCTCGACGGCAAGAAAGTCGACAAGCTCGGCATCAACAACGAAGCCGATGCCAAGCGCGCCGTCGATCTGATCCATTCGCAGAAATTCGCCATCGGCTCGGTCGAGAGCAAGCCTGTTAAGCGGCACCCCTCGCCGCCCTTCATCACCTCGACGTTGCAGATGGAAGCCTCGCGCAAGCTCGGTTTCAATGCCAAGCACACCATGCGCATCGCGCAAGGCCTCTACGAAGGCGTGGACATCGGCGGCGACCAGGTCGGTCTCATCACCTATATGCGTACCGACGGCCTGACGATGGCCGGCGAAGGCATTGCCGAGTCCCGCCATGTCATCGGCGAGAAGTATGGCGCCAAATATGTGCCGCAGGTTCCGCGCGCCTATACCTCCAAGGCCAAGAACGCGCAGGAAGCACACGAAGCCATCCGCCCGACCAGCTTCAACCGTACGCCGGAGAACGTCGCCCGCTATCTCGATGAGGACCAGCGCAAGCTCTACGATCTGATCTGGAAACGCGCCATCGCTAGTCAGATGGAAAGCGCCGAACTGGAGCGCACCACGGTCGATGTCGTCTCCGCCGACAAGAACATCACCCTGCGCGCGACGGGCTCCGTCACGCTGTTCGACGGCTTCCTCACCGTCTATCAGGAAGGCAAGGACGATGCCGGTGACGACGAAGACGGCGCGCGCTTGCCGAAAGTCGCCGTCGGCGAGAATACCGTCATCGAGCAGGTGAAGCCGGAACAGCATTTCACCGAGCCGCCGCCGCGCTATTCCGAAGCCAGCCTCGTGCGCAAGCTGGAAGAGCTGGGCATCGGCCGTCCCTCTACCTATGCGTCGATCCTCTCCACGCTGCGCGACCGCGGCTATGTGAAGATGGACCGCAACCGGTTCATCCCGGACGACAAGGGCCGTATCGTCACCACCTTCCTGATCAACTACTTCAAGCGTTACGTGGAGTATGGTTTCACCGCCGATCTGGAAGAGAAGCTGGATGAAGTCTCCGACGGCAAGCTCGACTGGAAGAAGCTGCTGACAGACTTCTGGCGCGATTTCTCCGCCGCCATCGGCGAGACGAAAGACCTGCGCATCACCCATGTCATCGACCTGCTCAACGACGTGATGGGTCCGCACATTTTCCCGGCGAATGCGGACGGCAGCGATCCGCACAAATGCCCCACCTGCGGCACCGGCGACCTAAGCCTGAAGTTGGGCCGCTTCGGCGCGTTCGTGGGCTGCTCGAACTATCCGGAATGCCGCTACACGCGCCGCCTCGGTCAGACCGCCGAAGAAGCCGCCGCGCAACAGCCGCGCGTGCTCGGTCAGGATCCGGAGACGGGCCTCAACATCGAACTGAAGAGCGGCCGCTTCGGGCCTTACATCCAGCTCGGCGAAGGCAATGAAGCCAAGCGCGCCGGCATCCCCAAAGGCACGGACGTCGCCGATGTGAATATCGAGTTGGCGCTGAAGCTGCTCGCCTTGCCGCGCGAGATCGGGATGCATCCCGAAGACGGACTGCCGATCACCACGAATTTCGGCCGCTTCGGGCCTTACGTTGCGCACAACGGCTCCTATGCCTCGCTGGAAAATCCGGACGAAGTGTTCACGCTCGGCATCAACCGCGCGGTGACGTTGCTTGCGGAGAAGAAAGCCAAGGCGCGTCCGCGCGGCGCGCCGGAAGCGCTGAAGGAACTCGGCAAGTCCGCCGATGGCGAAAGCACCATCAAGGTGATGAAGGGCCGTTACGGTCCCTACGTCACCGACGGCGCCACCAACGCCACGATCCCGAAGGATCAGGACCCGAACGCCGTCACGCTGGAACAGGCACAGGCGCTGATCGCCGAGCGCGAAGCCAAAGGTGGCGGCAAGAAAAAGAAGAAGGCGGCGCCCAAAAAAGCGGCGGCACCCAAGAAGTCGAAGGCCGAGAAACCGGCCGCCGAAGCGAAAGCCAAGCCCGCAAAGGCAAAGGCCAAGCCGAAAGCGAAGGCGAAGAAGACGCCTGCGAAGGGCGAACCGGAAGAAGTCGAAGGCTGAGTTTGAAGACGAAAAAGCATCGCAGCCGAACTGAAATCCCGCTCGACAAAGCGCGCGTTCTCGAAGTCCTCGCCCAAAATCCCCATTCCACCAAACGCGACATCGCCCACGCTCTCGGCGTGAAAGGCAATGCGCGCATTCATTTGAAGAAGATATTGAAAGACCTCGAATCCGAGGGGGCGCTGAAGCGCGGCCCTCACCGTACCTTTGATAAGCCCGGCGCGTTGCCGGAAGTGACCGTCCTCGAAATCACCGGGCAGGACCCGGATGGCGAATTGCTCGCGCGACCCGCGCGCTGGGAAAGCGAAAAAGAGCCGCCAAATATCATTGTCATTCCCGGCAAGGGCGATGAGCTCGGCGGCGCGCTTGGCGCGGGCGAACGCATTCTCGCGCGCCTCACCGAGGTCCGTGGCGGTTATGAAGCCACGATCATCAAGCGGCTGGGCGCCAGCGTGCACAAGGTGCTGGGCGTCTATCGCGAAGGCGAGCGCGGCGGCCGTATCGTGCCAGTGGATCGCAAAACCCGGCATGAATTCATCGTCGACACCCGCGACGCGCACGGCGCCAGGCCGAATGAGCTTGTGTTATGCGAGCCGCTCTCGGGCCGCGCCTCCGGCACCTTGCGCGCCCGTGTGATCGACCGGCTGGGCGACATGAACCAGCCCAAATCCATCAGCCTCATCGCCATCCATGCCCACGGCATCCCCACGGAATTTCCCAAAGAGGTCCTGGACGAAGCCGAACGCGCCACGCCCGTCGATCCGCGCGGCCGCACGGATCTGCGCAACTACCCGCTTGTGACTATCGACCCGGAAGACGCGCGCGACCACGACGACGCTGTATGGGCCGGGCCGGACGATCATCCGTCCAACGAAGACGGCCACGTCGTCATCGTTGCTATCGCCGATGTCGCGCATTATGTGACGCCGGGATCGGCACTGGACCGCGAGGCCTACAAGCGCGGCAACTCCGCTTACTTCCCCGATCGCGTCGTACCGATGCTGCCGGAACGGCTCTCCGCAGATCTCTGCTCGCTGATGGACAATGTGGACCGCCCCTGTCTGGCCGTCCGCATGATCTTCGACAGGAACGGCAACAAGAAGCGGCATGAATTCGTGCGCGGTATCATGCGCTCCGCCGCTAGCCTCACCTACAAGCAGGCACAGGACGCCTTCAACGGCCGCGACAAATCCGAGCTCGCGCGCAATGTGCTGGCGCCTCTGTGGAACGCGTATCGGGCGATGGCGAAAGCACGCGACAAGCGCGATCCATTGAATCTCGACCTCCCGGAGCGCCGCATCAAGATCGGCGCGGACGGCAAGATCGAATCCATTGCCTTTCGCGAGCGGCTGGAATCCATGCGGCTCATCGAGGAGATGATGGTGATGGCCAATGTCTGCGCGGCCGAAACACTGGAGAAAGCGCGCGAGCCGCTGATCTTCCGCATCCACGAACAACCTTCAAAAGAAAAACTGTTCTCGTTCTCCGACTACCTGCGCACCATCGGCATCAAATTCGCCAAGGGCCAGGTAGTGCAGCCCGGCATTTTCAACCGCATCCTCGCGCAGGCCAAGGACGGCCCGAACGCGGAGGTGATGAACGATGTGGTGCTGCGCACGCAGTCACAGGCGGTCTATTCGCCGGACAATGTCGGCCATTTCGGCCTGCACCTGTCGCACTATGCGCATTTCACCTCGCCCATCCGCCGCTATGCCGACCTCGTCGTGCATCGCGCGTTGATCCGGGCGCTCAAGCTCGGCGACGGCGGCTTGACCGACAAAGAAGGTAATCGCCTTCACGAAATCTCGGAGCACATCTCCACCACTGAGCGCCGCGCCATGGCGGCCGAGCGCGACAGTACGGACCGCTACGTTGCCGCCTATATGGAAGATCGCGTTGGTGCGACCTTCGAAGTTCGCATCACCGGTGTCACGCGCTTCGGCCTGTTCGTGCGCATTCCCGAGAGCGGCGCGGAAGGCCTTATCCCGGCGCGCAGCCTGGGATTCGAATATTTCCGCCATGACGAACGCCAGCATGCGCTCGTCGGCGACCGCAGCGGCACCACCTACAAGCTCGGCGACCGACTCACCGTGCGTCTGGAAGAAGCCGCACCGCTCACCGGCGGACTGCGCTTCGAACTCGCCGAAGCTAACGCAGCGCCCAAGCGGAGTTCCGGCAACAGGCCGAAGTTCAACTTGCGGAAAACGCGCAAGCGCCGCTAAGACACCTCATGCCCACCCCACCCGCTGCCTTCGACAAAGACGAAGTCGTTGTGAAGAATCGCCTCCGTCCCAAGGATGCGGCAACACTGGTTCTGGTAAAGCGCGAGAAGAACGGCCCACGCATCTTGATGGGTCAACGCCATGGCAACATGGCTTTCATGGCGAACAAATATGTGTTCCCTGGCGGGCGCGTCGATCCGGGCGACCAGCGCGTTCTCCTCGGCGGCGAATTACGCCCGCATGTCGCCGCGCGGTTGACAAAGGGCGCCAATGCGCAACGCGCGCGCGGGTTCGCCCTCGCCGCCATCCGTGAGACCTTCGAAGAAGCGGGGATTCTGGTCGGCGAACGGGCGGAGAAGCTGCCGCGTACGCGCGCCCCGGCGTGGCGAAAATTCTTCGAGCACGGTATTGCGCCGCGCCTCGATGCGCTGGAATTCATCGCCCGTGCGATTACCCCGCCCAACCGTACGCGCCGCTTCGATGCGCGCTTCTTCATGGCAGATGCGGATGTGATTGCACACACATTAGATGCACGCGAGAACGAAGAGCTTCTCACTCCGGCGTGGCTGACCTTCACGGAAGCCCGTGCGCTGGACCTGCCTTCCGTCACGCGTGCGGTGCTGGATGAAGTGGAAGCGCGGCTCGGCGATAGGACGGACGGTTCGCGGCCGGTGCCGTTCTTCCGCTTCCAGCGCGGAAAATCACAGATCGAGTTCCTTTAGGCGTCCTGAAGTCTAGTGCGCACTTTCCAGAAACGGATCGCACGCTGCGCGGCCTCAAGCGGCACGCTGTTGTAGAGCTCACCGAACTCCTTCACTCGGCCCATCGGGGCATCCTTGCCAATAATGAGCATGGCCAAAGTGACGAAAATCGCCCGATCAAATCCGGCAGCTCGGCAGAGCATCGCCATCGCATCGAGATCGGTGGTCGCCATCAACTTGTCCACTTGCTCATAACTCACTTCCGCCAGCTTGGCGAACGCGCATATAAACACCGTGCGCTTCGCCGCACCTTGACGCAGCAGCGAAACCAGCGCCGGGGGCAACAACGTGCCGTGATGAGCCATGCTCTCGACTTCGCGCCGCGCGGCATCGAAATCGGCTGGCAAAGCGCCATAGGCCTTGGACACGCGATTGCGACTGCGCTCGAATGCGGCTTCGAGTTCAGACGGTAGAACACCCTCATATTTGCTCAGAATCTCCCGGCGCAAGCTGGCTTCCACCTTGAGATAAACGTCGTTCAGAAGGTGCAGCGGCACGTTCTCCCGGCGCACAAAAGGTGCCTGCAGAACAGTGCTGGTCTCCGCCCGTTCGGCCACGCGCTCATAGGTTTCGTCGCTGATCCTCGCAGTGCGGTTCTCCAGTAGGGACGCCACCACGCGATCCTCACCCCGTTCCACCAAGGCATTTGACACCGTCTCGCCGATGTCGTCGCGGCGGGTGACCGCCATCATGTGGTCGGATGATTTTTGAGCGATGACTTCGAGGAGGTCGCTCTGGGTAAGCGCGCGCGAATGTTCGAGGACCGGCCGCGCGATCTCGATGTCGTCCATCGCAAGCTTGCGAGCCGTGCGGGTAAAAGGGATAGGCGCGGCGGAGATCTTGCGCGAAAGCTCAGCTCGCACCTGCGCGGAGAGGTCAGAGGCGACGCTCTGCACCACGTCGTCGAGCATCGACATTTCATCTGAGGATAGCGCCCCGCCCTCGGCGAGGAAAACGTCCGTCGCTTGGCGCAACAGGTCCCGGCGCTTGTCGCTGGAGGTCTCCTGCGCGAAGTCTTTCAGCAATGCAAAATTCGATTTGGCCCCCACGGCGATTCACTCGGATAGCGACGCTTTCTTGTAGGGCAAAGCGGTTTAAGAAAAGTACGGATGAGTACCTAAACTTGGAATTTTCCGGTCACAGTGCAGGCCCGGGCCCGGAGGACATTGAAAAATATGGGCTTTTTGGCTCCGGAGCCGGCTTGACTTGGGCGCACCGATGGCTAGGTTACCGGCCCTTCGGCGCACAGATTCAAGGAACCCGTTATGGCGAAGCCCACCACCGCGAAAATCCGTCTCAACAGCGGCGGCAGCACCGGCTTCTTCTACGTCACGAAGAAGAATACCCGCACCATGACCGAGAAGTTCAAGGTCCGGAAATACGATCCGGTCCTGCGCAAACACGTCGAATTCAACGAAGGCAAGATCAAGTAATCTGCTTTTCGTTTGCGAAATTGGAAAACCTCGCCCGGGTGTCCCGTGGCGGGGTTTTTGTTTTCGGATTCGCACTCAAGCGGCTTGCTTGGCCC
>DATCRK010000001.1:0-6297 GCA_036569005.1 Rhizomicrobium sp. | reverse complement strand
CCCCGGCATCATCTTCCTTCTTCAGCGCTTCACGTTCGATCTTGAGCTGAATAATCTTGCGATCAAGCTCATCAATTTCCTCAGGCTTGCTATCGACTTCCATGCGCAGGCGCGCTGCGGCTTCATCGATCAAATCGATGGCTTTATCCGGCAGGAAACGGTCGGTGATGTAGCGGTTGGAGAGCGTCGCCGCCGCTACGATGGCCGCATCGGTGATGCGCACGCCATGATGGACTTCGTATTTCTCCTTGAGGCCGCGCAGGATCGAGATGGTGTCTTCCACCGTCGGCTCGGTGACAAACACCGGCTGGAAACGCCGCGCCAGCGCTGCGTCCTTCTCGATATATTTGCGGTACTCGTCGAGCGTGGTCGCGCCGACGCAATGCAGTTCGCCGCGCGCCAGGGCGGGCTTGAGCAAGTTGGACGCATCCATCGCGCCTTCCGCCTTGCCTGCGCCGACCAGCACATGCAGTTCGTCAATGAACAAAACGATCTTGCCCTGCGCCGCCGTGATTTCGTTGAGGACAGCCTTCAGGCGTTCCTCGAACTCGCCTCGGAATTTCGCGCCGGCGATCAAGGCGCCCATGTCGAGCGCCATCAGCTTCTTGTCACGCAGGCTTTCGGGCACATCGCCATTGACGATGCGCAGCGCCAGGCCTTCCGCAATCGCGGTCTTGCCCACGCCGGGCTCGCCGATGAGGACGGGATTGTTCTTGGTGCGGCGCGCGAGAACCTGAATGGTGCGGCGGATCTCCTCATCGCGGCCGATGACCGGGTCGAGCTTGCCGGAACGCGCAACCTCGGTGAGATCGCGGGCATATTTCTTCAGCGCGTCATAGGCGTTCTCCGCCGTGGCGCTGTCGGCGGTGCGGCCCTGGCGCAGATCGGCGATCGCCTTGTTGAGATTTTGCGCCGTGACGCCCGCGTCCTTCAGGATGCGCGCGACATCGGTGCCCGTCGCCATGGTGAGCGCGAGCAGCAGATATTCGGCGGTGACGAAGCTGTCGCCGGCTTTCTTGGCGATCACTTCCGCATTGTCGAGCAGGCGTGCGGTTTCCGGCGCGAGATACACCTGCCCGTTTCCACCCTCGACGCGCGGCACCTTTGCCAGCGCCATGTCGTTCTGCGTGCGCACCTGCGCAGCATTGCCGCCCGCGGACTGGATGAGCCGCGCGGCCAGGCCTTCTTCATCGTCCAGAAGCACCTTCAGAAGATGCTGCGGCAGGAATTGCTGGTGGTTGGAACGCAAAGCGAGCGACTGCGCGGATTGGATGAAGCCCTGCGCGCGCTCCGTGAATTTCTGTATGTCCATTCTGTCCTCTCAAGCCCTCCGGTCCTCCCCTGACGGGCGAGCGGCCGTGAGTCTTCCATAGATTAGAATACCGCCCCGGATGGGCGCGGTTTCTTGAGGTATATCTGGGTTCCCGGTCCGTACTCTTCAAGGCCATAAAGGCAGGAAGACCGCCGGTTCCCGAGGGTTCAGGAGACGGCCTCGCCGTCCGGACTGGCGATCACGACCACGAACCCGTCCGGGTCGCGGAGCCACATCTCCCGGTGCTGCGGTGCCGGATTAACGAACGGTTCCTCGACGAACGCTGCCTTCAACGCGCGGGCGCGCGCCACTGCTGCGTCGAAATCGTTCACCTGAAACCAAAGCACAACGCCGTGCGCCACGGGCGCGGCGTCGCGATTCATGAGGTTGGGGTGATCCTCCTCATCCCAAGCATGAAGCTGAAGGACGATGCGGCCTTCCACCGTGATCCGATCATAGACATCGCGGTGCGGATGGTCCGGCAGCGAGTCCGCGCCGAGAAGCGTTCCGTACCATTTGCTGCTCGCGCGTACATCGCGCACGGCAATAAGCGGCTGGGATTCCATCATGGATACCTCCCTGATCGCGCCGGATGTCATGCCTCCGGAATGCGGTCCAGCGTTCGCACGGGAGAGAACAGCACGAACAGCGGTGCGATGGCCATGCCCGCGACGGCGATGAACAGCGTCTCCCGGATGCCGAGCCACTCGCCCAGTAGCCCGGCCAGCAACGCGCCCAGCACCGTCATGGCGCCGTTCACGGCATGGAAAAACGCGGCGACGCGTCCGAGCAGTGCGGATGGCAATACCGCCTGCCGCAAGCTTGTCGACGGAATCATGAAGGCGACCGCAAATCCGTCACCGCCCAGTTGCGCGATCATCAGCATGGCGGTTCCGAACCACAGTGGCCCGTGCGCGAGCGGCACAAGCAACAAAGCCGCCGTATAGGCGAAACAGCAACCCCATATCGTCGGGCCGATGCCGATACGGCGTGCGAGCGCGTTGGAAAGGCTCGCGCCGAACAAAGCACCGACGCCGCCGCACGCGATGTTCAGGCCCATGAGTGCGGGTGAAAGCCCGATCACCTTCAGGCCGTAAAGAAGATAGAGCGGCCCGAAGAACGATCCGAAAAATGGAAAGACAATTCCCATTCCCAGCAACGGCCGCACCAGCGGCGCTGCCGTTATCGCATTGAAGCCATCCGCGACATCCCGATACCAGCACGGCTTCCGTACCGGTTTCTCTGGCGGCAATTCGCGCACCGGCACCGTGAAGAGGAACAGCGCCGAGATGAGATAGGTGATCGCCGTGCCCAGCATCGCGATGGGCGCGGTGAAAAGCTGGAACAGCGTTCCGGCCATCGCGGGACCTGCGATCTCCGCCACCGCATCCGTCGTGCCGAGCTTTGCGTTTCCGTCCAGCAGCAGGTCGCGCTCGATCAGCGATGGCAGGAAGGCATGGTCCGCGATCTCAAACAGCACACTCGCCCCGCCCACCAGCGCCGCGCAAACATAGAGCTGCGCTATCGTCAGCAGATGCGTCCACGCCGCGAAAGGCACGGTGAGGATCAGCGCCACGCGCACCAGATCGGAGAAGATCATCACATGCCTGCGCCGCGAGCGGTCCACGATGCCGCCCGCGACGAGACCGACGACGGCGCCGGGCCCACGCGCGAGCGCGGTCAGCACGCCGAGTTCGGCCGGCGCGGCATGAATGGTCAAAATCGCCGTCATGGCGAAGCCTTCGCGCGCGATGCGCGAACCGAACGCCGAAACGGCTTGCGCGGCCCACAGCCGCAGGAATCCGGCATGCGCCCACAGCGCGCCGGACGGAAGAAATTTCCGCAAGAGAAAACCCCAGTGAAAAGAGAAGTGCCGGGCATGACCGCAGGTGGCGGACACGCGTGGTTCAACCGTCTTCAGGAAGAAGACGAAGACCTAAGCGATGAGAGCGCTCTTCATGGCACAACCAGTTCTGCGGAGGACCCGCGCTGGAGACAAAAGAAAACCGCGCGGAGAATGACCTCCGCGCGGTGGAAAATCAATCGAGGCGAAAACTATTCGGCAGCTTCCTCTTCGCCGTCTTCTTCGTTGGCGCCCTCGGCGAGCGAGAAGCTCGGGCCGCCCGGCTGTTGCGCACCCTGCGGATAGGGTTGATCGCCATTGCCGTTCGGGCCGCGATACTGGCCGTTGCCGTTTGCGTTATTTCCGTTCGGCTGGCCGCCACCATTCTGCTGCTGCTGCGCCTGTTGTTGCTGCTGGTACTGCTGCATCTGCGCCTGCTGCGCCGCGAGGATGCGGTAGTAGTGCTCGGCGTGCTGCAGATAGTTCTCCGCCATCACGCGGTCGCCGCTGGAGTTGGCGTCGCGCGCGAGCTGCAGATATTTCTCATAGACCGTCGACGCGTTGCCGCGGATCTTCACTTCCGGTCCGTTGGAATCGTAAGAGCGGTTCGGGTTGTTGTAGTTGCCGCCGCCACCGCCGCCTCCGCCACCCTGATTGTTGTGTTGTGGCCTGCGGCCGCGTCCACGAGAGCGTTTCACTGGTGCCCCTCTTCTTCTGATGTGGTGATCATCGTTTTCCTGCAGCCGCGTTCACCGCGCGCCGCTTCGCCAAAAAATCCGTCATGCCACTTCAGGCATGTGTGGTTGCCGCATAAATCCGCGAGAACTTTTCTCGTCCGCTTTTGCAGGAACCGGCGCCACTTCGGCGCGACCGTCCCCCGAGGCCGGTCTGGCTGCCACCGGATTTCTCCGGGCAACTCACGGGGTTCCTGACTCCCCTAATCCGACTCGAACCTAGCGGGTCGGGACCGGCTTTCCAAGGCTTTTTTTCCCGAAAATCACGCCGGTGCGGCAATCACGCAACGGGGGATACCCGCTAGGTCGTGAGCAACCCGCAATGTTTCAAGACCGGACGCTTTGAGGATCATAGGAACCTTTTGTTCCTGCCCCTGCCCGATCTCCAGGAAAGCACGTCCGCCGGTTGCAAGGCGCTGCGCGATAATCGGCGCGATGGCGCGATAGGCATCCAGACCGTCCCGCCCGCCATCGAGCGCCGCGAGCGGTTCGTAGTCCTTCACGTCGGGATCGAGCGCGGGGATCACATCCGATTCAATGTAGGGCGGATTGGAGAAGATGACGTCGAACGTGCCTTCCGCGAGCATCAGCCAGTCATCGCCCTGGAGTGTGACGCGATCCTGTATTTTGTGACGCGCAATGTTCCGGCGCGCCCAGATCATCGCATCTTGCGATTGCTCGACACCAAGCCCGCGCGCATTGGGCCGCTCGCTCAGGAACGCGATGAGGATGGCGCCGCTGCCGGTGCCCAGATCCAGCACGTTGAGCGGCGAGGTCTTGTCCGGAAACGCCTTCAGCGCTTCTTCCACCAGCGTCTCCGTATCCGGTCTTGGAACGAGAACACCGGGGCCGACTTCGAAATCCAGGCTCCAGAATTCCTTGTGGCCCGTGATGTACGCGATGGGCTCATGGCGAAGGCGGCGCGCGATGCCTTCTTCAAGCTTCGCATCATCGCCTTTTGCATATTCGATCAGCATGCGCGCTTCGGTGCGGGCGGAGTCGATGCCGGAAGCGGCAAGCCGCTGCGAGACATCGCGCAACACCTCGCTCACGTTGCGTCTTCGTCCGCCAGCGCAGCGAGCCGGTCGGCCTGGTCCTGCGCGACGAGCGCGTCGATGACGTCGCCCAGATCGTCGCCGGTGATGATGCGGTCGAGCTTGTAGAGCGTGAGGTTGATCCGGTGATCGGTCACGCGGCCTTGCGGGAAATTGTAGGTGCGGATGCGCTCGCTGCGGTCGCCGGAGCCGACCAGGCTCTTGCGTTCGGCGGCGCGCGCGCCTTCGACGCGCTCGCGCTCTATTTCATAGAGCTTGGCTTTCAGCAGTTTCATCGCATGCGCCTTGTTCTTATGCTGCGATTTCTCGGTCTGCTGCGCGACCGCGATGCCGGTCGGTATGTGCGTGATGCGCACGGCGCTTTCTGTCTTGTTGACGTGCTGGCCGCCGGCGCCCTGAGCGCGGAACACGTCGATGCGCAGGTCCTTCTCGTCGATGTTCACATCGACGTCTTCCGCTTCCGGCAGAACCGCAACCGTGGCGGCGGACGTGTGGATGCGGCCGCTGGCTTCCGTCACCGGAACGCGTTGCACGCGATGCACGCCGCTTTCGAATTTGAGCTTGGCGTAGACGCCCTGCCCGACCACTTCCAGCGTTGCATCCTTGATGCCGCCCAGATCGCTTTCGCTGCGATCCATCAGTTCGGTCTTCCAGCCCTGAAGCTGGGCGTAACGCGTGTACATCTCCAGAAGATCGGCCGCGAACAGTGCTGCTTCATCACCGCCGGTGCCGGCGCGGATTTCCACAATGGCGGAGGAATTGTCGGCGGCATCCTTCGGCAGAAGCTGGATCTGCAGATCGTGCTCGATCTTGCCGAAGCGTTCCTTGAGGTCCGCACGCTCTTCTTCCGCCATCGCGCGCATTTCGGAATCCGTCGCGGGATCGGAGATGAGCGCTTCCGCATCGGCCAGCTGCTTCGCGGTCGAGCGGTACTGGTCCACCACTGCGATCACCGGCGCGAGCTCGGCATGCTCCTTGGAGAGCTTCACGAAGGCCGAGCCCGCCGTGCCCGAGGCAAGCTCCGCCTCAATCGCTTGAAAGCGATCGGACAGGCGCGCGAGTTTGTTCTCGGGAATCATTCCTTAAAACCTGTCATCCCGGGGCAAGCGTCGTCAGCCGCGCAGACCCGGGACCCATTTTGCCGCACCACAATGGGTCCCGGCTCGGCGCGATGCTTTCGCATCGCTTGGCCGGGATGACAAGGCATAAGGATTGCTACAATGCCGGTTCGAGTTTCTTGCCGCGGGCAGCTTCGATCTCTTCAGCCTTCTTTTCGCAAAGCTCGACGACGTGGTCGACCAGCTTGTCGTTGATCAGCTTGTAGGCGGGTTTGCCGTTCAGATAGATCATGCC